>CAZYBF010000024.1:0-20453 GCA_964645525.1 uncultured Beijerinckia sp.
AACCGGGGTGCAAGGATTTGCAGTCCTCTGCGTAGCCACTCCGCCACGAGGCCTCTGCGGGACGCGCCCGACGTGCTCCCATAGCAACGCGCCGGCCCGCCCGCAAGGCGGCGCAGCGCGCAGGCGCGGGAAAAGAAATCCGGAAAACGGCTTTGCAAAGCGCCGCGAGCTTGTTATACGCGCGGCGTCCCGCTTCGGCGTGATCCCCGATAGCTCAGCTGGTAGAGCATTCGACTGTTAATCGAACGGTCGCAGGTTCGAGTCCTGCTCGGGGAGCCATTCTTCCACATCGCCGCTTCTAATCCGCAGGGTTTCCTTAACTGCGCCGGCCAAAGCTCGCGTCTGAAGAACCCTGCCTCCCGTTTCGCGTTGGCGCTGGGGGCGGTCCGGCGATATGCTGCGGCGGCGCTCCAGCCTGCGAAGCGCGCACGGGAGATGACGATGGGCTTGTGGATCGTTCTCGGACTTCTGGCCCTCGCCCTCGTCTGGCTGGTCAGCGCCTATAACGGGCTCGTCGCCCTGCGCCAGCGCACCCATCAGGCGTTCGCCGACATCGACGTCCAGCTCACTCAGCGCCACGACCTCATCCCCAATCTCGTCGAGACCGTGAAGGCCTATGCGGCCCATGAGCGCGGAACGCTCGACGCGGTGATCGCTGCGCGCAACGCCGCCATGGGCGCGGGCGGCGGCGCGCATGAGAAGGCGCAGGCGGAAAACCTGCTGACCGGCGCGGTCGGCCGCCTGCTCGCGCTGGCGGAGGCCTATCCCGACCTGAAGGCGAACACGAATTTTCAGGCGTTGCAGGAACAGCTCGCGGACATCGAGAACAAGCTTGCCGCCGCGCGCCGCTTCTTCAACAATGCGGTGAGCGAATACAACGCCGCCCAGCAGGCGTTCCCCACGATCCTGTTCGCCGCCTCGATGGGCTTCGCCCCGCGCGAGTTTTTCGACGTGGGCGAGGACGACCGCAAGCGGTTGGAAGCGCCGCCGACGGTGAAGTTCTGATCGCGCGGCCGCGAGAGGTCGCGCTATGTTGCAAGCATTCGGCCTCTACACCCATATCGCAGCAAACAGGCGCCGCTCGATCATTCTGATCGTAGCCCTGTTCGCGCTCATCTATGCGCTGGCCTATGCGGGCGGGCTGATCTATCTCGCCATGACGCAGCCGGCGGATTTGCGCACGATGCTGCGCGACGCCGTCCAGCCTTTCTTGCAATCTGCGCCCTATGTCGCCGTGGGCACGCTGGTGTGGGTGATGATCGCATGGCGGTTCAACAAGGCCATCATCGCCCTCGCCCTCCCCGCGCAGGAGTTGCAACGCGCCGAAGCGCCCGAATTGTTCAACATGGTGGAGACGCTGTGCGTCTCGCGCGGCCTTCGCACGCCGCGCATCGCGATCCTCGAAACTGAGGAGCCCAACGCTTTCGCCTCCGGCGTGAACGAGGGTCAATACGCCATCACCTTCACGCGCGGGCTCATCGATCTGCTCACGCCCGAAGAGCTTGAGGCGGTGGCCGCACATGAGCTGACGCACATCCGCAATGGCGACGTGCGCATGATGGTGGTCGCGATGATCGTGGCGGGCGTCGTCACCTTCTTCGCCGAGCTGCTTTTCCGCTTCGTGCGCGACGGACGCGGCCTGCCATTGCCGGGACAGGGGACGGACGGATCGCGCAAGGAGCGCAGCCGCGCCACCATCGCAATCGTCTTCGCCCTGTTCATCGTCGGCTGCGCCTGGGCGCTTTCGCTGATGCTGAGGCTTGCGCTTTCGCGCACGCGCGAATTCCTCGCCGACGCCGGCGCTGTGGAGCTGACCAAAAATCCCGACGCCATGATCTCCGCCTTGCGCAAGCTCGAGGGCAAGGGCGAACTGCCCGGCGTTCCCTCGGGCCTGATGGAGATGTGCATCGCCAACCCCAGCGCAGGCTTCGCTGACTTTTTCTCCTCTCATCCCTCGATCGAGGACCGCGTCGAGGCGCTCACGCGTTATGCTGGCGGACGCGACCTGCAACAGATCATGGATGAGATGGGATGAGCTATGACTTCTTCCCCGGCTTCGCAGCCCATTGGATCGACGGTGACGCCGGCCGCATCTTCGCCCGCGCCGGCGGCGAGGGCCCCCCGCTCCTGCTGCTGCACGGCTTTCCCCAAACCCATGTCATGTGGGCGCCGATCGCGCTCGACCTCGCCCGCCGCTTCAGCGTGGTGGCGATGGACCTGCGCGGCTATGGCTGGTCGGCCGCGCCGCGCAGCGAGGGCGGCGCGCTCTATTCCAAACGCGCTATGGCCGCTGATTGCGTGCGGGTGATGGAATCCCTCGGCCATGTGCGCTTCCGCCTCGTCGGCCATGACCGGGGCGCGCGCGTGGGCTACAGGCTTGCGCTCGACCAGCCGGGCCGCATCGAAAAACTCGCCCTGCTCGACATCCTTCCGACGGCGAGCGTATGGCGCAATATCGAGGCTGGCGTGACGCCCGCCGCCCATTGGGCCTTTCTCGCGCAGGAGGCGCCGACGCCTGAACGCGAGATCGCGCGGATCGGCCCCGACGCCTATTTCGAGCGATTGATGATGGGCTGGACGCTGGAGCGCAATCTGCGCGCCTTCGACGCGCGCGCGCTCGCCGCCTATCGCGACGGCTGGCGCGACCCTGCGCGCATCCACGCCTTCTGCGAGGATTACCGCGCCGGCGCGACGCTCGACCGCGCAGCCGACGAACAGGATCTTGCGGCCGGTCGCGTCATCGACGCGCCGGTGCTGGCGCTTTCGGGCGACTTCTTCCTGACGAGCGCGGCCCCGGCGCTTGACGCCTGGCGCACGACCTTCGCCCCGCATGCGCAGGGCGCGAAAATCGCGGACGCGGGGCACTTCGTGGCGGAGGAGAACCCGCAGGCGACGCTCGAAGCGTTGAACGCCTTCCTCTAGGGCGCGATCAAAGCCTTGGCGCGCGCCACCACATCGGGCGGCGATGCGTAAAGCGTCTCGATCAGCTTCTGCACCTTTTCGCCCGGCGACGGATTCACGTCGATCTTCAGGCGCTCGGCCTCCGCGAGGAAATCCTTGTCCGCGAGCGCGGCGTCGAACGCCTTGCGCAGGATCGCGACCCGCTCGGCCGGCACGCCCGGCGGCGTGATATAGGAGCGCAGGAACACCTGCTGCGACAGGATCAACTCCACCGCCTTGCGGTCGGTCTCGCTCTTGATGGCGGGCCAGATCTCGGGCACGCCGCGGGCGGCGAGTTCAGGATGGGGCTCAAGCGCGAGCTGCACGATCACGCTGAGCTGGCCGTCGCGCAGCCAGTCGCCTTTCTGCGCTTTCAGGCTGTTCCAGTCGAGCCCGCACATGGCCTCCGACTCGCCGCGCTCCATGGCGAGGAAAATGTCGGCCGAACCCTTGTAGCCGGAGACGACGCTGAACTGAGCGCCGGTTGCTTTCGCCACCATGAAAGCATAATCGCGCGTGGCGCCGCCGGCGGCTGACGCGCCGACGATGGTTTTCTCCTTGAGCGCGTCCTGCAAGGTGCGCGCCTTCGCCGACTTATAGGTGATGCACACGCGCGTGCCGCTGTCCGCGCTCGCGAGATAGATGAATTTCGACGGATCGAAATTCGCCTTCGCGCCGTCGCTGAGAATGCGGTCGAGGATGGCGCCGGGCATCAGCGAGCCGATGACGGAGCCGTCCTTGGCGGAGACGTTGTAGAGCTGGCCTGCGGCGACCGCGCTGCCGGCGCCGGGCATGTTGCGCACAACAATGGTCGGCTGGCCGGGAATGTGGCGCGGCAAGGCGCGGGCGAGCGTGCGTCCATAGACGTCATAGCCCCCGCCCACGTCCGCGCCGATCAGAAGCTCCACCTGCTTGCCCGCATAAAAACCCTGCGCGAAGGCGGGCGCGGTCGAGATGGCCGGAATGGCGATGAAGGCCGCCGCAGCGAAAGCGGCTGCGGCGCGCGGCGCGCGGATCATGGGCTCCTCCCCTGTCGAGTTAGGAGCAGATTAGGGGCGCGCGCGGCTCGACGCAATGCGTCCGCCGCTTACTCCACCGTGACAGACTTGGCGAGATTGCGCGGCTGATCCACGTCTTTGCCCATGATGACGGCGGTATGATAGGCGAGCATCTGCGCCGGCGCGGCATAGACGATGGGCGCGAAATCGGGCGCCATCTCCGGCATCGCCACCACGGCGTGGAAGTCGATCGCCGCCTCGTCGGCCGCGCGATTATCGGCGATGAGGATGATGCGTCCGCCGCGCGCCGCCACTTCCTGCATATTGGAGACGGTCTTCTCATACACGCCGTCATGGGGCGCGATGACGATCACGGGCATGGTCTCGTCGATGAGCGCGATGGGACCATGCTTCGGCTCGCCGGCGGCATAGCCCTCGGCGTGGATGTAGGAGATTTCCTTGAGCTTCAGCGCGCCTTCCATGGCGAGCGGGAAGCTGGCGCCGCGCCCGAGATAAAGCACGTCGGAGGCTTTCGCGAGCGTCGCGCTCACCTGCTCGATCTTCGGCTCGCGCTTGATCGCCTCCGCCAGAAGGCCCGGCACGGCGATGAGCTGCGAGACAAGCGCAGACTCGCGCTCGTTCGAAAGCGCGCCGCGCGCGCGCCCGATCGCGATGGCGAGGCAGGCGAGCACAGCGAGCTGGCAGGTGAAAGCCTTGGTGGAGGCGACGCCGATCTCAGGCCCGGCGAGCGTGAGCGCCGGCGCGTCGCATTCGCGCGCGATGGTGGAGGTCGGCACGTTGACGACGGCTAGAGTCTTCTGCCCCTGCTCCTTGGCGTAGCGCAGGCTCGCCAGCGTGTCGGCGGTCTCGCCGGATTGGGACACCACGATGGTCAGGCCATCGGAATCCAGCGGCGGGTCGCGATAGCGGAACTCGGAGGCGACGTCGATCTCGACGGGAATGCGCGCATAGCGCTCGAACCAATATTTGGCGACGAGCCCGGCGTAATAGGCCGTGCCGCACGCGACGAGCGTGAGGCGCGTCAGGCGACTCGCGTCGAAAGGCAGATCGAAGGGCAGGCGCACGCAGCCCTGCGACATGTCGAGATAATGGGCGAGCGTGCGGCCCACCACTTCGGGCTGCTCGTGGATCTCCTTCGCCATGAAATGACGGTGGTTGCCCTTGTCGATGAGGAAGGCGGACGCCTGCGTGCGCAGCCGCGGGCGCGAGACCGGCGCATTGCGCGCATCGAAGAAGGCCACGTCGTCGCGCGTCAGCACCGCCCAGTCGCCATCCTCGAGATAGGTGATCGTGTCGGTGAAGGGCGCAAGCGCCAGCGCATCGGAGCCGAGGAAGGTCTCCCCCTCCCCATAGCCGACCGCGAGCGGCGCGCCTTGCCGGGCGGCGATCAGCAGATCTTCCTGCCCGTCGAACACGAAGGCGAGCGCGAAAGCCCCGCGCAGGCGCGGAAGCGCGGCGGCCACCGCCTCGCGCGGTCCCTTCCCCTTGCCCATTTCATCGGTGACGAGATGGGCGACCACTTCCGTGTCGGTCTCGGTCGCGAAGACATGGCCGCGCGCGCTCAGCTCCTCGCGCAATTCGCGGAAGTTCTCGATAATGCCGTTGTGCACCACGGCGAGCCGCTCGGTGGCGTGGGGATGGGCGTTGTTCTCCGTCGGCCGGCCATGGGTCGCCCAGCGCGTATGGCCGATGCCGATCACCCCGCGCAGGGGCTCGCGCGCAAGCCGCTCCTCGAGGTTGCGCAGCTTGCCCTCCGCGCGCCGGCGCGCCAGCCGCCCGCCTTCCAGCGTGGCGACGCCGGCGGAATCATAGCCGCGGTATTCGAGCCGCTTCAGCGCCTCCACGAGGCGCGAGGCGACCGGCTCGCGACCGATGATTCCGACGATGCCGCACATGTTCCGCTCCGTTCGTGGCGACCTCGCCGGGTCTTCCGAAAAAAGGCGCGCCAGAGCCGTAGCCCGGCGGGGCGCGCCCGCTCAACTCAAATTTCGTTACTTGAGGTTACGCTTTCGTCGCCCGCCCGCGTCCGCTCAGCCCTTCGGCTTCGGCGTCTGGCGCGCGCGGAAGGCGGCCGCCCAGCCGGGCTTATCGACCTGGCGACCGCGCGCCACCGCCAGCGAATCCGGCGGCACGTCCTGCGTGACGACGGAGCCCGAGCCCACATAAGCGCCCGCTCCCACGGTCACGGGGGCGACCAGCGAGGAGTTCGAGCCCACGAAGGCGCCCTCCCCGATATTCGTGCGGAATTTGCCGAAGCCGTCGTAATTGCAGGTGATGACGCCGGCGCCCACATTGGCCTGCGCGCCCACCTGCGCATCCCCGATATAGCTCAGGTGGCTGACCTTCGCGCCGGCGCCCAGCGTCGCGGCCTTGATCTCCACGAAATTGCCGACCTTCGCGTCCGGTCCAAGATCCGCTCCCGGCCGCAGCCGTGCGAAGGGGCCGACATTGGCGCCCTGCGCCACCCGCGCGCCCTGCAGATGGCAGAACGCATGAATCGTCGCCCCGTCGGCGATCTCCACGCCGGGTCCGAACACCACATGGGGCTCGATCAGCACGTCGCGCCCGATCTTCGTGTCGAAACTCAGAAAGACCGTCTCGGGCGCGGTCATCGTGGCGCCGGCGCGCATGGCCGCCTCGCGCAGCCGCCCCTGCATGGCCGCCTCGGCCGCGGCGAGCTGAACGCGGTCGTTCACGCCCATGGCCTCCTCTTCCTCAACGAAGACCGCCGCGCAGGAGAGACCGCGCGCCCGCGCCGCCTGCACGCAATCGGTGAGGTAAAACTCCTTCTGCGCATTGTCGCAGCCCACGGAGTCCAGCAGCTCCAGCGCGCGCCGCCCGTCAAGCGCCATGATCCCCGCATTGCAGGCGCGAACCGCCAGCTCCTGCGGGCTTGCGTCCTTCTGTTCGCGAATGGCGACGAGCTCGCCGCCCTCCAGCAAGAGGCGCCCGTAGCCGGTTGGATCGCGCGCCTCAAAGCCCATGGCCGCGACGGCGGCGCCCTGGGCGATGCGCGCCCGCAGGGCGGCGAGGCTTTCCGTGCGCAGAAGCGGCGTGTCGGCGAACACAACGAGCACGTCGTCATAGCCGCGCGCAATGGCCGCGCGGGCGGCCAGAACCGCATGGGCCGTTCCGCGCCGCTCCGCCTGCACAAAGGTCTGCGCGCCGGGGGCGGAGGCGCGCGCGCAGGCCGCCACGTCCTCGCGCTGCGGCCCCACGACGACGGCGACCGCGTCCCCGGCGCCGCCGCCGGCGCCAATCGCCTGCGCGAGCACATGGGCCAGCATGGGCCGGCCGGCGACCTGGTGCAGGACCTTGGGCGTGGCCGATTTCATCCGCGTGCCCTCGCCCGCGGCCAGAACGACGACCAAAAGCGAGCGGGCCTGCGCGCCCGGGCGCACGCTGTTCTGGGTCATGAACGAATCTCCGGCCTCGTCATCATGGTTAACGATTAGCCGAAGCCGATGCGCAGGTCAGCGCAAAACGCGCGTCATGCCCTTACGGCGCCCGGCTGGATTTTCCGCAGGGCCGCAGCGGCCGCGGCCTCGCCGGAAAGTCGTCGCGCGGCCGCCGCAATCTGCTATACACTCGCGCCGCGCCAAAGCCATGACGGCGCGAGCCGGGACGCAGCGCCTCCATGTTGGTAAGACGAGACTTGTTGAAAATCGCGATGGCGGGGCTCGCGACGCAGGCCCCGTTCGCGCCCGCCGCCGCGCAGGCGCAGTCTTCCCCCGCCCCCGGCGCCCCTGCCGCTGGCGATCCCCCCCGGTTCGATCCCACGCAGGTGCTGGAGGCTGCGCGCGCGCTCTCCCGCCAGCCCTGGCGCAAGCCTCCGCATGAATTGTCGGAAGCCTTCGCGGGCGTGAACTTCGAGCAATATTCCACCATGCGCCGCAAGCCCGGCGCCCTTGTGTGGGACGCGCAGCAGACCGGTTTCTCTCTCGAGCCGACCCATCGCGGATTCATCTTCACGAACAATCTGCAGATCAATCTGGTCGAGGACGGGATCGTCCGCAGGCTCGCCTATGATTCAAACGAGTTCGACTTCGGCAAGGCGCCCGCGCCCGCCGACAAGCGCGACGTCGGCTTCGCCGGCTTTCGCCTCATGCAGCGCACGCCCAGCGGCGAGCTGCGCGACGCCATGCTGTTTCAGGGCGCGGGCTATTTCCAGACCGGCGCGCGCAACCAGCCTTTCGGCGCAGCCGCGCGCGCGCTTGCGATCCGCCCCGTCGATCTGAACAAGAGCGAAGAGTTTCCCTATATCGTCGCAGTGTGGATTGAACGGCCCGCGCTCGCCGCCAACGCCGTCGTCATCCACGCGCTGCTGGATTCCGAAAGCGTCACGGGCGCCTTCCGCTTCACGCTGCGTCCGGGCGACACGACGATCGTGGATACGGAATCGACCCTGTTCACCCGCGCCGCGATCGATCACATCGGGCTTGCGACCGTTCAGGGCACCTATCTCTTCGGCCCCATCGAGCGCCGGCGCGGCGACGACGTGCGCCCCAACGTCTATGACGTGGCGGGCGTGCAGATGCTGTCGGGCGGCGGCGAATGGATCTGGCGTCCGGTCGCCAACCGCGCAACGCTGCAGGCCTCCGCCTTCGTCGACGACAATCCGCGCGGCTTCGGCCTGGTTCAGCGCGACCGCGACTTCTCCCATTTCCGCGACGACGACGCCCATTGGGAGGCGCGCCCCACCGTGTGGACGCAACCGATCGGCGATTGGGGCCCGGGCCATGTGACCCTGCTCGAAATCCCCGCGGAATCGCAGGTGAACCAGAACATCGTCACCTATTGGCGTCCGCGCGCGAGCCTGCCCGCGAACGCCGAACAATCCTTCGCATACCGTCAGTTCTGGACATGGTCGCCCAGCGAGCGCCCGCCCCTCGCCGTCGCCGCGCTCTCGCGCAGCGGCCGTGTGCCCGGCGCCGCCGCCAACGCGCGCCGTCGCCGCTTTCTCGTGGAGTTCACCGGCGACATGCTCGCGGACGCGGGCGCCACGCCCGACGTGACGCCACGCGCCTACGCCTCGAGCGCGCAGGTCTCCAACCTGCGCTGCGTTCACGTGCGCGAGCAGAAAGCCGCGCGCGTCACCTTCGACGTCGAGGCCGGCGCCGAACCGAACGTGGAATTGCGGCTGATCCTTGAGACGGCCGGCAGACAGATCAGCGAAACCTGGCTCTACAGATGGACGCCGTGACGACGAACGCCCTAGCAGACCAAGAGACCGCCGCCCTTGAGGGCGCGGCGCGTTACGCGCCGCCGCCGGAATCGCGCATGGAGATGCCGGCGCAATCGCTCACCGCCTTCGACCCTGCGCGGGCGCGCAGCCGCGGCCCCGATCCCCACGCCACACGCACGCGCATCGCGCGCCTGTTCGTCTTCCTCGGCGCGCTCGCGCTCACCGCTTATGGCGCGCGCGAGATGTACGGCGTCGTCAACGTCGGCCCCATCACGCCGCTCAAATGGGCCCTGCTCATTCTCTTCGTGATCAACTTCTCGTGGATCGCGCTCGCCTTCACCAGCGCCATCGTCGGCTTCGTCTCTCTCGTGACCGCCCGACGCGAGCGCGCGCCCCTGCCCGCGCTCAAGGGCCGGGTGGCCGTGGTGATGCCGATCTACAACGAGGCGCCCGCGCGCGTCTTCGCCGCCATGGCGGCGCTGCGCGAGGAGGTTGAGGCGAGCCCCAACGCCAGCCAGTTCGATTATTTCTTCCTCTCCGACAGCACGAACCCGGACGTGTGGCTTGCGGAGGAACAGGCTTTCGTCGCGCTGCGCGACCAATTGGGCCCAGATGCGCGCGTCTATTACCGCCACCGCCCGAAAAACGTGAGCCGCAAGGCCGGCAATATCGATGATTTCGTGACCCGCTGGGGCGGCGCCTACGATTACATGCTCGTGCTCGACGCCGACAGCCTCATGACCGGCGAATGCGTGCTCACGCTCGCAGCCGCCATGGAGGCCGACCCCGACGCGGGCATCATCCAGACGCTGCCGCTCATCATCAACCGCAACACGTTCTTCGCGCGCCTGCAGCAATTCGCCGCGCGCATCTATGGCCTCGTCATCGCGGCTGGCCTCGCCGTCTGGTCGGGCCGCAGCGGCAATTACTGGGGCCATAACGCGATCATCCGCACCAAGGCTTTCGCGCAATGCTGCGGCCTGCCGCATCTGCGCGGACGTCCGCCCTTCGGCGGCCACATCCTCAGCCACGACTTCGTCGAGGCCGCCCTGATGCTGCGTGGCGGCTATTCGGTTTATATGCTGCCCACGCTGCGCGGCAGCTATGGGGAAAGGCCGCCCTCGCTCATCGACGTCGCCGCGCGCGACCGTCGCTGGTGTCAGGGCAACCTGCAACATCTGCGCGTGATCGGCGCGAGCGGCCTGCGGCTGTCGAGTCGCCAGCACATCGCCACCGGCGTGATGAGCTATCTCTCCTCGCCGATCTGGATGGCGAGCCTCATCGTGGGCATGCTGCTCGTCGTGCAGTCGGCCTATATCAGGCCGGAATATTTCACCCACGAATTCGCGCTCTTCCCCGATTGGCCGCGTTTCGACTATGAGCGCGCGCTGAAATTATTCGCCGTGACCATGGCGGTGCTGCTGGCGCCAAAAGCCATGGGTCTGGCCTATGCGATCTTCCGCGCGCCCACGCGCCGCGCCTGCGGCGGCGCAGCGGGCCTCGTGGGCTCAGCCTTTGTGGAGATCATTTTCGCCGCGCTCATCGCGCCCATCATGATGGTGATCCAGACCGGCTCGGTCATGCAGATTCTTCTGGGCCGCGACACCGGCTGGACGCCGCAGCGGCGCGACGACGGCTCGATCCCCCTGCGCGACATCGTGCGCCGCCACTGGAGCCATGTGGCGCTTGGACTGCTGACGCTCGTCACCGGCCTCATGATCTCATCCTCGCTGGTCGCCTGGATGTCGCCCACGATCGCGGGTCTGCTGCTGGCGATCTTCCTCTCCTGGCTCAGCGGCAAATTGTCGGTCGGCCTCGCCATGCGCCGCATGGGCCTGCTCGTCACGCCCGAAGAAGGCGAACGCCCTGGCGTGGCTGTGCGCGCGGAGGAAATCGCTCGCGACCTCGAGCGCGCGGTGAGCGTCAGCGATCCTTTGCTTGCGTTGTGCGAGGACGCGCGCCTTCGCGCGGCCCATGAAAGCCTGTTGCCGCCCGCGCAGGGTCGCCAGCGCGGCGAGATCGATCCCAATCGCGCCATGGCCGAAGCCAAACTGCTCGATGCGCGCACCGCGCGCGAGGCCACATCCTGGCTGAAGCCCGGCGAGCGCATGGTGCTTCTGCATGACCGTGCGCTGATCGACATGCTCTGCCGCCTGCCCGCCGGCGCGCCGCGCACGGACAACGACGACGCGCCGCAGGCCGCGTGATTGAGGCTTAATGCGCGCGAGGACGCGCGCGGTCCATTATTCAAGCCTGCGAACTTGAACCGCGCAAACTTGGACCGCGCGCGTCCCCGCGCGCAGCCCACAAGCGCGCACAAGCGAGCCTCAATCGCCGTCGATCACGCCGGCGGTCGTCACCACCACCCAGCGCCCGTCGCGTCGCTCGACGCTGCGCACCCGCCCCGCGCCCGGAAGCTCGACGCCGGGCGCCGCCTCCATCACGCCCATCCGGCCCTCCACAAGCGCGCCGCCGCGAAACACTTCCCGCAACACGTAATTGCGCAGCGGCTTCTCGCCCAGCCCGCCGCTCTCCTGCGCCTTCGTTGAGGTCGCAGGCTGTGGCGCTGTCGCCTGCCGCGCAGCGACGGGCGTCACGGCGAGCGCCTGTTTCTCGATCCGCTCGGCAGCCTTCTCCAGCCGCTCAAGCCGTGGCGACCAATCCTGATCCAGCCGGTCGATCCGCGCGCTCGCCAGAACGGTCTGCGTGGCCTGCGTTCTGTTGGCTTCGTCAACGCGATGCGAAAGCGCCTCGAGCGCGCGCTTGATCTCCGTCGCCTCGACGCCGACGCGGGCGCCGTCCTGTCTCGAGATGCGCGCCTCAAGCGCCGCAAGTCCCCTGGCGTGGCGATTCATCTCGGCCACGAACGCCGCGTCGAACGCCTTGCGCTCCGCGCGCGCCTGGGAGAGCGCCGACGTCTGCTCGCCCATGTGCCAGCCGATCGCAAGCGCCAACGTCGCCGCGCCCACGACAGGCGCCGCCCGACGGGCGAAGCCAAGCGCGCGACCCCGGCGCGCGGCGACCTTGGCGGCGGCCCCGCTCTCCGGCTCGGCGCCGCGTTCGGACGCCCGCGCCTCGAGCACGAGCACGGCTGAGCCAGCCTTTGATGATGAGGGAGAAGAATTCGTATTATCAGAGCTTTGCATGGGTTCCGCCCGTCCAGATGCGATAGGCGAACGGTGCGCCGGCATGCTTAACAGGCTCTTAATTCAAAGCCTCGCCCATGAAAATCGGGGCGCGCTGCAGGCCATTAAGCGCAGGTTGAGGTTACGCTGTCTTTACGCAAATCCCGCGAGCGGCGAAGCGCGCAGTTAAGGCGTCCGGCGCGATCATGCCTGCGTTGGTCGCTTGCCCCGCGGCTAACGCTCTAAGGGCCGCGAACGCTGCACAAGACGGCGCGCGGCCCGCATTTTAGGGTCGCCATATGTCGGGGAGCGCCAGATGCCGCAGCGCTGGCGCGCAATCACGATCCATCGGGTGCGGAAACGGCCCAACCCGGCCCGCTGGCGCGGCGCGGTCACGGCGGTGAAATGTGAACTCCATGATCGAGGGGATCACCACGTCCCCGCAACGTGCGATTTTGGAAGAGTTGTTGGGGTGGATATGCGCAACATCGAAACGCATGAGAAGCTTTTCGAAGACAGCGCGCATGAGGGGCAGATGACTCGCCCACAGCAGTCGATCGAGCCCATGAAACTCAATCACCATTATCCGGCAGCGCGCAAGCACATGCGCGCCCGCGTCGAGGAGCACTCTCCATTCCGCGCCCTCAATGTCCATCTGAAGCATCCAGTCGCCTTCCGGATGCTTCGTGTCCACCCATGCGGCGAACGCGTCGAACGTGATCGAACGTTCCGAGTTGTAAGGCTCGATAAACTTGGGCAGGAAATGAAAGCGCTCATGACCAAACGGCGGCGCCTCCACCGAAGCGTCCGCCATGAACACATCGACCCCGCTTTCTGCAAGAGCGAGATCAAAACCGCACTCCGTTGAAACGCCCGGCGATAGAACAGCTCGCACGCCATCAAGATCGTCCGGCACAAGATAGCCGCCATCGCCGTCTGCGCCTAAACGGCGAAGCGATGACGCCGCAGCGCGCGGCTGTAGCCGCCTTATAAGCGAACGGACCTCCGCCAACGACGCGCGACGATCCAGCGCAAATCCCAAACCGAGCGCCAGATTGCGCCGGAAGTCGCGTGAGATGATCTTCATTTCTTCCTCGCGTAAAAATTCCGGCGCACGCGCAGACGCAAACCCGCTAACCAGCCTTGCCCAAACGCCTGCTGGATATGCTCCGGCGCGTCGAGCCGCCCCGGAGGCAGATCCGCGGCATGGCGCGACAAAAGCGCAAACAGATTATGTTCCTCCAGAACGCGCGCGCGCGCGGCCTCGATCAGCGGCAGGCGCTTTTCGTATTGGCCGGACTCCATTGCGCTCAGAATGCGGCGCAAGGCCTCATCCGGCGAAGCGATGTCGATGGGAACAAGCGCGCCGGCGGGAAAATCCGCCGCGACGTTCGGCCCGCCGGAAAAGAACGGCAGCGACCAGCCGAGAAAGGCGTCGGCGAGTTTCTCGGTCCAGAAAGATCCAAGATCATTGTTCTCCAGCACGAGATGATATTGATGCGGCGCGATGGCCTGCGCCTTGTCCGCCACAGGTTCGAAGCCGCGCCCGAACACACGCAGCCGCTCACCCATCCGCGCACGCAAGAACTCCACAAACTCCAGCCGCGCGCGGTGTTTGGCGAGTTTTATCTTGTCGGAGCAGACGACCGACAGGATGGGCTCTTTGCGCGAAGGCCGCAGGGCGCGCAAATCGTGCAGCGTCAGGGCCGGACCGCCGCCCTCCGGCGCCAAGCCATACCACCAATTGAGCGCGGTCTGCGTCTTGATCAGCGGCGCGCCGGCATCGAATTCGAATGGCGCAAGCACCGTGCCGAATTGAGCGAGAAACTTTTTCGGATAGGCGCGGGAATCCGGCGGCTCGGTGACGACGAGCGCCCGCCGTTCGCGCGGCGCACGGGTGACAAAACCCGGCGGCGCGTCGTCCAACACGAAGACCGCGTCGCAGTCGGGATCGTTGAGCCTGAAGCGCAAATCGCCCCAGCCGCCAGCGCCATCCTCGCTCTGGCGCATAGCGGCGCCGATCGCGCGCTCATGCGTGGTGGCGATGCAAATCGACGACATGAAACGATGACCCTGAAAGCGTCGATTTATCGGTCAAGGTCAAGATGAGTCAAGCCCGCTCGGCGAAACCCGGCGCGGGCGCAGGCGTTAAGGAGACGCTGGCCCTTGCGACAAGGAGAGACGCCCATGGCATATGTCCGATCCCACGTCGCCGACCGGCGCGCGCGCGAAAGACGGCCAGCTCTGAGGCGCGTGGACGAGAGCCTGCGCCGCAAGCCTCTGCCCTCCGTGGCGTTGGCGCTGGTGATCGGGTTCATTCTCGCGAGCCTCGCGACGCCCGCGCGATGACAAGCCGCCTTCTCTATCCCGGCAGACGCGACCTCGCCGCAGGACGCCATTCCTCCCACGCCGTCGTCGCCACGACGACGATCGGCATCGCAAGCAGGGCCCCGAAAAAACCCCACAGCCAGGACCAGAACATGACGGAGAGAAAAATCAGAAAGGGATTGATGGTGAACCGCGAACCCACGATGCGCGGCGTGACGTAATTCGCCTCCACCGTCACCAGCAACGTATAGGCGATGACTGGCGCAAGCCCCGTGGCGAGGTCAGGCATCGCCACGAGACCGGCCACGAGCAACGTCGCCTTCATCAAAACCGGGCCCACAAGCGGCAGGAAATTGAGCACGAAGGCGACGAACCCCCATGCCAGCGGGCTGCCCATGTCAAGCGACCACAGCACTGCCCCTGTCAGCGCGCCGAGCGCGGCGTTGATGGCGGTCACCACGGCGAAATAACGCAACAACACGCTCTCGATGCGCGAGAAGGCGCGCAGCACCGCGAGCCTGTCCTCGCGCTCCTGGAACTGGAGCGCCAGCCGGTTGCGCAGCTCCACACGGCCAGCGAGGAAGAAGACGAGCGAGAAAACAAAAAGCGCCAATTGCGTGATCGCGGGCGTCGCCATGGCGAGCGCCCCTGCGAGCGCCTTCGCGCCCTCCTGCCCCTGCGCCCCAAGGGCGCCCGGCCCCTGCTCGGCGCCCATACGTAGCAAACGCTCCAGCGGCCGCTGCAGAAATGAAAATTTTTGCTGCAGCGTGGCGACAAGCTCCGGCGCGCGCGCGATCCACTCGCTCAACGTCGGCCCCACGGAGGAGATCAGCGCGAATAGCAAGCCGCCCAACGCCAGCAACACGGCGCCATAGGTGATCCAGGCAGGCGCGCCATAGTCGCGCATCCGGTCCGCGGTGGGACCGAGGATGAGGCCAATCAGCGCGCCCGCGGCGAGCGGAAGCGCGATCGCGCGCGCATAAGACAGCGCCGCGACAAGCGCAAAAACGAACAGGCCGATCACGCTCGCGTAAGCGAGCCTGCGCAGCAAATCCGGCTCGACGAAAGATGGCTCATTTTGCTTCGTGCGCGCGGTTTGCGCGGCTTGCGCAGCCTGCGCGTCCCGCTGCAGCGCGGTCACGTGCGACGCCTGAAAAGCCCTATCACCGCGGAGACCACAAACAGGATGATAGCGACCCAGAACAGCATTTGCGCGCCGCTCATCGCCGTTCCCGCAACGCCGCCGAAGCCTAAAGCCGCGGCGACGAGCGCCACCAGCAAAAACGCCACCGCCCAATACAACAGATTACCCATGGCGACCTCCTCGCTGCGCCCGCGCGCATCGCGTGAGCGCGGCCTTTCACCCTGCGCAAACGCAGGGCGATGGCGCTTGTTCCTGCGCGCGTCGGCCAGACGCGAAGGAGGAAGGCGCAGGGGATCGACTTAGCCCGCCGCGCCGCTGCGCGCTTTCTCGCCGAAGAACAAGGCCTGGCTCGCAAGCGCAGACACAAGGGAGGGCTGGAACGGCTTGGTGATAAGATAGGTCGGCTCCGCCCGCTCGCCCGTGAGCAGACGTTCAGGGAAAGCGGTGATGAAGATCACGGGCGCCTGCACGCTGCGCAGCAATTCGTTGACGGCCTCAAGGCCCGAGCTGCCATCCGCAAGCTGGATGTCGGCCAGAATCAGCCCGAGCTTTTCCCCCTTCGCGAGCTCAATCGCTTCGCGATGGGTGCGCGCGACGCCGACAACCCTGTGACCCAATTGCTCCATAATGCCTTCTAGATCCATCGCGATGAGGGGCTCGTCTTCGATGATGAGCACGTTCGTCGCGATTTGATCAGCGATTTCGCGCCCCGCCTCATCAATCAGGGCGCGCACGTCCTCAACGCTTGAGCCAAGAATCTGCGCGGTCTCGCGCTCGTCGAAACGCTCCATCGCAAGGAGCAGGAACGCGCAGCGCGAGCGTGGCGTCATCGCCTCAATCCGACGCTGCGCGTCAGAGGCGTCAGCCATCGGCGTGGAGGAATTGTTCAGCTCGACCGAACGCCAGATCGTGTCGAACAATTTATAAATCGCCACCCGTGATGGGAGGTTGCGATCGAAGACCGAGGAATCCTCCAGCAGCGCTTCGAGGACGGATGTCACATAGGCGTCTCCCGAGGGCTGCGATCCGGTGAGGGCGCGCGCATAACGGCGCAGGTATGGCAAATGGGGAGCGAGCTGTTGCGCGATCGACATCAGGTCTCCTCGAAATGGAGAACGGGGGACTGGCGGGAAGAGTGAACCAGCATATATAATCAAACAAGTGCTTTTCAACCGAAAGGCCATCAGGTCAGGTCGGCGCGTGAGAGCAAAGCTTTTTCCCGTCACGCTTTTAGAGGCGCAGACAGGATCGGCGAGAGCGCGACCGATGCGACCCTCGATGCGCGCAGCGACCATCAGAGGCTTCGATCTATGACAAGAAAGCCGTCTCACGCCGAAGTCGAGAATATCGAGGAGGATCTTCAGATCGACGAGCATATTCAGCGGCGGATCGGCGCCAAGCTGCGCTCCTATTACGATGAATTGCTCAACGAGCCGATCCCGGAGAAGTTTATCGAATTGCTCGTGAAACTTGATGAGAAGGAACGCGCCGCAGGCGAGAAGGAAGGCAAGTCGTGAAGGAACCCGTGAACGATCGGGCTGAATTCACCGCCGGACTGATGAAGGCCCTGCCCTCGTTGCGCGCCTTCGCGATTTCGCTGAGCGGGCGCGCAGAACGGGCGGACGACCTTGTGCAGGACACGCTGATGCGCGCCTGGGCCAATGCGGAATCCTTCCAGCCCGGCACAAATCTCAACGCATGGCTCTTCACGATTCTGCGTAATCTGTTTCACTCCGAGTATCGCAAGCGCAGACGCGAGGTGCAGGACGAAGACGGCGCCTACGCCGCGCGCCTGTCCGTTCAAGCCTCGCAGGACGCGCATCTCGACGTGCAGGATTTCCGGCTTGCGCTTGAATCCTTGCCGCCCGATCAGCGCGAGGCTCTTTTGCTCGTAGGCGCCTCCGGCTTCTCCTATGAGGAGGCGGCGGAGATCTGCCAATGCGCGGTCGGCACGATCAAGAGCCGCGTCAATCGCGCGCGCACCAAACTGGCCGAGATTCTCTCCATCGATGGCCCGGAGGATTTATCGGCCGACGCGCGCAGCCGCAGCGTCACGGCGCAAAGCGGCGCCTGAAACGCATCCGCAACGCACAAGCGCCAATCAGGCCCGCGCCGCACGCGGGCCTTTTTCATTGCGCGCGCCTTTCGGAACAAAGCGAAAATCGCGCGGTTGAAGGCGAAGATCGTCGGCGATGATCTGGTCGCGGCGAGGAAGAACGCATGAGGAGCGGCCGTCATGAACTGGGACACGATCGAAGGAAACTGGAAGCAGCTCAAGGGCAAGGTGAAGGAGAAGTGGGGCAAACTCACCGATGACGACTTTGATGTGATCAGCGGAAAGAAGGACCAACTCTCAGGCAAGCTTCAGGAGCGCTACGGTCTGGCGAAAGACGACGCCGACCGGCAGGTCGACGACTGGCTTCGCCAGCAGAAGTTCTGAACGCGACATGCGCCGCCCGGCGCGCGAAAGCCGCGGGCGCGACCACACGTAAAGGAGCTATCCCATGAAAATGATTTCGTTGGCCCTGTTGGCGAGCGCCGGACTTGGCGCCGCCGCCTACGCCCAAAACGCCCAGCAGCCGCAACAGCCCGCGCAGGCGCAGCGTCAGAGCGGCGCGGCGCAGGCGTCCAAGCCCGTTCAGTTCCACACTCAGCGTGGCGAGGAATACCGCGTCTCGCGCATCATCGGAACGACCGTGCGCAACAACCAGAATGAAAACGTCGGCGAGGTCGAGGACCTCATCATGGAGAAAAGCGGCGACGTGAAAGCCGCCATCATCAGCGTCGGCGGCTTTCTCGGAATCGGCGAGCGCTGGGTGGCGGTCAATTTCGAAAGCCTCACCCTGCAGCCCGACGGCTCCAACTGGCGCGTGATGCTCAATGCGACGCGCGATCAGATGAAGAGCGCGCCCGAGTTCAAATATGAAAACACCTGGGCCCAAAACCGAGGGCCAAGCACCACGGCGACCACGCCCTCGCGCGCGCCCGCCGGCGCGATCGCGCCGTCCGAGCGTCCCGTCACCGAGCCGCGGCCGAGCGCGCCGCCTCCCCCCTCGCCTGCGCCAGCGGAGCGCGCTCCGCCCGCCAGCCGCTGAACCTGCGCGTCCAGATGCGAGAAAGGCGGGCCAGCGCCCGCCTTTTTCATATGCCCTCCGAGACCTTATGCGGCCGCCATCCGCACGACGCCAGCGGCGTCCGCACGCCGTTTATCCCCACCGACACGCGGCCCGCGGCCCCTGCGCCTTGACCATGGCCGGCTCCGGCGGCCCGCTTCTTGAGCCCCCTGCGCGCTCGACGCGCGCTTGCAGGATTGCCTTGGCGCGCGAATGCGGCCAAACAGGAAAAAACGGAGGAGACGAACGTGCCCAACAACATGTCCCGCGCGGCGGTCGCCGTGGGCTCGGTGAAGACCGAATTGAGGGATTTCCCCCTCCCAGAGATTCCCACCGACGCCGGCCTTCTGCGCGTCTCGGTGACGGGCATCTGCGGCAGCGACTGGGGCATGTACAAGAACGACAAGCCGGGCCCGCGCATCCTCGGCCATGAAATGGTCGGCGTGATCGAAAAGATCGGCGAGGCGGCGGCCTATCGCTGGGGCGTGAAGGAAGGCGATCTCGTCGCGCTCGAAGAATATCTGCCCTGCGGACATTGCGAATATTGCCGCGGCGGCGAGATCCGCTCCTGTCTGGAGACCGACCAGCGCCTGCCGGGCAAGATCCGCTTCGGCTCGACGCCCATCACGGTGGCGCCGTCGCTCTGGGGCGGCTACAGCCAGTTCGTCTACATGCATCCGCGCACGATCGTGCACAAAGTGCCCGCCGGCGTGGAGCCTCACATCGCCGCGATGGCCCTGCCGCTCGGCAATGGTTTCCAATGGGTTTATTACGACGGCGGCGCCGGCCCCGGTAAGGCGATCGTGATCCAGGGTCCGGGCCAGCAGGGTCTGGGCGGCGTGATCGCGGCGAAAATCGCAGGCGCCGACACGATCATCGTCTCCGGCCTGTCGGTGGACGAAAAGCGCTTCGAGCTGGCGCGCGCGCTCGGCGCGACCCATACGGTCGCCGTGGACAAGGAGGAGCTCGGCGCCGCGGTCGCGCGCATCACCGGCGGCCGCATGGCCGACATCGTACTCGATTGCTCGGGCATGGGGCCGAAGAACATCAATCCTTCGCTCGGCCTGTTGCGCAAGCGCGGCGTGCTGCTCACCGTCTCGCGCGGCGAGGGAACCGACGCGCTCGACGTCAATCGCCTCATCAACAACCAGCTCACCCTGCGCGGCCTGCGCGGCCATTCCTATGAGGCGGTTGAAATGGCGCTGCGCACCATGGCGTCGAAGAAACTGCCGCTCGAACTCATGTCGACGCACCGCTTCGGTCTTGGCGAAATCGACAAGGCGCTCAAGATCGTCGGCGGGCAGATGGAGGAACGCTCCATCCATGTGTCGATCGACCCGTGGATGTGAGGCGCAGGCGCGCGCTGAAATGAAAAACGCGCCCGGGAGGGCGCGTTTTTTCTTTGGCGGAAGCGGCGCAGGATCAGTGCCGCAGCGACATGATTTTTTCCACGAAGCGTCCCACCGGGCTCGTCAGACGCAACGGCGCGTCGGTGACGGCGAAACAGATGCAATCCGCGTCGCGCACGAGCGCCCGCGCAGCCTCGCCGGACGCATCATCGAAGAGGCTGTCGCCGCGCGCGAGACGGCCCTCGCGGCC
>CAZYBF010000024.1:20463-35488 GCA_964645525.1 uncultured Beijerinckia sp.
CTCCGGCGAATGATCGATGGAAGAATCGGCGATGGCGATGTCGCCGCGAATGTAACGGCCCTGCGGATCGCTGAACGCGCCGGTGATCACCAGCGTGATTTCGGATCCCTCATGGGTGTGGCGCGGCAGACGACGGCCGGCGCGCACATGGATGAGGCTGACCTCGCCGCGGCCGCACTCGCCGACCTTCACCTCACGCACGCCGGGAACGACGAAGCGCCAGCCCAGATCGTCGAGCCCGCAGCCGAGATAACGGCGCAGCGGCGACGGCAGCACGACGTCCTCCTCTCGCGCGGAGGCATGAGCCGCGGCGCGCACGAGGGGACGGCCAGCCTGCTCATTCTCATCATCGGAGAGGCCGAAAATCTCCGCCAGACGTTCGTCGCGGCGGCGCGAGGAGCCGGCTGCGCCGCTCATCAGGAATTCGGACGCCGCGTAATCCTCCACGGCGCGCACGAACTTGCGATTGTCTGTCCTGAGGGCCAGATGGGAGGCCACAAGCGCGTGGCGCGCGGGGTCGAGGGAGCCGGAGCCATAGGCGACCAGCAGTTCGTCGAGGGGACGAGCGGAGCCGTCGGTGAGTGCTTCTGCGGTCAAGTGCTCTAGCCTGAGTGCCGCGGTCGATTCTGACCGCGTTCCTATCCAATGCCAGATTTACGCGGGGACGACAAATGTGGATCACCGCGTTCCGGTGAGAGGATAAGGGACAGGTTGAAAATAGGCTGGCGGCGCTTGCGCGCGGGCCCTCGCCTTTCTAGTTTGCGCCCATCCGGGGAGAGGAAACCGCATGAACCCTGTCGAGGACGTCATTGGGGCCATCGGGCGCACGCCGCTCATAAAACTGCGCCGGGCCTCTGAAATCACAGGGTGCACGATCCTCGGCAAAGCGGAATTCATGAACCCCGGCGGCTCGGTGAAGGACCGCGCGGCGCTGGCCATCGTCAAGGACGCCGTGGCCTCCGGGCGCCTGCGCCGGGGCGGCGTCATCGTGGAAGGAACGGCGGGCAACACCGGCATCGGCCTGGCGCTGGTCGCCAATGCGCTGGGCTTCCGCACCGTGATCGTCATTCCCGAGACCCAGTCGCAGGAAAAGAAGGACATGCTGCGCCTGCAGGGCGCGGAGCTGATCGAGGTTCCGGCGGTCCCCTACTCCAATCCCAACAATTACGTGAAGGTCTCAGGCCGCATCGCCGAAAAGCTCGCCGCCTCCGAACCCAACGGGGCGATCTGGGCCAATCAATTCGACAATGTGGCCAATCGTCAGGGCCATATCGACACGACGGCCCCGGAGATCTGGGACCAGACCGCCGGCAAGGTGGACGGCTTCACCTGCGCCGTGGGCACCGGGGGCACGCTGGCCGGCGTGGGCATGGGCCTGAAGGCCCGCAACCCGCGCGTGCAAATCGCCCTCTCCGACCCGATGGGGGCGGCGCTCTATTCCTGGTACAAAACCGGCGAGCTGAAGGCGGAGGGAACCTCCATCACGGAAGGCATCGGCCAGGGGCGCATCACGGCCAACCTCGTGGACGCGCCGGTGGACCACGCCTTCCAGATCTCCGACGAGGAGGCGCTGCCGATCGTTTTCGATCTTGCGCAGAACGAAGGCCTGCTGCTGGGCGGCTCGTCGGGGGTGAACGTCGCCGGCGCGATGCGCTTGGCGAAGGAAATGGGCCCCGGCCACACGATCGTGACGATCTTGTGCGATTCCGGGGTTCGCTACGCCTCAAAACTGTTCAACCCGGCCTTCCTGCGCGAGCGCGGCCTGCCGACGCCCGACTGGATGGAGCGCAAGAGCGCAGTCGACCCCTGCCTCGTATGAGACAGGTCCCGCGCGCGCTTAGATCGCGGCGGGCTCGCCCTTTTTCTGCGCCGCGAGCTGGGCGAGCTTGTTCTGCGTCTCAGGCTGGATAAGCCCCGCCGACATGATCAGCTTCGCCGCCTCGTCGGGCGTCAGCGACACCTCGATCACCTGATCGGCGGGCAGATAGAAGTAAAAACCCGTCGTCGGATTGGGCGTGCACGGCAGGAAGACGGACGTATAGGCCCCCGGCGGCAGATGGCTCGCCACGGTCTGCGACGGCGGCGTCGAGATGAAGACGATCGACCACATGCCCTTGGCGGGAAACTCCACCAGACCGACGCGCCGGAAGCCGGTGCCCGACTGGGAGAACACCGTCTCAAAAATCTGCTTCACGCTTTTGTAAATGCCCCGCACGACGGGCATGCGGTCGAGGATGGTCTCGCCAAGACGGATCAGCGAACGGCCAAGCAGATTCGCCGCGAGAAAGCCCAGAACCGTGAGTCCCAGCACGGCGATCACCACGCCCAATCCGGGAATCTCAGGTGGGATATATGCGTAGAAATACGAGGGCACGAGCGGCTTGACCCAGCCGTCCACGGTGCTGACGAACCACCAGACGATCCACGCCGTGATCGTGACCGGCCCCGCGATGATGAGGCCCGTGAGGAACCAGGTGCGCAAGCCCGCCCCGAAAGTGGCCCGATGCGGCGCGGGCGGCGGCGCGAACAAAATCGGTTCGTCGGCGCCGGAATGGTCGCCCGGAGACTTTTGCTTGTTCATGGATCCTGACTTGCAGCCCGAAAATGAATGGGTGGATGCTACATGGCGTCGGCCCCGCTGCAAAGCAAGCAAAGCGCGCAGATACAGCCAACGCCGGACTTTCTGCTTTTGAAATGGGGCGCCTTGCGGATAAACTAAAGCCGTGGCGGGCGTCCGAGAGCTTGCCCAGCTTTCGGGAGCGTTATGTCCGTTTCGCCTGGAGACAGGTCCGCCCACGCCGACGCCGGCATCGATCGTCATCTCGCCATGCGCTTCGCCCGATACACGGGCGGGTTCTGGAAAGGCGCCTCCGCGCGCGCCGCCTGGCTGCTGACGCTCGGGCTTGCGGGATGCCTCGTCCTGAAATTGCTTGTGGACGTCGCGATGAACCAGTGGAACCGCTGGTTCTTCGACGCGCTGGAGAAGCGCGACGCGGCCGCCGCGGGAACCGCCGTAATCGCCTTCCTCGCGCTTGTGGCCGCGATTGCGGCGGTGGGCGTAGGCATTGTGCTCACGCGCGAACGCCTGCAGGTGCGCTGGCGCGAATGGTGCACGCGCCGCCTGCTCGCGGGCTGGCTCGCCAACCAGCGCTTCCACCGCATGACCGCCGCCGACAGTCCGATGCCCAATCCGGAATACCGGATTTCGGACGACGTGCGCATGGCCACCGAACCGCTCACCGATTTCGCCATCGGCCTGTTCACTGCGCTGCTGGCCGCCAGCACGTTCGCGACCATCCTGTGGTCGGTGGGCGGATCGGCGCAATTCACGCTCGGCGGCGCGATCGTCGTCGTGCCGGGCTTCATGCTTGTCGGCGCCGTTGTCTACGGCGTCGCCGTCTCCACGATCGCGCCCATCGTCGGGCGCAAGCTCGCCGGCGCGGCCGCGCGCAAGAACGAGGCGGAGGCGCGCTTCCGCTTCGAGATGATCCGGCTGCGCGAGAACTCCGAGGGCGTCATCATGGCGCGCGGGGAACGCGAGGCTGGCGAGCGTCTCGAGACGACTTATCGCCGCCTCGTGCGCGCCTGGCTCGACGTGGTGCGCCAGCACGGACGCATCACTTGGGTCACGAACGCCAACAGCGCCATGATCCCCGTCGTGCCGCTGCTCCTGTGCGCGCCCAAATATCTCGCCGGCCAATTATCCCTCGGCGAGGTGATGCAGCTCGCCTCCGCCTTCGTGCAGGTGCAGATCGCGATTTCCTGGCTCGTCGACAATTATCGCGCGATCGCGGAATGGTTCGCCTCCGCGCGCCGCATCACCGAGCTTGTGGATTCCTTCGAAGGCGTGGACGTGGCCGCCGCCGCGGGCCAGCCTCTCGTCGCCCATGTGGAGGAAAACGGCGACGCGCTCAGGCTCGAAAATCTGCGCCTCAGCGACCAGACCGGGCGCGTGCTCGTCGCCCACGCCCATGTGACGATCGCGCAGGGGGAGAAAGTCGCGGTGGCGGGCGAAGCGGGCGCCGGCAAGAGCGTGCTCGTGCGCGCCATAGCGGGCCTCTGGCTATGGGGCGGCGGACGTATCGTGTCGCCGCGGGGCCGCAGCCTGTGCTTCATGCCCGCCGCGCCCTTCCTGCCTGCGGGGCCCTTGCGTGAAACGCTCACCTATCCCGCCGCCCCTGAAGGCGTGACGGACGCCCATCTCATCGAGGCGCTGGAGGCCTGCGGCCTTTCGCGTTTCGCACAACGGCTTGACGACGCCTCGCGGTGGGATCAAACCCTTTCCGCGAGCGAACGCCAGCGGCTCGCCTGTGCGCGACTGCTGGTGCTGAGACCCGACATCGTGGTCCTTGAGGACGCGCTGTCGGCCTTCGAGGAGGAGGCGCAGGCCGATCTCCTCGCCACCCTCGTCGCCCGCACGCCGGGCGCGACGATCGTCATGGTGGGAGGACGCAATGTCCTGCCCCATGTCTTCGACCGGACGCTCACGCTGCAAGCCTCCATGGAAGGCAGCGTGCTGGTCGAGGCCGCAGCCTCCGGGCGCCCGGCCCTGACCCTGGCGAGCGACAAGCAGAGGCGCGCGTGAGCGCACACATCAAGGAAGGGAGCATCATGTCTGACGCGAAGGGTAAACTGCACTACTGGGACGCCTTCTGGGATCTGCGCGTGGACGAATGCCCCTGCGACGTGCACTTCTGCGACTGGCTTGAGAAGAACGACATCCGCAACAAGTCGATCTTCCATTTCGGCACCGGCGGCCACCACATCGTGGGCGTGCGCACCGCCGAGAACGGAAGCGGCAATTGCGTTCTGGGCATAACCGCCGCGCCGCAGGAATACGAGACCTTCATCACGCTCGCCATCGAGCGGCCGGAGGTGGAGAAGACCTACAAGACCTTCTTCGGCGACATCTACCAGCTCGATGCGCGCCTTCTGCCCGACTTCGACGTGGTGACGCTGTTCCACCTGTGCGAGTTCCGCACGGAGAAGAACGATCTCTACGGCGCGCTCACCGATCGGCAGGTGCTCGACATGCTCACCGACAAGACGCGCAAGGGCGGCTACATCCTGTTCTACACGAAATCCTTCGCCTTCGATTCCGCGGAGAAGATCGTGAAGGTCTGGGAGAAGGAAGCCGCGGTCGAGAAGGTCGGCCTCTACGAGACGCTGCTCGTCTATCGCAAGAAGTGAGAACGGCGGCGCGCGGCTTCACCGGCCGCGCGCATCGCTCCTGCTCTCTCAGCGAAGTAGCGATCGGATTTCGCGCTAGAACGCCTTCGCGCCTGTAAAGATAAGGATCCTCGAAGGCCTGATAACCGAGCGACATCACTTCTTGTATGCGCGAATGATTTCCGCACGTTTTTCATCTGCAGACAGACCGCGCGCGTCCATGTCCCTGAGCCGGTTCCGGCTCGCAGGTTTCAGGCTCAAGCCCTCAACCGCGCTAATGGCCGAAAAGGCGCGCTTCCCAAGCACCAGTCCGGGTGTGCCAGCCAGAGATGATGCGCGCGACTTTTTCATGGGAACCCTGAAGACCGGAGCACGACCCGCCGCCGTGCAGCCTGCGCTTTGCAATTTCAAAATGCCCCTTGAAGCGCGCGCGGTCAATACACACGCGCTACTGGCGCATCGCTCTAGATATGCTCAACCGCCACGACGCCGGGAATGGCCTTGATCGCGCCGGCGATCTGCGGGCTCACGGAAAAACGCCCGGGCAGTTTCACCTCAACCTCGCTGCGCTCCTTGTCGAGCATGACCACCAGCGACACCTCGCCCTCGCCGCGCGCGGTGAGGCGCTGTTGCAGCGAGCGCAGCGGTTCGTCGTTGCGCAGGAAAATGCGCAGGCCCTTCTGCACGCGGCTCGCCGCCTTGTCGAGCGGCTCCACAGTCGCGATGCGCGCGCGCACGTCCTCACCCTCGAGGCTTGCGGTCAGCGTCAGCAGAACGACCGACCCCTTCTCCAGAAGATCGCGATAGGCGTTCAGCCCCTCCTGGAACAAGATCGCCTCGTATTGGCCTGAGGGATCCGACAGGGTGACGATGCCCATCTTGTTGCCGGTCTTCGTGCGCCGCTCCTGCCGGTCGAGCACGGTCGCCGCAAGCCGCGCCGTGGAGGCGCCCTTCTTCACCGCGCGCACGAAATCGGTCCATCGTTCCGTGCGCAGCCGCTTTAGCACGGATTCATAATCATCGAGCGGATGGCCCGAGAGGAAAAACCCCACGGCCTCGAACTCGCGCCGCAGCCTTTCCGCCGGCGCCCATGTCACCGCGGGCGGGAGTTTGAGCGGCTCGGGCGCGTCGACGCCGCCGAACAAACCGCCCTGCCCCACGCTCGCCTCCGCCTGCGTGCGGTTGCCGATCGCCAGAATACTCTCCACGCCCGCCGTAACGCGCGCGCGATCCGGCTCCATCTCATCGAAAGCGCCAGCGGCGGCGAGGCTTTCGAGCACCTTCTTGTTCACCTCGCGCGGATTGAGCCGGCGCGCGAGCTCGCCGAGATCGCGGAACGGCTTGTCGCCGCGCGTCGCCACAATGGCCTGCGCCTGACCTTCGCCCACGCCCTTCACCGCCGACAGCGCGTAACGGATCGCATAGCCGCCCGCGCCATCCGGCTGCACCTCGAAATCGACGCCCGATTTGTTGATCGAGGGCGGCTCGACCTTGATGCCGAGGCGGCGCGCCTCGTTGCGGAATTCCGCGAGCTTGTCGGTGTTGCCCTTGTCGAGCGTCATCGAGGCGGCGAGGAACTCCACCGGATAATTCGCCTTGAACCAGCCCGTCTGATACGCGATCAGCGCATAGGCGGCCGCGTGGCTCTTGTTGAAGCCGTAGTCGGCGAATTTCGCGAGCAGGTCGAAAATCTCGTTCGCTTTCGGCCGCGGCACGCCGCGCTCGACGGCGCCAGTCACGAAGCGGTCGCGCTGGGCGTCCATCTCCGCCTTGATCTTCTTGCCCATGGCGCGGCGCAGCAGGTCGGCCTCGCCGAGCGAATAGCCCGACAGGACCTGCGCGATCTGCATGACCTGTTCCTGGTAGATGATGACGCCGAACGTCTCTTTGAGGATCGGCTCGATCAGCGGATGCACGTAATCGGGTTCCGTGTCGCCGTGCTTGACCGCGCAATAGACGGGAATGTTCGCCATCGGGCCCGGCCGGTAGAGCGCGACAAGCGCCACGATGTCCTCGAGCCGGTCGGCGCGCATCTCGGCAAGCGCCTTGCGCATGCCAGCGCTTTCCACCTGGAACACGCCCACCGTCTCGCCGCGGCCGAGCATGTCGTAGGTGCGCTTGTCGTCGAGCGGGATCTTGTCGATCTCCACGTGAACGCCGCGCCGCGCAAGCAATTCCACGGTGGTCGAGAGTGTCGTCAGCGTCTTCAGACCAAGGAAGTCGAACTTCACGAGGCCCGCAGGCTCGACCCATTTCATGTTGAACTGGGTGGCCGGCATGTCGGAGCGCGGGTCGCGATAGAGCGGCACAAGCTCCTCGAGCGGACGATCGCCGATCACAACGCCCGCCGCATGGGTTGAGGCGTTGGAGTAAAGCCCTTCGAGCTTCTTCGCCACGTCGATGAGCGCGGCGACGTTGGCGTCCTGCTCCGCCGCCTCGCGCAGGCGCGGCTCGCTCTCCACGGCTTCCGCGAGACTGACGGGCTTGGCCGGATTTTGCGGCACGAGCTTCGCGAGCTTGTCCACCTGGCCAAGCGGCAGCTCCATCACGCGGCCCACGTTGCGCATGACGCCGCGCGCGAGGAACGAGCCGAAGGTGATGATCTGCGCGACGCGGTCCTCGCCATAGCGCTTGCGCACATATGCGATCACCTCGTCGCGGCGCGTCTGGCAGAAGTCGATGTCGAAGTCCGGCATCGACACGCGTTCGGGATTGAGAAAGCGCTCGAACAGCAGGCCGAAACGCATCGGGTCGAGATCGGTGATCGTCAGCGACCATGCGACAAGGGAGCCCGCGCCCGAGCCGCGCCCCGGCCCAACCGGAATGCCATTGGACTTCGCATATTTGATGAAGTCCGACACGATCAGGAAATAGCCGGGGAATTTCATCTTGACGATGATGCCGAGCTCGAACTCAAGCCGCTCCGCGTAATCATTCTCGTTCAGGCCCGGCGCCGCACCATGGACGGACAGACGCGCGGCGAGTCCCTCGCGCGCCTGCCGCCGCAGTTCGGCCTCTTCATCGAGAGGCGAGCCGTCGAGCGCGGTGAAGCGCGGCAGGATCGGCGCGCGCGTGCGCGGACGATAGCTGCAACGCAGCGCGATCTCGACCGTGCTGGAGAGCGCCTCCGGCAGATCGGCGAACAATTCGCGCATCTCCTCGCGCGTCTTGAAGCGATGTTCCGGCGTCACATGACGTCGCCCGTCCGCGCTCATCACCGACCCGTCCGCGATGCACAGCAGCGCGTCATGCGCTTCGTAATCGGAACGGGCGGCGAAAAAGGGCTCGTTGGTCGCCACAAGCGGCAGCGAAAGCGCGCTGGCGAGCGCGAGAAGATGCGGCTCGACGCGCGCTTCCTGCGGCGCGCCGTGGCGCTGCAGCTCCACGTAGAGCCGGCGGGGAAAAAGCTCCGCCAGCACGCAGAGCCGCTCCTGCGCGTCGGCCACGCGCTCGTCGGCGAGCAGCATGTCGATCGCGCCGGATGGGCCGCCCGTCAGCGCGATCAGTCCAGCCGCGCATGACTTGAGGAGTTCGAGCGTCACATGGGGCGTGTCGCCGGCTTCGGGCGCAAGCCAGGCGCGCGAGGCGAGCTTCATCAGATTGGCATAGCCCGTCTCGTCCTGAGCGAGCGCGACGATGGAGCCGCGGCCCGCAGCCGGATCGTCCGCGCGCGCGGCCAGCCGCTTGCCGTCGCCGAAATCCACCGTGAGATGGCAGCCGATGATGGGCTGCACGCCCTCCTTGGCGAGCTTTTCGGAGAACTCGAGGGCGCCGAACAGATTGTTGGTGTCGGTGATCGCCAGCGCCGGCATTTTGTCGGCCTTGGCGAAGTCCACCAGCTTGCTGATGGAGAGCGCGCCCTCGCGCAGCGAGAATGAGGTGTGGACATGCAGATGGACGAAGCCTACGGCCGAGGCCACGTCTTCAAAGGCGAAGGGCTTGCCCGCGTCGTCCACCAAACTCTCCCACAAACCGCCTGCCGCCTGCCCGCGCGACGCGCGCGCGCCAAGACTATTGCGGATTCGCAGGCCGGGGGCGAGGCTGCGTCCGGGCCTGCGCCCGCTTGTCCCCGCTGTTCGCCCTCAGGCGAGCACGGCGATGAAGCCAACGAAGCTCGCGAGGCAGACGATTTCAGCGAGATCGGCGATCAAGGCGCGAAGCATGAGAACCTCCGTTCTTGTCTAAGGCCCGTTTTGTATATGTTTTGTTCTCATCTGAAAAGCACGCTCTTCATCCATGGTTAACCGCGCGCCGGAACGCCCCGCCCCCGCAGGCGTTGCCGCAGGTCAGGATGGGAGGCTCTCATGATGGATCGCTACACGGCTCGCGCCCTCGTCGAGGCTGGGCAAATGTCATCCGAGGAATATCTGCGCCTGTTCGGCGAGGAGCTTCGCGCGGCGCGCGACAATCAGCGCGCGGAACGTGACGCGCAGCGGCGCGAATATGCGGCGCAGGCGCGGCGGGACGCGCTAGGCGAGCCTGGCGGCGCGCCGGAGGCCGAGCGCGGCGAATCTCATCCGCTGGAGAACGAGGGGCGCCCGCCCCACCCCGAACACGGCTGAGCGCGCAGCCGCGCGCAGGCCCCAAACCTCCAGATGCGCAACGGCGCGCGATAGCCTAGACTGCGCGCGAAAGAACATCGGGAGGATGACATGGCCGAACCACGGGTCACTGGATTGCGCGGCATCGAGCTCGCCGTTTTCGATCTGGCCGCAAGCGCGGCCTTCTACAAGGAATGCTGGGCGCTCGACGTCGTTGGCCGCAGCGGCGACCGCGCTTTCCTGCGCGCCGCCGGCGACGAACATCATGTGCTCACCCTGCGCCAGAGCCCGCGCGCGGGCGTGGAGCGCGTCAATTTCGCAGCCCCCGATCGCGCCACCGTCGACGCCCTGCACGCGCGCGCCGTGGCGATGGGCGCCAAAACCCACGCGCCTCAGGCGCTCGACGCGCAGGAAGGCGGCGGCTACGGCTTTGAGATCGTCACCCCCGAAGGCCAGCTTCTGCGCGTGTCGAGCGACGTCGCGCGCCACGCCGACGTCGATCCCGACCTGTCGCGCCCCACCAAGGTGAATCACGTCGTCCTCAACGCCGCCGACATGGATTTGCAGATGAAGTTCTTCTGCGACATGCTCGGCTTCAAATTCTCCGACTGCAACGGACATATGAACTTCATCCGCTGCTCGGCGAACCATCATTCGATCGCGCTTGCGAAATCCGACGGCCCCTCGCTGAACCACGTCGCCTTCGAGATGGAGAATTTCGACGGGCTGATGCGCGGCGTCGGACGCATGCGCCTTGCGGAGCATGAATTGGGCTGGGGCGTGGGCCGCCACGCCGGCCCGGGCCGCAACATCTTCTCCTATTTCGTCGATCCCAACGGTTTCGCCATCGAATACACGACGGACGTGGATCAGGTGGACGACACCTATGTGTCGCGCTCAGGCGATTACTGGGCGAACCTGCCGCTGCGCCCCTGCGCATGGGCGGGCGCGAAGATGATGGCGACGCCGCGCATGCGCGAGGCCATGGGCGGCAAGCTCATCGCCGCCGCAAACGCCGCCGCCGCGCAATCCTGCGACGATGCGATCTCCAACAAAATGGCGGGCTGACATGAGCGGTCACGACACAGGCCCAGCGCAAAAGCTCGCGGGCAAGGTCTTCTATCTCCTGTTCTGGGAGCTCACCGACAAGCCGGGCGACCGCATGGTGCATCATCAGGCGCATCTCGACTATGCGTTCTCGCTGGAGAAGGACGGACGCCTCATGAGCGCCGGACCTTTCCTAAAAGACGACGGAACGTCGACCGGTCGCGGCATGTTCATGCTCAATGTCGCCAGCGCACAGGAAGCGCACGAGATCGCGAAGAAAGATCCCTATTACGTCGCGGGCTATCGGACCTATCGGCTCGAAACCTGGCGGCGCAGCGAGGGAACCTTCACCCTGAAGTTCGAGATCGGCGCCAACCGCGTCTCTTTCGTCTAAGACGCGTCAGATCGCGCGCGCGGCGCGCCACAAGATCCACTGGCGGCGCCATTGCGCAATCTCGCGCACGCCGGCGAACGGATCGGCCGCGCGCGCGAAAACCTTGAGACGCGCGCGCACGAGCGCAACAGGCAAAACGGCGAGCGCGACCTCGCGCGAAGACGCGCGCGCAGCGTCTTCGACCGCCTGCGCATGCATGGCGCAGGATGCGCGCAAGTCCTCAAACGCCGCACGCAAGGCCGGCGACATCAAGCCTGCCGCGGCGGCCTCGGCGAGTGCGCCATGGCGCGCAAGCACGTCCCGCGGCGCCACGCATCGCCCCCGCGCCGCAGCGCGCGGCAGATCAAGCAGCGCTTCGCTGAGGCCGAATGCGACGCCCGCATGGCCGCAAGCGTCCGCGCCGCCGGGATCGCGCCCCTCCGCCACCACGAAAGAGACAAGGCGAAACAGCGCAGACCAGGTCTCGCCCAGATAACCTTCAAGGTCGTTCATGCGCGCAGGCGGATCGGCGTAGAGGTCCTGACGGCGCGCCTCGATCATTGCGAGCAGCGCGGCGCGCGGAAGCTTGAAACGCTCGACCGCCTCAAGCAGGGCGCGCGCGACAGGATGGCCGGCCCCCTCGCCCGCGCGCTGGCCCTCCACGACTTCCGCCCACCATTGCAGGCGGATCTCGCCAAGCGCCGGCTGCGACACGATGTCGGGCGTGCGGATCAATTCCTGCGCGAAGGCGTGCAGCGCCAGCGCATGCGGGCGTGCGGCGGGGGGAAGAAAAAGCGCCGCCAGCCAGAGGTCGCGCGCGCGTTCGCGCACAAGCGCGTCACAGGCCGCATGGGCTTCGGCGATGGCGAGCGGCGCGCTCATGCGCTCGCCAGAAGGATCGCGGCGACCTTGCGCCCTTCGCCCAGAAGAATGTTGTAGGTCGCGACCGCATGGCCCGTCGCCATCGGGTCACATCCCATGCCGCGCGCGCGCAGCGCCTCACGCAAGGCCCGCGGCGCGGGCGTCAGCGTGGCGCCGGCGCCAAGCACCACCAGCATCACTGCGCCCGCAGGCTCCGCGAACAAGGGCGCCAAAGTCTCCTCGGTCAGCTCGTCGACGCGTGTGGCGGAGATGGCGTGCACGCCGGAAGGCGTGGCGATGATCGAGCCCCGATGGGACATGCCGGCGAAACGAAACCCGCCGGCGCCATAGCCTTCGATCTGATGCGCGCCCGGCAAAAAGCCGTCGTATCTGCGCTCGATCATGGTCGCATGTCCCTGCGCGCGGGCGAATGCGCTCCCGGGCGCTTCACGCCGGCTGTTTCTGCGTCTCGCCCTTCTCAGCCTCGCCCTGCGTGGCGGGCGCGCCGAGATAGATGAGGATCGGCGAGCAGATGAAGATCGACGAATAAGCGCCGATCACCATGCCGAACATCATGGCGAGCGAGAACGACTGGATCACATGGCCGCCGAACAGCACGAGCGCAAACAGCGCCATGAGAGTCGTCGTGGACGTCATGATCGTGCGCGAGAGCACCGCGTTGATCGACGCGTCGATGATCTCCGGCATAGGCATGCGCTTGTACTTGCGCAGCATCTCGCGGATACGATCCAGCACCACGACGGTTTCGTTCAGCGACAGGCCGACGATCGTCAGAATGGCCGCGATCGAGGTGATGTTGAACTCAAGCCGCGTGATCGCAAAAAAGCCCATGGTCAGCAACAGGTCGTGCATGGTCGCGATGACCGCGGCCACCGCGAGCTGCCATTCATAGCGGAACCACAGATAGGTGAGCACCGCGATCACGGAGAGCACCACGCCCAGCGTGCCCGATTGCACAAGCTCGCCGGAAATGCGCGGCCCCACGACTTCCACGCGGCGGAATTCATAGCCTTCGCCCACGGATTCGCGCACGCGCTGCACGGCGGCCTGCTGGGCCGCGTCGCCGCCGGGCTGCAGGCGGATGCGGAAGGTCACGTCCTGCCCGCCGCCGAACGCCTGCACCTCGACCTCGCCGAGCTGCAGCTTGTCGCCAAGGCTACGGAGGCTGGCGAGATCCGCCTGTCCGCTCTTGGCGCGCAGCTCCATCAGCGTGCCGCCGGAGAAGTCGATGCCGAAGTTCAGCCCCAGCGTGAGGAAGGCGACGACGGACAGGATCGAAAGCGCAGCCGACAAAGGATAGGTCACGCGGCGAAGCCGCATGAAGTGGAATTTCATATTGTCGGGCGCGAGGCGGAAACGAAGCATGGTCTCACCCGCTCAGATCGGAATGGAGGTCGGCCGCGTCCAGCGGTACCAAAGGGCGATCATCATCCGCGTCATGGTGACGGCGGTGACGATCGTCGTCACGATGCCGAGCGCGAGCGAGACGGCGAAGCCGCGCACCGGGCCCGAGCCGAGGAAGTAAAGGATGATCGCGACCACCATGGTCGTCGACTGGGAGTCGATGATGGTGGCGAAGGCGCGGTTGAAGCCCGCGTCCAGCGAAGAGATGATCGATCTGCCCATGCGCGCCTCCTCGCGGATGCGTTCATAGATGAGCACGTTCGCGTCCACCGCCATGCCGATGGTGAGCACGATGCCCGCGATGCCGGGCAGCGTCAGCGTCGCCTGCAGCAGCACGAGGCCGGCGAACACCATCACGATATGGATGAACAGGGCGAGATTGGCGAACAGGCCGAAGATGCCGTAGGTCGTGAGCATGTAAGAGGCCACGAGCACGGAGGCCACATAGGCGGCGAGCTTGCCGGCGTCGATGGAATCCTGCCCGAGGCCAGGGCCCACCGTGCGCTCCTCGACGATGGTGAGTTTGGCGGGCAGCGCGCCTGCGCGCAGCAGCACGGCGAGATCATTGGCCTGCTGCACGGTGAAGCGGCCGGAGATCTGGCCGGAGCCGCCGGTGATCGGCCCGAGAATGCGCGGGGCGGAGATCACCTTGCCGTCGAGCACGATTGCGAAGGGCTTGCCGACGTTCGCGCTCGTCACCTCGCCGAAACGCTGGCCGCCGCGCAGGTTGAAGCGGAAGTTGACGACGGGCTCGCCGGAGCGCTGGTCGAAGCCGGGCTGCGCGTCGGTGAGGTCTTCGCCCTGCACCATCACGCGCTTCTCGACCGGATAGGTCGCGACCGGCTTTCCGTCCTTCTCATACTCGTTGAGCATCTCGACGTCGGAGGGATTGTAGCCGGCGTCAGCGACGAGGCGGAATTCAAGCCGCGCCGTGGTGCCGAGCAATTCCTTCAGGCGGTTCGTGTCCTGCAGGCCGGGCACCTGCACGAGCACGCGGTCCGCGCCTTGCCGCTGGATGTTGGGCTCCGTGGTGCCGAGCGCGTCCACGCGGCGGCGGATGACTTCGATGGTCTGGTCGACCGCGCGGCGCACGCGCTCCAGCACGGCGGCGTCGGTGAGCACGAGCTGCAACAGGCCGTCGGCGCCTTCGCGCACGTCGAAATTCGGCGGGTTCGCCATACCCAGCGCGTTCACGCCCTGGGGCTGGGCCTGCTGGCGCAGGCGCGTGACGGCGCGCTGGCGCTCGGCCGCGTCAGGCACGCGCACCTGCACCGTGCGCGCGGAGCCGCCGATGCCGCCGGTGATGCGGATGCGCTCCTCGCGCAGGATGCGCCGCACGTCGTCGCGCAGCGCCTCCACCTGCGTACGCGCCACGTCCGCGGAATCGACCTCAAGCAGGATATGCGCCCCGCCCTGCAGGTCGAGGCCGAGGACGACGCTCTGGAAAGGAACCCACGACGGCAGGCGCTGCGCGACGCTCTCGCGCACGTCTTTCGGCAGGAAGCTCGGAACCACCACGAGAATCGCGATCAGCGACATCGCGATGATGGAGGCGACTTTCCAGCGTGGGAAACGAAACATGGGCGCGTCCGTGCGAGAGCGGGTCTGG
>CAZYBF010000025.1:0-2067 GCA_964645525.1 uncultured Beijerinckia sp.
GAATGTCCGCCGGGCGGGTGGTCGTCGGCGTGGATGTGCACATGGGCGTGCGTATAGACGTGTTTGTGCAGCAGGGCGGGTTCGAGCCTGCCGTTCTTCAGCAAAAGCGCGCGCGTGGCGATGGAGTCGAGCACGGGCCTGTCGTGGGTGACGAGGATCATCGCCTTGCCGCAGGACATCAGCACGTCCACCAGCAGGCGCACATGGGCGGCGTCGAGGCTGTTGGTGGGCTCGTCCAGCAGCAGCGCGTCGGGGTCCATGGCGAGCACGCCCGCAAGGCAGACGAGGCGTTTCTCGCCGCCTGACAATTTGCGCGTGACGCGCGCGCCAAGATGGGCGAGGCCCATGCGCTCGAGCGTGGCGCGGGCTTTCTCCATCGCGGCTTCATCATCGAGGCCCATGTTGAGCGGGCCGAAGGCCACGTCCTCGATCACCGTGGGGCAGAACAGCTGGTCGTCGGCGTCCTGAAAGAGATAGGCCGCGCGACGGCGCACTTCATGGAAGTCGCGCTCGACGCGCCGCTCGGCGCCGAAGGCGCTGATGCGTCCGGCCTGCGGCTTCTGCAGGCCCACGAGCGTGCGCAGGAGCGTCGTCTTGCCGGCGCCGTTGGCGCCTGCGATGGCGAGGCGCTCGCCCGGCGCAAGGCTGAGCGAGGCGCCGTCCAGCACGCGCGCGCCGTCGCGCGTCACCACAAGGTTTTCGGCTTCGATCAACGCGGTCATGCGAGCCTGTCCAGTGCGAGGAGCGCGAGGGCGCCGGCTGCGGCGAGGGCGGCGAAACGCGCGTCGGCGCCGCCCATGGGCTTCATCGCGCGCAGGGGAAAGCGGCCCGAAAAGCCGCGGCAGCGCATGGCTTCGTCCACCCGCTCCGCGCGCTCGATCGTGCGCACGAGCAGCATGCCCACGAGATTGCCGAAACTGCGCCAGGCGTGGCGCGAGAGCGTCGGCGCGAAGGCGCGCGCGCGCATGGCGTCGCGCTGGCGGGCGAGGTCCTCGCGCAGGTTCGGCAGATAGCGCACGAGAAAGAGCAGGAGATGCACGAGCCGCTGCGGCGCGCCCAGCGCCGCCATGGCGCGGCCAAGCCGCACGGGTTCGAGCGCGCCGAGCAGGGCCAGCGTGACGAGCGCGCTGGCGTTCACCGCAAGCACGATGGCGAAGGCGCGCTCGAGTCCGCGCGCGCTTACCGTCAGAGGGCCGAATTGCGCCAGCGCCGGCCCGCCCGCCGTGAAGGGCAGGAGCACGAGCAGCGCGGCCATGAAACCTTCCACATGGGCGAGCCGGCGCGCCGCCTCGCGCCAGCGCAGGGCGGAGGCCGCCAGCAGGCCGGCGGCGAGCGCCAGCGCTGCGATGCGCGCGGGAAAGGTCTGCAGGGACACGATGAGGACAACGAGCGCGCAGGCCGCCAGAATACGGGTGCGCGCGTCACAGGATTCGATAAGGCCGCCCGTGCGCGGCGCGATGGTTTCCGCAAGCGCGCTCATCGCCGCTCCTTCCTGCGCGCCATCGCCCAGAGCGCGGCGCCGAACAGGCCGATGATCATGCCCACGCCGCCCATCACGTCGTTGAAACGGATGCGCGCGGCGGTCTGCGCCTGCGCCTCAAGCAGCGGGCGCATCTGGCGCGCGACCGCCTCCTCCACGCGCCGCTCGATCAGCGCGAGATCGGCGGGCGCAAGCGCGCGCGCGCTTGTTTGAGCGCTTTCTTGCGGGGTCTCTTGTGCGCTTTCTTGCGCGCTTTCTTGTGCGACTGCGCGCGCGGGGGATTCCGTCGCGAAGCGTTCGCCCGCCACCGGCGCTTCCGCCACATGGCCGTCGCCGGCGTTGACGACGATCGTCACGTCGAGCCCTGAAGGCGGCGCGAAGCGAAAGGCGCCCTGCGCATCGGTGCGCGCTTGCGCGAGCGTGCGGCCTTCCGCGTCGCGCAGGAACGCCTGCGCCTCGCTGGCGCGCCCGCCGCCCACGAAGAAGGCGTAGCCCGTCACGGCCTCGCCCTCGCGCGCGGCGAAGACGATGAGGCGATGGGCGAGCGCGGGCGCGGCGCTCGCCAAAAGCGCGCAGAGGGCGAGCGC
>CAZYBF010000025.1:2167-35477 GCA_964645525.1 uncultured Beijerinckia sp.
TCATGCTCCGCGTCGTCTTCCTGCGGCGCCGGCTCGAACAGGTCCGGCTTCACTTTCTTGACGAAGGAGACGCAGGAGCCCGCGATCAGCGCCTCCACGATGGTGAGCGGCGCATAAGTTGCGATCATGACGCGGGCGGAGGTTTCGTAATCGCTGGAGGAAAGCGCGAGGCTCGCCGCCACCATGAGGCCCGTGGCGATCACGGCGAGCGCGCTGGCGAGCGAGGCGAGGAGCGCGGCGCGCGAGGGGCTCGCGCGCGCGATCAGCGGACGCAGGACAAGGCCGGCGAGGGCGCCGGGCAGGGCGACGTTGATCGTGTTCACCCCCAGCGTCGTCAGTCCGCCGAAGCCGAACATCATCGCCTGCAGCAACAGCGCGGCGAAGACGGCGGGAAAGACCGCAGGGCCCAGAATGAGGCCCATCAATCCGCCCAGCAGAAGGTGGACGCTCGCCGGGCCGAGCGGAATCGAGAACAGCGACACGGCGAAAAAGCCTGCGGAGAGGATCGCCACCCGCGGCAGCGCGCGTTCGTCGAGCGCGCGCAACGACAGGGCGAGCGCGCCGGCCGCGGCGAGGCCGCCGCCGACGAGAACGGGCATCGAGAGCACGCCGTCGGGAATATGCGCCAAGGCCGTGCGTCTCCTTTCAGCGCTGCGCGGCGGGCGCGGCGGCGGGCGCGGCGGCGCCCGTGTTTGCGCCCCCCGTCATGGCGGTGGCCTTCACCCAGATCAGGCCGCCCAGCTCCACGGGCGCGTCCTTGCCGTCGGGGCCTTTCATCTTGCGCTCGCTTTCGATGAGGGCGGCGAAGCCCCACCAGCCCGCGCGCGGCATGGCGTAGGCGAACACGCCCTGCGCGTCGGCCTTCACCGCCTGGGTGACGAACGCATCATTGGGCGCGCTCAGGGAGCCGTCGTTGACGAACTCCACCTCCACCTCCGCGAAGGGAACGGGCTTGCCGTTGCGGCGCACGATTCCGCGGAAGAGATTTCCCGCCCAGAGGCCGGTGGGGCGCGTGAGCGGCTCGATCTCCACGGGCAGGCCGATCATCGTGTCCCAATCCTTGCCGGAGGCGAAGGAATCCACGACGACCTTGGCGTAATGCACGATGTGCTTGCGCTCGGCGGGCTCCCAATAGGGCTGCGGCTCCACGAAGAAGATCGCGGCGCCGGGCTCCTTGAGCTCATGGGCGGCGGTCCAGGCGGTCTTGCCCTGTTTCTGGACCTCCTTCAGCGCGCCGCGCAGATCCGTGATCTTGCCGTTGGCCTTCACGCCGAAGCGCACGGGGCGCTTCAGCTCCATCACGGGCCCGCGCTCCATCGGGTGGGTGAAGGTGAGCTCCAGCGCGACCGGCCCGCCGCGCGGCAGAACGTCGTCGCTGGGCAGAATTTCCAGGAAATGCGCGCGCGCTGGCCCAGCGGCCAAAAACATAAGCATGACTGCGAGGCAGGGGGCGCCAGCCTTCCGGGCCATTCATCGTCTCCCGTGGTTATGAAGTTTTTCTCGCAGCTTCATAATAATCCCGGCGGCGTCTGTCGAATCCTGCGCGGCTCATTTTGGGAATTGGCCGCGCGGCGCTCTTGCCGCCGCGAAGGGGGACGCTAAAACCGTCCCGTTATGCGCACGCCGGGAGGGAGAGTCGGCAGGTGCGCGCAGGCTCTGGCTTGCGCCCCCGCGCGCCCTCTCCGGTCAAGCTCATGAAGAAAAGCCCGGAGGGGATTGCATGCCCAAGTTGAACATCAATGGTCGGCTTCGCGACGTGAACGCTGAGCCTGACACGCCCCTCCTGTGGGCGATCCGCGAACAGGTCGGCCTCACTGGCACGAAATACGGCTGCGGCGTCGCGCAATGCGGCGCCTGCACGGTCTATCTCGACGGAGAGCCGGTGCGCTCCTGCTCGCTGCCGATCAGCGCGATCACGCAGAAGCAGAAGATCGTCACCATCGAAGGCGCGAACGACAAGATCGTGAAGGCCATCCAGAAGGCCTGGCTCGACAACGACGTCCCGCAGTGCGGTTACTGCCAGTCCGGTCAGGTGCTCGCGGCCGCCGCGTTGATCAAGGCCAAACCCCGCCCCACGGACGAGGACATCAATCGCGAGATGACCAACATCTGCCGCTGCGGCACCTACAACCGCATCCGCACCGCCATCAAGCAGGCCGCGCAGGCCGTGCGCAGCGCCTGAAGGGAGGAACGTTCATGAACGCGATCGATTTTTCCCGCCGCAAGTTTCTCGTGGGCGCCGGCGCCGGCGCGGGCGGCCTCACGCTCGGCCTGTCGCTTGGCCTCGAAGACGCTCTGGCGCAAGGTGCGCCGACGCCTGAAGTGAACGCCTGGGTGGTGGTGCGTCCCGACGAGACCGTCGTGGTGCGCATCGGCCGTCAGGAGATGGGCCAGGGCACGATCACCGGTCTCGCCCAGCTCGTCGCCGAGGAGCTGGAGGCCGACTGGTCGAAGGTCACCTATGAATATCCCACGCCCGGCCAGAACGTCGCGCGCAAGCGCGTGTGGGGCGATTACGCCACGTCCGGCAGCCGCGGCGTGCGCAATTCCGAAAAGTACATGCGCGAAGGCGGCGCCGCCGCGCGCATGATGCTCATGCAGGCCGCAGCCGACCAGTGGAAGGTTCCCGTCGCTGAGCTGAGCGTCTCGAAGGGCGTCATCACGCACAAGAAGTCGGGCCGCAAGACGACCTATGGCAAGGTGGCGAACGCGGCGGCGAAACTCACCCCGCCCGCCAATCCGCCGCTGAAGGACCCCAAGACCTGGACCATCGCCGGCAAGCCGCTGAAGCGCCTCAACCAGGGCGGCAAGGTCAACGGCAAGCAGATCTATTCGATGGACTTCGTCGCGCCGGGCATGCTCAACGCGGCGATCAAGGACTGCCCGATCTGGGGCGGCAAGCTGAAGAGCTTCGATGCGTCCGCCGCTGAAAAAATGCCGGGCGTGAAGAAGGTGCTGCGCATCGACGGCAACGCCGTCGCCGTGGTCGCCGACACGTTCTGGCGCGCCAAGACCGCGCTCGACGCCGTGAAGGTGGAATATGACGCGGGCGAAAGCGCCAACCTCAGCTCGAAGTCGATCGACGCCATGCTGAACGAAGGCCTCACCGCCAAGGAGACCTTCATCGGCAATCAGGGCGGCGATGTCGAAAAGGCGCTGGCGGACGCGGCGAAGGTCGTTGAGGCGACCTATAGCGTGCCCTACCAGAACCACGCGCCGATGGAGCCGATGAACGCCACCGCGCGCTGGACGGCCGACAAGTGCGAGGTGTGGACCTCCACGCAGAACGGCGAGGCCGCGCTCGCCACGGCCTCGCAGGCTGCGGGCCTGCCGCTCGACAAATGCGAAGTCTATCGCATGGATCTGGGCGGCGGCTTCGGCCGTCGCGCGACGAGCCAGGACTATGTGCGCCAGGCCGTGCTGATCGCCAAGGAGATGCCGGGCCAGCAGATCAAGCTCATCTGGACTCGCGAAGAGGACCAGCTGCGCGGCTGCTATCACCCGATCACCAAGTGCAAGATGCGCGGCGCGCTCGACAAGGACGGCAATCTCGTCGGCCTGCACATGCGCATCTCCGGCCAGTCGATCCTCGCGACCATCCGTCCCGAGGCGCTCGACAAGGGCCGCGATCCCGCGACGTTCCAGGGTCTCAACGCAGGCGGCGCGGAAGGCGCCATCGGCTACGGGATTCCGAACATCCTCGTGGATCACGCCATGCGCAATCCGCCGGTGCGTCCGGGTTTCTGGCGCGGCGTCAACAACAACCAGAACGCGATCTATCTCGAATGCTTCATGGACGAGCTCGCCCATGCGGCAGGGGTTGATCCGCTGGAGTTCCGCCGTCGTCTCATGAAGAACCACCCCAAGCATCTCGCGGTGCTGAACGCGGTGGCGGAGAAGGGCGGCTGGGGCAAGCCTGCGGCCAAGGGCGTCTATCGCGGCCTCGCCCAGCACATGGGCTATGGCAGCTATGTGGCGGCCTGCGCGGAAGTCTCGGTCAACGATCAGGGCACCGTGAAGGTGCACAAGATCGTCGCCGCCACCAATTGCGGCCACGCCGTGAACCCTGCGCAGATCGAGCGCCAGATCGAAGGCTCTTTCGCCTACGGCCTTGGCGCTGCGCTGTTGCAGGAAATCACCATCGACGGCGGCAAGGTGGTGGAGACGAATTTCGACTCCTATCCCATCCTGCGCATGGACGACATGCCGGCGGTGGAAAGCCTGATCCTGCCGACGAACGATTTCTGGGGCGGCGTGGGCGAGCCGACGATTTTCGTCGCCGCGCCCGCCGTTCTGAACGCGATCTTCGCGGCCACCGGCAAGCGCGTGCGCGATCTGCCGGTCAAGAACGCCAGCCTCCGCAAGGCGTGACGCAAAGGAAGGCGGCGGCCTGCGGGCCGCCGCTTTTTTCTTCAAGGATGGCGACATGACGCGCAGCGCATTTCTGTTCGTTCTGACGCTCGCCACGTGCGCCGCAGGCGTTCTCGCGCCCCCGCAGCGCGCGCAGGCGCAAGGCGCAGGCGCCATGCTTGCGCCCCCGGGCGCGACGTCCTGTTCCGGCTGCCACGCAGGCGCCGCCGCCGGCCTGCCGAGCCTGCAAGGCCAGAGCGCGCAGATGATCGAGGAGGCGATGGCGGGCTTTCGCTCCGGCGCGCGCGAGGCGACGCTGATGAACCGCATCGCCAAAGGTTTCACCGAGGACGAGACGCGCGCCATCGCGCGCTGGATCGCTGCGCAGGGGAGCGCGCGATGACGGCGGCCCTCACCCGTCGCGCAGCGCTGCAAGGCGCCGCGTTCGCCGCCGGCGCGCTCGCTGCGCCTGCGGTGCGCGCGCAACAGGCCCGCGCCCGCGTCGTCGTGATCGGCGGCGGGTTTGGCGGCGCGAGCTGCGCGCGCGCGCTCAACAGGCTTGGTCTCGCCGTCACGCTGGTGGAGGAGAGCGCCGCTTATGTGGCGTGCCCCTTCAGCAATCTCGTCCTGCATGGTTCGCGCGACATCGCGGCCCAGCGTTTCGGCTATGACGCCATCCGCGCCGAGGGCGTGCAGGTCGTGGCCCAGCGCGCGCAGGGCGTGGACGCCGACGCCCGCCGCGTGCTGCTCGCCGACAGCGCCGCGCTGTCCTACGACCGGCTCGTGCTCGCGCCGGGCATAGACGTGCGCTTCGACGCCCTGCCGGGCTATGACGCGCAGGCCGCGCAGGTCATGCCGCACGCCTGGAAAGCAGGCGAGCAGACGCTGCTCCTGCGCCGGCAGATGGAGGCGATGGAGGACGGCGGGCTCATCGTGATGTCCGTGCCCGCCAATCCTTACCGCTGCCCGCCCGGCCCCTATGAGCGCGCCAGCCTGATCGCCCATTACCTCAAGACGCACAAGCCGAAGTCGAAGCTCATCGTGCTCGATTCAAAAGATCAGTTCTCGAAACAGCGCTTGTTTCAGGACGCCTGGAAGGCGCTCTATCCCGACCATCTCGAATATGTGCCGCTGGCGGGCGGCGGCAAAACCGTTGAGGTGATCGCCGCGGAGAAGACCGTCGTCACCGAGTTCGGCCGCCACAAGGGCGCTGTGGTCAATGTCATTCCTCCGCAGCGCGCGGGGGAAATCGCGCATACGGCGGGCTGTGCGGACCGCAGCGGATGGTGTCCGATCGATCCGGTCACGTTTGAATCGCGGCTGCGCCCCTTTATCCATGTGATAGGCGACGCCTCCATCGCCGGCGCGATGCCGAAATCCGCTTTCTCCGCGAATGCGCAGGCGAAGGTCTGCGCGCAGGCGCTCGCGCTGCTGCTGAAAGGCGAGGCGGCGCCGGAGCCCAAGCTCGTGAACACGTGCTATTCGCTTGTCGCGCCCGATTACGGCATCTCCGTCGCTGGCGTCTATGCGCCAGCCAAAGGGCTGCTGGCGGACGTCGCCGGCGCCGGCGGCGTCAGTCCCGCCGACGCTTCCCCCGGCGTGCGCGCGGCTGAGGCGGATTACGCGCGCGCCTGGTTCAAGATCGCCACGGATGAGGCCTTTGGCTGAGCGCGCGCATGTTCTGTCTGCGGCGCTCGCCGCCTGTCTCGCCGTCGCGCCGGCTGCGCGCGCGCAGGGCGCCGTCGCATCCTTCGTCGTGAAGGACGATTCCATTCCGCTCTCCCTCACGGGCCAGCCGGGAGACCCCGCGCGCGGACGCGCCATTGTCGTGGACAGGCAAAAGGGCCTGTGCCTGCTCTGCCATTCCGGCCCGTTTCCTGAACAGCGTTTTCAGGGCGACATCGCGCCAAGCCTTGCGGGCGCCGGCGCGCGGTGGAGCGCGGGCCAGCTGCGCTTGCGCATGGTGGACGCCACCCGCTTGAATCCCGCGACGTCGATGCCATCCTATCATCGCACGGAAGGTTTCGCCCGCGTGGCGCCGGCCTTCCAGGGAAAACCCATCCTCGATGCGCAGGAGATCGAGGACGTGGTGGCCTTTCTCGCGACCTTGCGCGAAGCCTCCGCGGCACAGGAGAAGCCATGAACCCGCAACGCCCCCTTGCCCGCACGCAAGACGACGCCCTTGCCGACGCCCCTGACGCCGCGCTGTCGCGCCGCGTTTTCGTTCTCGCTGGCGCCGGCGCGGCCCTTTGCGCGCTGGCGCCCGCAGCGCGCGCGACGCCGGCGGAGATGGAGGCTGCGATCCGCGCCTTCACCGGCGGCGCCGCCGCAACGCCTGGCGGCGTGAAGGTCGACATTCCCGTTTTGCTGGAGAGCGGCAATTCGGTGCCGCTGACGGTGAGCGTCGACAGCCCGATGACGCCGCAGAGCCATGTGCGCGCCATCGCCGTGTTCAACGAGCGCAATCCCCAGCCCAATATCGCCGTGTTTCACCTGACGCCGCGTTCCGGCCGCGCGGTCGTCTCCACGCGCATCCGGCTTGGAGATTCGCAAAAGGTCGTCGCCATCGCGCAGATGAGCGACGGCACGTTCCGTTCCGGCGAGATCGAGGTCATCGTGACCCTGCCGGCCTGCGTGGAGGGAGCCTGACATGGCGCGCGCGCTTATTAACGTGCCCGCGAAGGCGAAGAAGGGCGAGATCGTCGAGATCAAGACGATGATGCAGCATCCGATGGAGACCGGCTTTCGCCCCGGCCCTGACGGGCGGCTCTATCCGCGCGACATCATCAAGCGCTTCGTGTGCACTTACGACGGCGAGACCGTGTTCAGCGCGGATCTTTTCCCCGCTATCTCCGCCAATCCGTATCTTTCATTCACCATGGTGGCGACGGTGAGCGGCGTGGTGACGTTCAGCTGGACCGACGACGCAGGGCAGACGCAGGTGCAGACTGCGCGCATCGAAGTGGAATGAGGCGCGCGCGCGCATCCTTGGGTCTGGTCGGCGCCGCGCTGCTCGCGGCGCTTGCGTGCGGAATCGGCGCCATGGCGGCGCGCGCGCAGATCGCGCCGCAGGACCGCAAATCAGGCGCGGCCTTCATGAGCCCGCAAACGCAGGCCATGCAAAACGATGACGTGGCGAATCCCGGCATGCTGGCGGCGCTGGAAGGCGAAGGCTTGTGGTCGCAGAAGGCGGGCGGCGCCAATGTCGCCTGCGCGGACTGCCACAAGAGCGCCGAGGACAGCATGAAAGGCGTGGCGGCGCGCTATCCTCGCTTCGATGAGCGCTCGGGAAAGCCCATCGACCTGCAGGGGCAGGTGAACGAATGTCGCCAGACGCGCCAGCAGGCGCCGCCGCTGCGCTTCGAGAGCCGCGAATTGCTCGCGCTCGTCACTTACGTGGGATTGCAGTCGCGCGGAACGCCAGTCGCCCCGCCGGACGACCCGCGCCTCAAGCCGTTCGAGGAGAACGGGCGCGCTTTTTTCAACCGGCGCATCGGGCAGCTCAATTTCGCCTGCGCCCATTGCCATGACGACAATTGGGGCCGCAAGCTCGGCTCGGCGCCGATCCCGCAGGGCCACGCCAACGCCTATCCGATCTACCGTCTGGAATGGCAGGACATGGGCTCGCTGCAACGACGGCTGCGCAATTGCATGAACGGCGTGCGCGCGGAGCCTTTCTCATACGGCTCGCTGGAGTTCATCGAACTCGAGCTTTATCTCGCGCAACGCGCGAAGGGCATGCCGGTGGAGACGCCCGGCGTGCGGCCCTGAAAGAAAAACGCGAGGGCCAGGGCGCCTCGCGTTTTCCGATCGTTCGAACTGGCGACGGCTGGTCGCGAAGCGGCTTACTGCTTCTTGCCGTCCTTGCCGAACTGCTTGAGATAGGCCGTCAGGTCGTCGATCTCCTTGTCGTTGGAGATGCCCGCGAAGGCCATTTTCGTGCCCGGCATTTTGGCGGCGGGCTTGCGGATGTATTCCTTGAACACCGCCTCGTCCCAAACGATGCCCGACTTCTTGTTGGCCTCGGAATAATTGTAGCCTTCCACCGTGCCGGCGGTGCGGCCGAACAGGCCGTTGAGCTGCGGGCCCACGACGTTCTTCGCCGTCTCGCCGACCTGATGGCAGGCGCGGCATTTTGCGAAGGACTTCTCGCCGGCGGCCACGTCTTGGGCGGCGGCGGGAGCGGCGGAGAGCAGCGCCAGGGCTGCGGCGACGACGATCTGCTTCATTCGGGTTCCCTTCGTTGGGCGCTGGGCGCCGGAAAAGCGGGCGGTGGGCGCGCGCAAGCGCGACGGCGGCCCCTCGCGGAAATGAGATAGCGCCCGCCGGCCTCGCTTGCCAGCCTCCGCGCACAGGTTTTTGCCGGCGCGCTTCGCCTCGACAATGCCGCTTGCGACCGGCGTTCCCGCCGCCATGGCGCGCGGCGGCGGCGCGCGCTACAAGCCGCCAACCAGTTCGCATTCGAGGTTTTCGTGTCCGCCGACCGTCCGTCTCTCGATTATCTCTTCCGCCCGCGCGCCATGGCCGTGATCGGCGCCTCCGCAACCCCCGGCAAACAGGGCAATGTGGCGCTGAAATACGCGCTGGCCGCGGGTTTCCACGGCCCGGTTTATCCGATCAATCCGTCGGGCGGCGAGATCGAGGGGCTGACGTGCCATCGCTCGATCGAGGACGCGCCGGGGCCGGTTGATTGCGTCTTCACGGTTATTCCGGCGGCGGCGACTGCGGAGGCGCTGCGCGCCTGCGCGCGCAAGGGCGTGCGGGCCGCCATCATCGGCGCGAGCGGTTTCGCCGAACGCGGCGACGCGCTGGGCCGCGCGCGCGAGGAGGAGATCCGCGCCATCGCGCGCGAGACCGGCATGCGCATTCTCGGCCCCAACACCAATGGCGTGTGGAACGCCAGCGACAAGGTGTCGCTGGGCTTCAACACGTCCCACGGCGATCCGATGACGCCGGGCGAGCCGGGCAAGGCCATATCCATCGTCGCCCACAGCGGCGCGCTGTTCAATTCCATCGCGCCCTGCCTGCGCCGCTACGGCGTCGGCTTCTCCAAATTCGCGCCGGTCGGCAATGAGGCCGACATCGACATGCTGGAAGTGTTCGACTTCCTCATCGACGATCCCGCGACGGGCTGCATCGGCCTGGTGGTCGAGGGCCTGCCGGACGCCGCGCGTTTTCGCGCGCTGGCTGCGCGCGCCTATCGCGCCGGCAAGCCGGTGATCGCGCTGAAGCTCGGTCGCTCGCAGGCGGGCGCGCAGGCCGCGCTCGCCCATTCCAGCAGGCTTGCGGGAAGCGCGCGCGCCTATGCGGCGCTGTTCGCCGAATGCGGCGTCGCAGCCGTCTCCTCCATCGAGACCATGGCGGGCGCCGCCGCGCTGCTGATGGGCTGCGAGCGCATGGATCTGTCCGGCGATCCGGGCCTTGTCTGCGTCACGACCACGGGCGGCGGCGGTTCGCTGCTTGCGGACCACGCCGCCGACAGGGGCCTGCCGCTCGCCGGCGGCGACGATGGCCTGTGGCGCGGCAAGGCGGCCGATGTGATCGCGAGCTTCGATGGCGCAGGTCTGATCCGCAATCCTGTGGATGGCGGCAATCTCGTGGGCTGGAAGCGGCTGGCGCCGCTGCTTGAGGCGGCGGACGCCGACGGCCAGCGCGGGCCGGGCCTGCTCTATGCGCATATGCTGCCGATGGAGGCGAACGATCTGCTCGTGGCCGACACGTTGATCGCACGCAAGGCGCGCACAGGCGCGCCGCTGGCCGTCGTTTCGCCCGGCGGGTTGCGCCCGCGCGTGGATGCGCATTATCGCGCCCATGGCGCCGTCGTCTTCGACGATCTTGCGACCTGTTTCGACTCGCTCGCCGCCTTCTACGACTCCATGGCCTTCGATGCGGACGATCTTATCGAGCCCGCGCATGAGGAGCGCGCGTTCGACGCGGATGTGGAGGCGCGCCTGCGTGACATGCTGGGGCGTGCGGCGCCGGGCGGCTTTCTCGCCGAGGACGAGAGCGCGGCGATCCTGCGGCTCGCGGGCGTCGCGATGGTGGAGAGCGTCGTGACGGATGACGCGGCCGGCGCGCGCGCGGCTGCGGCGCGCCTTGGCTTTCCCATCGCGCTCAAGGGTCTTGCGCCGGGCGTCGCGCACAAGAACGACGCGGGGCTCGTGTATCTGGGCCTGCGCGAGGAAGCCGCGGTCGCGGCGGCCTACGAGGATCTCGCGCACAAGCTCGCGGGGCTTGGGGGCGGGCGCGTGATCGCCCAGCCCATGGCGCCGGCGAAGGCGGAGCTCATTCTGGGCGTGGCGCATGAGGAAGGGCTCGGCCATTTCCTTGTTCTTGGCCTTGGCGGACTCCATGCGGAGCTGCTCGACAGCGTGACGCTCATTCCCGCCTTCGCGAGCCGCGCCCGCATCGCGGACATGGTGGAGGGCTCGCTGGCGGGCGAACTTGCGGCGCGGGTGTGCGCGGAGCATGCGCAGGCGCGCTGTTCGGATATCGTGAACGCGCTCGTCGCGCTGCGCGACCTTGTACGCGCCTGCGGGACGCAGATCGCCTCCATCGACGTCAATCCGCTGCTCATCGGCCCGCAGGCCTGCGTCGCGGTGGACGCGCTCGTGACGCGCGCGCCTGCGCGATGATTGCGGGGAGGGAGCGCTTGGTCTAGCGTTCCTCCAAACCAGAACCCGCACGGGAGCGAGCGCGATGTTGAGCGAGGCGAAGAACAGAATTCTCACGCAGGTGGGCCCCGGCACGCCCATGGGAGAATATCTGCGGCGCTTCTGGCACCCGATCGCCGCCGCGGACGAGTTCGAGGACAAGACCATCAAGGCCGTGCGCCTGATGGGCGAGGATCTCACGCTCTACAAGGATCTCGGCGGAACTTTCGGCCTCGTCGACCGCCATTGTCCGCATCGTCGCGCCGATCTCTCCTATGGTTTCGTGGAGGAGAAGGGCATCCGCTGCAATTACCACGGCTGGTTGATGGACGAGACGGGCGCCTGCATCGAGCAGCCGTTCGACGACGTCGCCAACCCCGGCCACAAGGGCAAGGAGCGCTGCGTCATCAAGGCCTATCCGGTGCGCGAGCTGGCGGGCCTGCTGTTCGCCTATATGGGCCCGCAGCCCGCGCCGGAGCTGCCGGTGTGGGAGCCCTTCACCTGGAGCCATGGCTTCGTGGAGGTCGTCACCGCCGACATTCCCTGCAATTGGTTTCAGTGCCAGGAGAACTCCTGCGACCCGGTGCATTTCGAATGGATGCACGACAATTGGAGCATCCGGCAGAAGGGCCAGCTCGGCCCCTATTCGCCGAAGCATTTCAAGGTCGCCTTCGACGAGTTTGAATACGGTTTCACCTATCGGCGTCGCCGCGAGGGGCAGGGCGAAGACGACCCGATGTGGACGACGGGGCGCGCAGCCCTGTGGCCCAATGGTTTCTACCTCGGCGGCCATTTCGAATGGCGCGTGCCGGTGGACGACGAGAACACGCTGAGCATCACATGGTTCTTCACGCGCCTGCCGATGGAAAGCGAACATCTCGCGCCCCGCAAGGCCTATTGGTGGCACGCGCCGATCCGCGATGAGAACGGGCGCTGGATCACAAGCCACGTGATCAACCAGGACATCGTCGCGTGGGTCGGGCAGGGCCGCATCTCCGACCGCACCAAGGAGAACCTCGGCGCGAGCGACCGTGGCATCGCGATGATCCGCAACCGCTTCTTCGACGAGATCGAGGCGGTCTCTCAGGGGCGCGATCCCAAGGGAACGCTGCGCGACCCGGAGGCGGCCAAATGCGTGCCCCTGCCCATCGCCACGCCGAAATTGTTTCGCGACGGCATGCCGCGCAAGGATTACCTGACCAATTGGTGGTTCGCGCCGCGGCTGAAGGATTTCCGCTGGCATGCGGGCCAGCCCGCCCATGTGCGCGAGGCGTTTCGCCGCGCCGTTCTGGGCGAGGAATATGACGCGCTGATCGGCGAATTCACGCGCTGAGGGCGGCCGCGTTGTCCTGCGGAGCGTTGCGCGCGTCGAGGCGGCGCCAGTCCGCAGGCGCGCCGGCCTGCGCGAGGCGCTGCGCCTGCGCCGCAAGCACGGCGCAATCGGCGTCGGAGGGATCGTTCACGCGCGCGCGCACGCGCGCCTCCAGCACGTCTTGCGGCGCCTCAAGCCAGACGCCGACGAATTCTGCGCCGCAGGCGCGGGCGGTTTGCGCGATGGCGTCGCGGTCCTGCGCGCGGTCGAACACCGCGTCCGCCACCACGTTCCAGCCGGCGCGCAGACAGGCGCCCGCGCGCGCCCGCATGTCTTCATAGACCTGCGCCGACACGTCCGGCGCATAGGCCTCCGGCGGCAGGCGCTGCGTCGCGGCGCGCCCGAACAACGCCTTGCGGATGCGGTCGCTCGACAGCGTGCGCGCGCCCGGCGGCGGGGCGAGACGCGGGGCGAGCGCGGCGGCCAGCGTGGATTTGCCTGAGCCGCTGAGCCCGCCGATCGCAATCAGTCGCGGGGCCTGCGCCGGCGGCGCATCGCCCGGCAGCGCGCGTATCGCCGCAGCCAGATAGGCGTGCGCCTCCGCCTCAAGCGGCTCGCGTTGGCCTGCGGGCTTTTCCTGCGCCATGCGCGCGGCGACATGGGCGCGCACAAGCGCCCGCAGCGCGATGAACAGGGGCAGGAGCGGCAGGCCGTCGCTTTCATCGCGGCGGTCGAGATAGCGGTTGAGCAGCGCATTGGCGAGCCCGTCCAGACGCAGTCGCAGAAGATCCATCAGCGTGAACGCGAGATCGTAGAGCACGTCGATCGTGGCGAGCTTTTCATCGAACTCCAGACAATCGAACGGCGTGGGCGCGCCGTCGAGCAGGACGATGTTGCGCAGCGTGAGGTCGCCATGGCAGCGACGCACCTTGCCATTCGCGGCGCGGCGCGCGATGAGCGGCTCGACCTGCGCGAAAACGCGCTCCATGCGCGCAAGCAGGTCCTGCGCGCCCGGCGCGCCGCGCAGGAAGGTCGCAAGCGTCGCCGCGCGATTCATGGCGAGAACAGGGGCGAGCGAGGGCGCGTCTCGCGTCGGCTGCGCACCCGCATGCAGGCTCGCGACGCGCGCGGCGAGCGCGTCCATCATGGCGGCGTCGAGCGCGCCGCGTCGGGCGATCCCGTCGAGCAGGGCGTCCTCCGCGAAGCGGCGCATCTCCACAACGCATTCCACGAGCGGGCCGGGGCCGTCGAACGCAAGGCCCGTCGCCTCGCGCGTGATGCGGCGCAGGCCGAGATAGAGATCGGGCGCCGTGCGGCGGTTCAGCTCGACCTCGCGCGCGCAGGCGGCGCAACGCGCCTCGAGCGTGGTGAAATCGAGATAGGGCGTGCGCACCGCGCGCTTGAGCTTGTAGGCGCGCGCGCCGGCGAAAAAGACGCGCGAGATATGGGTGAGCGCGGGCGGGCTGGACTCGTGCGCCTGCGCGCCAAGGCTGCGCAAAAAGCCTGCCGCCTCGCTCTGGGCGGCCTCTTCGCCGGTGATCGCCTGCGCGTCTTCGTCCATGGCGCCTCCGTGGGCGCCGGGCGCCCTGTCAGTGGCCGCCTTCAACCTGCACGAAGAGTTCGTCCACGTCCATCACCCGATCGACGAGATATTGATCATGCAGATAGGTGACGAGCGCTTCCAGCGTCTTGCGGTTAGGCTCGACGCCGTAGGGCCAGGGATCGCCGCCGAACACGTCCTCGATCTCATCGAGCTGTTCAGCCATCCAGGGCAGCATGTAGCGCAGGGCCGCCAGATTCTTCATCTTGGCGAGGGAGAGGTTCTTGGCCTCGTTGAACGCCTTGTAGAGGCTGGTGGCGACGAAGGGCCAGCGCTCATGCACGCTCTTCTTGATCGCGATGAGATGCATGACGGGGAATATGCCCGTGCGGCGATAATAATCCGCCTCCACCGCGTGGAAGTCGGGAAACAGGCGGCGCACATGGGGAACCTTGCGCAGCGAGGCCGGCAGGGTCGTGCCGATGATCGCGTCGATCTCGCCCGCCTCCAGCAGGTCGCCGAGCGTCTTGCCGCTGGCGTTCTGTTCAATCGGAACCGGCTTCACGAGCGGCATGATCGTGGGCGTTCCGTGTCCGCCCACCAGATTGATCGCGCCCTGCACCCATTTCAGTTTCGACAGGTCCACGTCGTAATCGTGCTGCAGAAAGCCCTTGATGTAGATCGCGGCGGTCATCGTGTAGAGCGGCACGCCGATGCGCTTGCCTTCAAGGTCTTTCGGCTTGTCGATGCCGGATTTCGTATTGATCGCGACGAGGCCGTGGCGGAACTGGCGCGAGGGAAAGACGGGGATCGCCACGTAATCGCATTGACCGGCCGCGGTGCGCGCGACGAATTCGGAGCAGGACATTTCCGCCACGTCGAACTCCTGACGGGCGGCGAGCCGGTCGAAGATTTCGCGCGGCGCGTCGATGGGGATGAAATTGAGGTCGATCCCGTTGGGGCGCACGTCGCCCGTGTAGAGCGGCAGCATCCGGTCATAAAGCCCGCAGGCGAAACTCAGCTGAAGTCTGGACATGGTCACTTCGATTTCTTGTATTGCAGGTAATGGCTGCAGCCGGCGCGCATCGCCCAATATTCGATCGCGCGCGCAAGCTCGCGTCCGCCGGGGCCGAAGGAATCGCGGATCGCCATCTCGCCCGGCGTGATGCATTTGATCGCGCCGCCAAGCCGCAGGGCGTCGAGATAGACCTGCGCGTTCTGCGGCAGGTATATCGAGATTTTCAGCACCTCGCCCAGCGAGCGGCCGGCGGCGGTGAAGCCATGGCCGCGCATCAGCGCAACGCGGTTGTGGCCCAGAACGCGGGCGAGGTCGCGGCCCTGCTCGATATCGGAGACCAGCAGGCCCGTGTCGCCGAACTTGTCCTGGCTGTCCCAGACGGGAATGTTCTCGCCCATGTGGCTCGCCGTGTGGATGACGGTCTTGAGCGGCGTTGAGGAGATGGAGAAGGGCAGCACGGAGAGCGCGTGGCTGTGCACGACCGCCATCACGTCGGGCGCGGATTCATAGGCGCCGCAATGGATGAAACGCTCCACATAGGGATTGTCCTTGCGTCCGTCGGCGGGCGAGCCGTCGAGACGGAAGGTCATGATGTCCTGCGGCTCGACGAGCTCAGGGCTGCGCGAGCAGGACAGGAGAAAGAGGTTCGGATCGTGCGGATGACGCACGCTGACGTGGCCATAGGCGTCGACGACGCCCTGATGGGCGAGGATGCGGTTGGCCGCTACAAGCTCGCCGATCGTCTTGTCGAGTTCGGCCTGCTTATCATCCGCCATTGGCGCCTTCTCCCATGTCTGCGCGCGTCGCGCCTTGTTGGCGCGCACAGTGCCGCCGGCGCGGGCGTGAGTCAAACGCCGCCGCGTTCCGCATGAAAAAACGCCCCGGCGAGGCCGGGGCGTCTTGCATGTCGCAGAAGGCGCGTCGACTCAGGCCTGCGCGACCGCGCGGCGCGCAAGCACGCCAACCAGATGGGCGCGATATTCGGCCGAGGAGTGGATGTCGCTCAAAAGCGCGTCGGGGCTCATCTTCACGTCCTTGATCGCGTCGGCGGTGAAGGATTTCGCCAGCGCGGCTTCAAAGTCGCTCGCGCGGAACGCATGCGGGCCGGCGCCGGTGACGCCCACGCGCACATTCGCGCCCGTCTTCGACACCATCACGCCCACCACCGCATAGCCCGACGCGGGATGGCGGAACTTCTGATAGGCCGCCTTGTCGGGAATGGGGAAGCGCACGCTGGTGATGATCTCATCGCGCTCCAGCGCCGTCTCGAACAGGCCGAGGAAATAATCGTCGGCCGCGATGCGCCGCTTGTTGGTGACGATCACGCCGCCAAGCCCCATCACGGCGCCGGGATAATCGGCCGCGGGATCGGAATTGGCGAGCGAGCCGCCGATGGTGCCGCGGTGACGCACGGCGGGATCGCCGATCACGCCGGCCAGATAGGCGAGCGCGGGAATGGCGCTTTTCACCACGTCGGAGGCGGAGACTTCGTAATGGGTCGTCATGGCGCCCACGACGATTTCGTTGCCTTCCTTCTTCACGCCGCGCAGGTCCGCAAGGCCCGCGAGGTCGATGAGGTCGGAAGGCGTGGCGAGGCGCTGCTTCAGCGTCGGCAGAAGCGTCATGCCGCCGGCGATGATCTTGCCGTCTTCCTTCTCGCCGATGAGTTTGAGCGCGGCGTCGAGGCTGGTGGGCGCGTGATAGGCGAAATTATGCATGGTGGTGATCCTTCACGGCGCCGGGATTGACCACGGAGAGAATGGCCTCGACGATGCCCTGATAGCCTGTGCAGCGGCACAGATTGCCTTCGAGCTCCTCGCGCACGGTCTTCTCGTCGGCGCCGGGGCGGCGACGCGCGATGTCCACGGCCATCATCACCATGCCGGGCGTGCAGAAGCCGCATTGCAGGCCGTGATGTTCGCGGAAGGCTTCCTGCATCGGGTGCAGCGTGCCGTCCGCCTTGGCGAGGCCTTCGATGGTCGTCACCTGTTTGCCGGAGGCTTGGACCGCCAGCATGGTGCAGGATTTCACCGCCTTGCCGTCCACATGGACGACGCAGCAGCCGCATTGGGTGGTGTCGCAGCCCACATGGGTGCCGGTGAGGCCCAGATGGTCGCGCAGCAGCTCGGCGAGCAGGGTGCGCGGCTCCACTTCGGCGCTGCGTTCCTTGCCGTTCACGGTCAGCGTTACTTTGCTCTTCAAGAAACCCTCCTGCGGGCGGCGCCAGCGGCGCTGTGGGAACAGATTAATGCGGAGCCCGCATGGCGCGCCAGAGCTTTTCCGGCGTCACGGGCATGTCGATATGGTCTACGCCATAGTCGCGCAGGGCGTCGATCACGGCGCCGACATAGGCGGGCGGCGCCCCGCAGGCGCCCGCCTCGCCTGCGCCCTTCACGCCAAGCGGGTTGGTCTTGCAGGGGACTGCGTTGAAGCCCGCCTCGATATGGGCGAGGTGATGGGCGCGCGGCATGCCGTAGTCCATGTAGCTCGCGCTCACGAGCTGGGCGTCTTCGTCGTATATCACGTTTTCGACGACGGCCTGGCCCACGCCCTGCGCGACGCCGCCATGCACCTGGCCGTGGACGATGAGCGGATTGAGCACGACGCCGCAATCGTCCACCGCCACATAGCGCAGGATCTCCGTGGTTCCAGTCTCAGGGTCGATCTCGACTTCGCACACGTGGCAGCCGTTGGGGAAGTTCTCGGCCTCGCGCTGGAACAAATGGCTTTCGTCGAGGCCGGGGGAGAGCCCTTCGGGCAGCCTTGCGGGATCATGCGCGGCCGCCGCCACTTCGGCGAGCGTGGCCTCGCTCGCCCCTGCGCGGAACACGCCTTCGGAAAAGCGCACTTGCGCGGGCTCGGTCTGCATCATGGCCGCCGCGATGAGCTTGCCTTTCGCGACGATCTTCTCCGCCGCCGCCTTCAGTCCGCCGCCGCCCATCATGGAGGAGCGCGAGCCGAACGTGCCGATGGAGCCCTTGGGCGTGACGTCGGTGTCGCCCTGCACGAGCGTGACCCGCGCGGGATCGACGCCGAGAAACTCATGGGCGAGCTGCGCGAAAACGGTGGCGTGTCCCTGTCCGTGGCTGTGCGAGCCGGAGAAAATCGTCACCGCGCCGTCCTGGGCCACTTTAAGGCGCATGTCCTCCACCGGCGCGCGCCCGCCTGCGGCCTCGATAAAGGCCGCCACGCCGATGCCGCGCAGCTTGCCGGCGGCTTTCGACTGCGCGCGCCGCGCCTCGAAGCCCGCCCAGTCGGCCATGCGCAGCGCCTGATCGAGGCCGGCGGCGAAATCGCCGGAATCGATCACGTAGTTGAGCGGCGTGCGGTAGGGGAATTGCGCGATGAAATTGCGCCGGCGGATTTCGTCGCGCGGAAGCCCGCAGGCGGCGGCCGCCTTGTCCATGAGGCGCTCCATCAGGAAGTTCGCCTCAGGCCGTCCCGCGCCGCGATAGGTGTCGGTCGACACGGTGTTGGTGAAGACCGGCTTCACCGAGAAATAGAATTGGGGCGCGTGATAGCAGCAGGGAATGATGCGCCCGCCGCCTTCGATCGGCAGGCGCGGACCGTTCTCGGCCATATAGGCGCCGAGGTTGAGCGTGGTGTGGATCTTCAGCGCCACGATGCGCCCCTGCGCGTCGAGGCCCATCTCCGCCTCGTTCACCTGATCGCGGCCGTGATAATCGGAGACGAAGGTCTCGGTGCGGTCGGCGCGCCATTTCACGGCGCCGCCGATCGCGCGGGCGGCGAAGGCCAGCGCCACATATTCGGGATAGGTCTGGCCGCGCATGCCGAAGCCGCCGCCCACCTCCTGCGAGATCACGCGCGTCTGGTCCTGCTCAAGCCCGAGAAAGCGCTTGGCGAGCGTCGCCTGGATGCGCCGTCCGCCCTGGGTCGGCGCCCAGAGCGTGAGCTTCGCCTTTTCCGCGTCCCATGCGGCGAGCGCCCCCTTGGGCTCCATGGGGGCGGGGGCGAGCCTGTTGTTGACGATGCGCACGCGCACCCGATGCGCCGCGCCGGCCATGGCCGCGTCCACGGGGCCTGCGGGCGCGTTCTCCCAATGCACCGGCATGTTGGAGCCCAGTTCGTCCCACACGAGCGGGGCGCCCGGCTCAAGCGCGGCCTCGGAATTGGCGACGGCGGGGCGGGGCGCGTAATCGACCGCGATCAGCTCGGCGGCGTCGCGCGCATGGGCCTGAGTGTCGGCCACCACCAAAGCCACGCATTCGCCCACGAAACGCACCTTGCCGCGCGCCAGAATGGGGCGCTCGGGGCGGCGCATGGGCTCGCCTGCGAGGCTCTTCAGCTCCACCTCGCAGGCCATGTCGGGCACGCCGGCTGCGGCGAGGTCGGCGCTGGTGAAAATCGCCTTCACGCCGGGCGCGGCGCGGGCGGCGTCGAGATCAATTCCGAGAATGTCGGCGTGCGCGTGGGGCGAGCGCAGGAAAACGCCCCAGAATTGTCCTGAGACATTGGCGTCGTCGGTGTATCGCCCCTGGCCGTTAAGCAGGCGCGCATCTTCGATGCGACGGAGCGGTTGCCCGATGCCGAACTGTCCCATTCACCCCCCGATCGCCGCGGGCCCGCACATGCGGCCGCCGACGTGTTTTGCAAGTTTCTATAAGCGGGCGCTCCGCCCCCTTGCAAGTGCTCCCGTCATGGCGGAATAGTCGCGCAGGCGACCGGCCGGCAGGGCCGCAAAACGCATGGGGAGAGGCGCTTGGCCCACGCGCAGGGACGTTTGCAGGACAAGATCGTCATCGTGACCGGCGGCGCCCGCGGAATCGGCGCAGCTTTCGCGCGCGCGCTGGCGCAGGAGGGCGCCGTCGTCGCCATCGCCGACGTGATCGACGCCGCCCCTGTCGTGCAGGAAATCGAGGCCGCAGGCGGGCGAGGCGTCCACGCCCGCGTGGACGTGGCGGATGCCGCCAGCGTCAACGGCTTCGTCGCCGACACGCTCGCGCGTTTCGGCCGCATCGACGGCCTTGTGAACAACGCCGCCCTGTTCGCCAATCTCAAGCCGAAGCGCTTCTTCGAGATTGACGAGGCGGAGTTCGACAAGGTCATGGCGGTTAACGTGCGCGGGCCGTTTCTCTTCGCCAAGGCGGTCGCGCCGGCGATGATCCGCCAGAAGGCCGGCAAGATCGTCAACATCGCTTCCGGCACCGTATTCAAGGGCCATGTGGGCATCACCCATTACGTGACCTCGAAAGGCGCCGTCGTCGCGCTCACGCGCTGCCTTGCGCGCGAACTCGGCGGCGATGGAATCAACGTCAACGCCATCGCACCGGGCCTCACGATGAGCGAGGGCGTGCTCGCCAATCCCGACATGATCGGCGCGCCCGCCGAGGCGACCAAGAGCTCGCGCGCCTTCAAGCGCGAACAGCGGCCGGAGGACCTCGTCGGCTCGCTGATCTATCTTCTTTCCTCCGACAGCGATTTCGTCACCGGCCACACCGTCGTCTGCGACGGCGGCTCGGTGATGCGCTAACGACATTCAGCAGGAGATCGCCATGAGCGAGCGGGCCTTGAAATCCATGCGGAAGTGGCAGGGGCGGTACGAAGACGGACCGCTGCTGCGCGGCGAAGGCCATTACAGCGCGGACCATCGCGCGGCGGGCGCGCTTGTCGCCGTGTTCCTGCGCTCGCCCCACGCGCATGCGAAAATTCTTTCCATCGACGTCGCCGCCGCACGCGCTGCCCCCGGCGTGGTCGACGTGCTCACGGGCGCTGATTTCGCGGGCCTCGGGCTTGGCTCCGTCTCCGGCTCCATTCCCTTTCCCGGCCGCGACGGCAAGCCGCCCGTCTCGCCCATGCGCCCCGTGCTCGCCCATGAGCGCGTGATGCACGTGGGCGAACCGGTCGCCATGGTGATCGCGCAGACGCGCGCGCAGGCGGAGGACGCCTCCGATCTCATCGTCGTGGATTACGAGACGCTCGAGCCGGTGATCGATCTCGCGCAGGCCTCAGCCGCGCGCATGACGCTGTGGCCGCAGGCGCCGGGCAATGTCGCCCACCAGTGGAGCAATCCGCCCGATCCCGAGGGCGCGAAACGCAAGGCGCTGGAACAGGCCTTCGCCAGCGCCGCCCATGTGGTGAGCGTGGACGTGTTCAACCAGCGCATCGCCGCCGTCTCCATGGAGCCGCGCGCTGCGACCGCGAGCTATGATTCCGCAGCTGACCGCTACACGCTGCACACCGGCACGCAGGGCGTGGCGGGCATTCGCGCGCAGGTGGCCGCCTGCCTCAAGATCGACGCGCCCAAATTGCGCGTGCTCACCAATGACGTGGGTGGCGGCTTCGGCATGAAGGCCTCCACCTATCCCGAATATCCCGCGCTGCTCGTCGCCGCGCGCAAACTGGGGCGCACCGTGCACTGGGCGGCGACGCGCTCTGAGTCATTCATGAGCGACAATCAGGCGCGCGATTCCGCCTGGCAGGTGAGCCTGGCGCTCGACGCCGACGGCAAGTTCCTCGCGCTGCGCGTGGAAGGCCAGCAGAATGCGGGCGCGTATCTGACCGGCGTCGCTGTGCTCGTGCCGACGATCCACATCGCCTTCTGCCTGCCGGGCCTCTATCACATTCCTCACATCGTGGTGGATTCCACGACCTATCTCACCAACACCGTGCCGACCGGGCCCTATCGCGGCGCGGGCCGGCCCGAAGCCAATTATCTGCTCGAGCGCGTGGTTGAGGCGGCCGCGCGCAAGCTCAAACTCGATTCCGCCGAATTGCGTCGGCGCAATCTCATCCCCGCCAGCGCCATGCCCTACGCCACGGCGACGGGGCAGACGTTCGACAGCGGCGATTTTCCGGCTATTTTCGAGGAGGCGCTCGCGGCGGCCGATTACGCCGGCTTCCCCGCGCGACGCGCGGCGGCGGCCGCTCGCGGCAAACTGCGCGGCGTCGGCATCGGCTGCTATCTCGAAATCTCCGGCGGCCATTATCATGAGCCGGCGGAGGTGCGCTTCAAAGACGGCAAGCTCGTGGTGAGCATCGGCCCGTCGTCGAACGGGCAGGGCCACGCCACCGTGTTCCGGCAGTTTCTCGCCGATCGTCTCGGCCTGTCCGACGACGACGTGGTGGTGAGCGCGGGCGATTCCGACCGCGACGCGCCGGGCTTCGGCGCGGTGGCCTCGCGTTCCGCCATGCTGGTGGGCAGCGCGGTCGCTGTCACCTCCGACGCGATGATCGAAAAGGCGAAAGGCGTGGCGACCACGCTGCTGCAGGCCAATGAAGGCGAGGTCGAATATCGCGACGGCGTGTTCGAGATCGCCCGCACAGGCGCGCGCGTCTCGCTGTTCGAGGTCGCCGCCCGCGCGCAGGAAATGGCGCGTCAGGGCGTCATCAAGGAAACGCTCGACACAAGCGGCGAGGCGCATACGGGCCCGACCTTCCCCAATGGCGTCCATGTCGCTGAGGTGGAGGTCGATCCAGATACGGGCCATGTCGAGATCGTGCGCTATGTCGCCGTGAGCGACTGCGGCATCCTGCTCAATCCGCGCATCGTCGAAGGCCAGATCCAGGGCGGCGTAGTGCAGGGCGTCGGCCAGGCGCTCGGCGAATACACCAATTACGATTCCGACAGCGGGCAATTGCTGGCGGGCTCGTTCATGGACTACGTCATGCCGCGCGCGGATCACATCCCCAACATGACGATCATCCATCACCCGGTGCCCTGCACGACCAATCCGATCGGCGTGAAGGGCACGGGCGAGGCCGGCACCACGGCCGCCCCGCCCACGATCGTGAACGCGGTGGAGAACGCCATCGCGCCCGACCGCTGGGTCAAGCTGGAAATGCCGCTGACGCCGCACGCCGTGTGGCAGGCGCTGCAAGACGTGCGCAAGGCGTAAGGAGCGCTCCATGAGCATGATCGACATTTACACGCATATCATGCCGGAGCGTTTCTTCACGGAGCTGACGAACACGTCCGCGAAGCTGGGGAACATCGGCGGGCGCATGCGCAACGTGAAGCCGCTGCATGATCTCGACGTGCGCTTTCGCCTGATGGACACAGCCGGGGCGGGCTATCAGCAGGTGATCTCGCTTCCCAATCCGCCGCTCGAGGACGTGTGCGGCGCGGCCGACGCGCGCCGCCTCGCCGCCATCGGCAACGACGGCATGGCGGAGCTGTGCGCCAAACATCCTGACCGGTTTCCCGCTTTCGCGGCGACCATCTCCATGCTCGACATCGACGGCGCGCTGGCGGAGATCGACCGGGCCGTGACGCAGCTTGGCGCGCGCGGCATCCAGATTTTCACCAATGTCGCCGGCAAGCCGCTCGACCTGCCTGAATATGAGCCGATCTTCGCCGCTATGGCGCGTCACGATCTGCCGATCTGGATGCATCCGGCCCGCACGGCCGACATGACGGATTACGAGAGCGAGGCGAAATCGCGCTATGAAATGTGGTGGTGCTTCGGCTGGCCTTACGAGACGTCGGTGGCGATGACGCGCATCGTGTTCAGCGGCCTCCTCGATCGCTATCCCGCGCTCAACATCATCACGCATCATTGCGGCGGCATGGTTCCCTATTTCGACGGGCGCGTCGGACCCGGCCTCGACGTGTTGGGAAGCCGCACGCTGGACGAGGATTACTCGGGCGTGCTCAAGGGGCTCAAGCGCCCGCACATGGAGTATTTCCATCGCTTTTACGGCGACACGGCGATGTTTGGAGCCTCCACCGGCCTGCATAGCGGGCTGAAGTTCTTCGGCGCCGACCATGTGGTCTTTTCGACCGACTCGCCCTTCGCCCCGATCAAGGAGACGATCGCCGCCCTCGACGATCTCGACCTGAACGCGGAGCAGCGCGCCAAGATCCTGAGCGGCAACGCCCGCCGCCTTCTCAAAATCTGAACCGTCTGGAAAGGAAGACCCATGAGCAAGATCAGGCTGTCGATCGCCACCACGGATTACGACCACTTTCGCGATTTCCGCACCGGCGACGTGCGCGCCGAAGGCATCGACCACAATTGGTTGACGCTTGGCCACCATGAGTGCTTCGCGCGCTTCACGGCGAACCGCGAGTTCGACGTGTCGGAGCTCAGCTTCGCCAAGTTCACCACGCAGGTCTCGCGCGAAAATCCCGACGTGATCGGCCTGCCCGTGGTCTGCTCGCGCCTGTTCCGCTTCTCCTCGTTCTATGTGAACAAGAATTCCGGCATCAAGACGGTGCAGGACCTCAAGGGCAAGCGCGTCGGCTCGCCGGAATGGGCCCATTCGGCGGCGGTCTATATGCGCGGCTGGATGCATAACGAATGCGGCGTGAAGCTCACCGACGTGCATTGGTATCAGGCGGGCGCCAATGCGCCGGGCCGCGCCGAGAAGGTGGAGCTCAATCTGCCGGAGGGGCTGAAGCTCACCCGCGTGAGCGACAAGTCGCTGTCGGAAATGCTGGCGTCGGGCGAGATCGACTGCGCGATCATCGCGCGTCCGCCCACCTGCTTCCTTGAGGGCCACCCCGACGTCGTGCGCCTCTATCCCGATTATCTGGGCATGGAGGAAGATTATTACGCGCGCACGAAAGTGTGGCCGATCATGCACATCATCGCGGTGCAGAAGCACATCATCGACGAGAATCCCTGGGTCGCGCGCAATCTCATGAACGCCTTCCAGGAATCCAAGCGCCGCAGCCTTGAGCGCCTGTTCGATCCGGCCGTGTCGCGCTATCCGCTCGCCTGGCTGCCCACCTATGCGCGCAAGATGCGCGACATGTTCGGCGACGATCCGTTCCCCTTCGGCATCGACGAGAACCGCGCGACCTGGGAGCAGATGCTGCTCTACACCTATCAGCAGGGCATTGCGCACAAGCACATGAAGCCCGAAGATATCTTCCCCAAGGGCATCATGACGAAGGTCATCGTCTGAGCGGCTTGCGCCCGGCCAAAAGAAAAGCGCGGCTCTCGCCGCGCTTTTTTGTTTTGTGAGAGCTGGCGTCCCGCTGCTTATTCCTTGAGGACGTCGGCGGTCTTCTTGATGACTTCCTGCGGCATGGCGTAGGCGTCGGCGACGAGCTTCTGCACGGTCTCGCCCGGCACAGGCGTGATTTCGAGCTGCGCCTTCTCGGCTTCCGAGAGCAGGTCCTTGTCCTTCATCGTCTCCATGAAGGCCTTGCGCAGGGTCGCGATCTTGTCAGCCGGCACGCCCGGAGGCGCGAGGAAGGGGCGGCCCATCACCTGACGCGCGAAGACGAGCTTGAACACGCCCTGCTGCAGCGGGTCTTTCGCGAATTCCGTGATGAGCGGCACGTCCGGCAGGTCGGGGTGCTTTTCAAGCGAGAGCTGCACGAGGACGGAGATTTTCTTGTCCTTCAGCCAGTCGGGCTTGGTGGAGATGACGCTCGACCAGGACCAGCCGCAGCGGCCCTGCACCTCGCCGCGCTCCATGGCGAGGTTGATGTCGTTGCCGCCCGGATAGCCCGCGACGATCTTGAACTTGGTGCCGAGCACGCCGTTGAAGACCTTCGGGAACTGGTCGGTGTCCGCGCTGCCGCCGGTGCCGCCGACGATCAGCTCCTTCGCGGTCGTCTGTTCGAACTTGGTCACGCCGCTGGTGTGCCAGGCCACGCAGACCGACACTTCGTCGTTGGCGCTGCCCACCCAGTTGAACTTGGTGGCGTCGAAATTGGCGCCGGGCATGCCGAGCAGCGTGTCGAAGGCGATGCCGCGCGCCACAGTGCCGAACACCGTGCCGTCCTTCGGCGCGACATTGTAGAGCCAGTTGGCGAGGCGCATGGAGCCGGCGCCCGGCATGTTGTTCACGATCACGTTGGGATTGCCCGGCAGATGTTTGCCGATGTGGCGGGCGACGATGCGGCCGTAGACGTCGTAGCCGCCGCCGGTCGAATAGCCGATGTAGAGGTTGACGGGCTTTTCCTGGGCCTGCGCGGCGCCTGCCGCGAGTAGCGCGAAGGCCGCGAAAGCGGCGGATTTTCCGCTAAACATGTTTTCCTCTCTCCATGCCCCCGGCCGTTCGCCAGCCGGGTTTCCGGCGGCCGGAGGGCCGCGCATCGGCGCTAGATAGCGGCGAGGCCGCGCACTCTCAAGCCCTCGTCGTCACGTTCGCAGGAACAGGAGAGCGTCAGCGCTTCAGCCCAAGCGCGGGCCGGGGCGTTCGGGCGACGTCCATGCTAGCCTGCGCCGGCGCAGGAAAGGCGAACGCATTGACGCGGGACGTGGACGTCGAGGTTCTGGTTGTGGGCGCAGGCGTCGTGGGGCTTGCGATCGCGCGCGCCTGCGCGCAGGCGGGGCGCAGCGTGCTCGTGGCGGAGGCGCTGGAGCGCGCCGGGCAGGGCGTATCCTCACGCAGCAGCGAAGTCATCCATGCGGGAATCTACTATGCGCCCGGCTCGCTGAAGGCGCGGCTGTGCGTGGAAGGCCGCCGCATGCTTTACGATTATTGCGCAGCCCGCGGCGTGCCCCATCGTCAATGCGGCAAGATCGTCGCGGCCTGCGCGCCGCAAGACGCGCCGCGCCTCGCCGCGCTCGCCGAACGGGCGGCGCGCAATGGGGTCGAACTCACCCCGCTCACGCGCGCGGATCTCGCGCGGCTGGAGCCGGAGCTGCGCGCAGCGGCTGGGCTTCTGTCGCCGCATACGGGGATCCTCGACACGCACGCCTTCATGGCGAGCCTGGAGGCGGATTGCCGGGCCGCAGGCGCCGATTTCGCTTACAAGACGCCCATGGAGAGCGGCCGCGCCTTGCGCGCGGGCGTGGAGATCGCTTTCGGCGGCCCGGAGCCGGCGCGCCTGCGCGCGCGCCATGTCGTGATCGCCGCCGGCCTGTCCTCGCCGCGGCTGGCGCGCGCCATCACAGGCCTGCGCGCGGAGAGCGCGCCGCGCGCCTTTTTCGCCAAGGGCTCCTATTTCGCGCTGAACCGCCGCGCGCCCTTCTCGCGCCTCATCTATCCCTTGCCCGAGCCCGGCGGGCTTGGCGTGCATCTCACGCTCGACCTTGCAGGCCGCGCGCGTTTCGGACCTGATGTGGAATGGCTCGACGCGCTTGACGAGCGCGGGCTGGATTACGCGGTTGATCCGCGGCGCGCGGCGCGCTTCCACGCGGCGATCCGCGCCTATTGGCCTGATCTGCGCGCGGATGATCTCGCGCCCGATTATGCTGGCGTGCGTCCCAAGATCGTCGGGCCGGGAGAGGGCGATGCGGATTTCCTCATCCACGGCGCGCAGGATCATGGCGTGCGCGGCCTTGTCGCGCTCTATGGCGTGGAGAGCCCCGGCATCACGAGCGCGCTCGCGCTGGGCGCCCATGTGGCGCGCATGATCGAGAGCGACGCGCGCGCCTAGTCGGCGAGGAAGCGGGGGCGGGCGCCCGGGCGCAGATGGGCGAGGCGTTCGTCCTGCGCGATCACATCGTCGAGCGTCGCGCGAAAGGCTGGGAACAGGGGATGCGCCGGCGCCTGCTCCGGCTCCACGGGCAGGCCCAGGTCGCGGAATTCGGGAAAGGCGAGCAGCGCGGGAATCGTTGGCGCGCAATGGGCGCCCGCGCCTTTCTCGCCGGGCGCGCAGGCGAACACGAGGCAGGCGCGCTCTTCCTTCGCGGCGTCGCTCGCCCAGCGGCCGAGCACGAGCCCGATGAGAATGACGGGCTTGTTCCCCATGCCGCCGGACTCGGCGAAATAAACCGCATGGGGCTCCTCGCCTGCATAGACGAACCCCTGCAGGCCGCCGCCCTCGCAGCAGGGGCAGCCTGCGGCGAGCGGATCTTCGGCGGGCTCCACGCGATACGTCATGGGGCGAGCGCTACCAGCCTGCGCGCGGGCCTGTCAAACGGGCGTGCGGCTTGTGAACGGCGCAGGCGCGGCCTAGCATCGTCGCAAAACGGGAGGAGCGCATGGCCTGGAGCGAGGAGACCGGAGTTCGGATTCATTACGAGACCAGCGGTCCGCCCTCGGGCGATGCGCCCGTCATGGTGTTCATCCACGCCAATCCTTTCGACCGTCGCCTGTGGACCCATCAGGTCGCGCGTTTCTCGCAACGGTTCCGCACGATTAACGTGGACATTCGCGGCTATGGCTTTTCCGACAAGCCGGAGACGCCGTTTTCGCTGGAGGACATGGCGGCGGACGTGGTGGGCGTCTGCCGTCGCGAAGGGGTGCGCGAGGCGATCTTCGTTGGATGCAGCGTCGGCTCAGGCATGGCGCTCGTCATCGGCCTCGACCATGCGCCGCTCGCGCGCGCGCTCGTGCTCGTGGGCGGAGCGAGCCGCGGCGGCGGGCGCATCCAGCACCGCATCGACGGCTACACCTCCCCGGATCTGGCCGCTTATCGCGCGGCGCATATGCGCGAATTGTTCGCGCCCGGCTTTTGTGAGACGCGCGCGGGGCGCTGGGCGATGGAGATGTTTTGCGAAAATTCGCCGAGTCTCTCCGGCCAGTCCATCGCACAGATTTTCCGCGCACGCGCGGCCTGCAACATGACGCCGCGTCTGGGGCGCATCACGGCGCCGACGCTCGTCGTCAATGGCGCGCATGATCTCTCACTGCCCGCCGGCGTCGAGACGGCGCAGGGAATCAGCGGCGCGCGCCATGTGGTCATTCCCGACACGGGCCATGCATGCTGCATCGAAGACCCGCACGCCTTCGACGCGGCGATGCTCGATTTCCTGCGCGCGCATGGGCTCGCGCCATAACGCAGACGCGCGCTTGTCCACTCTTGCCCGCTCAGCGGAACGTGTTGACAGGGGCGCGCTTTGCGCGTCCAATTCCTGAAAACGACGATGTTCGGGGAGGAATTCATGCTCGCGGCGAAAGATATTTCCGGTCTGATGGCCATGATGCCGGCCTTCGCGACCGATAACGCCGGCGACTTTCGCGCGCGCGACACGGTCGATGTCGGACGTTTGCATGCGGGCGTGGATCGGATGATCCGCGACGGCGCGAACGTCATCTCCACCACGGGCAGTTTCGGCGAGTGCCACACGCTCACCATGGATGAGTTCCGCACGCTCGCCCACGAGACGGCGGCAGTGAACAAGCAGCGCGTGCCGCTGTTCATCGGCGTCACGTCCACCCATACGCGCGAGGTCGCGGAAAAGTGCAAGCAGCTCGAGGGCGCGAAGGTCGATGGCGTGCTCGTGGGCGTGCCCTATTATTTTCCCTCGAGCATCGAAAACGCGATCCGCTTCTTTAAGGACATTGGCGAGGCGTTTCCGCGGCTGAACATCATGATCTACCACAATCCGGCGCTGCATAACGTGACGCTGCCGGTGGAGGCCTTCGCCCAGATCACGCAGAACCCGCGCGTGATCGCCATGAAGGACAGCCACCGCTCGCCGGAGGAATTCGAGCGGCTGCAGAAAATGGTCGAAGGGCGCATGACCATTATGGTGAACCAGAACCAGATCGCCGAATACGCCAAACTGGGCGCGCGCGGCTTCTGGTCGATCGATGCGTGGATGGGTCCCTGGCCGCAGCTCGCGCTGCGCGATGCGGTGCGCAAGGGCGATTACGAGCGCGCGAAGGCGATCACCGCCGATATTTCGCCGCCCGGCTCGCCGAAGAAAAATCTGTCCTGGCGCGAGACGGCCTCCAAGGTCGGCATTCGCATCGCCGGCTATGTCGATCCCGGTCCGCTGCGGCCGCCCTTTGTGGAAGTGCCCGCCGAGGTCGTCGCGGGCCAGACGGCGCGCGCCGCATATTGGAAGACGATCTGCGCGAAATACGCAGCCGGCGCTGCAGCCGCTGAATAAACAAACGGCGCCGCACAACGCGGCGCTTCGTCATGGGAGGACGCCATGAGGCGCATCTTGGCGGCCGCGGCTTTCGCGGCCTCGAGCATTGCATGTGCGGCGGGCGCGCGCGCCGACGCAATCGCCGATTTCTACAAGTCGAAGCCGATGACGCTCAGCGTCGGCTCCGCCGCTGGCAGCGGGTTCACCATTTATGCGCGGCTGATCTCGCGGCACATGCCGCGCTACATTCCCGGCTCGCCCAATATCGTCATTGAGAACCTGCCCGGCGCGAGCGGCTTGCGTCATATGGATCATCTCGTCACCATCGCGCCCAAGGACGGCTCGACCATCGGCCTGCTGAATCCTTCAGTGGCTGCTGCGCCGCTGCTGACGCCGGACCTTGCAAAGCATCGCAGCGACAAGCTCGCCTGGATCGGCAGCGCCAATTCGGAGGTCAGCACATGCATGTTCTGGCCGCATGTGAACGTGACCGACGTCGAGGACCTGAAGAAGCGCGAGCTCATCATCGGGGGATCGGGCGCGGCGGGAAGCTCCGGCATTGGCGCGGAGGCCCTGCGCGCGATCTTCGGCTTCAAATGGAAGATCATCTCCGGCTATCAGGGCTCCGCAGACATTATGATCGCGGGCGCGCGCAAGGAGATCGACGGCGCCTGCATTCTGTTGATGTCGGCGCTGCGTGCGCAATATTGGGAGCAGTTCCAGCGCGGCGAGTTCAAAATCCTCCTGCAGATGCCGCCCGGCAATCACCCGGACCTGCCGGGCGTCGTCAACACGATCGACCTTGCGCAAAACGACGAGCAGCGTCAGGCGCTCGAGTTCATCTATGGCTATTGGGCGTTCGGCAGGCCCTTCGCCGCGCCCGCAGGCGTGCCGGCTGATCGGCTGCAGGTTCTGCGCGCGGCGCTGAAGGCGACGGTGGAGGATCCGCAATTCCTCGCCGATTCCCAGAAGATCGGCGTGTCGGTTGATTACATGGACGCCGCCGAACTGGAGCGCCGGGTGAAAGCCATCGAGAGCACGCCGCCCTCCGTCGTCGCCAAGGTGCGCGCGCTCGTGCCCGCCCATCAATCGCCCTGAACGCTCGCCTGCGCCCGCATCCACCACAAGGTCATACGATGAAACGCGAGATCAAATACGATTCCCTGCGCGACTGGTTGAAGGAGATCGAGGCGCTGGGCGAATTGCGCACGGTGCGGGGCGCGAGCTGGCAGGAGGAGATCGGCGCGCTCACCGATGTGGTGCAACACGACGAGACCGCGCCCGCCGTGCTTTTCGATGAGATACCGGGCTATCCGAAAGGCTTCCGCGTGCTTTCCAACGCCTTCGGCGGCAAGCGGCAGAACGTGATTTTGGGCTTCTCGCCCGCGCTGTCCAAGGTGGAGCTGAGTCAGGTCTTCCTCGGCGAATACCGCGACGCGAAATCGAAGCGCACGCCTTTCGAACATGTGGAGACGGGGCCCGTGTTCGAGAACGTCATCGAGGGCGATGCGGTGGACGTGACGCGCTTTCCCACGCCGCTCTGGCATCCTGGCGACGGCGGGCGCTATATCGGCACGGGGTGTTTCAACGTCACGCGCGACCCGGATGAAGGCTGGATCAACGCGGGCACCTACCGCATCATGATTCAGGATGAGAAGTCCGTCGGCTTCTACATCTCGCCGGGCAAACACGGGCGCATCCATCGCGATAAATATATGGAACGCAACGAGCCGATGCCGGTGTGCATGGTGCTTGGCTGCGACCCGCTCACCTTCCTCATCGCCTGCAGCGCCATTCCCAGCGGCACATGCGAATACGACATCGTGGGCGCCTATCGCGGCCGGCCGGTGAAGGTGGTGCATGGCAAGCATACGGGCCTGCCTTTTCCGGCCGATGCGGAGATCGTGCTGGAGGGCTTCGTCAATCCCGGCGCCGTCGCGCCCGAGGGCCCGTTCGGCGAATGGACGGGCTATTACGGCAGCCCCGGCGAGGATGCGCCGGTGATGGAGGTCAAGGCCATCTATCACCGCAACGATCCCATTCTCGTCGGCTGTCCGCCGCAGCGCCCGCCCGGCGAAAGCTCGCGCTCGCGCGCCATCCTGCGCTCGGCCTTGCTGCGCGAGGATCTTGAGAAGGCCGGCGTGCCCGACGTCACCGGCGTGTGGTCGCATGAAGTAGGCGGCGCGCGCATGCTGGTCGGCGTGTCGATCAAGCAGCGCTATCCCGGACATGCGCGGCAGGCGGGGCATGTGGCGGCGCAATGTTCGGCGGGCGCCTATGCTGGCAAATATGTGGTCGTGGTGGACGACGACGTGGACGTGTCGGACCTCAACGATCTGATCGGCGCCATGGTGTTTCGCTCCGATCCCGCGACCTCGATCGATTTCATCCGCAACGCCTGGAGCACGGCGCTCGATCCCTCCATTCCTCCTGAGGAGAAGCGCAAGGGCAATTACACCAACAGCCGCGCGGTGATCGACGCCTGCAAGCCGTTCCACTGGAAAAACCAATATCCCAAGCTCGTGATCGCCGATCCCGCAGCCGTCGCGGCTGCGATGAAGAAGTTCGGACATCTGCTCAAATGACGAAGCGAAACGTTCCAGCGCGCGCTGCCGCTCTGTCAGCCCTATGCGCAGCAAGCCTGTTCGCCATATGCCCTGCGGCGCAGGCGCAGGCGCAGGAGAGCGTCGAGGCTTTTTACAAGGGGCGCGGCGTGGGCATGGTCGTTGGCTTCAACACCGGCGGCGCCTACGATCTTTATGCGCGCGTGGTGGCGCGCCACATGTCGAAACATCTGCCGGGCAAGCCCTCCTTCGTGGTGAAGAACATGCAGGGCGCGGGCAGCGTGATCGCGGCGAATTTCCTCTACAACCGCTCGCCGCGGGATGGTTCGGAGATCGGTCTCATCGCCGGCACTGCGGCGCTGGAGCCTTTGTTCGGCGGCACGGCGACGCAGTTCGACGGGCAGAAATTCGTCTGGCTCGGCAGCGCGAACGAGGAGGTGGGCGCCTGTTTCACATGGGCGACGAGCAAGACGAAGACCGCGCAGGAGCTGATGCGCGAGCCTGTCATCATCGGCTCGGCGGGCACGTCGAGCCTGCTTGTGCCTTCAACGCTCAATTCGGTTCTGGGCGCAAATCTGCGCATTGTGAAGGGCTACAAGGGCACGTCCGATCTTTTGCTTGCGCTGGAGCGCGGCGAGGTGGAGGGCATGTGCGGCATGCTCTATGCGGTGGTGCAGGCGGAGCGGCCCGACTGGCTCGAGAAGAAGCTCGTCAACGTGCTCATGCAGGTGTCGGTGGAGCGCAATCCCAAGCTTGCGGGCGTCCCCTCGATCATGGATTTCGCCAAATCGGACGACGACCGCGCGCTGCTGCGCCTGCTGATCGGCTGGACGATCATGGGGCGCCCCTTTCTCGCGCCGTCGGGCGCGCCGGCCGAGCGCGTGGCAGCGCTGCGCGCGGCCTTCGCGGCGACGATGAAGGACGAGGAGTTCTTGCACGACGCCGCGCGCAACAGGCTCGACGTGAGCCCCATCGCGCCTGAGCAGATCGAACGCTTCCTCGCCGACGCCTACGCAACCCCGCGCCCGCTGGTGGAGCGCGCGGCGAAAATCATGAAAGAGGCGAATTGAGGGGAGGGCGCGCAAGCCGCTCGCAGCTTTGCCCATGCGGGCGAGCGAAGCGCGGGGGATTCTGGCTGGGGCGGGAGGATTCGAACCTCCGTATGGCGGAATCAAAATCCGCTGCC
>CAZYBF010000026.1:0-25690 GCA_964645525.1 uncultured Beijerinckia sp.
GCAGGGCGTGGCGGAGGCAGGGGCGCTATGGCGGGCAGGGCGCGGGCAGGCGCGGGCCGCGCGGGCGCGGGCGCGCTCGGGCGCGTCTGCGCAGGAGCGGCGCCGACGGCGCCTTGCAGGGTTTGCTGCCCCATCGCCGCCGGCGCGCCCGCGATTGAGCCTGCAAGCGCAACGCACAGGATGGCGACGCTCGCCGCGCAGGCGCGCAAGGGCGCGTTCGAGCTTGTGCGCAAGCGGCGCGATATGAAGCGTGGAGCCATGCCTCAAATGCACCAGCGCGCGGCGGCTGGTCAATCACGCTTGCGCGACGGCGCCCTGAAAGCGCGCGTCAGCCTGTCAGCGCCAGTAGGCGAAGCCCATCGCATTGCCCGTGCCCGCCATGGAGCGATAGCACGGCACGTAATCCACCAGCGTCATCTTGAGGCCGAGGGCGCCCATCGCGCCCGCGACAGGGATCCAGTTCTTCAGCTCCGACGTGCCGTCCTGAAACAATTCCTCCGGAATCGTGGTCAGGCTCGTCACGTCATTTGCGGCCATGGCGTCGATCACGCGCCGGTCGAGCGTCTCGTCTATGACGAAATGGGTGAGCCCGCCGGAGGCGAACACCGCCACGCGCGCATCGGAGGGGAAGCTCTCGATGGCCTCTTTCACCTGCGCGCCGAAATCGAAACAGCGCCGCGCGCTCGGCTGGTTGGGCGGATAGAAGGTGTTCACGAACAGCGGCACGGTGGGGATCGGCTTGTCGCGCATGATCTGGCGATAGATGAAGCCGAAGGCGTGGGGCACGCCATGGCCGCGCGGGCCGCTTGGCAATTCGCTGGAGACGGCGACGTCGAAACCCTTGTCCATGAGGCTGCGGGTCATGTGGTCGGCGAGCGCGGGCACGCCGGGATAGGTCTGCAGGTCCGGCGTCATATAGCCCGGCGTCGCGATCGCCACTCCGGGGCCGAGCTTTGATTTCTGCTCCTCCGAAAGCGGCACGTTGAGCAGGGTCTCGCCGCGAAACACGACGAAGGCCGGCATGAGTTGGTCGGTGAAGACTTCCTTCTGGTCGTTGCCGACGATCACCGCAATGTCGGGCGCGGCCTGCGCGAACTCGTCCGCAAGTTTCGTGATGGCGGCGCGGCAGGCGGCGTGGCGCTCGCGCCATTTCTCCGGCGTGATCTGGGCGGCCATGTTCTCCTGCGCGCGCAGGGCGACGAGTTCGTCGAACGTGTAGCGCGCGCCCCGGAAGGGATGGGCCGTGTGGGATTTGTCGAAGGGCACGCGCGAATGCCACAGATCCGGCGGCGTGGAGAGCATGGGCCCGTGCGACGTTCCCATTCCAAGCACGATTTTAGCCATGCGCCTTCGTCCTCCCGTTCGTTTGACCGCAAGCTAGCGAGAGGCGGGCGGGAAGTCGAGCGCGCGCAGCGCCGCATGGCGGCGCGCGTTCGCTTGAACGGATCAGCGCGCGCCGGCGCGGGCGTGGGGCTCGGCGGCGTCCGGGCCGCTCACGGCGGCGTCCTGCGCGCGCAGGCCGAAGGCCGCGCCCACGCACAAAAGCACGGGCGAGCCGCCCGCCTGCAGGTCGTCGCCCCGCGCGATCTCCCCGAGCGTCGTCTCCCGCCGTCCCTGCTGCGGACGCGACACGGCCCAGGCGACGAGGGCGGGCGTGGTCGGCGCCAGCCCATGCGCGATGAGTTCGCGCGCGATGCGCCCGCCGGTGCGTCCGCCCATGTAGAACACAAGGCTCGTTTTGCCGTCGGCCAGCCCCGCCCAGTCGAGGTCGGCCGGCAATTCGCCGGTGCGCGCATGGCCGGTGACGAAGCGCACGGATTGCGCGTGGTCGCGGTGGGTGAGGGAGACGCCGAGGGAGGCGGCGAGCGCATTGGCGGCGGAGACGCCGGGCACGACCTCCACGGGCACGCCGGCCGCGCGCAGGGATTCGATCTCCTCGCCGGCGCGGCCGAACACCATCGGGTCGCCGGATTTCAGCCGCACCACGTTCTTGCCTTGCCGGGCGAGCTTCAGCATCAGCGCGTTGATGTCGGCCTGGGAGCAGGACGGGCCGCGCGCCCGCTTGCCCACCATCATGCGCTTGGCCTCTCGGCGCGCGAGCTCCAGCACGTCGTCGGACACGAGATCGTCGAACAGGATCACGTCGGCGCCTTGCAGCGCGCGCACCGCTTTCAGCGTCAGAAGCTCCGCATCGCCGGGGCCTGCGCCCACAAGCGTCACGCGCCCGCCGGCAGGCGTCCCGCGCCGCGCCTCGTCCATGAGCGCGCTCACGGCGGCCTCGTCCATCGGCGCCTGACGGGCGCCGAGCGCGTGGTCGGAGAAGCGCTCCCAGAACGCGCGACGCGGCGCGCCGGCCTCCAGCGCGTCCATCACGCGCCGGCGCATGCGTTGGGCGAGGCGCGCCCAGTCGGCCAGCGCAGGCGGCAGCAGCGTCTCGATGCGGCGGCGGATGTTTTGCGCCAGGATCGGCGCCGCGCCATTGGTGGAGACGCCGATCACCACCGGCGAGCGGTTCACGATGGCGCCGAATTCGAAATCGCAGGTCTCGCGCCGGTCCACCGTATTGCACGGCACGCCGGCGGCGCGGGCGGCGGCGCGAAAGGCCTGCGCCTCGTCGTCGTCCTCGCAATCGCCCACGGCGATGGCGGCGCCTGCGAAATCCTCCGGGCGCCAGCGGCGCTCCTCGAGGGTGAGCGAACCGGCGGCCGCGCCGCGCGCGACGAGGGCGCGCAGGTCTTCGCAGGGCTCCTGCGCATAGACGACGACGTCCGCGCCGGCGGCGGCGAGCAGCTCCGCCTTCCAGGCCGCGCCCGGCTTGCCGCCCGCCAGAAGCGCGCGCTTGCCGGCGAGGTCGAGGAAGACCGGCAGGCGCGCAAGCGCGCCCAGACGCTGCGGCGCCGCTTCAGACGGTTTCCGCGACGCGTCGGCCTTGTTTTCGCTCTGCTGGGGCCCGCTCATGGAGCATTCTCCGGATCTCGCTGCGACACGAACCACAATTCGTGCCCGCCTTCAACGTTTCGCCGATCGCCTCGACGCTGGCGCGGCCGGCGCCGATCGCCGCCGCGATGGATTTCGCCCCCACCGAGAAACAGGCGCAGACGAGCGGGCCGGGGTCGTCCTGCGGCTGGGCCGGCCGGCCCGCGAGCAGGCGATGTCGGTTCTCGGGGGGATGGTCCTGCGCCAGCGCGCCTTCGATGAACGCGCGCGAGAGCGCCTCGGAGCCGCGCCCGGCGAACAGGATTCCGGCGAGCCTGTCCTGCGCGAAGGCGGCGAGCCGGCGCGCGCCGCTGCGGCTGTCGCTGTAGGCGACCCATTCCACCGCTTCATCGGGCGCGAGGCCGAACAGGCGCGCGGCGAAGGCGCGCCAGTCGTCGGGCTCGGCCATGTCCGCAAGCTCGATCCGGTAGCCGCCCGCCACGGGCGCCATGGCCCAATAGGCGGCCGCAGGCGCGGGCCTGCGCGCGCAGGCGGCGAAGCCCGTCCATGCGGGCGAGAGCCGGCGAACGGCGACGGCGGATTTCTTCAGCCCCGGCTGACCCGACACAGGATCGCAGCCGGTATGGGTGAGCGCGTTGACGCGCGCGCGCGCGGCGAAGCGATCCGTCCAATGCATGGGCGCGAAAACCTCGCCGCGCCGCTGGCCGCTCGACAGGCGCGCGCGCAGGACCGCCGAGCCCTGCGCGGATTCGACAAGCGCAAGGTCGCCCTCGCCAAGGCCGAGCGCGCGCGCGTCGTCGGGATGGATCTCGCAACACGGCTCCGGCGCGTGGGCCATCAGCCGCGCGGATTTCCCCGTGCGCGTCATCGTGTGCCATTGGTCGCGGATGCGTCCCGTGTTGAGCGTGAAGGCGGCAGGCGCTGATTTGGCGTCCGCCTGCGCAAGCGGCGTGGGGACGAGGCGCGCGCGCTTGTCGGGCGCGAAGAAGCCGCCTTGCGCGAAGAAGCGGCGCTCCTGCGCGTCTTCGCCCTTGCGCTGGGGCCATTGGAAGGGCGCGAGCGCGTCGTATTGCGCGCGCGTGACCTGCGCATGGGCGGCGATGTCGAAAGCGCGCGCGCCCTCGTTCTCAAAGCCCGACAGCGCGGCGTGTTCGCGAAACACGGCGGCGGAATCGGCGAAGGCGAAAGCCTCGCCGAAACCCATGCGCGTCGCCACGTCGCAGATCGTCCGCCAGTCCTGCCGCGCCTCGCCGGGAAGCGGCAGGAAAGCGCGCTGGCGCGAGATGCGCCGTTCGGAATTGGTCACAGTGCCGTCCTTCTCGCCCCAGGCGGCGGCGGGCAGCAGCACATGGGCGCAGGCGGTCGTGTCCGTCTCGCGCACGACGTCAGACACGACGACGAAGGGACAGGCGCGCAGGGCCGCGCGGGCGGCGTTCGCGTCGGGCATGCTGTCCACCGGATTGGTGCCCATGATCCAGACCGCCTTCACGCGGCCTTCGCCGATCGCGCGGAACAGGTCCACAGCTTTCAGCCCCGCCTTGTCGGCCATGCGCGGCGCGCGCCAGAAACGCTGCACGCGGTCGCGATCCTGCGCGCTTTCAAGCGACATATGGGCCGCGAGCATATTGGCGAGCCCGCCGACCTCGCGCCCGCCCATGGCGTTGGGCTGGCCGGTGACGGAGAAGGGCCCCATGCCCGGCCTGCCGATGCGGCCGGCGTAGAGGTGGCAATTGAGGATCGCGTTCACCTTGTCGGAGCCGCTGGTCGACTGGTTCACGCCCTGCGAATAGACCGTGACGACGCGCTGCGTTCCCGACCACAGGGCGTAGAAGCGCGCGATCTCGCTCTCGCGCAGGCCGGTGCGGGCGGCGATCTCGCCCATGTCCAGCGCGCGGGCGCGCGCGAGCGCGGGCTCCGGGTCGTCCACATGGTCGCGCAGGAAATCCGCGTCGCCCGCGCCGTCGCGCTCCAGCCGCGCCAGCAGGCCGAGGAACAGCGGCACGTCGGAATCCGGCGCCAGCGCCAAATGCATGTCCGCCCCGTCGCAGGAGGGCGTCGCGCGCGGATCTATCACTACGATGCGCGTTCCGCGCGCTTCCTTCGCGCGCAGCAGGCGCTGGTGCAGCACCGGATGGCACCAGGCCAGATTGGAGCCCACAAGCACGACGAGATCGGCTTCCTCAAGGTCGCGGTAGGTCCCCGGCACGACGTCGGCGCCGAAGCCGCGGCGGTGGCCGGCCACGGAGGAGGCCATGCACAGGCGGCTGTTGGTGTCGATGTTGGCCGTGCCGACGAAGCCCTTCATGAACTTGTTGGCGACGTAATAATCCTCGGTGAGAATCTGGCCCGAGACGTAGAGCGCGACGCTATCGGGCCCGTGGGCGGCGATGGTCTGCGAAAAACGTTGCGCCACAAGATCGAGCGCCTCGTCCCAGCTTGCGCGCCGTCCTTCGATCCGCGGATGCAGGAGGCGGTCGTCGAGCGATAGCGTCTCGCCCAGCGCGGAGCCCTTGGAGCAGAGCTTGCCGTAATTGGCCGGATGATCGGGATCGCCTTCGATGGTCGCCGAACCATCGGCGCGCGCGCGGGCGATCACTCCGCAGCCGACCCCGCAATAGGGGCAGGCGGTGCGCACGGCGGGACCGGCGTCTGCCTCCTGCGCCATGGCGCGCCTCACGCGCCCGCAGGCGCAAGCGCGCGCGCCGAGATCAAGATGCGGCCGCTCTCGACCCTCACGGGGATGGCGTGCGCGCAGCCCTCGTCCGCGCCCTGCGCCGCGCCGCTTTCAAGGTCGATCACCCAATTGTGCAGCGGGCAGGTGACGGAGCGTCCATGGACGATGCCCTGGCTGAGCGGGCCTTTCTTGTGCGGACATTCGTCGCGCAGCGCGAAGACGCTCCCATCCGCGGCCTTGAACAGCGCCACGTCGCCGCCGGGCGTGCGCAGCACGCGCGCGCCGCGCAGGGGCACGTCGTCGAGCGCGCCCACGTCGATGAAATCCTGCATGCGGGCGTTCATTCGGCGGCCTCCGGGAGCGCGGGCGTGAGGGGCTGGAACTCATGCGCGTCCTTGCCCTGCGCGCGCTCGGCCCAAGGATCTATCTGCGCGGTGCGCTGGGAGAGCACGAAGCGGTCGAACAGCGCCTTCCGACGGGGCGCGTCGTCAACCACCTGCGCGCGGATCGTCTCGATGCCGACGCGCGCGGACCATTTGTACATGCGTTCGAGATAGCGCCCCTGTTCGCGATAGAGCTGGGTGAGGGCGGCGATGATCTCGATACATTCGTCCTCGGTGGCGGCCTTGCACAAAAGATCGGTCTGGCGCACATGCAGGCCGGCGGCGCCGGCGAAATGGATCTCGTAACCGGAGTCCACGCAGATCACGCCCACGTCCTTGCAGGTGGCCTCCGCGCAATTACGCGGACAGCCGGAAACGGCCATTTTCACCTTGGCGGGCGTCCATGAGCCCCACATGAACTTTTCGATGCGCACGCCAAGGCCCGTGGAATCCTGCGTGCCGAAACGGCACCAGTCCGTGCCCACGCAGGTCTTCACCGTGCGCAGGCCCTTGGCGTAGGCGTGGCCCGAGACCATGCCGGCGGCGTTCAGATCCGCCCAGACGGCGGGCAGATCCTCCTTCTTTACGCCGAGCAGGTCGATGCGCTGGCCGCCGGTGACTTTCACCGTCGGCACGTTGAACTTCTCGGCGACGTCGGCGATGGCGCGCAGCTCCTTCACGCTCGTCAGCCCGCCCCACATGCGCGGGACGACGGAATAGGTGCCGTCCTTCTGGATGTTGGCGTGCACGCGCTCGTTGATGAAGCGGGAGCGCCCGTCGTCCTCATATTCCTCGGGCCAGTCGCACAGCAGATAGTAATTGAGCGCAGGCCGGCATTTCGCGCAGCCGCAGGACGTGCGCCATTCCAGCTCCTGCATCACCTGCGGAATGGATTTGAGCGACTTGGCGCGGATGAGCCGGCGCACGTCGTCGTGCCCCAGGTCCGTGCAGCCGCACATGGGCTCCACCTCCGCCTTGCGGAAGCCTTCGCCGAGCGTGAGCGCCAGCAATTGCTCCACAAGGCCGGTGCAGGAGCCGCAGGAGGCGGAGGCCTTGGTGTGCGCGCGCACGCCGTTCACGTCGCTCAGCCCCTTCGCGGAGATGGCCTCCACGATCGCGCCCTTGCACACGCCGTTACAGCCGCAGATCTCGGCCGTATCGGCGAGCGCAGCGACGGCGGAATTCGCATCGCCCGCGCCAGCGCCTGCGAAGCCGCTGCCGAAAATCAGGCCGTCGCGCAGGTCCGACACGTCGGCGCCCGTCTTGATGAGGTCGAAGAAATAGCCGCCGTCCGCCGTGTCGCCATACATGACGGCGCCGATCAGGCGGTCCTCCTTGATGACGAGGCGCTTGTAGACGCCGCGCGCCGCATCGCGCAGCACGATGTCCTCGCGGTCGTCGCCTTCGGCGAAATCGCCGGCGGAGAAAAGATCGACGCCCGTCACCTTCAGCTTGGTGGAGACCTGCGAGCCTTCATAGCGCGGCGCATCGTCGTCCGTCAGCCGCGCGGCGACGACTTTCGCCATTTCGAACAGCGGGGCGACGAGGCCATAGCACTGGCCGCGATGCTCCACGCATTCGCCCACGGCGAACACGTGCGGATCATTGGTGCGCATCTCGTCGTCCACCAGCACGCCGCGGTTGACTGTGAGGCCCGCCGCTTTGGCGAGCGCCGCATTGGGGCGGATGCCGACCGCCATCACCACCAGATCGGCGGGCAGGACGCGCCCGTCCTTGAGCGCAACGCCGCTGACGGCGCCGTTCTCGCCCAAAATCGCGCGCGTGTCCGCGCCCAGATGGACGGCGACGCCGCGCGCCTCCATGGCGCCTTTCAGGAGATAGCCGGCGGCGGCGTCGAGCTGACGCTCCATCAGATGCGGCATGAGGTGCACGACGCTCGTCGCCATGCCGCGCAGGGCGAGGCCGGCGGCCGCCTCAAGCCCCAGCAGGCCGCCGCCGATCACCACCGCGCGTCCGCCCTTGCGCGCGGCCGCCAGCATGGCGTCCACGTCGTCGAGGTCGCGATAGGCGACGACGCCGCGCAGATCCGTTCCGGGCACGGGAATGATGAAGGGCGTGGAGCCTGTCGCCACAAGAAGCTTGTCGTAGGAGGTGACGGCGCCCGTGGCGTCCGTCACCGTTTTCGCAGCGCGGTCGATGGCGACGATCCCGACGCCCGCGCGCAGATCGATGGCGTTGCTCGCGCACCAGTCCGCGTCGTGGGTGACGATCTCCTCAAAGGTCTTCTCGCCCGAGAGCACCGGCGACAGGAGAATGCGGTTGTAATTGAACCGCGGCTCCGCGCCGAAGACCGTGACCGCATAGCGGCCTGCGTCGCGCTCCAGAAGGTGGTCGAGCACGCGGCCCGCCGCCATGCCATTGCCGATGACGACCAGTTTCTCGCTCATGGACGCATTCCCGATCAGGCGGCTTCGACGAAGCGGTGGCGCTCGTAGAGGAATTTGAGAACGGCCTCGCGCGCGCGGATGTATTGGGCGTCGGCGACCAGCTCCAGCCGTTTGCGCGGCCGGGGCAGCGACACGCGCAGGTCTTCGCCCACATGGGCCGCCGGCCCGTTGGTCAGCATCACGATGCGGTCAGACAGAAGCACCGCCTCGTCCACGTCGTGGGTGATCATGATGACGGTGTTGCCGAGCGTGGCGTGGATCTGCATCACGCTGTCCTGCAGATGCGCGCGGGTGAGGGCGTCGAGCGCGCCGAAGGGCTCGTCCAGCAGCAGCACCTTGGGCTCCATGGAGAGCGCGCGGGCGATGCCGACGCGCTGTTTCATGCCGCCGGAGATTTCGGCGGGGCGCCGGTCGCGAGCGTGGGCCATCTGCACGAGTTCGAGATTGTGCATGGTCCATTCATGGCGCTGCGCGCGTGAGCGCGTCCCGGCGAACACCTTGTCCACCGCAAGGCGCACATTGTCGTAGACGCTGAGCCAGGGCAGGAGCGAGTGGTTCTGGAACACGACGGCGCGGTCGGGACCGGGCGCGTTCACTTCGCGATCCTCAAGCAGGATCGCGCCGGCGGAGACGGGCAGAAGCCCCGCGATCATGTTGAGCAAAGTGGACTTGCCGCAGCCCGAATGGCCGATGATGGAGACGTATTCCCCCTTGTCGATGACGAGGGAGACGTCCTTCAGCACTTCGGTCTGGACGGCGCCGCGCTGAAAGCTGCGGCTCACGTGGTCGATCTTGAGATAGGGGCGTTGCATGGCGGTCTCGTCTCCTTCAGGCGGCGGCCACGCCGCGCGTGGCCATGCGGCCGAGCAGGCCGACGATCTTGTCGAGCACGAAGCCGACAAGGCCGATGTAGAACAGGGCGACGACGATGTCGGGCAGGCGCGAGGAGTTCCAGGCGTCCCAGATGAAGAAGCCGACGCCGACGCCGCCGGTCAGCATTTCAGCGGCGACGATGGCGAGCCATGCGAGGCCGATGCCGATGCGCAGGCCCGTGAAAATATAAGGCGCCGCCGAAGGGATCATGATGCGCACGAAGAATTCGAACGCGTTCAGCCGCAGCACCGCCGCGACATTGCGGTAATCCTGCGGAATATTGCGGATGCCCACCGCCGTATTGATGATGATGGGCCAGATCGAGGTGATGAAGATCACGAAGATCGCGGACGGATTGGAATCGCGGAAGGCTGCGAGCGAGATCGGCAGCCAGGCGAGCGGGGGCACCGTGCGCAGGACCTGAAAGATCGGATCGAGGCCGCGCATCGCCCAGATCGACTGGCCGATCAGCGCGCCCACCATGATTCCCGCCGCGGCGGCGAGGCCGAAGCCGATCATCACGCGCTCGAGCGAGACGAGCACGCGCAAGCCGAGTCCCACGTCCTGCGGCCCGTTCTTGAAGAAGGGCTGCAATATGAGGTCGCTCGCCTCGCTCCACACGACGCTGGGCGCCGGCAGCGTCGCGCCCGGCTTTCCGCAGAGGATCTGCCACAGAAGGCCCAGCGCGAGCACGGTTAGGATCGGCGGCAGGGCCTGCGTCGCCACCGCGCGCAGGACGGCGTTCGCCTTCGTGGCGAAAGGCGTCGCGGCGCGGGGCATGGCCACCACCTTGGGCGCGCCTTTCGGGGGCGCGCCTGTCGCGGGCGCGTCGATGTCCTTCTTGAGGAGTGTGATGCTCATCGGGCCTTCGCTCCGTATGTGAGGCGTTCGCGCGTCAGGCGATGCGCTTGATGGCGAGGCTGGCGAGATAGGCGGCGGGGTTTTCCGGATCGAACACCTTGCCGTCGAAGAAGGTCTCCTTGCCGCGCGATGAGGAGGCGGGCGCAGGCGCGCCGATCGTCTTGGCGGCCGCGCGCCAGATGTCCTCGCGGTTCACCTTGTCGACAAGGCCCTTCACGTCGAGACCAGCCTCGAACTTGCCCCAGCGAATGTTCTCCACGAGGAACCATGCGTCATGGCTCTTGAAGGGATAAGAGGCGTCGTCCTTGAAGAACTTCATCTCCTGTCCGGTCGCCTTCGCCAGACGGCCGTTGCCGTAGTTGATGTCGCCCTTCAGGCGGCCGAGCACGTCCGCGGGCGGCACGTTGAACCATTGGCGCCGGCCGAGGATGGTCGCCATCTCCTCCTTGTTCTCGGGCTTGTCGCACCAGATCTGCGCTTCGATGACGGCGGCGACGAGGGCCTGAGCGGCGCGCGGATTCTTGTCCACCCAGTCCGCGCGCATGCCGAGCGCCTTTTCGGGATGTTTGTTCCACAATTCGCCCGTCACGCAGGCGGTGAAGCCGATGCCCTGATTGACGAGCTGTTCGTTCCACGGCTCGCCGACGCAGAAGGCGTCCATATTGCCGACCTTCATGTTCGCGACCATTTGCGGCGGCGGAACCACGATGGTGGAGACGTCCTTGTCGGGATCTACGCCTGCGGCTGCGAGCCAATAGCGGATCCAGCAATCATGCGTGCCGCCGGGGAAGGTCATGGCGACCTTCACTTCCTTGCCGGCGGCTTTTTTCTTTTCGAACGCGGCCTTCAGGCCCGATGCGTTGAGGCCCGCGCCTGAGTCCTTGTATTCCTGCGCGACCGAAATCGCCTGGCTGTCGAGATTGAGCCGCGCGAGGATGTACATCGGCGTCGGCGTGTTGTTCTGCGTCACCTTGCCGGTGGAGATGAGATAGGGCATTGGCGTGAGGATATGCGCGCCGTCGATGCCGTTCTTCTCGCCGCCGAGCACGAGATTGTCGCGCGTGGCCGCCCAGGACGCCTGTTTGGAGATCTCCACGCCGGCCATGCCGTATTTGTCGAGGAAGCCTTTCTCCTTGGCGATGACGAGCGGGGCGGCGTCGGTGAGCGCGATATAGCCGAGCACGGCCTTCGTGGTCTCGGGCCCGGCGCCTTGCGCGAACACGCCGGAGGGAAAGGCGGAGGAGATCGCGCTCGACAGCGCGGCGGCCGCGCCTGCGCGCAATACGTCGCGGCGGTTCAAGTCGGCGCGCGCGGGGGAGGACGCGTCAGCGGCGGCGGCGGCTGCGGCGGGCGTGGCGTGCTTGGTCATCGCGGACTCCTGATATCGAGAGGCCTGAAATGCGAACGCCGCCGAAAAACCAGCCGGGAGGGACGGCTGTTTTTCGGCGGCGCTGCCGTGGGCCTCGAGGGCGCATGTCTTCGCAGCCGACATTGGCTGCTCGACTAACAGGAGCAGGAAGCGTGCCAGCCCTCTCAGGCGGGAAAGGGCGCCGGATCGCCCGAGTCGCGGGCGGCGGGCGCCTAACAATCAGGCAGAACGACGCGAATGAAGCGCTCGCTCATTCTTCCGGCGGCGGGGCGGCGCGCGGCGCGCGCGCATCGGCCGGGCCCCCTGCGGTCAGCAGCGCCTCGACGTCTGCAAGGCCCATGGGCGGGCGGTCGAAGACGCGCAGCGCGGGTTCGGGCGCCCCATCCGGCCGCGCGCGCAGCCTGTCGTGCAGGTCGGGGCGGAACACGGCGCGGGCGCGCGCGACGCTCTGCGCATCCGCCTGCGCGTGGCCCCAGCGCGCCATCTGCGCGAACAGCCACAGCGCCTGAATGATGGAAGGATGGGTGGCGGTCCCGTCGGCGAAGGAGAGGAAGTCGGGCTCATGCGCCTCGCCGAAGGCCATGCGCAGGCGCCCCGTGAGGCCCGGCAGCAAGGCGTGCGGCGGCAGGTCGAGATATTCGGGCCGGGCGAGCAGCGCGGCGAGCTCCTCCACATGGGCGCGCTCGTCAGCCCAGACGGCGGCGGCGCGCAGGGCGTCCACGAGGCGGGCGGCCGCGTCGGGCTGGCGTGCGAGCATGTCAGCGCGCAGGCTGAGCGCTTTTTCGAGGCTCGCCGGCCATATCCGCGATTTCGTCGCCACGATCGCGCCCGTCCCGCGCGCGACGGACACGCTGTTCCAGGGCTCGCCGACGCAATAGCCGTCAATTCCGCCGGCGGCGAGCGCGTCGGGCATGAATTGCGGCGGCAGGACGATGATGCGCACGTCCTCGTCCGGCGCGACGCCGCAGGCGGAGAGCCAATAGCGCAATTCGTAATTGTGCGAGGAGAAGGGATGCACCACGCCGAAAGCGGGCGGCGGCAGGCCTTGCGCCCGCCGCGCGGCGAGCGCGCCGCGCAGGGCCGCGCCCGCGCGCGCAGGGTCCATCGTGATCTCGCCATGGGCGCCCATCAGCTCCGCCAGCGCGCGCGAGACGGTGACGGCGTTGCCGCCCTGGCCGAGCGCCATGGGCGCGGCCATCTCCACCTGCAGCGGCCCGAGGCCGAGCGTTGCGGCGATGGGCAGCGGCGCCGGCGTTTGCGCCGCGTCCACGCCGCCGATCGCAAGCCGGTCGCGCACGGCGGCCCAGGACACGTCGCGCATGAGGCGCAGATCAAGGCCGTGCGCGCGGGCGAAGCCTTTTTCGCGCGCGACGACCAGCAGCGCGCAATCGAGCAGCGGCAGGAAGCCGGCCACAAGTTCGGTGGAGGCGCGGGCGACGGAGGGCGCGCCGGTCGAGGAAGCGGAGGCGGCGGCGGGTTCGGCTTTCATGGGCGTCCATCCAGCAGGCCTGCGGCCAGGACGAGGCTTTCGGCGACCTCGGACATTTTGCGGTTCTGGCTCATCGCGGTCTTGCGCAGGAGCGCATAGGCCTCCTCCTCGCCGATGCCGCGCGACTTCATGAGCAGCCCTTTCGCGCGATCGATCGCCTTGCGCTGGGCGAGCGCCGAGCGCGTCTCGTCGAGCTCGCGTTGCAGGCGATGGAAGGCGTTGAAACGCTGGATCGCGAGGTCGAGGATCGGTTTCACGCGCTCCTTGCGCAATCCGTCCACCACATAGGCGGAGACGCCTGCATCCACCGCTGCGGCGATGGAATGGGCGTCGGAGGAATCCACGAACATCGCGATCGGCCGGCGCGCCGCCCGCGACACCTGAAACGCCGCCTCCAGCGCGTCGCGGTTGGGATTGCCCAGATCGATGAAGATCACGTCGGGGTCGATCTCCACGATGTCGCGCATGAGCTGGCCCACGCCCGACAGGATCACCACGTCGTGAAAGCCCGCCTCCCGCAGCCCTTCCTCAATGATGGAGGCGCGGATGCGGTTTTCGTCGATCACAAGAATGCGTGCGGGCTCGCCGGTCATGCTCCTGGCAAAGCAAGAAGCGGTCCAGTTTCGCGCCCCGGCGTCACTCGCCTTCGGGCCGCACGTCCACGCTCACGCTGAGCTGATGATCGCCCGAGCCCACGAACACGCCGTCGATGGGCGAGACGTCTGCGTAATCGCGACCGCGCGCCACCACCACATGGTCGTCGCCGGCCATGAGATCATTGGTCGGGTCGAGGTCGAGCCAGCCGAACTCGGGCCCGCACCAGACGGAGACCCAGGCGTGGGAGGCGTCCGCGCCCTCAAGCCGTGGCTTGCCCGGCGGGGGAATGGTGCGGATGTAGCCGCTCACATAGGCGGCGGGCAGGCCGAGGCCGCGCAGGCCCGCGATCATCACATGGGCGAAATCCTGGCACACGCCCTTGCGCGCGGCGAAGGCCTCCGCGACCGTCGTGTTCACGGCGGTGGCGTCGGCCTTGTATTCGAACGCGCGGCGGATGCGGCCCATCAGATCGGCGCAGCCTTCGAGCATGGGACGGTTGGCGGGGAAACTCTGCGCGCACCAGAGCGTCGTCGCCGCGTCGAGCGCGACCTGCCGGCTGGGAAAGAGGAAATGCGCTGGCGATTCCGCCTGCAGGGCGCGCAGGCTGCGCGCGGCGGCGCGGATGATCTCCCACGCAGGGGTGAGCGCGGCGGCGGGCGGTGCTGGTCGCTCCACCGCCACGCGCGAGAGCGCGCTCACGCGCAATTCACGATGGGGCGCGTCGATGCGCACGCTCGTCACGCGATTGCCGAAGGCGTCGGCGCGTTCGCGCGTCTCGGCGGGCGCGGGGGCGATGTCGAGCCCGCTGTCGATCACTTTCTGGCCGGCCTCCGCGCGCGGCAGCAGCCGCATGACGCAGGCGGCGGCGGCGACGGCGGCGTCGTAGCGATAGGTGGTGACGTGGCGGATGTCGTATATCACGCGAAGCCCGTCGGCTTTTCGGCGCGGGCGGCGCCGGCGCCCTGCAGGAAGTATCGCGTCGAGATGGCGTCCGCCAGTCCCATCACGCGCTGTTCGAGCGCGAGCGTCTGGGCGGAGTCCAGTTCGTCCGCATCGCGCGTCGCGAGTTCGGCGGCGAGCTGCTGGCTGCGGCGGCGCGGTTGCTCGGGCATGCCGTCGGGGCGCAGCGTCGGCAGGCCCGCGAGATGTTCGTCGATGCGCGCGATCTGGAAACCGACCGAGCGCGGATTGTAGGGGTCCAGCATCGCCATGTCGCGCACGGCGGCGAGCGCCGGGCCCACCACATAGCGCGAGCGATAGGTGATCTGCGAGTCGATGAGGTCGAGCAGGGCGTCGAGATGTTCGCTCGTGGCGTCGCGCTCGGCGAGCTGGCGCACGAAGCGACAGGTGTTGACGGCGCGTTCGATGCGCCGGCCCATGTCGAGGAAGCTCCAGCCGGCGACGCGGTTCATGTTCTCGTTCATGAGGCCGCCGAGGGCGGCCATCACGCCCAGCGCCTCGTCGGCGCGGTCGATGGGATCGAAGCCGGGCTCGTCGCGCGACAGGCATTCCTCCAGCGTCGTCACAAGACGCGTGGCGTCCTGCGACAGGCGTTCGCGGATGACGGAGGCCGCGCGGCGCGCCATGCCGACGGCGCAGGCGGCCGAACCATATTGGTCGAGGCCCGAGAGCGCCGCGGCGGCGACGTCAACGGGTTGCGCGTCGCTCATTTGCGCGCTCGCCGCGCCGCTCGCCACGAGCATGCGCTGCAGCCGTTCCACCGCCGCGCGCGCGCCGCCGCCCGGCGCGTTGAGGTCCACCGCGCGCGCTGCGAGACAGCGCACGACGCGGGCCGTGGCTTCCGCGCGCTCGAGATAGCGGCCGAACCAGAACAGATTGTCGGCCGCGCGGCTCGGCAGATTGCCCAGCATGCGCACCACGCGCACGTTTTCGCGCGCGGGCAGAAGCGAGGAGCTTTCCACCGGCTTGTCGGCGCTGATCCAGACGTCGGCGGACGTCACGTCGCCGCCCATCGAGATCGCGCGCGCGTCGCCAGCGTCCGACACGCGGCAGAAGCCGCCGGGCATGATGCGCCAGCCGTCGGGCGTGGCGGCGGCGAAGACGCGCAGGGTGAAGGGGCGCGGCTCCAGCCGCCCGTCGCGCAGGACCGGCATGGTCGACAGGCGCACGACCTCCTGACCGACCACGTCCATGCCGCGCGCGTCGAGCGCCTCGCGCAGGCGCGCTTTCTCCTGCGCGGACAGATCCGCGCCCAGAATGCGGCGCCGGCCTTCGAGGCCGGGAATCTCATTGTCGAAAGCGCCTGAGATCACGAGTTCGTCGAGCCGCTCGCGCACGATCGCGCGCTCCTCGTCCTGGCCGCACCACCATGTCGCGATGTTCGGCAGGCGCAGCTCCTCGCCCAGAAGCCTGCGGCAGAGCGCGGGCGCAAAGCCCAGCAGCGCGCGCGATTCCAGCAGGCCCGCGCCGGGCATGTTCGCCACCGCGAGGGCGCCGCTGCGGATCGCCTCCATCAGCCCCGGCACGCCGATGCGCGAGGCGGCGTTGAACTCCAGCGGGTCGCACCAGTCCGCGTCCACGCGGCGCAACAACACGTCGGCGCGCTTGAGGCCGGCGATCGTGCGCACATAGGCGACGCCGTCGCGCACCACGAGATCGTCGCCCTCGACGAGCAGGAAGCCGAGATAACGCGCGAGATAGGCCTGTTCGAAATAGGTCTGGCTGTAGGGGCCGGGCGTGAGCAGGCAGATGCGCGGATTGCTGCGCTGGGCCGCGCTGGTGAGCCCGGCGCGAAACTCGCGGAAGAAGGGCGCGAGCCGCTCCACGTTGAGATCACGGTAGAGCTGGGGAAAGGCGCCCGACACGACGAGCCGGTTCTCAAGCGCATAGCCGGCGCCCGAAGGCGCCTGCGCGCGATCCTCAAGCACCCACCAGCGCCCGTCCGGTCCGCGACCGAGATCGACCGCGTAGAAGCGCAGATAGCGGCCGCCCGGCGGCTCCACGCCGCGCAGCGCGGGCAGGAAATCGCGCGAGCCCGTGAGGGCTGCGGCCGGCAACGCGCCCTGCGCGACAAGCGCGCCCGGCCCATAGACGTCGCGCAGAAATGCCTCCGAGAGCCGCGCGCGCTGTTCGACGCCGGCTGAAATCTCGCGCCAGTCCTCTTCGGAGACGACGAGCGGCAGACGCTCCAGCGGCCAGCTGCGTTCGTTCGCCTCGCCATGCACGCGGTAGGAAATGCCCATCTCGCGGATGCGGCGGTCCGCGCCCGCGAAGCGATGGGCCATTTCATCGGGCTCGATGCGCGACAGGCCGGCCATGAAACGGCGCCATTGCGGACGCAGCGCGCCTTGCGCGTCGATCAGTTCGTCGGGCGCGCCGGGCAGGGGCGCGTAGCCTGCGGTCCAGTCCTCGAGCCTGCGGCGCGGCGCGCGGTCCATGCGGGCGGCGCGGGCGCTCTGTTGCGGATCGGACGACACGACTTCTCCCGGATGTTTCACCGCCGCAGGTCGAGCGTGGTCGGGAACTCGCCCGAGGGCTCCTCGCGCGGCGCGACGAACGGCCCGGGAGTATGGCCGTGATCCTGGAAGCGCGCCAGCCGGCGGGCCTGCGCCTCATAGGAATTCACTGGAAAAACATCGTAATTGCGGCCGCCGGGGTGGGCCGTGTGGTAGACGCAGCCGCCCAGCGAGCGCCCATTCCACAGGTCCAGCACGTCGAAGGTGAGCGGCGCATGGACGGGAATCGTCGGATGGAGGGCGGAGGCGGGCGCCCAGGCCTTGAAGCGCACGCCCGCCACCGCCTCGCCCGCGACTCCGGTCGAGGTCATCGGCGCCCGGCGTCCGTTGCAGGCGATCACGTGCCGGCCGGGCGTGAAGCCGTTCGCCTTCACCTGCAGCCGTTCGAGCGAGGAATCCACGAAACGCACCGTGCCGCCTGCGAAGCCTTCCTCGCCCAGCACGTGCCAGGGTTCGAGCGCCTGCCGGATCTCAAGCGACACGCCGCCATGCTCCACGCTTCCGTAAAGCGGGAAGCGGAACTCGCGCTGGGCGACGAACCATTCGGGATCGAAATCATAGCCCGCCGATTTCAGATCGGCGAGCACGTCGAGAAAATCGCGCCAGACGAAATGGGGCAGCATGAAACGGTCGTGCAGGGCCGAACCCCAGCGCACGAAGCCGCCGCGCTGGGGCTCGCGCCAGAACCAGGCGATGAGCGCGCGCAGCAGCAATTGCTGCGCAAGGCTCATGCGCGCGTCGGGCGGCATTTCAAACGAGCGGAACTCCACGAGACCAAGCCGGCCTGTTGGTCCGTCCGGCGAATAGAGCTTGTCGATGCAGATTTCGGTGCGATGGGTGTTGCCCGTCACGTCGGCGAGCAGATTGCGATAGAGCCTGTCCACGAGCCACAGCGGAATCTGGCTCTGGTCGGGACCGGGCGTCTGCGCGAGCGCGATCTCAAGCTCATAAAGGGAATCATGGCGCGCCTCGTCGATGCGCGGCGCCTGACTCGTGGGGCCGATGAACAGGCCCGAGAAGAGATAGGACAGGCTCGGATGGCGCTGCCAGTAGAGCACGAGGCTTTTCAGCAGGTCGGGCCTGCGCAGGAAAGGCGAATCCGCGGGCGTCGCGCCGCCCACCACCACATGATTGCCGCCGCCCGTGCCGGTGTGGCGCCCGTCGATCATGTATTTGTCGGTTCCAAGCCGCGTCTGCCGCGCGTCCTCGTAAAGCCCCGTCGTGATCTGCGTCGCTTCGCGCCATGAGGCGGCGGGCTGGACATTGACCTCGATCACGCCGGGATCGGGCGTCACCTTGATCACGTTGAGGCGCGGATCGACCGGCGGCGGATAGCCTTCGATGTGAACGGGCAGGCCGGTTTCGCGCGCGCTGTCCTCCACCACCGTGAGAAGTTCGAGATAATCCTCCAGAGCGCTCACGGGCGGCATGAAGACGCAGAGCTTGCCGTCGCGCGGCTCCACCGCCAGCGCGGTGCGCACGCTTCCCACGACGAGATCGCGCGGTCTGGCGCTGGCGCGCGCGCGCACGCGCTCGGGGGCGTAGAGCGCGCGCAATTGATCGGGATCGGGCAGGGGCGGGCGCTCCTGCGTCGGATCTTGCGGATGGATGTAGGGAAAAGCGAAAGGCGCGATCCATGGCAGCGCGTTCATCGGCAGGCGGTAGCCCACCGGCGAGTCGCCGGGCGTGAGGAACAGCTTGCCGCGCCGCGTCGTCCACATTTCGCTGATCCAGCGCGGGCTCTCGCCCGCAGCGTTCCAGCGCTGCACGGGAAGCACATAGCCGGTGGGGCGTGTGAGGCCGCGTTCGAAGGCGCGCAAGAGGCGCGCGCGCTCTTCCGGGTCTTCGAGCTTGGAATCCAGCGCGTCGACGTTTTCGGGCAGGCGGCCTTCTTCAAGAATCCAGTGCGCGGCGTCCTCGTAAGCGGGCTGCGCGCAGGCGGGATCGACGCTCAGCCCATGCGCGATGCGTTCCGCGAGGGCGCGCGCGTGGTGCGCATCGGCGCGCGCGTCGGCGGTTTCGCGGGCCACAAGCTCCGCGTCGCGCCAGATCGGTTTGCCGTCGCGCCGCCAGTAGAGCGAGAAGGCCCAGCGCGGCAGGCTTTCGCCGGGATACCATTTGCCCTGTCCGTAATGCAGGAAGCCGCCGGGCGCGAAGCGCTCGCGCAGACGGCGCACGAGCGCGTCGGCGCGTTCGCGCTTGGCGGGGCCGACGGCCTGCGTGTTCCATTCCGGCGACTGGAAATCGTCGATGGAGACAAAGGTGGGCTCGCCGCCCATGGTCAGGCGCACGTCCTGCGCGATGAGGTCGCGATCCACTCTCTCGCCCAGCGCGTCGAGTTGTTCCCATGCGGCGTCGGAGAAGGGACGCGTGACGCGCGGCGCCTCGCGCACCCGCGTCACCTTCATGTCGAAATGGAACTCGACCTGCGCGGGCTCCACCATGCCGGTGATCGGCGCGGCGGCGCTGTAATGGGGCGCGGCGCACACAGGCAGATGGCCCTCGCCGCAGAACAGGCCGGAGGTGGGATCAAGCCCGATCCATCCCGCGCCCGGCACATAGACCTCCGCCCATGCGTGCAGGTCGGTGAAATCGTGGTCGGTCCCCGACGGGCCGTCGAGCGCGGCCACGTCCGCCTTGAGCTGGATGAGATAGCCCGAGACGAAACGCGCGGCCAGACCGAGCCGGCGCAGGATCTGCACCATCAGCCAGGCGCTGTCGCGGCAGGAGCCGGAGCGCAGCGCCAGCGTCTCATCGGGCGATTGCACGCCGGGCTCCATGCGGATGAGATAGCGCACGTCCTCGCGCAGTTTCGCGTTCAGCTCCACGAGAAAGGCGATCGTGCGCGCAGGCGCGCGGCTGATCTGCGCGACATAGGCGTCGAGCAGCGGGCCGCCGGCGTCCGGCGCAAGACAGGCGGCGAGCTCCTGCTTCAGCTCGGGCGCGTATGCGAAGGGGAAGGTCTCCGCGCTCTCCTCGACGAAGAAGTCGAACGGATTGACCACCGTCATGTCGGCGACGAGATCGACCTCGATGCGCAATTCGCTCGCCTTCTCGGGAAAGACGAAGCGGGCGAGCCAATTGCCGTGCGGGTCCTGCTGCCAGTTCACGAAATGATTGGCGGGCGAGACTTTCAGCGAATAGCCGGAAACTTTCGTGCGGCAATGGGGCGCGGGACGCAGGCGCACGATCTGCGGCCCAAGCGCCACCGGCCGGTCGTATTTGTAATGGGTGAGATGATGCAGGGCGACGAAGATCGACACGCGCAAAATCCCCCATGACCGACGCGATGCGCCGACCATTGAACCCGCCGGGCTTGGGGCATGTCAAACGAATGGGCGCAGGAGAGGCGAATTGCGCGCGAATCCGCCGCCCCATTCAGCAAGACGCCCGCTATCCGCGCAGACTGGCGCGAAAGCGGGCGGCCTCAGGCGCGCAGGCGACGACTCAGAACGCGATCGCGAAACGCGCGCGCACCACATTGCGCTCGAAATTGTCGAGATCGAAGCCGCGGGGAACCTCGCTCGCGCGGCCCGCGATCTGACGCGCCCAGCCGCCGGCGACGAACGCGTCCTTGCCCACCTTGGCGTAGAACGTGGGGCCGACGAAGACCGCGTGTCCCTGGCTTTCGCTGAAGGCGAGGCCGCTCGCCGCATGTTCGTAGCGCGCCTCGAGGCCGAGGAAGATCCCCTCGCTCACCTGCGCGCTGAGGGCGGTGGAAAGAGCGAAGGTCGATCCGCGTTCCGTCTGCCCGCCGCCGACCGGCGACGTCCAGCCGGGCTCATAGCCGAAGTTGACGGCGCCGAAGAGCTTGTTCTTCACGAGCTCGCGGTCGAAGGCCGCCTTGAGCGCGATCGCGAAATCATTGGTGCGACGGGCCTCGCCATCAAGGCGCGACCAGGCGGGCTGGGCGATCAGCGTGAGGCCGACGCCATGTTCCGCGCGCTCCAGCACGCGGTATTTGAACTCGCCCGAAAGGCCCTGCAGCCCGCCGCCGCTCGCATTGTCGAGGCCGGGCACGTTGCGCACATGGGCGTGGCTCAGGCCGACGCCGAAGCCGACCGCGATCTGCTCGCTCAGCGTGCCCTTCACGGCGGCGGTGGCCGAGAGCGCGCGATAGGCGCCGCCCCGCTTGCCGAAACCCGTCACCGTGTCGAACTCGACGGCGCGGTCGCCCTTCTCGCCGATGTCCGTGCCGTCGGAGAAGCCGAAAATGTCGCCGGTGTCGGCGCCTTCGGCCAGCGCCGGGGCGCTCGTCGCAAGCCCCGCTGAAAGCGCGAGCGCGCCGCCTGCAAGCATGGAAAGGCCGCGAACGCGGCTGGAACGGTTGAACATGACGCCCCCTCTACGATTTTGACTTTGCTTTAGCTGGTCGGCGCGTCAGCGGCAACGCCTGAAGCGTGGGCGAGGAGGCGCGCGCGGCTAGCGAGTCGGGGCCGAAGGCCGGCCGGGCGCTTGAGCTGGAGCAGCCGCCGGCGCGGCGGCGGCGAGGGGGGCGAGGCGCAGGACCTTGCCGTTCGCCTCGTCCGTGAGGGCGTAGACCGCCCCGTCCGGCCCCACCGCCAGGTCGCGGATGCGCACGCCGAGCCGGATGCGCTCCTCGCCCGTCACGCGCTCGCCTGACAGCGACAGCCGGATGACCGCCTCGCCGGCGAGGGCGCCCACAAGCAGCGAGCCGCGCCAGCCGGCGAACAGGTCCGCCTCGTAGAAGACCATGCCGGACGGCGCGATGGAGGGGCGCCACACATGGATCGCGTCCGCGAGATCGGGCCGCGTCGGCGGATCGGGAATGTCGCGTCCGTCGTAATGGTCGCCCCAGCTCACCAGAGGCCAGCCGTGATTGGCGCCTGCGCGGGCGATGTTCACTTCGTCGCCGCCGCGCGGGCCCATTTCATGGGTCCACAGCGCGCCGCTGCGCGGATGGATGGCGGCGCCCTGCACGTTGCGATGGCCGTAAGACCAGATCTCCGGCCGGGCGCCGGCGCGGCCTGCGAACGGATTGTCCCGCGGGACCGCCCCGTCGCGGGCGATGCGCACGATGGCGCCCATATGGGTGGAGACATCCTGCGCGGGCGTCATCAGGCCGCGCTCGCCCAGAGTGAGGAAGACATGGCCCGCGCGGTCGAAGGCGATGCGCGCGCCGAAATGCAGCCCGCCTTCGGCCTTCGGCTCCTGACGAAAGATCGTCGCGACGTTCTCCAGCGCGCTTGCGTCCGCAGCAAGACGCCCGCGCGCGAGCGCCGTGCCGGCGGAGCCGCGCGGGCCGGGCTCCGCATAGGCGAAGAAAACGAGGCGGTCGCGGGCGAAGTCGGGCGACAGCGCCATGTGCAGGAGCCCGCCTTGTCCGCGCGCATAGACGGCGGGCAGGCCCGTCAGCGGCGCCGAGATCGCGCCATCGCGGGCGACCACGCGCAGACGGCCCGGCCGCTCGCTCACCAGCATGCGTCCGTCGGGAAGGAAGGCGAGCCCCCAGGGATGCTGAAGGCCTTGCGTCAGCGTCTCCACCTGAACAGGCCCTGCGGACGTCTCCAGGCGTCGGCTCGCGCTCTGGGCGGCGGCGGGGGCGACGCTCGCAAGGGCGAGCGCGAGGCATGTCCACAGAATGGCGGCGCGCGGCGCATGGAACGGCATGGAGCGACTCCGGTAAGCTCGAACGCGTTATAACCTAGGGGCTTGGCCGCGCAGTTCGATGGGCGCGCGAGATGCGGATTAACCTTTTGTTAACCATGTTCGCGCACGCTTTCAGCTCTGGAGGCGGCCATGAAGATCCAAGTCAGCGATTCGCACGAGCAACGTGAGGCGCAATTGGTGGTGCAAATCTCCCTGCTGACGGGTCTGCTCGTCACAGTGCTCGGCTTCCTCGCCGCCGTCGCGGTGCGCTGACCGGAACCGGGGCGCTCGCGGAGGGTTCCCAAAGCCTGAGGCCGGCTTTGGAGGCGCCCGATGCGATGGCGGTCCGCGTCTTTCCTGTTCGCGTTCGTCTGCGTGTGCCTGCACGAGGCGCGCGCGCAGGCGCCTACGCCTTTTCCGCCTGCTCCTTCCCCGCCTGCTCCTGCCCCATCCGCTGCGTCCGCTCCGGCCACTGGCTCGCCCGGCGAGTCGGTGCGGTTTCGCGGGCTCGTCATGAGCGTCTCCGCCGGCGCCGTGTCGCTGGAATTGAGTCGCGGCCTTTCCCTTCGCCTCGATCTGGCGCCCGACGCGCCGATGTTTTTCGTCAGCCGGATCGACCCGGCTGAACTCAAGGTCGGCGCGCGCCTGCGCTTGCGCGTGAAGAGCGGCGGGCAGGGCTCCGCCGCCGCAACCGCCGTGGAGGCGATGGCGATGGAGGATGCGCCCGCAGGCGCGCGCGCCGCTGCGCAGACGGAGGCGGAGGGCGAGATCCTGCCGGAGCTGACGATGCAGGGCGCCTTTAAGGCGATCGAGCGCGCGGGCGAGGACCGCATGCTGGCGTTTGTCGACCGAGGCGCCGAGCGGCGCGTCGCGCTCACGTCAGAGACCACGTTCTGGCGGCTGCGCCGCGCGGGGCTCGAGGAGCTGAAGCCCGGCATGTCGCTTTCTGTCGTCATGCGCAAGGATCCCGGCGCGCCGCCGAAAACCCACCGCGCCGTGTTCGGCCAGTCGATCCCCGGCGTCGATCTGCCTTTGTGAAGAAACGGCCCCGCCGGGGGCGGGGCCGTTCGTCTCGCATCATCATGCGCAATGGACGCTTACTGGCCGCGGCGCTCCTGACGCTCCTGCGCACGCTCCTGACGTTGCTGCGCGCGATCCTGCCCGCGTTCGCGCGGCTCTTGCATGCGCTCTTGCATGCGTTCTGGCATGCGCTCTCGCATCCGCTCAGGCGCGCGTTCTTGCATCCGTTCTTGCATCCGTTCTTGCATGCGTTCTTGCATGCGTTCGGGCGCGCGTTCGCGCTGCATGCGCTCCTCGCGTTGCTGGAATGGGCGTTCAGGCGCCTCGCGGCGCGTGTCGCGGCGCTCTTCGCGCCATTGCTGCTGCTGGCGGCGCGGCTCCTGTCGCCATTCTTCGCGCCATTCTTCGCGCCATGTCTCGCGGTCGCGCCTGCGCATGTCGTCTTCGAACCAGCGGCTGCGGCGCTCCCACCAGGGGCGGTCGCGATAATAGCGCGTCCAGTAGTCGCGCACTTCGAAGGAGATGATTGGCAGACCGATGCGCGGTCCCCATTCGTCCACGCTCACGTAATCGCCGCCATAGGCGTAGCTCAGAAGATTGCCGTTCACCCAGCCGCGCTCGCCACGCCAGCCGACGTCGCACCAGTTGAAGCCGCGCAGGCACCCATGGATGTAAACCGAGGAATCCTCCGGGATCACCGCCACGCGCGGATATTCCACGCCGGGCCCCGCGCGCATGCTTGCGTCGTATGTGGTGAAAGCGTTTTGGGCCGACGCCGCAACCGGCGCTGCGATCAGTGCGGCCGCCGCCGACAGGGCGAGTCTCAGCGCCTTGTTCATGCTCATGCTCCTCTCCACTCAGGTCCCGGCGGCGAAGCGCTCGAAACGTGCGACGCGGATGAGGCAGGAACGCTTGCGGCGCAGAGCTGTTCCGCGCCGGAGCCAAAGGCGCGGCGGCGCGTCAGGCGTGCGCGTTGGTCTCGCGCATCGCAGGAAGCTCGACATGTTTTTCAATGACAGGACGGCGCGCGCGGTTCTCTGCGCCGCTTTCGCTGCGGCGCTCGCTTCGCCGTCTCTCGCGCAAAAGGCTGTTGCAGCGGCGGAGTTTGCGTTCCCGTCAGCGCTGGGGCGCGCGCTCCCGCACACGCGATGTCGCATTCCAGCGACGGCGCCGCTCAAGCGCCTGCGTCGGCAGGGCGACCTCAAGCGCGGCGAGACCTGCGCGGCCTTCGCGCCGCAGGGCGATGGCGTTTGGAGCGGAGAGGGGCGTGCGCGCAAGCGCGGTCAGTTGCGCCAGCAATTCGGAGCGGTCGTCAGCTTCAGGCGGCTTGTTCATGTCATGATCCGGACCGGTTGCGCGCGCACCTTATGCCGCGGAAGCGGTAACGCGCGGGCTTACCTTGCTGATTCCCGCGCGCATGCGGCCACGTCCATGCTGTGCGAGGCGGGCTGCGGACATGTGGTCTGGCTTAATTTCGGGGTCCTGCGACCGTCTTTGCCCATGAAGGGAATGGTCGATGGTCCTCACGGAGCGACAATTGCACGCGGTGCTGCGCCTGGCGCAGCTGCGCGCCATCGCACTAGGCGGCGGGGGAGCCTGCGTCTGGTGTCGCAATGTCGCGTCCAAGGCGTTGCCCGCGCTCTGGATGCTCGGACTCGACCATGGACAGGCGCATCTCGTGCGCTGCTTCGTGAACGGCAAGGGCGTGGCGGTGTGGAACCGCGCGCGCTTCGACGATGCGGCGGTGAATCGTTTGCTCGAGGTTCTCCCGGCTCTGGTCGACGGGGCGGAGAAGGAGCGCGGCGCGCTGAGCGCGTGATCGCGTCAGATTCCCCGCCGCTAATAGGTCTCGCGCCGGCGCAGGTCGGGGAAGATGCGCGCCCATAGCGCGGCGGCCGCGAGCGCGCCCGCGCCGCCCACGAGCACGGCGGGAACGGCCCCGATCGCCCAGGCCAGCGCGCCGCTCTCGAATTCGCCGAGCTGGTTCGACGTG
>CAZYBF010000026.1:25700-33576 GCA_964645525.1 uncultured Beijerinckia sp.
TTGACGATCGGGAGGGCGCGCCGGTCGATCCAGTCGCCGAGCTGGTTCGACGTGCCGGTGAGAATCGTATGAACCGCCACCACGCGCCCGCGCATCTCGGGCGGCGTCTCCACCTGAATGAGCGTCTGGCGAATGACGACGCTCACCATATCGGCGGCGCCGATGATGATCAGGAAGGGGATCGCCATTAGAATATGCGTCGACAGGCCAAAGCCGATGGTGGCGAATCCATAGATCGCCACCGAGACGAGCATTTTCTTGCCGATGCCCGCCTGCAGCGGAAAATAGGCGAGCATGAGGGCGGCGGCGACGGAGCCCACGGAGGGCATGGCCCGCAACAGGCCAAGGCCCCAGGGCCCCGTCTCGAAAATGTCGCGCGCGAAGATCGGCAGCAGCGCCGTCGCGCCCGCCAGCAGCACGGCGACAAGATCAAGCGTGATCGCGCCCAGAATGATGGGGCTGCGCCAGATGAATTTGTAGCCCGCGGCCAGCATGGCGAGGGTCACGGGCGGCTTGCCGGCTTTCTGCGGGCGATAGGCGATGCGCGCCACAAGCGCGAAGGCGACGACGAAAGCCGCGCCGGCGGCGATGAAGGGCGCGTAGATCCCGAAGGGAAACAGCAGGCCGCCGATCGCCGGGCCGACGATGTTGGCGGTCTGGTTCATGGAATTGTTCCATGCGGCGGCGCTGGGATATTCCTCGTCGGGCACGAGCGACATGACGAGCGCCTGACCGGCGGGATTGGAGAAAGAGCGCGCCACGCCAAGCACGAACACCACGATATAGACGGGCCACACCTGACCCGCGCGCACCGCGCCGAAATACATCAGCGCCACGAAGCCGGCCGCGCAGAACGCCATCGTCGCGCAACAGAGCAGCATGATGATGCGCCGGTCGTAGCGGTCGGCCGCAGGCCCGGTGACAAGCGACAGCGGCACGGCGGGAATGAAGGTCGCAAGGCCGATCATGCCCAGCGCAAGAGGATCGCTGGTGACGTCGTAGACATACCAGGCGACAGCCACCGTCTGAATCTGCAGGCCAAGACCCCAGAGAAAACGCGCGAAGGAATAGCGTGCGTAATCGACATGGCGGAAAACCGCGCGGCCCCCTGTCGGGCGCTTGTCAGACATCGCTTCCTCCCCCCACGCGCGATAGCTTCGCCGCAGGGCTATCACCCGCCCCCGCAAGGGTCAAACGGCGGCGGGACTTCCCTCGGCGCGCGCGGTGCGGCATGATGCCGAAACGCCGGGGCCCCAGACCCCGGATGGGGAAGGGAGACACGTATGTTCAAGCGGACCATGGTCACGACGCTCGCCGCCTCGGCGGCTTTCGTCTCGCCGGCGTTCTCGCAAGCGCCCGCGGAGTTTTTCGCAGGCAAGACGGTGACCGTCTATGTTGGCCTGTCCGCCGGCGGCGGCTACGACCAGAACGCGCGCCTCGTCGCGCGTCACATCGGCAAGCATCTGCCCGGCTCGCCGACGTTCGTGGTGCGCAACATGCCCGGCGGCGGCGGTCTTGTGATGATGAATTACGTCGCCGGCGTCGCGCCGCGCGACGGCCTGCACATCGCCGCCCCGCAGCGCGGCGTGCCCTTCGAGCCGCTTCTGGGCTCCGCCTCGCACGCGAAGTTTGACACGCTGAAAATGCATGGCCTCGGCTCCGTCAATTCAGATACGTCCGTCGCCATCATCGCCGCGCGCACGGGCGTGAAGAAATGGCAGGACCTGCGCCAGAAAGAAGTCATCGTCGCCGGCACGGGCGTCGGCACGGAGAGCGTTACGGTGCCTTACATCGTGCGCAACACGCTGGGCCTGAAGTTCAGGGTGATCGCGGGTTATCCCGGCGGCAGCGAGGCGAGCCTCGCCATGGAGCGCGGCGAGGTTGACGGTCGCGGCACCTATTCGTGGACCAGCCTCAAGCCGCAGTTCAACGAATGGATCGCCAGCGGCAAATACGTGATCCTTTATCAGCAGGGCCTGCGTCGCCATCCCGATCTGAAGGACGTGCCGCTCATCACCGACTTGGCGGAGACGCAGGAGCAGCGCGACATCTTCAAACTGCAGTTCAGCGCTTTTGAGATCGGCCGGCCGTGGTTTTATGCGGAAGGCGTGCCGATGGATCGCGTGAACGCGATGCGCCGCGCCTTCGACGCCGCGATGAAGGACAAGGACCTGATCTCCGATTCCGAAAAGGCCGGCATGGAGGTCAATCCGATGACCGGCGAGGAGATGATGGCGATGCTCAAGGACGTCTATGCGACGCCGAAGGAGACCGTCGCGCGTCTTGCCGCAGCCTCAAGCCTCCAGCCCGATCTGAAAGTGCTGGAGCAGAAGAAGGACGAAAAGCCGGCGCAATGATCGCGCCGGCGGGATGACGTTGCGAAAAGGCGCGGTCGTCGTTCGGCCGCGCCTTTTTTGTCGCTTCGCTCGCAAACGCGCTTAGCGACGCGCGCAGACGCGCCGGCCATAAACGTCGCGCCAGCAGCGGGGACGCGGGCGCGTGGCGTCGGCGATGAGCGCGCCGCCCGCCCCGCCGATGGCCGCGCCCGCCAGCACGCCGGTCGACGTGCCGCTCGCCAGCCCGCCGATCACCGCGCCGGCCGCCGCGCCCACGCCGGCGCCGGTCGCCATGCGCTCCTGTCGGGGCGAACAGCCGCCAATCGCGGCGGCTGCGAGCACAATAGCGCCCAGCGTCATTGCTTTCTTCATGGGTAGCCTCTCCGGTTCGCCTAAGCGCTCAAGCTCCCCTTTTCGGGGCCGGCTTGCAAGCTTAGACTGAGCCTTTCGCGGAGATCTCAGCCCTTGGCGCGCAGGAGGCGCGCCTTTTCGCGGCCCCAGTCGCGCTTCTTCTCGGTTTCGCGCTTGTCGTGGAGCTTTTTGCCGCGGGCGAGCGCGATCTCGATTTTCGCGCGCCCTCTCTCGTTGAAATAGATTTTGAGCGGCACGATCGTCATGCCTTCGCGCTCGACGCCCTGCGCCAGTTTGGCGATCTGGCGCGATTTCAAGAGCAGGCGACGGGGCCGGCGCGGCTCGTGATTGAAGCGGTTGGCTTGCAGATATTCGGGAATGTTGGCGTTGATGAGCTCGACCTGCCGGTCGCGCGTCACGCCCACATAGCTTTCAGCGATGGTCGCCTTGCCGGTGCGCAGCGATTTGACTTCGGTTCCGGTGAGCGCGAGCCCCGCCTCCAGCACCTCGCCGATCTCATATTCGTAGCGCGCGCGGCGATTGTCTGCGACGACTTTGAAGTTCCGGGGCTCTTTGCTCGCCACGGCTCATGTCCCGACAGGCAGGCCCGCGAACGCCATCGCCTCGCGCAGCTTCGCCTTGTTGGCGTCGGTCATCGGCACGAGCGGCAGGCGCGGCTCTTCGCGCATTTTGCCCATCAGCGAGAGGCCGTATTTCGCGCCCGTGACGCCGGCTTCGAGGAATGTGGCCAGATGCAGCGGGGTGAGGCGATCCTGGATCTCGAGCGCCTTGCGCGCGTCGCCTGCGTCCCACGCGTTCTGCAATTGCGCGCACAGGCCCGGCGCGATGTTGGAGACCACGGAAATGCAGCCATGCGCGCCGGCCGCGAAAGTGGAGAGCGCGGTCACGTCGTCGCCCGACAATTGGATGAAGTCGGGGCCCATGGCGGCGCGCTGCATGGAGATGCGCCCCACATTGCCGGTCGCGTCCTTCACGCCCACCACGTTCTTCAGTTCAAAACAGCGCTTCATCGTGTCGACCGACATGTCGATCACCGAACGCGGCGGAATGTTGTAGATGACGATCGGAATCCCGATTGCGGCGTCGATGGCCTTGAAGTGCTGGAACAGGCCTTCCTGATTGGGCTTGTTGTAATAGGGCGTGACGATGAGCACCGCGTCCGCGCCAGCCTTTTCGGCGTGGCGGGCGAGCTCGACCGCCTCGCGCGTGTTGTTGGAGCCCGCGCCGGCGATCACGGGCACGCGGCCGCGCGCTTCGGCGATGCAGGTCTCCACCACGCGGCGGTGCTCGTCATGGGAGAGGGTGGGGGATTCGCCCGTCGTGCCGACCGGGACGAGGCCATGGACGCCCTGCTCGATCTGCCAGTTCACGAAGGCGCGGAAGGCCGCCTCGTCCACCTCGCCGTCGCGGAACGGGGTGACAAGAGCCGTCATCCAACCCTTCAAAAACTTCGCCTGAGGCATGGCCCTATCCTTCCCCTGCGCCCATCTGAGCGGCGCCCTGCGCCGGCCTTGCGGCCGAAACCTGCTGAAAACAGGAGATTGGCTCGCCGCACGCGCGCCGTATTCGCACGGTCTCCTGCTGGCGTTGATAGCCCCTTGGGCGTGGCGAGGAAAGAGGCCGCGCGCAGCAGCCGCCGCCTGTCCCCATCTTGGGGCCCCTCGGCGTCCCTTGGCGCCGCTTGTCGCCCCTTGGCGCTCCTTGGCGCCGCGCGAGCGGGGGCGGACGTGGTTAGCGATGCGTAAACGTTCGGAGCGCAGTTTAGTCCACTGAACACGAGGCGCAGGCTTATGCAGGCGAAATGGGTGCGGGGACGATGGGCGGCGGGGTTTGCTGGGCTGGCGGGGCTCGGCGCGCTGGCGTTCGCCGGCGTCCAACTCCAGACGGCCCGCGAGCGGGCCGTGGACGCGCCGGAGGCGGCCTCAGGCCCCGTTCCGGGCGGCTCCCTGACCCAGCGCCCCACGACGCCCGAGGAGGCCTCCCTGTCGCTCGCCCCGGCCGGCGCCGCCGGCGCGGGGGACGCGGCGGCCGAGCAGGCGCCGCCGACGCCGCAGTCGCCGCCGACGCCTGGCCTCGTGGAGGAGGCGATCGGCGCGCCTGCGCCCGTGCGCGCCGACGCGGCCGCGCTGCGTGAGGCCATCGCCGCCTATCGCAAGGGCGAGCTTTCCGCGGGCGACGCGGCTGCGCAGAAGGCGCAGGACGATCTGGCCCGCTCCGCGCTCGCCTACGCCGCCGTGCGGCTACAGCCCAAGGCGGCGGGCTATGAGCGCATCGCCGCTTTCATCGACCGCCATCCCGACTGGCCGCGCGACGGTTTCCTGCAGGCGCGCCTCGAGGAGGCGATGCTGACGGAGAAAATCGCGCCCGCGCGCGTGCGCGAGCGTTTCGCGCGACAGGCGCCGACGACCGCGTTCGGCCGCTTCGCTCTGGCGCGCGCGCTGAAGGCGGAGCGGCCCGAGGAGGCGCAGGCGCTGGCGCGGCGCATCTGGCGCGAGGATGATTTCGGCGCCTGGCTCGAGGGTGAACTGCGCAAGGAGTTCGGCGCGGCGTTGCGCGCGCAGGATCACCGCCATCGCGCCGCGCGCCTGTTCTACAAGGATCAGCACCCGGCCTCGCTGCGCGTGGCGGCGGCTGCGGGCGAAGACGACAGCGCGCTCGCCAGGGCGCGTAGCGCAGTCGCAAAGGAACAAGCCTCCGACAAGCTGATGGAGGCGGTTCCCAAGGCCCTGCGCGCCGATCCCAGCCACATATTCGCGCGTGCGCAAAAACTGCGGCGTGAAGGAAAGTTCGCCGAAGCCGCCGCCGCGCTCAACGAGGCGCCGCGCGATGCGGAGCTTCTGATCGACGGCGACGCCTGGTGGAATGAGCGCCGGCTGATCGCGCGCAAGCTGCTCGACGCGGGCGACGCCGAGCGCGCCTACAAGACGGCGGCCGGCCACAGCGCGCGCTCGACCGAAGACCGCATCGAAGCGGAGTTTCTCGCAGGCTGGATCGCGCTGCGCTTCCGCAACGATCCGGCTGCGGGCCGCGCGCATTTCGAGACCGCAGGCGAAATCGCCCGCACGCCGATCTCGCAGGCGCGCACGCTCTACTGGCAGGGCCGCGCGCTCGAGGCGCAAGGCGAAACGCAGCGCGCCATGGCGCTCTACGCGCGCGCGGCGGATCATTCGACCGCCTATTACGGACAATTGGCGCGCGCGCGGCTGGGCCTTTCCGACCAGCCGATCCGGCGCGCGCAGGCGGTGGCGCAGGGCGAGGCGCGGCTCGCCCCCGTGCGCGCCGTGGAGGTTTTCGAAGCGGTGGGCGAACGCGACCTCGCCTTCCGCCTGACGACGGATCTCGCCCGCCGGCTGGAAGACCCCGCCCAGATCGCCGCGCTTGCGCGCGTGGCCGCCCGCGCCCGCGACGCGCGCGCCACTCTTGTGATCGGCAAGCTCGCCTCCCAGCGCGGCGTCGCGCTCGACGATGCGGCTTTTCCGCTGTTCGGCGTGCCGGAGTTCGAGCCGCTCGCGCGCTCGGCCGAGGCGCCTGTCGTTTACGCCATCGCGCGGCAGGAGAGCGCGTTCCAGCCGGATGCGCGCTCCCACGCGGGCGCCAAGGGGCTCATGCAGATGCTCGCCTCCACCGCCCGCCGCACCGCGCAGCGCGCGGGCGTGCCCTTCGAGGAGGACAGGCTGATCTCCGACCCCGCGTTCAACGCAAAACTCGGCGCGGCCCATCTCGCCGAACTGATGGACGAGCACGGCCAGTCGCTCATTCTCACCTTCGCCGCCTATAACGCGGGCGGGCATCGGGTGAAGCAATGGATCGCCGCCTATGGCGACCCGCGCAAGCCGGATGTGGACCCGATCGACTGGGTGGAGCGGATTCCCTTCTCCGAGACGCGCAATTACGTGCAGCGCGTGGTGGAGAACGTGGGCGTCTACCGCGCCCGTTTCGGCGCCCCCGACGCGCCGCGCCTCGTGCGCGAGGATTTGCGCGCGCGCGAGATCCGCCTGGCCTCCAGCGCGCGCTAGCTCCCATTGATCCCATGGACGCGGTGGCGCTAGCATGCGCGCGGGCCAAGAGCGCCGGACGCGCGCAGGCCAAGATCGCCGGACGCGCGTGGAGACATGATGAGCGCAGGAACCAGCCATTTCATCTCAGCCCCGGACGGGCTGCGCCTGCATGCGCGGGTCTGGGGGCCGCAGGACGGGCGGGCGACGCCGGTCGTCTGCCTTCCCGGCCTCACCCGCAACGGCGACGATTTCATCCCCCTCGCGCAGCGGCTCGCGCAGGACGGGGCGGGCGGGCCGCGCCGCGTGATCGCGCTCGATTATCGCGGGCGGGGGCTTTCCGAACGCGATTCCGACTGGCGCAACTACGATCTTCGCGTTGAGAACGCCGACATTCTCGCCTGTCTCGACGCGCTTGGCGCGGGTGAGGCCGTGATCGTGGGCACGTCGCGCGGCGGGCTGCACGCCATGCTGTTTTCCGCCACGCGCCCCACCTTGCTGCGCGGCGTCGTGCTCAACGACATCGGCCCGGTGATCGAGGCGCAGGGTCTTGCGCGCATCCGCTCCTATGTCGGCAAATTGCCGGCGCCCGCGAGCGTCGAGGAGGCGATGGACCTTTTGCGCACGGCTATGGGCGGCGGCTTTCCCGCGCTGAGCCCGGAGGACTGGCGCGCCTATGCGCTGGCGACCTTCGCCCCCGGCGAGGACGGCCGGCTCGCGCTGCGCTACGATCCTGCGCTCATGCGCACGCTCGAGGGGCTCGACCTCGACGCGCCCCTGCCGGACGTCTGGGCGCAGTTCGAAGGTCTCGCCCATGTTCCGGTCTTGGCGATCCGGGGCTCCACGTCCGATCTGTTGTCGCAGGCTACGCTTGAGGGCATGCAGGCGCGCCATCCGCGCTGCGAAATCCACCTCGTGCAGGGGCAGGGGCACGCGCCCCTCCTGCGGGATGCGCCCACGCTGGCGCGCATTTGCGATTTCATCGCGCCGCTCTAGGGCCGGGACGCGCGCCAACAGCCTTGCCAATCAAGCCTCGGTCGGGCATATCCTCCCCCGCGCGCCGGGTTCGCCCGCCGCGCCGCGGAGACGTGGCCGAGAGGCTGAAGGCACTCGTTTGCTAAATGAGCATACCCCACAAGGGTATCGAGGGTTCGAATCCCTCCGTCTCCGCCA
>CAZYBF010000027.1:0-33061 GCA_964645525.1 uncultured Beijerinckia sp.
GAGTAGGTCGTCGCCAGGCCTGCAAAACACGGAAATAAAATCCTCTTCATGATGTTTTCGAAAGCCCGCAGCTTCCCGCTGCGGGCTTTTCGTTTTTGCGCGCCCGCCTTTTCGCCGCCTCGGCGCGCCCTAGAAACAAGACGCAGGTCGGGAGGGGTTCTTGCTGAAGGACGTCATCGCATTCTTGCGCGCCGCGCCGGCCCTGCGCCGCTCCTGGCGGATTTATCATTCCAACCCGGACCACGACCGCGTGATGGACGCGCTCTACGCGCGTTTCGTCCCCCGCGGCGGCCTCGTCTTCGACGTGGGCGCCCATGTCGGCCACCGCACGGCGGGCTTTCTGCGGCTGGGCGCGCGCGTGGTCGCCGTCGAGCCGCAGCGTCCCGTCGTCTGGCTCCTGCGCGCGGTCTATGGCTGGCGCGCGGGCGTGCGCATCGTCGAGGCGGCCTGCGGCGCACGCGAGGGCGCGATCACGCTCAACGTCAACGCCGCCAATCCGATCGTCTCCACCGCCTCTGCTGATTTCATCGCCGCCGCGAAAGATGCGGCCGGCTGGGAAGGGCAGGAATGGCGCGCGCAGGCGCGCGTGCCCCTCACCACGCTCGATGCGCTGATCGAACGTCACGGCGCGCCCGATTTCATCAAGATCGACGTGGAGGGTTTCGAGGCTGAGGCGCTTGCAGGCCTCACCCGCCCGCCGCCGGCGCTCTCTTTCGAGTTCACCACCATCCAGCGCGACGTGGCGCTCGCCTGCGTTGAGCGCTGCGTGAGCCTCGGCCTTTTGCGATTCACGGCGGCGATCGGCGAGACGCATGCGCTCGCCTTCGATGAGCCGGTCGACGCCTCACGCATCGCCCGCTGGCTGAGCGATCTGCCGGCCGAGGCCAATTCCGGCGACGTCTACGCCATGGATGACGCCGGCGTCGCGCGCTTCATGGATTGCGCCACATCGGCAGGCCTCACAGCAGGTCCGCCGTCCCGTCCTTGAGTTTCACAGGGATCGTGAGATAGCGCACGCCATTGGCTTCCGCCGGCGGAAACTTGCCTGCGCGGATGTTCACCTGGATTGAGGGCAGGAGCAGGCGCGGCGCGGCCAGCGTTGCGTCGCGCGCGCTGCGCATGGCGACGAATTCATCCTCGCTCACGCCTTCGCGCACATGGACATTGCCTGCGCGCTCCGCGCCCACGGTCGTCTCCCACGCGTAATCCTCGCGTCCCGGCGCCTTGTAGTCGTGACACATGAACAGGCGCGTGCGCTCGGGGAGGGCGAGAAGCCGTTTGATCGAGCGATAGAGCTGGCGCGCGTCGCCGCCGGGGAAATCGGCGCGCGCGGTGCCATAGTCGGGCATGAACAGCGTGTCGCCCACAAAGACCGCATCCCCGATCTTATAGGCGACGTCGGCGGGCGTGTGGCCCGGCACGTACAACACCTCCGCCTCCAGCGCGCCGATCGCAAAACGTTCGCCTTCCGTGAAGAGGTGATCGAAATCGCTTCCGTCGGTTTTCAGATCGCCCGCGTTGAAGATCGGCCGAAAGATGCGCTGCACGTCCTTGATGTGCTCGCCGATGCCGATCTTCGCGCCCGTGCGCGCCTTCACGAAAGGCGCGGCGGAGAGATGGTCGGCGTGGGCGTGGGTCTCCAGCACCCATTCGATTGAAAGATCTTTCGCCTGCGCCGCATCAAGCGCCGCCTGCGCGGAGCGGGTGTCGACGGAGCCGGCGTTGTGATCGTAGTCAAGCACAGGGTCGATCAGCGCCGCCTTGCGTGTGGCGGGATCCCACACGAGATAGCTCACCGTGTTCGTCGGCTCGTCGAAAAAAGCTTCGATCGCCGGTCCCAGGCTTTCCTTCGCTGCGGCCATGGCTCGTCTCCTTGCGAGAGCGCGTCCCCCAGGTCCAGGGGGCCTTGAAAATATGGCGCGATTCATTAGATTAGCAATACCTAATGCAAAGGAGGGCGTTATGTCTCTGCCCCAGATCAAAGCTGAAGAAGCGCTGCGATTGATGCGCGAGGGCGCCGTTCTGGTCGACGTGCGCGAGGCCGACGAATTTGCGCGCGAAAAAGTTTCCGGCGCGCGAAGCTTCCCCCTTTCGCGCATGGATGCGGCGACGCTCGCGGTCGAGAGCGGCAAGCCGGTGCTGTTTCATTGCCGCAGCGGCGCGCGCACGCTCGCCAACGCCGGACGCTTGGCGCAGAAGGCTGGCGACTGCCAGGCCTTTGTGGTGGAGGGCGGCCTCGATGCGCTCAAACGAGCGGGCGCTCCGGTCACGCTCGACGCGAGCCAGCCGCTCGACCTGCAGCGTCAGGTGCAGATCGGCGCGGGCGCGCTCGCGCTTGGCGGAACCTTGCTTGGCGTGTTCGTTGCGCCGGCCTTTCTCGTCGTGCCTGCCTTCGTGGGCGCGGGATTGATGGTGGCCGGCGTCACGGGTTTCTGCGGCATGGCGCGCTTGCTTGTGCACGCGCCGTGGAACGCGGCCATGCGAAAAGTGCGCGCGTAACGCGGCGCGGGCCGGCCGCGCCGGTTCGTCCCAAGGTAAGTCGCCATGGCGCTGATGATGAGTTTGTCGGCGGCGCAGGCCGCGCTTGGCGTTGGCTCGGGCGCGCTGGTCGGCTTCGCCCTTGGGCTTGTGGGCGGCGGCGGCTCCATACTCGCCGTGCCGCTGCTCGTCTATCTCGTGGGCGTCGCAAGCCCCCATGAGGCGATCGGCACAAGCGCGGTCGCGGTCGCGTTCAACGCGCTTCTCAGCCTTGGCGCCCATGCGCGCAAGGGCCACGTCAAATGGCCCTGCGGCCTCGTCTTCGCTGGCGCCGGCGCCATCGGCGCGTTTGGCGGTTCGACGCTGGGCAAGGCGCTGAATGGCGAAGCCCTGCTCGCCGTCTTCGGCTTGCTGATGGTGGCGATCGGCGTTCTTTCCTTCGTGCGGCGGGGACAGGAGGGCGAACCCCTCGTGCGGCTTTCAAGCCAGAACGCAGCTCCGCTTATCGCCGCCGGCCTCATCGCCGGCGCCCTTTCAGGTTTCTTTGGAATCGGCGGCGGCTTTCTCATCGTGCCCGCGTTGATGATGGCGACCGGCATGCCGCCCATTTACGCGGTGGGCACGTCGCTCGTCGCAGTGGCGAGCTTTGGCGCAGCGACCGCCGTCAATTATGCGCTCTCGGGCTTTGTGCACTGGCCGCTTGCGGCTCTGTTCGTTCTCGGTGGCGCCCTCGGCGGAAGGCTTGGCGCAGGCGCGGCGGCGCGCCTGTCCTTGGGCAAAGGGCGTCTTGAGGCGAGCTTCGCCGTCTTCGTCGCGCTTGTCGGCGTCTATGTGGTCGCGCGCGCGACGCTGTGAACGCGGGGCGTCTTTATTCCGCCGCGATCTGCTTTTCAGATGAATGACATTTCGCCCTCAACGCCTGGTTCTTTCGAACGGCCCTGATCGCATGAAACCCTCGCCCTTGCGTGGCGTGAACGCGCGCGAGGAGGCTGCGGGGTGGGGGAGGCCGACCTTTCGGCGACCATTCGGCTCTCTCAAGAAACTTTGGAGTTTCTGTCGCGTTCTGCCCAGAGCCTAGCAAGCCGCATGCGCGGCTTTCGTCCCGATGTGAACTGAAAGGGGACACATGACGCCGGCCTCCGATCTCCTGACCCGCTATTTCACCGATTACGACCGGCGCCGCACCTCGGAGATGAGCCTGCTCGACTATCTCGAAGAGTGCCGGACTAATCCGGAATGCTATGCGGGCCCGCATGAGCGCCTTCTGGCGGCGATTGGCCAGCCGGTCGTGATCGATACGGCCAAAGACGCCCGGCTGGGGCGCATTTTCATGAATCGCACCATTCGAACCTATCCCGCCTTCTCCGAATTCTACGGCATGGAGGAGACGGTGGAGCGGATCGTCTCTTTCTTCCGCCATGCGGCGCAGGGCCTCGAGGAGCGCAAGCAGATTCTCTACCTGCTTGGCCCCGTGGGCGGCGGCAAGTCTTCACTGGCCGAAAGACTCAAGGCCCTGATGGAGGTGAAGCCAATCTATGTGCTGAAGGCGGGCGATGAGCTGAGCCCGGTGTTCGAAAGCCCGCTCTGCCTGTTCGACCCGCAAACACAGGGCGAGGAAATCGAGGCGCGTTACGGCGTGCCGCGCAGGCGCCTGACCGGCTTGATGAGTCCATGGTGCCTCAAGCGGCTCGATGAGTTTCGCGGTGATCTGTCGAAGTTCAGCGTGGTCAAACTCTCTCCCTCGCGCCTGCGCCAGATCGCCGTGGCGAAGACCGAACCCGGCGACGAGAACAATCAGGACATTTCTTCGCTCGTGGGCAAGGTCGACATTCGCAAGCTTGAGGCGCTCGCCCAGAACGACCCCGACGCCTACAGCTATTCGGGCGGGCTCAACCGGGCGAACCAGGGCATTCTCGAATTCGTGGAGATGTTCAAGGCGCCGATCAAAATGCTGCATCCGCTCCTGACGGCGACGCAGGAAGGCAATTACATCGGCACGGAGAACATCGGCTCCATCCCCTTCAACGGCGTCATCCTCGCCCATTCCAACGAGGCCGAGTGGCAGAGCTTTAAATCCAACAAGAACAACGAAGCCTTCATCGACCGTATTTATCTCATCAAAGTGCCCTATTGCCTGCGCTCCACCGAGGAGCAGCGCATTTATGAGAAGCTGATCCGCGGCTCGGAGCTGGGCGAGGCGCCTTGCGCGCCTGCGACGCTTGAGCTTATGGCGCGCTTCTCCGTCATGTCGCGGCTCAAGGCGCACGAGAACTCGACCATCTTCTCCAAGCTGCGCGTCTACGACGGCGAAAGCTTGAGGGAGACCGACCCGCGCGCGCGCTCTTTGCAGGAGTATCGCGACGTCGCCGGGCCTGACGAGGGCATGGACGGCGTATCGACGCGCTTCGCCTTCAAAGTGCTCGCAGCCACGTTCAATCATGACCCCTCGGAAATAGCCGCTGATCCGGTGCATCTCATGTATGTGCTCGAACAGGCGATCCGGCGCGAGCAATTCCCCGCCGAGACCGAGAAGCGGCTGCTGGAACACATCAAGGGCGATCTCGCGCCGCGCTATGCGGAATTCATCGGCCACGAAATCCAGAAGGCCTATCTCGAATCCTACCATGATTACGGACAGAACCTGTTCGACCGTTACGTCGATTACGCCGACGCTTGGGTGGAGGATCAGGATTTCAAGGATCCCGACACAGGCCAGATGCTCGACCGCGAGCTGCTCAATCAGGAGCTGACCAAGATCGAGAAGCCCGCGGGGATCGCCAATCCGCGCGACTTCCGCAACGAGGTCGTCAAATTCGCGCTGCGCTCGCGTGCGGGCAATTCCGGGCGCAATCCGCCATGGACGAGCTATCAAAAAATTCGTGAGGTCATCGAGCGGCGCATGTTCAGCCAGGTCGAGGATCTGCTTCCCGTGATCAGTTTCGGCTCCAAGAAGGACACCGAGACGGAGAAGAAGCACGCGGATTTCGTCTCGCGGATGACTGAGCGCGGATACACTGAGAAACAGGTGCGTCGCCTGGTGGAATGGTACATGCGTGTTCGCCAATCCGCCTGACGCGAGGAGGGCCGCGGTGCAACTCATAGACAAGCGGCTGAACCCTTCCGGCAAGAGCTTGCCCAACCGGCAGCGCTTTCTGCGCCGCGCGCGCAGCATCGTGCGCAAGGCGGTGCGCGAGGCGTCCGGCGAGCGCTCGATCCGCGAGCTGGAGGGCGGCGGCGTCGTCGTCATCCCCGCCGCCGGCGTGGAGGAGCCGCGTTTTCACCGCGGCGCGACCGGCGTGACGCGCCACGTCCTGCCGGGCAATCGCGAGTTCCTGGAAGGCGATCGCCTGCCGCGCCCTCAGGGCGGGGGCGGCCCCGGCGCTCAGGCGGGGCAGGGCGAGGGCGAGGACCAGTTCTCCATCGTTCTGTCCGCCGCCGAGTTCCTCGATTTCTTTCTCGAGGATCTCGAACTTCCAAGGCTCGAGCGACGCAAGCTCGCCGCGCTGAAATCCGAGGGCGTGCGACGCGCAGGCTTCACCGCCACTGGCTCGCCCGCCAACCTTGCGGTGTTGCGCACCATGCGCAACGCGCTCGCGCGCCGCACCGCGCTCAACCGGCCGCGCGCGGAGGATATGCTTGCGCTGGAGGAGGCGCGCGAGCGCGCCGTCAGGGACGGCGACGAAGCGCAGCTGCGCCAGATCGAGGAGCGCATTGCGCGCGCACGCCGGCTCACGCGCGCCATTCCCTATATAGATCCGATCGACATCCGCTTTCGGCGTTTCGAAGCCAATCCGCGCCCGGTCGCGCAGGCCGTCATGTTTTGTCTCATGGATGTCTCAGGCTCCATGACCGAACATATGAAGGACATCGCGAAGCGGTTCTTCATGTTGCTCTATGTCTTTCTCAACCGCCGCTACGAACAGGTGGAGATCGTCTTCATCCGCCATACGGACGAGGCGAAGGAGGTCGACGAGGAGACGTTCTTCCATAGCCGGGAGACGGGCGGCACGCGCGTGTCCACCGCCTTGCGTGAGATGACGCGCATTGCCAGCCAACGCTATCCGGTGGATGCATGGAACATCTATGCGGCGCAAGCCTCGGACGGCGACAATGAGCGCGCCGACAACGCCGACGCCATGGAGCTGTTGCGCGACGCGATCCTGCCGATCTGCCAGTATTTCGCCTATATCGAAGTGGCGGAGCCTGATCGCGAGGTCGCTATGTCCTCCGTGTGGAAGGCCTATGAAAATCTTGGGGAGAATGCGCCGGCCATGCGCCGCGTCGCGACGAGGCAAGAGATTTATCCCGTATTCCGTGAATTGTTCAGCAGCCAGCCGGCAGGCGCAGGCTCATGAACGAACTTCTCTTTGAAGGCGCGGACTGGAGTTTCGACACGCTGCAGCGGGCGCATGACGCCGTGCACGAGATCGCTTGCGGCGAGATGGGGCTGACGATCTACCCCAATCAGATCGAAGTGATCACGCCTGAGCAGATGCTTGACGCTTACGCCGCCACCGGCATGCCGATCTATTATCCGCATTGGTCGCACGGCAAGCGCTTCGCCCAGCACGAGCTGATCTATCGTAAGGGCGCGGCGGGACTCGCCTATGAGATCGTCATCAACTCAAGTCCCTGTATTTCCTATGTGATGGAAGGCAACACGATGGCGATGCAGACGCTCGTCATCGCGCACGCCGCTTTCGGGCACAATCATTTCTTCCGCAATAATTACGCGTTTCGTGAATTCACCGATCCCGCCGGCATTCTCGATTATCTCGTTTTCGCCCGCGGCTACATTTCCTCATGCGAGGAGCGCTATGGCGTGAGCGCCGTGGAGCGGGTGCTGGATGCGGCCCACGCGCTGATGGGGCAGGGCGTTGACAGCGCGCGCCGGCGCCGGCGCCCCGACCTCAAGAGCGAGGAGGCGCGTCAGCGCGAACGCCGGCTCCATGACGAGCGGATCCATAACGAATTGTGGCGGACCTTGCCGAAAGGGGCGGCGGCGCCGCCCGCGCGCGCCGACGAGGCGCTGTTGCGCTCCCTTTTGGAATTGCCGCAGGAGAACGTTCTTTATTTTCTGGAGAAGAATGCGCCCAAGCTTGCGCCCTGGCAGCGCGAAATCCTGCGCATCGTGCGGCTGATGGCGCAATATTTCCATCCCCAGCGGCTGACCAAGGTGATGAACGAGGGCGCGGCGTCGTTCGTCCACTACAAGGTGATGAATGCGCTGCATGAGCGCGGCCGCATCGGCGACGGCGCTTTTCTGGAGTTCCTCGCTTCGCACACCAATGTCGTCATGCAGCCGAGTTTTGAGTCGGGCGGGTCCGGCGGGCTCAATCCCTATGCGCTGGGCTTCGCCATGATGCGCGATATTGAGCGCGCCTGCCTTGCGCCCGACGACGAGGATCGGCTGTGGTCGCCTGACATCGCAGGCTGCGGCGATGCCATGGGGGCTTTGCGGGAGATCTGGGCCAATTTCCGCGACGAGAGTTTCATCCTGCAATATCTCTCGCCCAAGGTGATGCGCGACTTCCGCCTGTTCTGCCTTCTCGACGATCCTGACGATCCGACCTTGCTTGTGGAGGCGATCCACAATGAGCGCGGCTACAGGCGCATCCGTTCCACGCTCGCGCGCAGTTACGATCTTTCCTACATCGATCCGCAGATCGAGGTGGCCGCGGTCGATCTCGCCGGCGATCGGCGTCTGATCCTGCACCACAAGGTGCAGGGGGGCGCGTTGCTTGCGGAAAAGGATGCGCGCGCGGTGCTGCGCTACGTCGCGGCGCTGTGGGGTTACGACGTGCGCCTTCAGGAGGTCGACGCGGGCGGGCGCGTGCTGCGCGAGCACAACGCCGCGCCCCCGTAAGCTTCAGGGCAGCAGGAAGAGCGGCTTGAGCGCGCCCGCCAGCCGCAAGGCCTCAAGCGCATGGGCGAGGGCGAAGCCCGCGAAGAACATCAGCGCTTGCGCCAGCGTGCGCACGACGACGCCGGCGTCCGTCTCCATGCGTCCTTCAGGCGGCAGCGGCCGAAAGGCTGGCAGCCAGCGCGGCGTGCTGGCGAGATAGGCGTCGAAGGCTTCCGCGCCAAACTCGTCGCGCAGGCGCTGCTCTTCGAGCTTCACGATCCAGTCGAACACGAGGAAGGCGAGGACTGCGAGAAGCAGCGCGATCGCGATCGAGCCGAACGCGAGGCCGATGCCGAAGGCGGCGAACAGGGTGCCGACATAAAGCGGGTTGCGCACCAGCGCATAGGGCCCGCTCGTCACAAGCTCGCGCTGCTTGCGTCCGCCCACATGCACGGCGGCCCAGGCGCGGATGAACACGCCAAGCGCGACGCAGGCGAGGCCGGCTGCGTGAATGAGCACGCCCGCGAGGCTCGCGCGCGGAATGAGCGGCGCCGCGCCAAGGATGGGCGCCAGAGACAGCGCCGCGAGCGCGGCCACCGCAAGCCGCCGCCTGCGCTGGAAACGGCGCAATTCCTCACGGGTGACTTTTTGAAGGGCGTCCGGCCCGGTCGCTTGCGTCACCTTGTGTCTCCGTCTCGCGCCGCGGGCGCACCTGGCCCGGCGTGGGCGTGCAAGGTTTAGCCTTGCGGAGGCCGCGCGCCAAGGGCTGCGCGCCAAGGGCCGCGCGCCAAGGGCTGTTGCGCCAAGCCGGAGCGGGGGATGCCGGAACCTTCGCCGCAGCTGCGGGTCGACCCGGTGAGGGCTCCCGGCTGCGCCTTGGCTCGGCGAGACGCTGAGGGGCGGCGCGCGGCCGCCCCTCGTTTCGCTCATACATTAATGATGTAGACGACGCGCCGTGTGTCAGGCTCGACGATGAGGATGCGGCCGCCCACGCGGATCGCGCGATAGGCGCTGAACATTGGAACCACCTCGATGATCTCGGATGGGACCGAAACCAGCTCCACGTTTGCGGGCAGGGTGGAGCCTACAGCGACCGCCGCGTTGATATTGGTCGCCTCGCGGATGCTGATTTTTTTCACCACATTTGTGAGTTTGCTCTGCTGGTCGCTGGTGACGTTCACCCGCGCGCCCGCGCCGCCGACCGTGCCCGTCGTTTGCGGCGCGCCGCTCTGTGGCGATGCGCCGCCCGCTCCTGGGGGCGCGGCTGGAGGAGTGGGCGATTGCGCGAGCGCGACGCCAACGCCGGCCGCCAGCGCTGCGCCAGCGACGCCGCTGATGATTTTATTGCGCATAATGAACTCCCTTGCTCGCAGCCCCGAAGGGCTCGATGCAGGGAAAGTCGCGGCGTGCGCTGCGGTTCCGGCCTGCGTCTGCGCCGGCGGCTAATCGAGCCCCGAGAGCTTGCGCGCACGCTCCACGATCGCGGGCGGAGTCTTCAGCGCGTCCGCGATGGCGCGCTCAATGTCTTCCCCGCTCACGGGCTCAATGGCGATTTGCACCTGTTTGGCTTCCGCCTGCAGCGCAGGGTCCGCCAGCGCCTCGTTATAGGCGCGGCGCAGAAGCGCGACGTTCTCTTTCGAGACGCCGGGCGGCGCGACCACGGGCCATGCGATGAGCGAGTCGAGAACAAGCAGGCGCATCGCCGCCTTGTCCTCCTCCTTCTGCAAGACGTCGAGGATGAGGGGCACGTTCGGAATCGCGGGATTCTTGCGCAGGCCGAATTGCAGCAGAATGTTGATGCGGTCGTCCTTCACCCAATCCGGCTTCTGGCTGAAGATGGAGCTGTAGCCCCAGCCGCACACCGCATCGAGCTCGCCGCGCTCCATGGCGAGATGAATGTCGGGCAGGCCGCGATAGCCGGTGATCACCTTGATCTTCGTGCCCATGAGGTCGTTGAGCGCCTGCGCGTAGGTGAAGGTGCGCGAACCGCGCCCGGTCGATCCGGCGGCCAGAGGCGTGTCGATCGCCTGTTCGATGCGCGAGACCCCCTTCGTCTTCATGGCGACGCAGGTGTAGGTCTCCGAGGAGGACGTGCCGATCCAGTGGAAGCGCGCGGGATCGTATTTCGCCTCCGGATTTCGGAACATGGGCTCGAGAATGAGCCCGCCGCCGATGGCGCCGATGGTGGAGCCGTCCGCAGGCGCGACATTGAACAGGTAGTTCGCCGCAAGAATGCTGCCTGCGCCCGGCATGACCTTGACGACGGCGGACGGATTGCCCGGCATCTTGCGGCCCATGTGGCGCGAGAGCAGCATGGACATGCTGTGGTAGACGCCGCCGGCGCCGAACCCCACGACGATGTTCAGCTCCTTTGGCGGCTGGCTCGCGCCCTGAGCGAGCGCGACCGAAGGCGCCAGAGCTGCGCTCGCCATGGCTGCGCATGCGCCCGCCGTGAATCCAAACCAGCCCTTCGCCATGCAAGCGTCTCCCCTGAGAAATCTTATGGCGCGATCTTGCGCGACGCGCGGCAAAGCGCAAGAGCGCCCCTTAAAGCGGAACTTTCGATCCTGCGACCGCGCGCACAAAACTGTGCGCAGCGGCGCTGGATGTCACGCCCCCACGATCGAGGGGCGCTGCGCGAGCCGCGCGAAATAAGCGGCCGTGCGTGGGTAGGCGGCGCGCCAGTCGAAGCTCGGCTGGGTGCGATCCATATAGGTGAGCGCGCTGTAGCAGGCTGCGTCGCCGAGCGTGAAGGCGCCCCCGTGGACGAAGTCCCCCTTGCCAAGCGCCTCTTCGATGCGCCGCAGGCCGCCGTCGATCTTCTTGCGCTGCTTGGCGTGGAATTCGGGACCCTTGCGCTTTTCCGCGGGCTCGCGCTCCTCGTGCGCAATGGCGACGGCCGCATCCGTCACCCCGTCGCCCAGCGCCTCCCATTGCTTGACGGCGATGCGCGCCTCGAAGCTCGTGGGGATCAGCGTCGGCGCGCCCTTCATTCCGTCCACATATTCCGCGATCACGGGCGAATCGAACACGACCGTTCCATCGTCGCGAATGAGGGTGGGAATTTTCGACAGGGGATTCGCCGCGCCCACGGCGGGGTCGCCGGCGCTCACCTCGATGTATTCATAAGCGAGCCCCTTCTCCCGCAGGGCGATGATCACCTTGCGCACATAAGGACTGCGTGGATTGCCGAGCAGTTTCATCTTCGCCCCCTTCATTGACCGCGCAACGCAACCACCTCCGCGCGCTCTTTCGCGCGGGGGATGACGGCGCTGCCGGATGCGTAAACGGTTTCGTCGCCATAGGCCGCGCGCCGGCTGCGGAAGATCGGCGAGGCCAGCGAGCCAAGCTCAATCTTCGCGAAGCGGGCGGCGGCGTCGCGGCCGCTGAAATGCTGGTGAAACGACATGCTGGGAAGGCCGATCAGCACGCCCCGGCGCCATTCCGTGCGCGTCAGCGGGCCGCTGTCGTCATCGAAGGAAAGCGTGAAGCCTTCGCCGGAGAGGCACAGAAGATGCGCGCCCTGCATCTGGCGGCGCGCCAGAGTCGCGATTCCCGCCGGTGTTTCCCGAAGATCGCAGCCGATCGAACCCGCAGCGAGGCAGAGCGCTGCGCTCGCGCCTTCTTCGTCGCGTTCGAGCGGCAGGCCGCGCGCCGGCGCGTACAGGCCCGCCTGCACGGCCTCTTGCTGGCGCTGCGCGAAGCCCGCGCCATTGGCGAAGAGGAAAGCCTCATTGCGGTAGAGGCCCATCAGATAGCGAAGATCATTGAGGCTCGCGAGGCGCGCAGGCGCTTCGGGCGCCGCCATATGCACGCAGGTCGCATTGATCGGCGGCGCAAACATGTCGCCCGCCCGCCAGGCGATCTCGACGCTGCGTCCATCCGAGAGCGTGCACAGCGTGCGCCCGGCGCCCGAAAGCACATGGATGCATTCCTCATAAACCTTGCGCGTGGGCGCGCTCGATTGGCCCGCGTCGAGTTCAAACACGAAGCAGGTAAGAAAATCGCAGCGACCGTCCACGTGGCACGCTGCGCCGCGCATGCCGAAGCGCCGCCAGGGCGCGAGGGCGACGGCGTTCAGGTCAAGCGCGCGCCCCGTGTGAACGGGCACGCCCTCCGCTGCGATCCAGTCCTGATAGGGATCGACGAGATATTTCTTCGCTTCCAGCGCCTGCGCGCGCAGGTCCGTCGTGTCCGCGCTCATGCCTTGCTCTTTCCGGTGAAGCGGGTTTCGTCGATGAAGGCGCCCATGCGCGATTGCACGCCATTGCGCGCGATCTCCTCCAGCCAGATCGCATGCACGCGCGGATCCTGGTCTTCATACTCCACCTGCGCGCCGCCTTGCTTGACGTCCTTGTCGACGCCCACGTCCCAGATCTCCCGCTTCATGGAGAGCAGCGGATAGCGCACGGTGCCGATTTGCAGCGCGAGATAGCGTGAGGGATGGTCGGCCACGTTGAAGTGCTGGTGGAACATGGAATCGGGCGGGCAATAGACGCAGCCATGCTCCCAGTCCACGCGCGTGAAGTCCTGATCCTCCTCGCGCCAGAGCAGCGAATATCCCTTGCCGGTCACGGCGAACACGCACACGCCGTCGAAATGCCGATGCCCCTTCTTGTAGGTGCCCACGGGCATTTCGGATGAATGCGCGCCGATCGTGTTCTCCGTCAGCATGAAGCGCAGATTGGATCCGCCGGCGCCGCGCTGCGACCATTGCTTGAGCTCGAAGCCGGAGAGATCGGAGACGAAATTGGTCTCCCATTGGTGCCGACCGGGCGAAATCGAGATGAACTCGCCTTCGCCCACGAAATAATCCGGCCGGCCAGCGCGCTGGGGAAAGGGCACAGGACAATCGAAAATGAAATCCTCGTCGCGGAAGCGGCTGATGACGAAGACCATGTTGTTGACGGAGGCGAAGCGCGCAGGCTCGCGGCCGGACGCGTTGAAATGCTGATGGCGCGCGTTCAGCGGAATCGAGAACAGGCTTTTCGGGCCCCATTCGAAACTGTGCTTCGTCCCATCCTCCAGCTCCACCGTCGTAGAGCCATGGCCGGAGATGACGTAGATCACCTCCTCGCAGATATGGCGCAGCGGCGTGGACTTGCCGCCCGGCGGCAGCTCCATTGCGAAGATGGAGATGTAATCGTCGCGGCCCTTGAGGTGGCACAGCGCGCCATTCATGCCGTAGCGCGCCCAGGGCTTGACCGGAACCTTGCGGATGTCGATTCCGAAATCCTCGACGATGGGCACGCCCTGCGCGTTCGCCCATGCGAGATATGGATCGGGAAGTTTTGCGCGTTGGATCATGTGCCCGGCCTCTAGCGCAGCGCCGCGGTGACGCGCGCGATGGTTTTCTGATCGACGGAATAGGCCTTGCGCACCAGCTCCGTCAGCTCCTGCGGGGGGACGATGTTCACGTTGAGCATCTGCTTTTGCGCTTCCTCGCGCGCCTGCGCGTCGCCCAGCGTGTCGACGAAAGCCTTGCGCAGCGCGCTCGCGCGCTCCGCCGGCAGGTCCGGCGGGGCCACGACCGGGCGCCCCATTTGCGCGCGGTAGAGGAACAGCTCCATAGCGCGCCGGTCCTCGTCGTCGCGCGCGAGGTCGCCGAGCGTGGGCACGTCGGGCATGCGCGGGTCGGGCGTCATCGTGCCTTGCAGAAAGATCTTGCGCGAGCCATTGGCGAAATTGGGCTCGCGCGCGGCCGTGTCGTAGCTGATGAACGTGGCGTGCACTTCATTGCGCTCGACGGCGAGGTTCATGTCGCGCGAGCCGGGATAGCCGGAGACGACGCGGATGTTCAGGTTGAAAAGGTTCTTGAGCACGTTGGGATAGGTGTAGCTGTCGGCGCCGGAGCCTGTGGCGGCGACGATCAGCTCCTGCGTGCGCATCTCGCGCGCATGTTTCAGCGGCGCGTCTGCGCGAATGTATCCGACGATCACGTCGCGGTCGGGGCTGCCGATATAGGTGAACTTCAGCGGGTCGAACTGCGCGCTCTTGTTGCCGAGCATGGGCTCGAAAGGCACGCCGCGGTTGATCATGCCAAGCACCGTGCCGTCCTTGGGCGCGGTGTTGTAGATCTGATTGGCGGCGACGAGGCTGCCGGCGCCGGGCATGTTCTGCGGCGTGACGACCGGCTGGCCGGGGAGGAAGCGCCCCATGTGCCGCGCGATCAGGCGCGCCCACAGGTCGTCGGATCCGCCGACGCTGTAGCCGATGAGGATCGTGACGGTCTTGCCCTTGTAGAATCCCTCCGCGCCCTGCGCGAAAGCCGTGTGAGGCGCGAAAAGGGCGAGCGTGGCGAGCCCTGCAACGATTGACGGCAATCGAAAGCGCATCCTGATCCTCCCGGCTGCGTCTCTGGGGACGCTGTAACCCTATTGTCACGCCAGCGCACGGCCGGTCAAGCGCGGCCGCGCAATTGCGCCGCGCCCCCTTTTCATACTAGCTTCGCGCAAACATTCGAAACATGGAGGGAATGATGGCCAAGGGTTTTGAGGATCATTGCTGGAACGACATCATCGACGACGAGATCCGCGAAATCTATTCGGCCTATCACCGCGAAATCTTTGTCGGGCCCAAGCCCGCGGTGCTGGCGATCGACCTTTACAACAAGGCCTATCTCGGCGGAAACCGCCCGGTGCGCGAGGTGAACCGCGAGTTCTCCGGCTCTTGCGGCGAGAACGCCTGGCGCGCCGTAGCGCCCACGCAGGCGCTGTTCGCCGCCGCGCGCGCCGCGGGCGTGCCGGTGATCTACTCCACCCGCCACGCGGACACGTCCGGCGTCCATTCCACCAATCGCCAGATGAAGGGCGAGACGGAGGATCTGTATCACATCAAGGCCGAGCTCGCGCCGCAGCCGGGCGAGCTGGTCATCTATAAGGAGCGCGCGTCGGCCTTCTTCGGCACGCCGCTGGTCGCGCATCTGCGCCGCATGGGCGTCGAGAGCCTGATCATCTGCGGCGAATCGACGTCCGGCTGCGTGCGCGCCTCCACCGTGGACGCCTATTCCTATGGCTTCCACAACGTGCTCGTGGAGGAATGCACCTATGATCGCTCGATGCTGAGCCACAAGGTCAATCTCTTCGACCTTCATCACAAATACGCTGACGTGATGCATGTCGCCGATGTGGTCGCCCATCTCAACGGCCTGCCGCGCAAGGGCTGAAGGCCGCCCGGGCGGCGCCTCGGAACGCACAAGCCGATTGCGCCGCCGGCGGACTCGGCCTAACCTTTTCCCCTGAAAGCTCCGCCGCCAGAGCGGGGCCCTCAGGAGGATGCCGCCATGGGCCAACCCGTTCTCAGCCGCCCCGCGACGCGCGCAGGCATGAAGGCCATTCCGCTGAAGGGCGGCTGCGGCGCGATGATCGAGGGCGTCGATCTGACGCGCGACATCACGCAGGAGGAATTCGATTTCGTCCAGCAGGCCTGGAATGAAAATCTTGTGCTTGTGTTCCGTGGGCAGAACATCGACGAGGACGCCCAATTGCGTTTCGCGGAACGTTTCGGTCCGCTGGGCGACCGCAAAGTGGCGCCCGGCGTGCTGCGTGAACGCGCGGAAGGCGTGAAACAGGTCAATCCGAAGATTCTCCTCGTGAGCAACATCAAGGAGGATGGCAAGCCGATCGGCGCCTTCGGAGACGGAGAGATGTGGTTCCACATCGATTCCGGTTATTCGGCGAAGCCCTATCGCTACACGTTCATCTATGGCGTCACGCTTCCCTCCACGGGTGGCAACACGCTCTTCTCGAACATGTACAAGGCCGCCGAGGCCGTCCCCGCGAAGCTGCGTGAGCGGCTGAAGGGGCGCAAGGCGCTCCACATCCACGAATACAAGCGCGCCGAGCGCGTCGATCTGTCGGGCGATATTTCCGGCGTGCCGCATTTCTGGCATCCGGTCTTCATCCGCCATCCGCTCACCGGGCGCGAGAGCCTGTTCGTGGACCGGCTGATGACGCAGGCCATCGAAGGGCTTGAGCCGGCCGAGAGCGAGGACGTCCTCGCGCAGCTCTATGAGATCGGCGAGCGCAAGGAGTTCATCTACGAACATGAATGGAGGCTGGGCGATTTCGTGATGTGGGACAATCTCGCCACCATCCATGCGCGCACGTGGTTTCCGCCGGAGGAGCAGCGCCTGCTGCGCCGCTGCACGGTGGAAGGCGTGCCGGTGTCCGGCTGAGGGAGGAAGGAACATGACGCAACGCATGCCCGCGGTGCAGGCTTTCATCGACGATCTGCGCGCCATCTGGGCGAGCGAGCCTGACATGGGAACGCGCATGGAGCGCGCGCGCCCGCTGATGGAGAAGCTCGTGCGGAACCCCGAGCTTCAGGCGCGCTCCGCCGAATGGCCTTCCACCGAAGGGCGCAAGAACCTGCTCATCTATGTGGACGAGGAGCACGAATTCGCGATCAACGCGGTGGTGCGCGTGCCCGGCCGCAAGGGCAGCGTGCACGATCACGCCCACGCCTGGGTGCTTTACGGCGTGTTGCATGGCACGGAGTCGCTGGAGCGCTATGAGCGCGTCGACGACCGCAGCCGCGAGGACTTCGCGCAGGTGCGCATGACCTCCGTGAGCGTGGGAACGCCCGGCAAAGTCGATCTCGTGCCGCCTTTCGACATTCACGCCGAACAGGGCGGGCCGACGCGCTCCGTCGCCATGATCCTGCGCAGCACCAAGCTCGGCTCGATCACCCAGCGCCAGTACGATCCCGTCACCGGCGCCGTGCGCGCGGGCCCCGGCCCGACGCAGATTCCGTTCGAACTCACCGCCTGATGGAGGCGCCGTCCGCGTAGCCCGCCGCAAGAGCCGGGCGCGCGGCGATGGAAAGGGAGGGACACATGCGTGCGCATATCGCAGCGTTGTCGCTGGCTTGCGCCTTCGGGCTTGCGGGCCCGGCGCTCGCGCAGGAGGCGAAGCCGGTCAACATCGTCGTCGGCTTCTCGCCCGGCGGCGGATATGACGCTTACGCGCGGCTCCTGTCGCGCCATTACGGGCGTCATCTTCCCGGCGCGCCGAAAGTGATCGTGCAGAACATGCCGGGCGCCTCGAGCCTCAAGGCGGTCACATGGCTCAACAGCGGCGCGCCGACGGACGGCAGCGTCATCACCGCTTTCAATCCGGGCCTGCTGACGGATTCCATCCTGAGCGCGGAGAAGACGCGCGTCGTCTTCACCGATTTCGCATGGGTCGGCAGCATCTCGCGCGATTACCGCGTGTGCTACGCCTGGGCTGCGAGCGGCGTGCAGAACATCGATGACTGGCGCAAGCGCGATGCGGTCAACATGGGCTCGCCTGCGGCTGGATCATCCTCCTACATCAACGGGGCGATCCTGAAATCGCTTCTGGGCGTGAAGGTGCGCCATGTGCTGGGCTATCCGGGCAGCGCGGAAGAGCGGCTCGCCATCGAGCGCGGCGAACTTGACGGGGGCTGCGGCGCCTGGAGCAGCAATCCGCCGGAATGGGTGCGCCAGCGCAAGATCAACCCCATCGTCTCCTTCACGGCGCCGCCGATTCCCAATCTCGACCGGCCTGTCGCCTTCGTGCGCGACCTCGTGAAGACCGACGAGGAGCGCGCGCTGATCGACGTGCTGATCGCGCCCGACGCGGTGGGCCGGCCCTATATCGCGGCGAAGACGATCCCCGCCGAACGGCTCGCCGTGCTGCGCAAGGCCTTCGACGCGACCATGGCGGACGCCGAGTTCAACGCCGAAGCCGTCAAGCTCGACCTCACGGTGAGCCCCATGACGGGGCAGGAGTCGGAGACGCAGGTCGCCGCGCTCTACAGGGCCAGTCCGCAGACGCTGCAGGCGATCGCCGCGATGGTGCGCAATTAGCGCGCCGCGGCGGGGCATGAAAGCTTGAGGGGAGCGGATTGGCTGGGGGACCTGGATTCGAACCAAGATTAACGGAGTCAGAGTCCGCTGTTCTACCGTTGAACTATCCCCCAAGAAGCGCCCAAGATCAGGTGTTTGAGACCCGGCGCCTGCTTGGAACGGAAGAGCGCGCGAGAGCATTCGCGCGCCCGTCCGACCGGCGTGCTGGTGTTTAGGCGGGCCCTTTTCGCCTGTCAACAGCCGGCCGCGGAGCGGCGTGTCCTTTCGGCGCTATTGGCGCCACGCCCGGCGCATGCTTACATTTCCTTGAACAGCGCCCGGCTTCCGCCGGCTGCGCCATGGAGCTTTCATTGTCGAGGCATGGGACCGGCGCCGTCGCGGCCGGGGCCGCCGGCGGGTCCGCCGGCCCGCCGCCGAGCGCCCCTGAGCCCCGGGTTCAGAGCGCGGCTGAGGCGTCTGCGGCGGCCCGTCGGCCGCTGGAGACCTACGCCGCGCTTGACCTGGGCACCAACAATTGCCGCCTGCTGATCGCCCGCCCCACGCATGAGGGGTTTCGGGTGGTGGACGCCTTTTCGCGCATCGTGCGGCTTGGCGAAGGCCTCGGCCATTCCGGCCGGCTGAGCGAGGGCGCCATCCAGCGCACGCTTGGCGCGCTTGCGGTCTGCCGCGACAAGATGCGCGCCAAGAGCGTCACCCGCGCGCGGCTCATCGCCACGGAAGCCTGCCGCGCCGCCAGCAACGGCGGCGACTTCCTCGCCCGCGTGAGCGGGGAGGTGGGCATGGACCTTGAGGTGGTGGACCGGGAGACGGAGGCGCATCTGGCCGCCGCCGGCTGCGCGGCGCTGGCCGACCGCGAGGCGCGCTCGCTTGTTCTGTTCGACATCGGCGGCGGCTCCACGGAGATCGTCTGGCTTGCGGGCGCGCAGGCCGGCCCATCGCTGCGCGAGCGCGTGCGCGCCTGGACGTCGCTGCAGATGGGCGTGGTGACGCTGGCCGAAAAATTCGGCGGTCACGAGGTGGACGACGCGGATTTCGAGGCGATGGTGGACCATGTCTCGCAGGCGCTTGCGCCCTTCGTCGCGCAGACCGCGCGGGAGGAGCGCTGCGATCGTTTTCATCTGCTCGGCACGTCGGGCACGGTGACCACGCTCGCCGGCGTTCATCTCGGCCTGCTGCGCTACGACAGGCGGCGCGTCGACGGATTGTGGATGGGCGACGGCGACGTGCGCGCGACGGTGGCGGCGCTGCGCCGCATGAGCTTTGCGCAGCGTGCGGCCAATGGATGCATCGGCCAGGAGCGCGCGGATCTCGTGCTTGCGGGTTGCGCGATCCTCGAGGCGATCCATCGCGCCTTTCCTTCGCCGCGCATCCGCATCGCGGATCGTGGTTTGCGCGAAGGCATTCTGGTGCAATTAATGAGCGCTGACGGCGTATGGCGCCATGAAGCGTCGCGCGATATCGCGCCTTGAGGTTGGTGAAATGAGTGGAGCCAAGGGCGGCGGCGGCGTAAGCGGGCGCGAGGGCGGACGTTCCCTCAAGGTGCGCGTGAAAACGGCGGGCAAGCGCACGCTGTCTTCGAAGATATGGCTGGAGCGCCAGCTCAACGATCCCTTCGTCGCGCGCGCGCGGCAGGAGGGGTGGCGCTCGCGCGCCGTCTACAAGCTCATGGAGCTCGACGAGCGCTACAAGCTCTTCAAACAGGGTCAGAACGTCGTCGATCTGGGCGCGGCGCCCGGCGGCTGGGCGCAATATGTCGCCAAGAAGGTGCAGTCGGCCGAAGGCAGGGGCCGGGTGATCGGCATCGATCTGCTGGAGATCGAAACCCTTCCCGGCGTCGATTTCGAGGTGATGGACTTCCTTGAGCCCTCAGCGCCGGAGCGGCTGCGCGCGAAACTGGGCGGCGGGCTCGCCCACGCCGTCATTTCCGACATGGCGGCGAACACGACCGGCCACAAGAAGACCGATCACCTGCGCATCATCCACCTCGCCGAGCTCGCCGCCGAATTCGCGCGCGAGGTCACCGCGCCCGGCGGCTTCTTCGTCGCCAAGGTGTTTCAGGGCGGCTCCGAGAACGATCTGCTCTCCGCCCTCAAGCGTGATTACCAGACCGTGCGCCATGTGAAGCCGAAGGCGAGCCGCGCGGATTCGTCCGAGCTCTATGTGCTCGCCACCGGTTTTCGCGGCGCGCCTGCCGACGATGAGCGCGATTGAGGCGCCCGCACCGCGTCAGCGTTGCAGCGTCGTGCGCACTTTCTCCACCACGTCCCTGGGTGTGGCGTAGAGCCGCGCGATCAGCTTCTCCACGTCCTCGCCGGTCGTGGGCGTGATCTCGATGCGCATTTTCTGCGCTTCCGCCAGCAGTTCAGGATCGGCGAGCGCGGCGAGGAAAGCCTTGCGCAGCGCGGCCACGCGATCCTTGGGCACTTCGGCGGCCACCACATAGGGGCGGCCGAGCACGTTTTGCGAATAGAACAATTCGAGCGCCTGACGGTCTGCGTCGTTTTTCGCCATCGCGCCCGTCACCGGCACGCCGAGCGCGTTGAGGCGCGCCTCGCCCGTCATGTCTTCTTGCGCGACGACGAGGAATTGCTTCGTCTCGAGCAGGTTTGGATATTGCACCGAGAGCGTGGACCAGGCGAGGCCGCAGGCGCCCTGCACCTCGCCGCGCTCCATGGCGAGCGTGACTTCGCGCGAGCCTTTGTAGCCGCGCACGATCTTGAACTTCATGTCGAGGAAGCTCTGCGCGACGAGCGGGAAGTCCACGTTCGTGCCGCCCTCCGCCGTGGCGCCGAGGATCATCTCCACGTCGCGCGCCTGCGCGAATGTCTTGGCGGGCGCGTCGGGCCGGAAGGCGCAGGCGTAAACCTCGCGGCTCGCGGAGCCCAGGTTCTGGAACTTGCTGGGATCGTGCTTGATGCGCCCCGCGTCGCCAAGCAGGGGCTCCAGAAGGGCGCTCGCGTAGATCGCGCCGATCTGCGTTCCGTCCTTCGGCAGGACGGTGGCGAGCTGGGCGGCGGCGGCGTTGCTGCTCGCGCCGGGCAGGTTGGAGGGCGTCACCGACGGCGCGCCGGGAATGTGGCGCCCGATGTGACGCGCGACGAGCCGGCCATAGGTGTCGTAGCCGCCGCCCGGCGCCGCGCCGATGACGATGGTCACGGTCTTGCCCTTGTAGAAAGCCTCCGCGTCCTGCGCGTGGGCGGGCGCATGCAGCGCGCCCATCAGCGGCGCAAGGAGCGACAGCGGTGCGGCGAGAGTCGCGGCGACGGACGATGCGCGCGCGAAGGTGCGAATGGACAAAGGCGCCTCCCTGAATAGTCGCCTTGTTCTAGCACGTCGCGCGCGCGCGCCAAACCGGCGCGCTATTTCACGAGCTGGACGTTGAGGATCGCGGTGCGCCCGGCCTGCGCCTCGGCGAGCGCGCGCGCGAAGGCGGGCTCAAGCTCCGCAAGCCGCGCGACCTTCTCGCCCGCCATGCCGAAACTGCGACCGAGTTCGTGATAGTCCGGGCCTTCGATTTCGACTCCATGGTGGAAGCGCGTCGAATCTGCGGCGCCGCCCGCATAATAGAGAACATGCCCCTTGCGCATCGCCTCGTAGCGACGGTTGTCGCACACGACGATCACGATCGGCAGACCATGCGCCTTGGAGGCGCCGAGCGCCTGCACGATGGGATTGTAGAGGAAGGATCCGTCGCCGACGAAAAGCACTACGGGACGCTCCGGCGCGGCGAGCTTCGCGCCCAGCGCCGCCGCGACGCCCTGTCCCAGCGCGCCGCCCGTCACGCGAAAGAAACTGCGCGGCGCGTTCAGCGGCAGGTGCGGGCGCATCACGGGCATGTGCGTGATCGTCTCGTCGCAGACGATGGCGTCCTGCGGCAGCAGTTTCGCCGCGACCGCGGCGAGCGCCACGGCGTCGATCGCCTCGCCTGCGAGCGCTTGCGCGCGTTGCGCGGCGAGCCTTGCGCGCAGATCCTGCGAGGACGCGCTCCAGCGCGCGCGTCGCGCGGCGATCTTGTCTGCGTCCTGCGGAGCGGGGCGGGCGGCGGCGAGCAGGGCGCGCAGCGCCGCCGCGCAATCACCCTCCAGATAGCGGTCGGCATGCAGCGCCTGATAGGCGAGATGATGTTTGTGCGGATATTCGCCCACATAGACGATGTCGCCCGTCCCCGGCCGCCGCGAGGGCGGATTGAAAGGCGTGCGCGCGTTCACGAGCAGGATCAGGTCCGAATCCTCGCACGCTGCGAGATCGTTGTAGCCCTGCCACATCGGATGATCGTGGGGGAAGTTCGCAAAATAGCTGGAGCGCGCGTTGATCACCGGCAGGGCGAGCGCGTCGGCGAGCGCGACGAGCGCCTCGAAGGCGGCCGGGTCGCGCCCCGCCGTCTCGGTGACGATGACGGGATTGTGCGCCGTGCGCAGGAGATCCGCGACGGCGGCCACGTCGGCGTCGAGCGCTTGCGTGCGCGGAGCGGGCGCGATCTTCGCGAGCGCGTCGGGCCTGCGCCAGTCATGCAGCATGGCCTCCATGGCGACGTTCACATAGACAGGCCCTTGCGGCGTGCGCTGGGCCATTTCGCCGCTGCGCACGATGGTGTGGTAGAGCGTCGCGTGGGAGGCGACCTGCGTTGCGTATTTCACCACTGGCGCGATGAAGCGATGGGCGCCGCCCTCGCTGACGCCGGCGTAGAATTGCGGCTCGATGGCGATGTCGGGATCGTCGCCGAACGTCACCGACTCGCCCGACAGGACGAGCATCGGCGCCTCGACCTTGTCCGCGCTCATGATCGCCATGGCGCCATGCATGAGCCCGACGCCCGCGTGCAGGAGGACGGCCTGCATCCGGCCCGTATAGGCCGTGTAGCCGAGCGCCATGTCGACCGCGACGTTCTCATGCCAGCAGTCGAGAAAGGCGGGGCCGGGCCGGCCCTCAATCGTCTGGCGCGACATCGCCTCCCACACCGGGCTCCATTCGGAGCCGGGCGAGGAGAACACATAATCCACGCCCATGTTGCGGAAGGCCTCGACGATGGCTTCCCCGCCGTCGACATGGTTTTTCATGCGGGCCTCCCTGCGTGGTTTCGGCGGGCGCCCTCCCGCAAGGGTCAGGCGGCCTGCGCGAAGGGCGAGGCTTTCACCTCATGGGCCTGCAGCGCGGGCAGCACGTCGCGCGCGAAGCGGCGGATCTGCTCCATGAACATGCCATGCGGCATGGCGCCCCGGTTCATGCTGACGATCACGGTGCCGGCCCCTGCGCGCTCCGCCGCGCCGATGAGCTTGGCGATCACCTCGTCGGGCTCGCCCCACGGCATGTTCTGCGCCTGACGCTCCACGTCGGCCAGCGTCATGCCGCGATATTCGGCGCGAGCGCGTTCTGAGGCTTTCATGTTCTCCTGACGCACGTAGTCGTTCGCGCGCTCGCTCACATAGCCCGAGCCCAGCTGCTTGCTGTTCTCGGTGAAATTGCCGTGGCTGAAGAGCGTCTGGTTGAAATAGAGCCAGTAGGGCGCGTTCTGGCTGATCGCCTGCGCCTTGCTGTCGGCCACGAAGACGTTCGCGGGGATCGAGATATGGTCGGGCGTCAGCCTGCGGCCATTCTGGGCGAGGCATTTCGCATAGAGGCTGATGGCGTCGTGGCGCAGCCCTTCGGTGGAGGCGCCCGGCGTGATGGGAATGTCGCGCGCCGCCGCCCATTCGATCGACTCGCGGCTACCCGTCACGGGAATCCAGACCGGCGGGCCGGGCTGCTGATAGGGGCGCGGCCAGATCGAGATATTGTCGTAGGAGTGGAACTTGCCCTGGAAAGAGAAGGCGTCCTCGCGCCAGGCGCGGGTGACGATCTCATAGGCTTCCTCGAACCGCTCGCGGGATTCGCTGAGCGGCACGTTGTGCACCTGATATTCGCGCGGAATGCCGCGCGCGAAGCCGGAGATGATGCGCCCGTTCGACATGCAGTCGAGCATGGCGAGCTCCTCCGCCAGCCGCAGCGGATGGTGCAGCGGCAGAAGGTTCGCGTAGATGAGCAGCTTCACCCGCTTCGTGCGCTGGGCGGCGGCGGCCGCGATCAGGTTGGGCGAGTTCATCAGCCCATAGGGCGAGGTGTGATGCTCGTTGAAGGCGATGCCGTCGTAGCCGAGCCGGTCGATCTCCTCGAACGCCTCGAGATGTTCGGCGTAGGTCTGCGCCACGACCTTGGGGTCGCAATATTGCGCGTTCAGCGGATAGGGCAGCTCCCCGTCCGCCTGTTTCAAATGGCTCAGATTGGTGGAATAGGGGAGGAGGTCGAAGACGAAGACTTTCATGGGGCGTCCGAGCGTTTCCTGTCCCTGATCTCAGGGTTCCTGCTATTGCCTTCAGAAATCGCACGCCCCACGGATTCCGTCAAGAAAGCGGCTCGCCGGCCGTGCGCCGCCTGAGACTGTCCACAGCCGGCGCGCTTTGCGTGGGGGGTGGGGCGTGCTAAGGACCGCCGCCAACCCGGCGTTGGATCGATTCCTTCGCCTGTCCAGTTTGCGCGGCCCATGGCCGCTGGAGGACTTGGCGCATGGCAGCCATCGAAAGACCCCAGATCGTCGAAGCCCTCACGTTCGACGACGTGCTTTTGCGTCCCGGCCATTCCGAGGTCATGCCCTCGATGGTGGAGATCCGCTCCCGCCTCACCCGCACGATCACGCTGAACCTGCCGATCGTCTCCTCCGCCATGGACACGGTGACCGAGGCGCGCCTCGCCATCGCCATGGCGCAGGCCGGCGGCATCGGCGTGATCCACCGCAATCTCGAGCCCGAGCAGCAGGCCGAGGAAGTGCGCCGCGTGAAGCGCTTCGAGAGCGGCATGGTGGTCAATCCGATCACGATCTTCCCCGATGAGACGCTCGCCGACGCGCTCGCTTTGATGGAGCAGCATCGCATCTCCGGCATTCCGGTTGTTGAGCGCGGCCCTTCCGGCCGTCCTGCGAAACTCATCGGCATTCTGACGAACCGCGACGTGCGCTTCGCCGACAATCCGCTCCAGCCCGTCTCCGAGCTTATGACCAAGAAGCTCGTCACCGTGCGCGAGGGCGTGACGCAGGAAGAAGCCCGCCGCCTCTTGCATCAACACCGCATCGAAAAACTGCTGGTGGTGGACGCGCAGGACAAGTGCGTCGGCCTCGTCACCGTGAAGGACATGGAGAAGGCGACCCAGCACCCCAACGCCTGCAAGGACGAGCAGGGCCGCCTGCGCGTCGCCGCCGCCTCCACCATCGGCGACAAGGGCTATGAGCGCGCGATGATGCTGATCGACGCCGGCGTGGATTGCGTGGTGGTGGACACCGCTCACGGCCATTCGCAGAACGTGCTGGATCAGGTCACGCGCATCAAGCGCGTCTCCAACAACGTCGCCGTCCTTGCGGGCAATGTCGCGACCGCTGAGGCCGCCAAGGCGCTGATCGACGCGGGCGCGGACGCCATCAAGGTCGGCATCGGGCCGGGCTCGATCTGCACGACGCGCATCGTCGCGGGCGTGGGCGTGCCCCAGCTCACCGCGATCATGGATGCGGCTGAAGTGGGCCATAAGGCCGACATTCCCGTGATCGCCGACGGCGGCATCAAATATTCGGGCGATCTCGCCAAGGCCATCGCGGCGGGCGCGGAAAGCGTGATGGTGGGCTCCCTGCTCGCCGGCACGGAGGAGAGCCCGGGCGAAGTGTTCCTGTATCAGGGCCGCTCCTACAAATCCTATCGCGGCATGGGCTCGGTGGGCGCCATGGCGCGCGGCTCCGCCGACCGCTATTTCCAGCAGGACATCAAGGACCAGATGAAACTCGTGCCCGAGGGCATCGAGGGGCAGGTTCCCTACAAGGGGCCGGTGGGCGCCGTTCTGCACCAGCTTGCCGGCGGCCTGCGCGCCGCCATGGGCTATGTGGGCGCAGCCAATGTGCGCGACTTCCAAACGCGCGCGCAATTCGTGCGCATCACCAACGCGGGCCTGCGCGAAAGCCATGTGCACGACGTGGCGATCACGCGCGAGAGCCCGAACTATCCCGGCGGCATCTGAGCGGCGCGCCGCTCAGCTCTCCCGCGAGCGCGAGAGACGGCCGAACGACGCGCGCAGCAATTCGAGCTTGCGCTTGCCTTCGCGGTCGCCGGCGAGTTCGCTGGCCTCGCGCTCGACGCCTTCGAGGATCTCGCGCAATTCCTCATCGGTCAGATGTTCGATGCCGATGAAGTCGTTGCGCGCGTCTGAGACCGCACGCAGCAATTCGTCGAGCTTAGCCTGAATCGCCGCGCCGTCGCGGTTCTGCGTGTTCTGGATCAGGAAGACCATCAGAAACGTGATGATGGTGGTGCTCGTATTCACGACGAGCTGCCAGGTGTCGGAGAATCCAAACAGCGGGCCGCTCGCCGCCCAGGCGACGATGACGGCGCAGCACAGCACGAAGGTGATCGGCCGGCCGGCGGTGCGGGCGACCGAATTCGCGAATTGAGTGAAAGCGCGATCCATGGCGACGTCTCCGTTGGCTTCCCCTGATTAGCGCCCTCGCGCGCAGGGAAGGCAAGACCGCGCCGCTTGCGCCCCCGCCGCCGGACCGGCATGATCGGCGAAACACGAACCGCCAAGGGAGGCGACCATGCGCGGACCCCATGACGTCGGAGGACTCGAGGAAGGCCCCGTCGACACGCATACGCACGAGCTTGCGTTCTGGGAGAAGCAGATCGACGGTTTGCGTGGCGTCATCGGCGCGAAGGGCATCGTCGTCAGCCACGAGAACCGCCGCGCCGTCGAACAGCTCGGGCATGACGCTTACGAACGCCTCACCTATTACGAGCGCTGGACGGCCACGCTCCAGAGACAGATGATCGAGAAGGGCTATCTCACCCAGGACGAGATCGACGCGAAGGTCGCGCAGGTGCGAAAGCGCCTTGCGGAGACGGGCGAGCTTGAACTCTCGCCGGAAGAAGACGCTAAATGCGGAGGGCGCTGACATGGCGGCCGACGAAGCTCCCCTGCAGCGCTTTCGCGAAGGCGACGTCGTGCGCGTGCGCGACGATTATCCCAACGGCCATTTCCGCACGCCTGTCTATGTGCGCGGCAAGGTGGGCGTGGTGACGCGCCGTTTCGGCGCCTTCGGCAATCCCGAAACCCTCGCCTATGGGCTGAAGGGGCCCAAGAAGCACGTTTATGAAGTGCGCTTCCGGCAGGCGGACATCTGGCCCGATTACAAGGGCTCCCCGCGCGACAGCGTGGACATCGACCTCATGGACAATTGGCTCGAGAAAGCCTGACGGGGAGGACGTAATGGTACGCGACCACGGGCGCCACCACGACCACGACCACCATCATGATCACGATCACGATCATGATCATGATCACGGCCACGCGCATGCGCCGCCGCAGCCTGACGACAAGGTGCATTCCTATTATCAGATCCTCGGCGTCGCGCTGAAGGAGCTTCTCATTGAGAAGGGCGTCGTCACCGCCGACGAAGTGCGCGCGGCGATCGAGGCGCGCGACATGATCACGCCCGCCAATGGCGCGAAAGTGGTGGCGCGCGCATGGGTTGATCCCGCGTTCCGCGAACGGTTGCGCACGAACGCCAACGCCGCCGTCGCCGAAATGGGCTTCCCCATGAACACGACGCAGCTCGTGGCGCTGGAGAACGATGAGCGCACCCATCACGTGGTGGTGTGCACGCTGTGCTCCTGCTATCCGCGCGAGCTGCTGGGCCTTCCGCCCTCCTGGTACAAGAGCCGCGCCTATCGCGCGCGCATCGTGCGCGAGCCGCGCGCGGTGCTGGCTGAATTCGGCGCCCAGATTCCCGACGACGTGGAGCTGCGCGTGCACGATTCCACCGCGGACTTGCGCTATCTCGTGGTCCCGCGCCGGCCCGCCGGCAGCGAGGGCATGGACGAGGAGGCGCCCGCCGCCCTCGTCGCCCGCGACGCGATGATCGGCGTCGCGCCCGCCCGCGCGCTCTGAGGGCGGGCGCGGCGGCGCGGCGGGTGTCGCAACGAGAAGCAAAGCCTTAACGTTTCCCTTCGATGATGCGCGCGGTGCGTCTTTCCTAGACGCGCGGCGTCCGCGCGGCTCGTGGGCGCCTGGGGATTTTCTGGAGCGTGCGATGTCGTTTCGTTTCGCCGAATGGGCGATGGTCGCCTTCATCGTCGCGACGATCGTGGCGGGCCTGTTCGGCCCCTGGCTGATCTCGCTCGTCCTTGCGGCCTTGTGCGGGGGCTGCTGGTGGGCCGCGCGTCGCGCCGCCGCCGCCCGGTCCGAGGCGGATCTGGACCCCCGCCGCCAGTCCGGGCCGTGACCAGCGCGCAGGACGCTGGCTTTTCAACTCCATTCGGGGCATGAGGGTCGCCTGCCGGGGGACGCGCCGCGTCCGCCCGCGCGCTGGAATCCCCCATGACCCCTGCCGCCCGCCTCGCCGCCGCCATCGAAACGCTTGAAGAGGTCGCCGGCCGCCGGCGTCCCGCCGCGCAGGCGCTCAAGGATTGGGGGACCGCCCATCGTTTCGCCGGCTCCAAAGACCGCTCCGCCATCGCCAGCCTCGTGTGGGACGCGCTGCGCGTAAAATCCTCCGCCGCCTGGCTCATGGGCTGCGCGCCCGGCGAGGAGACGGCGCGCGCCGTCATGCTGGGCGCGCTCGCGCGCGCCCGCGGCCTCGACGCGGACGCCATAGCCGCCCTGTGCACGGGCGAGCGCCATGCGCCCGCGCCCCTCACCGCCGATGAGCGCGCCCGGCTCGCCGCCGCCGATCTTTCCGGCGCGCCCGCCCATGTGCTGGGCGATTATCCGCAATGGCTGGAGGCGCAGCTCGCCGAAGCCTGGGGCGAGCGCGCGCAGGAGGAGGGCAGGGCGCTCGCCCAGCGCGCGCCGGTGGACCTGCGCGTGAACCTGCTGGCGGGCGACCGCGAGAAGGCGCTGGCCGCGCTCTCGCATCTGGATCCGCAGCCGACCCGTTTCTCGCCCTGGGGCCTGCGCGTCGCCGTGGGGCCTGACGGGCGCGCCCCCGCGCTGTCCGCCGAGCCCGCCTATGCGCGGGGCCTTGTGGAGGTGCAGGACGAGGGCTCCCAGCTCGCCGCCCTGCTCACCGGCGCGCAGCCCGGCTGGCAGGTCCTCGATCTGTGCGCGGGCGGCGGCGGCAAGACGCTCGCGCTCGCCGCCATGATGGAGAACAAGGGCCAGATCTACGCCGCCGACAAGGACGGCCGGCGCCTGATGCCGATCTTCGACCGGCTGGAGCGGGCAGGCGCGCGCAATGTGCAGGTGCGCGCCCCGCGCGGCGCGCAGGACGTGCTCGCCGATCTCGCGGGCCGCTGCGACCTTGTGCTGGTGGACGCGCCCTGCACGGGTTCGGGCACCTGGCGGCGCAACCCGGACGCAAAATGGCGCATGCGCCCCGGCGCGCTCGAGCAGCGCCAGCGCGAGCAGGATGAGACGCTGGCCCAGGCCGCGCGTTTCGTGAAGCCGGGCGGGCGCCTCGCCTATGTGACCTGCTCGCTGCTGAAAGCGGAGAACGAGGACCGCGTGAACGCCTTCCTCGCCGCGCATGCGGATTTTCTGCCCCTCGACATGGCGCACGCCGCGCGCAAGGCCGGCGCGCCCGACCTCGCCGCCTTCGCCTCGCCGCTGGGGCCGGGCCTGCGCCTGACCCCCGCCAGCGCGGGCACGGACGGCTTTTACGTGGCCCTGCTCACCCGCGCCTGACGCCCGCCGCGCCGCGCCGGGCCAGCCGGGGCGAGTCGGGGCTTGAACGCGAGCGGGGCCGGATGCGTTTTCCGTGACAAACGCCGCGCGGGCGTTGCGCCATGGGGCGCCATGGCCTAATCCGGCCTGATCCCGCTTTCCAAACCCCGGCCGCCCGCATGACCGCGACCCATTCTGAAATCGTCAGCCATCACGACAAGGTGCTCATCGTCGATTTCGGCTCGCAGGTGACTCAGCTCATCGCGCGGCGCGTGCGCGAGGCAGGCGTCTATTGCGAGATCGCGCCGTTCCAGTCCGCGCAGGCGGCTTTCGATGAGCTGAAGCCGAAGGCCGTGATCCTCTCGGGCGGGCCGGCCTCCGTCACCGCGCCGGGCTCGCCGCGCGCGCCGCAGGCGATTTTCGACGCGGGCCTGCCGATCCTGTCGATCTGCTACGGCCAGCAGACCACCGCCGTGCAACTCGGCGGCGTGGTGGAAGGCGGCCATGCCGCGGAGTTCGGCCGCGCCGACATCCTCATCAAGGAGAAGAGCGCGTTGTTCGACGGCCTGTGGGAAGTCGGCAAGACCTATCCCGTGTGGATGAGCCACGGCGACCGCGTGACCAAGCTTCCCGAAGGCTTCTCCGTGAAGGCGACCAGCGAGAACGCGCCTTTCGCCGTCGCCACCGACGAGGCGCGGCGCATCTACACCACCATGTTCCACCCGGAAGTGGTGCACACGCCCGACGGCGCGAAGCTCATCTCCAATTTCGTGCACAAGGTCGCGGGCCTGCGCAGCGACTGGACCATGGCGGCCTTCCGCGGCGAGGCGATCGCCTCCATTCGCAAGCAGGTGGGGCAGGGGCGCGTGCTGTGCGGCCTGTCGGGCGGCGTCGATTCCGCCGTGGCCGCGGTGCTCATCCATGAGGCGATCGGCGACCGGCTCACCTGCGTGTTCGTGGACCATGGGCTCATGCGCATGGGCGAGGCGGAGCAGGTGGTGGGCCTGTTCCGCGACCATTACAACATTCCCCTCGTCCATGTGGACGCGAGCGACATGTTCATCGGCGCGCTTGAGGGCGTCACCGACCCGGAGCAGAAGCGCAAGACCATCGGCAAGCTCTTCATCGACGTGTTCGAGGCGGAGGCGAAGAAGATCGCCGCCGACGGCAAGGGCGCGCCGGAGTTTCTGGCGCAGGGCACGCTCTATCCCGACGTGATCGAGAGCGTCTCCTTCTCCGGCGGGCCTTCGGTGACCATCAAGAGCCACCACAACGTCGGCGGCCTGCCTGAGCGCATGAACATGAAGCTCGTGGAGCCGCTGCGCGAACTGTTCAAGGACGAGGTGCGCGCGCTCGGCCGCGAGCTCGGCCTGCCCGATGTCTTCGTCGGGCGCCATCCGTTCCCGGGGCCGGGTCTCGCGATCCGCATTCCCGGCGCGATCAGCCGCGAGAAACTCGACATCCTGCGCAAGGCGGACGCGATCTATCTCGACGAGATCCGCAAGGCCGGGCTCTACGACGCGATCTGGCAGGCCTTCGCGGTGCTGCTGCCGGTGCGCACCGTGGGCGTGATGGGCGACGGGCGCACCTATGACCATGTGTGCGCGCTGCGCGCGGTGACGAGCGTCGACGGCATGACGGCGGATTTCTTCCCCTTCGACATGAACGTGCTCGGCCGCGCGGCCACCCGCATCATCAACGAGGTGAAGGGCGTCAACCGCGTGGTCTATGACGTGACCAGCAAGCCCCCCGGCACGATCGAGTGGGAGTGAGGGGGCTCGCCCCTCTGCCCTGACCTTCCCTGCGCGCGAGGACGCGCGCGGTCCGAGGGCGGCGTTGATCGTGAAATGGACCGCGCGCGTCCCCGCGCGCATATTCAACGCAAGTGGATCGCGACGTGGACCGCGCGCGTCCTCGCGCGCATCCGCCTCACGGGGGCAGATGGTTGCGAGTTGGTCGAATCGGCGAATGCCAGCGCCGCGCCGATCTGCGACAACAGCATCGGCCACAAGCGATACGCCATTAGATTGAACTAACGGATTTCCCCCGCAAGCGATCAACTTCTATTTCCGCAACAACACCTTGCTACTGCTGCGATGAGTATCGGTCCTTTTCGCAGTCAAGGCGGTGTTACAAAATCAGCTCACGTGATAGCTTGGCGCATCTTCGATACGTGGGGGCGCCATGACGGCGGAGATTGGTCGACTTGCGCGAGTGCCGCTCCGTGAGGTTTGGGCACACGAGGCCTATGACTTCACGCAATGGCTTCAAGAGAACATCGACGTTCTCAATGATGCGCTGAACATCACATTGGTTAACGTTGATCGCGAGCAAGCGGCTGGATCATTCAGCATTGATCTGGTGGCCGAAGATGAAGCCGGAAACAAAGTCATCATCGAGAACCAGCTTGAGAAAAGTAATCACGACCATCTCGGAAAACTGATCACCTACCTAACTGCGATGAATGCGAGGACGGCCATCTGGATCGTCTCCGATCCAAGGCCAGAGCATGTGGCGGCAATGTCGTGGCTCAATGACGGAAGTCCGGCGGCCTTCTATCTGGTGAAAGTGGATGCTGTGAAGATTGCGGATTCCGCGCCTGCCCCGTTGATGACTGTTATTGTCGGACCATCTGAGGACAAGCCTGATATTGCGAAGACAAACAAGCAGTTTGCAGAGCGGTATGACATCCGTCAACGTTGGTGGGCAACGTTGATCCAGAGACCAGATGCGAAGCTTCACGCTCATATAACGCCCGGAGTTTATTCTTGGATAGGAACGAGCTCCGGGGTGCGGGGTCTTGGACTTAATTACGCGGTGACCCAAGATAGTTGCAGCGCCGAACTCTACATAGATCGCGGCAAAGGCAATGAGAATGAAAACAAAGCGGCCTTCGACTACTTCTTGGAGAACAAGGCGCAGATCGAGAGTGTTTTCGGTGGGCCCTTGTTATGGGAGCGCCTAGATACGAAAAGAGCCTCCCGCATAAAAGCTGCAGTCGAAGGGGGCTATCGGTCCGACGAAGAGAAGTGGGACCAGATACAGGAAAAACTTGTCTCAGCAATGACCAGGCTCGAACAGTCGCTTAAGCCATTTTTTGGAACTCTGCGACTTGGTTAATCCAAGAAAAACTGCTTTGGGTCGCGGAAGCATATCGGCAAAATCCTGAAGCGCAGGACTCGCTCCTCTGTCCTGATCATCCCTGCGCGCGAGGACGCGCGCGGTCCAGTTGGCAGCGG
>CAZYBF010000028.1:0-26257 GCA_964645525.1 uncultured Beijerinckia sp.
TTCAAGCTCGGTCTCTTTGGGATGAATTGCTCAGGCGGCCTCAGCCTCACCAAGGCGCCGGAGCGGTGGGACGCCAGCTGGGACAACAATGTTAAAGCTGCGCAGCTCGCAGATGAAGCCGGGCTCGAATTTCTGCTCCCCATCGGCCGCTGGCATGGATATCGCGGCGAGACAGACACGCAGGGCTCCACGTTCGAAACTCTCACATGGGCCTGCGGCCTTCTCGCCCTCACCCGCGAGATCACCACTTTCGGCACGCTGCACGTGGCTTTCGTGAATCCGGTCTTCGCCGCCAAACAGATGGTGACGGCTGACCATATCGGCAAAGGCCGCTTTGGTCTCAACATCGTCTCGGGTTGGAACCCGGGCGAGTTCGGCATGATGGGCGTGCCGCTCAACGAGCATGACGACCGCTACGCCTATTCCGACGAATGGCTCGAAATCGTCAAGCGCATCTGGTCGGAGGATGAGCCCTTCGACTATGACGGGCGCTTCTACAAACTCAAGGACGTGCTCAGCAAGCCGAAGCCCTTCTGGGGCAGCCGCCCTGTGCTCGTCAGCGCTGGAAATTCGCCGACCGGGATGCGCTTTGCCGCTGCGAGTGCTGATTGTCTATTTACGACGATCCCAAGCCTGGAGGCGCTAGCTGCGAAAATTGAAGGATTTCGCGCCGCTGCTCCCAAGGGCCAGCTGCGAAACATTTTCGCCAGTTGCCATTTGATGGTCCGCCCTACGCGTAAGGAGGCGGAGGATTATCATCATTACATCGTCCATGAGCAGGGCGATATGGAAGCGGCGGAATACGCACTCGCGTTGCGAGGCGCAAGGCTTGCGCCGCATCTGACGGGCGACTTCGAGAAAATGAAGGCGCGTCTCATCAGCGGCGCAGGCTATCCCATCATCACAAGTTATGACGAGGCCGTTTCGACATTCCAGAAAATGCATGAGGCCGGTCTCGATGGATTAGCTTGTGGCATGATCAATTACATCGACGACTTCCAGCATGTTCAGGAATTGTTGCCGCGCATGCAGCGCGTTGGATTGCGGGCCTAGTTCGCGTCCGTTCTCCATACCAATCGCACGTCGACGGCGGCGACGCCTTCGCCCTTTCTCCGGACGATCATGGGATTGACTTCGAGGTCATCCAGTAGATTTCTGTGATTCAAAAATGCGTCGCCGAGTCCAACGACGGATTGCACGAACGCATCAATGTCGGCGGGCGGCGCTCCGCGGAATCCCTCCAGCAACTTCGACGCCTTGATCTCGCTGAGCATCGCCCGCACATCGCCAGCTGTCACTGGCAGAAGGCGCATCGCTGAGTCTTTCAGCAATTCAACCATGATCCCGCCTGCGCCGATCACGATCACGGGGCCGTAAATAGGATCGCGTCGGCAGCCGACGATCATCTCTACGCCCGTGGCCATTTCCTGAACGAGATAGCCGGTGATCACCGCCTTTCTGTCCGCCTTGCGAATTCGCTTCTCCAGCGTCTTGACGCCCTCTTGAACAGCGGCTGCGCTGGAAAGCCCCAAGAGCACGCCGCCGACCTCTGTTTTGTGAGAGAAGGCTGGCGCGATCACCTTGAGGGCAACAGGAAAACCAATCTTCGCTGCGGCCTTCGCCGCGTCTTTGTCGTTTTTCGCCATGGCGCTTTTTGGCGCTGTGACCCGATGTTTTGCGAGCAGCTTGTCAAGCGCGGCGCCCTCAAGATCCGCCCGCTTGCCTTTGGGCTTGGGCAGCGCCTTTATCTTGCGGCCCAGACGTTCGCCGTAAAATGCGAGTGCGTTGAGCGCACGCACGGTCTCCGGGAGGCCCTGAAGGAAGGGAACGCCAAGATGATCCTGAATCTTCAACGTCTCTGGATTTACCGGGTAACGCATCCGCTCGAAAGCGATAATCGGCTTTTTCGCGTTTTGAACGACCTTCTTCAGAGGCAGCGCGTCCTCTTCCGTCATTCGTCCTAGACGCGAAGTAAACGCAACGATATCGACGTTCGGTTCCTCAAGAATAGCCTCGCAGAAATTCGCCTGAATCTCGAACGTCTGCGGAATGCCGCAATCAAGAGGGTTTTTGATGCTGATTTCCTCAGGAATGAACGGGCGAATGCGTTTTTTGGTTTTGGCGCTGAAATCAGGAAACAGAGCGCCCGTCTCATCTCCATAGTCATAGAGCAAGTCGACGCTTCCGCCTGACGTGGTGACAAGCGCGATTCTACGCCCCTTCGGACGTCGTGGCTGCTGAAACGCCAGAAGCGTTTCCGTCATGTCGTCAAGGCTAGGGCAGATCACGATTCCATATCGCTCGCACATCGCAGCGAAAGCCATCCAGTCGCCGCCAATGGCGCCGGTATGCGATTGCGCAGCTTCCTGCGATTTTACGCTCCGACCAGTCTTGATGCAGACGATCGGCTTGCCGGCGGCTAGCGCGCGCGCGGCGGCTTCCTTGAAAGCGTCCACGCGCCGCAGGCCTTCCACAAACAGCGCGATCACTTCCGTATTTGGATCATCGACAAGGAAATTGACGTAATCCGCGAGATCCACACCGAGCTCATTGCCGCTTGACGCCGCATAGGAGAAGCGAAGTCCGCGCGCTCCGCAAGATTCGACGAACATCTGCAACGTTCCGCCGGACTGGAACACGGCGCCGATGGGCCCGGGGCCGAACTTCGGCATGTTCGCATTAGGGTAGAGGAACAATTTTTCGCGCCAGGACATGGCGCCCATGCAATTCGGACCACCCAGAACGACTCCGGCCTCCTCGCACATCTTGAGGAGCTTGCGCGCCCGTTCGTGCGATTCTGGATAAGGCCCATCGCCCATATTGGCTGCATAGACCGTGGCTGATTTGATCCCCGCCTTTACGCTCTGCTCCATGACCCCCAGAACGGCGGGAGCCGGTACGATGACGACCGCATGGTCGACCTTGTTGGCGAGAGCGGCCATATCGCGGTGGCACTTCGCGCCCCAGACGACGTCATAATTTGGGTTGACGGGATAGACCTCGCCCGCGAAGCCGTGGTCCTTCAGATTTCTGTAGATGATCTTCGGCCAGCGGCCGCGCTCTGACGCACCGATTATGGCGACGGATTTCGCCTGCAAAATAGAGTCGATCTTCTTGAACAATGTGAGTCCCCCGCTGCTGAAAGGCGCTTTTCTCGTTTGCTTGCAGCTGGGTTCTCCAGCCGGCGCCATCTCCGGTCAGTCGTTATCCGCGCAGGCGGATGGTTTAATCATAGGTCTTGAGCACATGTCTCGCGATGACGTTACGCATGACCTCGCTCGCACCTTCCGTGATGCGGTAGCTGCGTTGCTGGCGCCACATACGCTCGATCGGCATGTCCTTCGTAAGGCCCATGCCGCCATGAATTTGCATACACTCGTCGATGGCCCGGAAGGCCATTTCATCGCAATAATACTTGCAGTGATAAGCCTCGACGCGCGCATCCACTCCTTCATCGATGAGGGACGCTGCGCGCCACACGAGCATTCTGCCGACTTCCAGCTCCATATACATGTCTGCGAGTTTCCACTGGATGCCCTGCCGTTCGGCGAGCGGCTTTCCAAATGTCACGCGCTGCTTTGCGTAGGACGCCGCCATTTCAAGAGCGCGCTCGGCCACGCCCAGCGCGCGCGCGCCATGCTTGACGCGCCCGGCCCCAAGCCACTTCTGCGCAAGCGCAAATCCTTTGCCTTCTCCGCCGACGAGCCGGGAAGCAGGTACGCGCACATTGTCGAGAATGATCTCCCAAGGACGATCTCCCATCATCGTCTCGTAACGCGCGCCGAGCTTTACGCCGGGCGTGTTCATGTCCACGAGAAAGCAGGATATGCCGCCGCGGGAGCCTTTGGATCGATCGGTCGCCGCCATTAATTGCATGAAGTCGGCGTTGCCGGCGCCCGAGATATAGCGCTTCACGCCATTGATCACATAATCGTCGCCGTCCCGCACCGCTGTCGTGCGCATGCTCCCGGGGTCAGATCCCGCATCCGGTTCGGTTTGGGCGAAACAGGCTTTCTTTTCGCCACGCAGGACGGGCAGTAAATACCGTTCGCGCAACTCGCCTTCGAGCGAGAACAAAATAGAACGTACGGTCGGGCCGGTGATTGAATCGCCGCGCGCAGGAATCGCAATCGTCCTGCCGAGCTCCGCCCAGACGACGGATTTCGCAAGAAGGTCGAGGCCTGGTCCGCCGAACTCCTCCGGCACGTCCATCATCCACAAACCGAGCTTGCGCATGCCGTCCTGAAACCGCTTTTGATAGCCCGGTCTAAATTCTTCGCCGTCGACGCTCTCCATCTCCACCGGGATCATTTCTGTGTCGACATAGCGGCGCAGGCTGGCTTGCAACATCCGCAGCTCTTCCGGCAGAACGAGCGACGCCATTTCTTTTCCTCCCCAACCGCGATCGCGCTCTGGCCGAGCGTTGCACGGATTATGTGCGAAGTTGAGCCGCAGGCTGCGCCTGACAGTAAGCGCCGCAGGCCCGAAGTCGGGGCTGCGGCGCTTTCAGCGCGTCAGGAACGCGAGAAGTTGCCAAGTCCCGGCTTGAAGCTCTTCTCATCGAGGAATTGCTTCATGGCCTTTTCGCGGCCTTTCTCCGGGTCTACGTGCTTGAGCGCATCGCTCTTGCAGTTCAGATAGTCGAGCGCCTGATCCTTGCTCATGTTGCGCACGCTGCGCAGCGCTTCCTTCGTATAGCGCACGGCGGCGGGGCTCTTCTCCGCAAGGCTGTTGGCGAGTTTCATTGTCTCTTCCCGCAATTTTGCGAGAGGATAGGACTTGTTGACGAACTTCATTGCGGCCGCTTCGGCGCCCGAGAAGCGGTCGCCCGTCACCGAATAGTAAATCGCATCGCGGTAATTCATCACCTGCGTGACCGCCCAGGCGACAAGGCCGCCGGGAATAATGCCCCAGTTCACCTCCGAAAGTCCGAAAGTCGCGTCATCCGCCGCGATGGCGAAGTCGCAGGCGATCACGGGCGTGAAGCCGCCTCCGAAGCAATAGCCATGAACCATGGCGATGGTCGGCTTGGGGAAGGAGGAGAGCTTGTTCCAGCGCCATTCATGGGCGGCGGCGCGGGCGCGCACGCGCGCTTTGGGGTCGCCTTCCGTGCCGCGGAAATAGAGCTTGAGGTCCTGCCCTGCGCAGAAATTGCCGCCGGCGCCGGTCACAATGACGACACGGGTCTGGTCGTCCATCTCCGCCCAGTCGAGGGCGTCGCACATGTCGAGATGGAGCTGCGGGCTCATCGCATTGCGCTTTTCAGGACGATTGAGAATCACGAAGGTCACGGGGCCTTCGCGCTCGATTTTCACGCATTCGAAGGTCGGCAATTCGGCAGACATGTTTCCTCCTCTTTGATTTTTGTGTGGTGAAAGTGGATCAGTGGTGTAAGACGGCCACGCATTTCTCGGGATCGAGCCAGACGTTCAGCTTTTTGCCGGGGCTGGCTGGAAACGAGGGGTGGCCTCGCGCGAGAATTTCATGCTCCGCGATGCGGATCTTCAGGTCGACGTGTTCGCCGAGGAAAACCGCCTGATCGACAAGCCCTGTCGCAACGTTCGGCCTTTGTGCGTTGTCTGACGAATCGGACAAGTGGATGTCTTCAGGACGGATTGAGATCGAGACGTCAGCGCCGGTTTGAAGCGCTTGGTCGCTTCGCACTTTCAGCGCCCCAATATGGGTTTGAACATTCCAGAATTCGCCGGCGGCTTCCTTACCAAGAACGGTGCCGTCGAGAAAATTCGTCGTGCCAATGAAGTCGGCGACGAATTTTGTGCGGGGCCGCTCATAGATCTCACGTGGCGTGGCGAGCTGGACGATCCGGCCCTCGTTCATCACTGCGATTTCATCGGATAATGCGAGCGCTTCGCTTTGGTCGTGGGTGACGTAGATCGTGGTGATCTTGAATTGGTTTTGCATGCGCTTTAGCTCAAAGCGCATTTTTTCACGCAATTTCGCATCGAGATTCGAGAGCGGCTCGTCAAGCAGCAGGAGCTTAGGCTCCATGACGAGGGCGCGCGCCAGCGCAAGCCTTTGTTGCTGGCCGCCGGACAGTTTGGTCGCCTCTCGCTCCGCCAGGTGATCGAGCGCGACCGCTGAAAGAACGCGCATGACGCGATCGCGAATCTCTGTTTGCGGCATTTTCTGAGGAGCGACGTCAAGCGGAAAGGACACGTTCTGAAAGACGTTCATATGCGGCCAGATGGCGTAGGACTGAAACACCATTCCGAAATGCCGCTTGTTGGGCGGAAGAAAAACGCCGCGGCTTGACGAATAGACGGGATCACCATTCACGAGGATTTCGCCGCTTACAGGGCGCTCAAGGCCCGCGATCGAGCGCAGCGTCGTCGTCTTTCCACATCCGGACGGGCCAAGAAGCGTAAAAAATTTTCCGTTGGCGACTTCAAAGCTCACGTCCTGCGCGGCTTTCACCGTCACGCCGTTTTGCCCCGCATATTCGGTGTGAAGAGCTGAGACTTTCAGCATTGTGGTTTCAGCGCTCCCCGTTCATGGCCGTGGGAGGGCAGGGCCCCATGCGGCGCACGGCTCGTCCAAAAGCCGTGTTCGCAAGACGTGGTTCTCTCCTGCCGTCGTCTTGACCAGACATCGGGCGCGCCTCCCATGTGATTTTTTTCGTCGCCAGTTTGCGCATAAGGGGGCCGAGCTTGCAAGGCTTCCGCGAAAGGGGCTCGCAGGCGGCGCGCATGCCGCTGCAGGTCTTGCGTCGCAGGCCGCATTCGGCGAAACTTTCGCCAACCAGGCCGGTTCGAGCTCTGGAGCGGATTTAGGAAACGCGGGGCGAGGAAGCGTCTTGGACTGCACTGACGCCAGGGCAAAAGTGGGCGCGCTTTTGGCCCCCAGGAACATTGTGCTTGCAGGGGCCAGCGACAGGCCCGGCAGCTGGGCTTCGCGCGTATGGCGCAATCTCCATCGCTATGGCTTTCCGTCGCCCGTCTTCCCCATGAATCCGGGCAGGAGCGAGATTTGGGATGGCCCGTGCTATCGCGATTTCGCCGCCCTGCCCGAGGCGCCCGATCATCTCGTCGTCCTTGCGCCTGCCGCTCATGTTCCCGACTTGCTGCGCAAGGGCGCGGCCGCCGGCGCGCGCAGCGCTACGATTTTTTCCGCGGGCTTCGCGGAGGGAACGGATTTCGCTTCTTCAGCGCTGGGGAAGGAGCTGCGCTCCGCGCTCAAGGAGACCGGGCTTGCCGTTTCCGGTCCCAATTGCCTTGGAAATTTCAGTGCGCCTTCGAAGCTCGTGACCCTCACGGAGGATCGTCAGCTCAACCTCGCCGGCGGGCCCATCGCCCTCGCAGGCCAGAGCGGCGGGGTCATGGTCTTTCTCAACCAGTCGCTCGAGGAGCGCGGTCTGCTCGCGGCGCATCTCGTCACCAGCGGTGACGAAATCGGGCTGACGATCGCCGATTACATCGCCTTTTTCGCGCATGAGGCTCAGGTCAAGGTCATTATCGTCTATATCGAGGCCTTGCGGGACAGAGACGCGTTCCGCTCGGCCTGTCTGGCCGCGCAGGCGGCGGGAAAGTTCGTTGTTGCGCTCAAGCTTGGCGGATCGGACGCGGGCCGCTCCGCCGCCATGGCGCACACAGGCTCGCTCGCAGGCTCCATGGAGGCGTTCGACGCGCTGGCGGCCGATTGCGGCGTCATTCGCGCCGACACGCTCGACGAGGTGGTGGAGCTTGCGGAATATCTCGTGCACGCCAAGCCTCCCGCTGGCTTCAACGTCGCCGCGCTGACGTTGTCGGGCGCTTATCGCGGTCTTCTGCTGGACGCCGGCGCCAGGTCCGGCCTCGACTTCCCGTCGTTTGCGCCTGAAACGACCAGCCGGCTGGCGCAGGCGCTCGGCGTCGGCTCGCACGTCAGCAATCCCATCGACGGCGGGTTCAGCGTTCTGACGAGCGAAGCCGCCTATCGCGCCTGCATCGAATCCATGCTTGCCGATCCCGGCGTGGATCTCTTGCTCATTCAGGAGGCGCTGCCTCGCGCGCCGGGGTCGCAGCGCGCCGAGAAATACATCCGCATCGTTGAGGAATACGCCGCGAAAAGCGTGAAGCCCATCGTTTTCGGCACGCTCGCCTCCCACGGCCAGACCGACTACAGCAGAAGCTTGCGCGCAGCTGCGCTTCACGCGCCGTTTCTGCAGGAGGCGAACAAGGCGCTGCGCACGATTCGCCATGCAGCCGAGCGGGACAGGCGCTTGCGGCTGGCGAGCGCGCCCGCGCCTGTCGCCGCGAACGCAGGCGCGCGGGAGAAAGCTCGAGCGATGTTCGGCCGCATGCGCGGGGACGGGAAGGCCGCGCTGAGCGAATGGGAATCCAAACAGGTCCTTGCCGCTTACGGAGCCCCTTGCCCGCGGGAGATTTTCGCCCGGAGCTTGCAGGACGCGCTCGAAGCGGCGCGCACGCTGGGGCGCCCGCTCGTGATGAAAGGCATGTCGCCGGCGCTTCAGCACAAGACGGAAGCGGGAGCCGTTCGTCTTTCCCTGATGAACGAGCAGGACGTGCGAGACGCGTGGGCGCAGATCGATCGGAACGTCCGGCTGGCGACGGGCCGGGATATGGACGGCGTGATCGTCGCGCAACAGGCGCCTGAAGGCATCGAGCTTGTGGTGGGGTTACATCGCGATCCCGAATGCGGCCTCACTTTCATGGCCGGGGCGGGGGGCGTGACGCTTGAACTCGTCAAGGACGTGAGTTTCGCCGCCGCGCCCATGAACGCGGAAAAGGCGCGCGACATGCTTGCGCGAACGCGCGTGGCGCAATTAATCTCAGGTTTCAGAGGGGCGGAGCCGCTGGACGCCTCTCCGGTCGTAGAGGCGATTCTCGCTTTGAACGCTTTGGCGGCCGACGCAGGCGACGAGATTGAGTCGGTGGAGATCAATCCGCTCAGGCTCACGGCCTCCGGCGCCTTTGCGCTGGATGCGCTGATTATCTTGCGCGCACGCGAGACCGAGCCGGTATGACGACACTGCGCATCGTTTGCGCAACGAAACGCAACGCGCCCTGTGACGGGGCGAGATCAGGCGGCCAAGACGCGGCAAGCGCGGGCCAGAAAACGGGAGGAACGCCATGAGACGAGCGTCTGGAGCATTGATCGCCGCTTTCGCCGCATTTTTCCTTGCGCAGCCGCAAGCGAACGCTGCGAGCGAGGCTTTGATTCAGGCCGCCAAAAAAGAAGGGCAATTGACCTGGTACACCACCCAGATCGTCAATCAGTTCGCCCGGCCTGCGGCGGAGGCTTTCCAGAAGAAGTATGGCGTGCGCGTCAATTACATTCGCGCGGATTCCAATGAGGTCACGCTGCGTCTGCAGAACGAGGGCAAGGCGGGGCGAGTTCAGGCGGACGTGTTCGACGGGACCGGCGCCACCGCCGCCCTCAAGAAAGACAAGCTTGTCGCAAAATACATTCCCGAAAGCGCGGAGCGTCTGCCTGCGCGGTTCAAGGACAAGGACGGCTATTGGGTCGCGACGAATCTTTATGTGCTCTCGCCCGGCTTCAACACCGATCTCGTGAAGAAAGGGACGGAGCCTAAAACGTTCCAGGACCTCCTTGATCCGAAATGGCGCGGCAAGATCGCATGGAACTCGAGCGTGACGCCGTCGGGCGCCGCTGGTTTCGTGGGCGTCGTGTTGACGCATATGGGCGAGGAAAAAGGCATGGCCTATCTGCGCCAGCTTTCGGGGCAGAAAATCACCGGCCTGCAGGTCGCCGCGCGTCAGGTGCTGGATCAGGTCATAGCCGGCGAATATGCGATCGCCCTGAACATCTTCAACAACCACGCCGTCATCAGCGCCAGCAAGGGGGCCCCCTCCGCATGGATTCCGATGGAGCCCTCGCTCGCGGTCTTCTCATGCCTCTCGCTCACCGAAGGCGCGCCGCGCCCGAATGCGGGCAAGCTGTTCATCGACTTCCTGATGTCTGAGGAAGGACAGAAACTCTATCGCGACGCCGATTATCTGCCCGTAGACCCTGCGGTTCCGCCGAAGGATCCGAGCTTGCGTCCCGGCGACGGCACGTTTCAGGCTATTTTCATGACGCCTGAGGAGATCTTCGACAATCTTCCCAAATGGGGCGCCGTCTATAAGGATATCTTCCGTTGAAGTCCATGGTGGAGGAGCAGGGCGGAAGCATTCTGACGCGCCTTTTGAATATGGATCAGAGAACGTGGTTCGTCGTCGCATGCGGCGGCGTTCTTGCGCTTCTCGTGCTGCCGCCGCTTTACTTCCTGTTCGTGGGTGCGCTCACGAAACAGGAGGGCGGGCAGACCTATCTGACATTGGAGCGCTTCGCCCTTCTGCTTTCCCATCGCGGCATTCTGCTGAGCGCGTGGAACTCCTTCCTCTTCGCCATCGGCAGCGCTATTCTCGCTCTCATGATCGGCGGACTCGCTGCATGGCTTGTGGAGCGCACGAACGCGCCGTTCAAATCGCTTACCTATCTGACCAATGTCATCGCGCTTGGGACGCCCTATGTCCTCTACACAAGCGCATGGCTGCTGCTGCTCGCTCGCTCCGGCCCCATCAACACCTGGTATCGGCAAATCACGGGCGAGACCGGCGTTCTGATCAATGTTTATGGAATGGCGGGGATGATCCTGATCGAGGGTCTTCTCTGGTCCCCGCTCGTCTTTCTCCTCCTCGGCGCGACTCTGCGCAATTTCAATCCCGCCCTCGAGGAAGCCGCGCGCATGTCCGGCGCGTCGACCTGGGTGACCATCAGGCGGATCACTCTGCCGCTATCCATGCCGGCGATCCTTGCGCTGTCCATGCTCGTCTTCATTCGCACGGTCGAGGCCTTTGAAGTGCCTGCTCTGGTCGGCCTGCCGGGCAGGCTTCATGTGTTGACCACCGACATCTACGAAATGATGCATCGCACGATGCCGCCTGACATCGGCTCTGCGAGTTCGCTTTCTTTGATCCTGCTCTTCATCGTCGGCGTCCTGCTTTATTGGTATGGCCGTCTCACCCGCAACGCCGAGAAATACGCGACCGTCACCGGCAAGAGCTTTCGCCCCACACAGATTGATCTGGGACGCTGGCGTCCGCTCGCCGGTTTCGCGCTCGCGTTTTACTTCTTTCTTCTGATTGTCCTGCCCGCGTTCATTCTGATCTGGGCTTCGCTGCTGCCCTTCTACCAGACCTTCAGGCCGCAGGCCTTCGGCTTGCTGACGCTGGACAATTACCGAGCCGTTTTCAATTCGCCCCGCTATGTCTCGCTTGTGATCAACACATTGCTGATCGCCTTCGTCAGCGCGAGCTGTGTGATGCTGATCACAGCTGTGAGCGCCTGGTTGGCCGTTCGCAAGGCGCCCGGCTCGCGCGTGCTCGATAATCTCGGAACCGCGCCGCTGGTGTTCCCCGGCATCGTGCTAGGCGTGGGCGTGATGCAGTTCTTCCTTGCGGTTCCAATTGGCGTCTACGGCACGATCTGGATCATCGTCTGGGCCCTCGTCATCAATTATCTGCCCTATGGCATGCGCTACAGCTACGCGGGCATGATTCAGCTCCATCGCGAGCTCGAAGAAGCGGCCGCCGCTTCTGGCGCCACGCCGATGGTCGGCTTCCGCAGGATCGTCTTTCCCCTGCTCGCGCCCTCCTTGATCGCCGGTTGGCTGTTCATCTTCCTTCTCGCCACGCGCGTTCTTTCATTGCCGGTTCTTCTGTCGGGGCCCAGCTCGCAAACCATGGCGGTCGCCATGTTCGACCTGTGGGGCAACGGCCAGGGGCCGGAGCTTGCGGCGCTGGGGCTTCTGTGGAGCCTCGCGATGACTTGCATAGCGATTGTTTTCTATCTCACCGCAAAACGCGGGGGAGGATTCCTTCGCGGCTGACGGCGCAGTTTCTTCGTCGCACCCACGCTTGATGACGATATCGGTGACACGCAGGAAAGATTCAGGGCATGACTCCAAAGCATAAGGGCGCGCGCGCAGTCGCCGCGCTGCTCTCTCCCAGAAACGTCGCCATCGTTGGGGCCAGCGATCGTAAGGGAAGCTGGTCGATCACTGTGAACAATTCGCTGCGGCGCAATGGCTTCAAGGGCGCCATTTACCCGGTCAATCCGCGCAACGAGACCGTCTGGGGAAATGAGCGCTGCTACAAGGATCTGTCCTCGCTTCCCGAAAAGCCCGACCATGTCGTCGTTCTGGTGCCGGGCCGTGCGGTGATCGACACGATCCGTGAGGCCGGTAAAGCTGGCGCGCGCAGCGCGACGATTTTCTCCAGCGGCTTTGGCGAGGGCGGCGATGCGGAGGGGCGCGCGCTCGGAGACGAACTTGCTGGCGCGATCGCCGAGGCGGGGCTTGCCGTTTCAGGGCCAAATTGTTTGGGAAATCTCTCGGCGCCTTCAAGTTTCATGACGCTGACGGACCGCCGCATCACACAACTCAAGCGCGGCCCCATCGCAATTTTTGGTCAAAGCGGCGGCATCGTCACCGCGATCTATCGTTCCCTGACGAGCAGGGGCATGCAGCCCGGCTATGCGGTGACGGTGGGCAACGAGATCGGCCTGAACGCTGCGGACTACATCGAATATTTTACGCAGGACGCCGACACGCAGGTCATCGCCTGTTTCATTGAGGCCATACGCGAACCTGAACGCTTCAAGGCCGCATGTCTTGGCGCGCAAGCGGCGGGCAAGCCTGTCGTCGCCATCAAGATCGGCGGTTCGGAGGCGAGCCGCGGCGCGGCTCTCGCCCATACGGGCTCACTCGCCGGATCGCTTCAATGTTTTGACGCCATCGCAGAAACCATAGGCGTCATTCGCGTGGACACTATCGATGAGATGACGGAAGTGATCGAGGCGCTGAGCCACGGGCGGCCGCCAGAAGGCGGGCGCGTCGCAGCCGTCACTTTTTCCGGCGGGCTGAAGGGTTTGCTTCTGGAGGCTGCAGAGCGCAACAAAGTCGAGTTTCCGCCTCTGCATGAATCAAGTCTCGCGCGCTTGCGCGAAGTGCTGGGCATTGGAACGTCGCTCGGCAATCCGCTGGACGCAGGCTTCGCCGCGTTGTCGAGCAAGGAAGCCTATTTCAAATGCATCGAAATTTTGCAGCAGGATCCCGGCATCGACCAGATTCTCGTGCAGGAGGAATTGCCGATCGCGCCGGGCCTGAACGAAAAGGCGAACAATCTTCTGGTGGTCAATGAAATGGCTGGCGCGGAAGGCGCAAAGCCCATCGCTGTCGTCTCCATGGCGTCCTACATGTACAGCGACCACACGCGTGAGTTTCGCGCCGGCTTCGAGCGGCTGCCCGTGCTGCATGAAGTGGACAAGGCGCTCAAGGCGATACGCCGCGCGAGCGAATGGCGCAGGCGTAACGTCGCTGCGCTCGGCGCCCCCGCGAACGCGCCTGCGCAGCCCCCGCGCGCGGCGGCGGACATCCTTGCGCGCGCCCGCGCCGACGGCTCTGCGGGCCGCGCGCTGGGCGAGGCCGAATCAAAGGCGCTGCTCGCCGCTTATGGAATCGCCTCGCCCCCGGAAGTCGTCGTCGGCAGCGCCGAGGAAGCGGCGCAGGCCGCAGGAAAGATCGGATTTCCGGTCGTGCTGAAGCTTGTCTCGCGCGACGTTCAGCACAAGACCGAGGTCGGCGGCGTCATTCTTGACGTGCGTGACGAACAGGCGGCTTCGGCGGGATTCGCGGCCATCAAGGACGCCTTGTCCCGCAAGGCGCCGCATGCTGCTTTCGACGGCGTTCTGGTGGCGCGGCAGATCAGTGGCGGGGTGGAGCTGGCCGTGGGCGTTCAGCGCGATCCAGAGGTCGGGCCGGTCGTTATGTTCGGCGCGGGCGGCGTGTTGCTTGAGCTTACGAAGGACGTCGCCTTCGGTCCGGCGCCCATTTCCCCCGATCACGCCCATGAGCTCATTTCGCGCACGCGCGCCGCAAGTCTGCTGGCTGGATTTCGTGGCGCGCCTGCCTGCGATTCCGGCAAGGTCGCGCAGGCCGTCGTGGCGCTTGCGCGTCTGGCGGCGGATTTCGCCGATCAGATTGAGAGCATCGATGTGAACCCGCTCGTGGCGGTCCCAGGAAGCGGCGAGGTCTATGCGCTCGACGCGCTGGTCGTCACGCGCGGCGAAATCTGAGACGGAGCGCGCGTCATGTTCGAGACCATAGATCTGGCCGTGGATCATCGCGGCGTTGCGACGTTGAGCCTCAATCGGCCTGACAAGGGCAATGCGATCAACGGACGAATGCTTGGCGAACTGCATGAGGCCTTCGCGCGACTGGCGCAGGACGCGGGCGTGCGCATGCTCGTGCTGCGTGGCAAGGGCAAGCATTTCTGCGCCGGAGCCGATTTAGGCGGCCGCGGCGACGCCCCGGCGAGCGTGACGCTCGCCGACATGCTGCGTGCGCTCGATGTTTTCCCCAAACCCACGATCTGCGTCGTCCAACGCGGCTGCGTCGGCGGCGGCCTGGCGCTGGCGGCGTGCTGCGACGTGGTGCTGGCTTATGAGGAGGCGTTCTTCTCGGTTCCTGAAGTGCGAATCGGCATCGCGCCCTCTTTCGCGCTGTCGCAATATTTTATGCGCGCGCTCGGTTCGCGCGCCCTCCGTCGCTATGGCCTGTCGGGCGAGCGGATCGAGTCTCAAACTGCGTTGCGCCTTGGGCTCGCCCATGAGGTCGTGGCCGAGGAAGCCGCCGAATCGCGCCTGGAGGCGATGGTCGATGAATTCATGCATGCGGCGCCGGAGGCGGGCGCGCTCCTGAAGAGCCGCATCGCGCATCTGGCGTCGGGCGCGCCTGAGCCGGACGCCAGCGGGGAACCGCGCGGTCTGGGCCGCTCCGCCGAATCGATTGAAGGCGTCGCGGCTTATCGCGAAAAACGCAAACCGAGCTGGTACAAGCCCAGCTGAGCGGCGCGACTCACTCGCCGGAGATCGCGCGCGCTCTTTTGATGGCGGCCGCCGGCGTGCGATAAATCGCGTCGAGCTGCTGGGCCACTTCCTCGCCGGTCTGCGGATTGACCTCAAGACGCTGTTTGGCTGCGTCCGCGAGAAATTCCGGGTCTTTCATCGTGGCGTCGAAAGCGGCGCGCAGGGCGGCGACGCGATCTTTCGGCATGGTGGGCGGGCCGATATAGGGGCGTCCGATCTCCGCGCCGGACATCAGAAGATCATAGGTGGCTTTCGCCTCGGGGTCCGTGATCATCGAGCCCGCATAGACGACGTCTTTCGGCATGTCCGCTGTCAGATTGCGCGAGAAGCGAACGAAGAGATTGATCCGGCGGTCGCGCACCCAATCGTCGGGCAAGCTCGTCCAGGATCCGCAATCGCCGTCGAGCTCGCCCCGTTCAATGGCGATACGTTTGTCCGCCGATCCCGGATAGCCCTGCACCTGACGCAGTTTCACGCCGAAAATTTCGTCGAGCATGCGGCCTTCGATATAGGCCGACGTGCCGACCCCCGTAGTGCCGAAGACGATTTCCTTGGCCGCTTTCACGTCGTCGAACGTTTTGATGTTCTTTGCGCCCCACATGAAGCAGACGCGAAAGTCCTCACTGATGTTTCCAATCCAGGCGAAGCGACGGAAGTCCACGTTCACACGTTCGGGAATGGTGAGCGACTGGGAGATCAGCCCGGGATTGAACGTCACGATCGCTGTTCCATCCGCAGGCGCGCCCTGCTCCAGATAGACGACGGATTTGAGGCTGGCTGCTCCCGGCATGCTTTGCACGATATAGGTGGGCGCACCCGGCGTGTGGCGACCTGCGTGGCGTACGAACAGTCGGGCGTATTGATCATAGCCGCCGCCGCTGCTGAAGCCGACGATCACGCGGACGCTTTTGCCGCGGTAGAACTCAGCCGCATCCTGCGCGGCCGTCTGCGTCGGGCATGCCCACACGCCCATCGCTCCCAGACAGGCCAGAGCAAGACCCCATGCGCGCATCGCCATGTCTGTTTCTCCCGCTCGCCGCGCTTCAGGTCGGCCGGAACTTCGGAATCGAAATCTCCGAATCGTAATCGTCGAATACGACTTCGACCCGCATGTCGCATTTCACCTGGTCGTAGGTGACGCCCAGAATATTGGACAGAAGCCGGGGACCTTCATCAAGCTCCACGAGCGCGACCACATAGGGCACGTCATGTTCAAAGGCGGGTCGATAGACGCGGTGAAACGTGACGAAGCTGTAAACCCTGCCTTTGCCCGAGACATTCTGAAACGAGAACGACGTGGACAGGCAATGCGGGCATGTGCGCGAGGGTGGGAACCAATGTTGGCTGCATTCGTCGCATTTGGGCAATGCGAGCCGGTGCTCACGCGCGGCCTGCCAATAGGGCAGCGATTCGGGCGCGGGGCGGGGCTTTGGCTTTTTGATCGTCTCGCTCATCACGCGCGTCCCAGTATGAGTGTGGAATGGCAGACCTGGTTTCCGCCGTGGCCGGAGACCAATGCGATCTCCGCATCTTTCACCTGCCTTTGCTCCGGATAGGTGTGGCGCAGCTGGCGCACGCCTTCCACGATCTGCAACATGCCTTCGCAATGGGCCTCGGAGAGCTGGCCGCCGGATGTGTTGCAGGGAAGCGCGCCGCCCAGACGCAGCGCGCCGGAGGCGACGAAGGCGCCGCCCTCGCCTTTCCTGCAGAAGCCGTAATCTTCAAGCTGCGTAAGCACCATATAGGTGAAGCAATCGTAGATTTGCGCAGTGTCGACGTCGCTGGGGCCAAGCCCCGCCATGGAATAGGCGGCGGCGCCTGCCTGTTTGGCGGCGGTGACGACCATATTGTCGTCGGCGAACCAGCCGCGTGTATTGTTGTGGAAGCCGAATCCTTTGATGAGAACGGGCGGCTGCTTGAGGTCTTTCGCGCGTTCTGCGCTTGTGACAATGACGGCGCCGGCGGCGTCGGAGCGCAGGCTGCAATCATAAATGCCGAAGGGCGCGACGATCAGCCGACCATTGTGATAATCGCTGATCGTCAGCGGCTTCTTCATGGAAGCGTCCGGGTTTCGCAGCGCATGTTCGCGGAAAGCGACGGCGATCTCGCCGAACTGGTCGCGCGTGGTCCCGTAAAGATGCATGTGCCGCGTGGCGCCGAGCGCATGTGCGGCGGTTGCGCCGAAATAGCCATATTCCGGGCCGAATTCACGCGCCAGCATGGATTCAGGCCGGGTCTCGTTGCGCACGCGCGCTTCTTCGCTCGAATGGGTGCGCGACCAGGTGTCTCGGCCGAAACCGCAGACGATGGTCTTCGCCAGCCCGAACCGAACCGCCATCACCGCCAGCGCTACGGACATGATCTGGCTGGCGCCGCCATTGGTGAGCGTCGTCGAGAAGCGCGCGTTTACGCCAAGCCGCTCCGCAACCAGCTGATGGTGGGAATAGGATTCGTCCGGGCCTCTACATAAAACGCCGTCAACGTCGCTGGGCTTGAGGCCAGCGTCATCGAGCGCGTTGGAAATCGCCTCCACGATCAGATCGAGGCTGGAGACGCCGGGCACTTTGCCGAGCCTGCTCGTCGCCGCGCCGACCACCGCGCAGGTGTCGCGCAATTCGCGCGCAGGTGAAATCTCTGGGATCATCTTTGCCTTGCCTATTGTACGAGTGCGCGCACGCGCTGCGCGAGAGCAGGCGGCGCCATATAGACGCGGTCGAGCAATTCGTTGATGCGCGCGCCAGTGACCGGGTTGATCTCGGCCCCCTGTTTTGCGGCTTCCTCAAGGAAATCCTTGTCCGTCATCGTTTTGTCGAAGGCTGCGCGCAGCACGGCGACGCGATCTGCGGGCGCATTGGGCGGGATGACGAACGGACGGCCCATGACCTGCTCCACGAAAGCGATCTCGAAGATCGCCCGCGCCTCTGCATTCGGCGCAAGCTCCAGCGCGGTAGGCACATTGGGATATTCGTCGTCGCGCTCCATGCCGAGCTGCATGATGACTGAGACCTGGCCGGCTTTCTCCCACGGCCTGAAACGAGCGCGGAAGTTCGCTGACGTTCCGCCTGAGACATGTCCGTCCACTTCCGCGCGCTCCACGGCGAGCAGCGCGGTTTGCGACCCGTCATAGCCCTCGATGACGCGGATTTTCGTGCCGAAGAGCGCATTCAGCAACCGCGGATAAATGGAGCTGGGTGAATTGCGCGACGTCGAGGAGACGGTGATCTCTTTCGCGCGCAGCTTTTCGATGTCCGAGGCCTGCGCCGCATTGCGCAGGAGGAAGAAGCCGATTTCCTGTTGCGTTGAGCCAAGCCAGATGAATTTGCGCGCGTCGAATTGCGCATTCGAATTGTCCGGGTGATAGAATTTCGCGAGCCCGGTGTTGCGTTGGAGCCCGCCGATCACGGATCCGTCGGTCGCGGCCGCCACATAGAGATAATTCGCAGCCTTGATGCCTTCCGCTCCCGGCATGTTCTGAACGATCATGCTGGGCCCGCCCTCGATATGTTTGGGCATGTGGCGGGAGAGCAGCCGCGCGTATTGATCATAGCCCCCGCCAACGGAGGCGGAGGTGATGAGCGTCATCTTGCGGCCCTTGTAGAACTCGCCGGCGCTCTGCGCGGCGGCTGGAAGCGCAGTGGTCAGAAGGGCGCAGAGACAGAGTGCGAGGCGTTTCATGGCGCTTTTCCTAATTCGCCGAGCACTTCCCCATTGTGCTCGCCCAGTTCAGGAGAACAGGTGCGTATGCTGGTCGGCGTTTCCGAAAGGCGCACGCCGTTGCGCACATAGCCTACCGAGCCGAGTTTGGGATGCGGCACGTCCACGCGCATTTTGAGATGCTGGACCTGCGGATCCTTGAACACGTCGTCGAGCGTGTTCAGCGGCGCGGACGGCACATCGCGCTCCAGTAGAAGCGCGAGCCAGTGGTCGCGACTATTCGTCTTGAAAACGTCGGCGAGGATGCGGTGGAGCGCATCATAGTTTTTGCCGCGCGTCTCTTTGGTCTTGAAGCGCGGATCCTCCGCGAGCTCTGGAAGGCCCACCACCTGCGTCAGGCCCAGCCAGAATTTCGTGGGCGAGGAAAGATGCACCACGAAGGCGCGGCCTTGCGCGTCTGTGAAGGCGTAGACCTGCGCCTGATGGGTGCGCGTGGCGCGGCTCGGCGATTTGCCGTTCTCGAAAAAGCGCGCCGCGTTCTCGCCGCAGAAGGAGAGCGTCGATTCCAGAAGCGAGGTCTCCACGCGCTGGCCGCGGCCCGTGCGTCCGCGCGCGATCACCGCCGCCAGTATGCCGTTGGTCGCATTCATCCCGGCGAGATGGTCGGAGAGCGATATGCCCATGGGCTTTGGATCGTTGACGTCCGTCAGCAGGCTCAGCAGGCCGCTTGAGGCCTGACCCACCGTGTCGTAGCCCGGGCGCATCGCATAGGGGCCGTCTGACCCGAAGCCCGTGATCGAGCACCAGATCAGGCCCGGATTTTTTTCGCGGAACCCATCGAAACCCAGTCCCAGCCGATCCATCGTGCCGACGCGGAAATTCTCAATCACCACATCCGCGCTCAGGATCAGCGCGCGCGCATGGGCTTTTCCTTCTGGGCTTTTGAGATCCAGGGTGACGCTCTTTTTGTTGCGGTTGACCGATCCGAAGGTCGGAGAGTATTCGACGCGCCCCCAGCCACGGAACGGGTCGCCTTTCGTCGGCTCTTCGACCTTGATGATCTCCGCGCCCATGTCGCCCAGCAGCATTCCGGCGTATGGACCGGAAACGTAGTTCGCGAATTCAACGACGCGAATTCCTTCAAGCGCGCTTGTCATCCTTCCCCCATCTGTCTCCGCTCAGGAGAATGTTTTCTCGTCCGGCGCCCTGGTCTTGTCAGGCGTCAGCAGGCGCGCGCGCAAAAGCGGCGCAGGGCGTCGCAATCATTTCCGCAATGCGATGTGAATCGTGTCTGGGGCGCCGCCCGAGGGGCTGGGCATGTTTTCCTCCCGTTGATTGTCTGTTATTGGATAGTCTATCCAGCTCGTCCCGTTGTGCAAGCTGTCGTCGTTTGCGTCACGCTCCGGATGTGTCATGCCCATGCCGCCGCAGACATCTCAACCTAAAGCATTAGTGAGCGTGTCCCTGTCGCGTGAGGCGCGCAGGCTTGCGCGCGAAGGCGCGCCGACGTGATCGCGCCGACGCCGATTCCCGTTCAGGCGCCTGCGAAGGAAGGGGTCGCTGAGCTGCCCGGCGGCGGCCGCCTGTTTTACTGGGACACCGGCGGGGATGGGCCTGCGGTGATCTTTTCGCATCCCGCCACGGGGAGCGCTCTTGTCTGGCCGTATCAGCAGCCTGCCTTCGCGGCGGCTGGCTATCGTGTGATCGGCTATTCGCGCCGCGGCCATTATGGATCGGCGCCCGTGGACAAGGCTCATCCAGGCAGCGCCTCGGTCGATCTTTATGAGCTCGCGAACCACTTAGGCGTGGGTAGATTTCATGCGGTCGCCTCCGCCGCGGGCGGCGCCATTCTGGTGGATTTCGCGCTCTCTTATCCCGAACGTCTTTACTCGCTTACGCTGTCGTCCAGCGTTGGCGGCGTGCGTGAGCCTGACTATCTTGAATTGAGCGAACGCCTGCGCCCCAAGGGTTTCGACGATATGCCGCCGGATTTTCGCGAGATCGGGCCGTCCTATCGTGCGGCCTGTCCCGAGGGCGTCGCCGCATGGTTGGCGCTTGAGCACAAAGCGCTCACCGGCGAACGCAAGGGCCCCACGCCCGTCAACGACATCAGCTGGAAATCGCTCGAGACCATGCGCACGCCCACGCTTCTAATGACGGGCGGCGCGGATCTCTGGCTGCCGCCGCCTTTGCTGCGCCTTTATGCCGCGCGCATTCCGTCGAACGAAGTCGTGATCGTTCCCGAATGCGGCCATGCGCTCTATTGGGAGGCGCCGGACGTCTTCAATCGGCACGTGCTGGATTTCATCGCACGCCATACAGCGTGAGGGAAAGCGACGCGCGCCTGCGCAGGAGTTCGCATGAGCGAGGATGGAATCGAACGCGACGGTCTGCGCCCTGCGGACCATGTGGTCGTCACTGGCGGCGGCGGCGGATTTGGCCGCGCTTTCTGCAAAAGGCTCGCGGGCCTTGGCGCGCGCGTGTCGATCTGGGACGTGGACGCTGATCTGGGCCTTGCGATCGAGAGCGAAATTCGCGCGCAGGGCGGCGAGGCTTCCTTCGTCCATGTCGATCTCGCGGAGGCGGAGAGCGTCGCGCGCGCGGTCGAGGCGAGTCTGCGCCTTTACGGCGCGCCTTATGGCCTGCTCAACAACGCGAGCATCTATCCGCGTCATGCCCTCCTCGATATGCCGCCTGACGTATTCGAGCGGACGCTGCGCATCAATCTGACGGCGCCGTTCCGCCTCGTTCAGGCTTTCGGGCCGGGCATGATCGCGCAACGGCGCGGCGTCATCGTGAATATCGCTTCAGGGCGCGCGCTGGAGGGCGCGGTGAACGGGGCGGGCTACGCCTGCTCCAAGGCCGCGTTGCTCTCTCTCGGCAAGACCGTGGCGCTGGAATGGGCGCAGCACAACGTGCGCTGCAACACGATCGTTCCCGGCGTTTCGATGACTGCGCAACCGCTCGCTAACGCCACGCCGGAGGAACTGATCGCGCGTGGGCGCCAGCGCATCCCGCTCGGCCGCATCGGCTATCCCGAAGACATGGCAGGGCTCGCCGCCTTCCTGTTCAGCGCCGACGCGGCCTATATGACGGGGCAGGCGATCGCCATGAACGGCGGGGCTATTCTCGTCCCGCAATGAGAGGCGCGAGGCGAGGCGCCTCTTACTCCAGCCGCTTATTTTTCGAGAAGTCGTAATCGGCGCTGATGTCGCTCTCGAAACGCCAGCTTACGAGGTCGCTGGCTCCATCGCCCTTGAGGCGCGCGGCGAGAAAGGCCTGCTGGGCGGCCCAGCCCGCCTCCGCCTGCGGCTTGCGATAGCGACCGGGCATCGTGTCGTTCAGCCAGCCATGCGGCGCGCCTGCGTAGACGGCGATGTGATAGCTCAGGCGATTGGCCTCGATGCTGTTGCGCAGACGCGTCACGTCGTCGATCGAGATAATGTGGTCGAGCGCGCCGAAAGCCGCGAAAACCGGGCATTTCATCTTCGCGATGACGGAGTCGAGCGGCTCGGGCTGGCGCGCGTTGGTCTCCCATTCGCGTTTGGAGGCCGCGCCGTACCAGATGACGACGGCCTTCACGTCACGCTGGGCGGCGTAGATGAGCGGATGACGCCCGGTCTGGCAATAGCCTGCGATGCATATGCGCGTCATGTCAGCGTGCGGATTGGCGCGCGCCGCCCTGAGAGCCGCGTCCATCAACTCCACCGATTCCGGGTCGGTCATGTCATAACGGCTGTCGCCCTTGTTCAGCGCCGGCTGGTCAGGATGGCGGAAGAAGAAGTTCGGCGCGATCACGAGATAACCGTCGCGCGCGCAGCGCATCGCCTGGTCGCGCGTATGTTGCACCAGGCCGTAACGCTCGTGCATCAGAACAACGACAGGCAGAGGGCCTTGCGCGTCCTTGGGACGACTGACGAAAGCCGGCATGCCATTATCGCAAACGATCTCTGCGTTCTCCAGCGCTGTTTGGGCGGACATGGGAGCTCCTATGGCTTCATCAGGGCGACGATGGCGTCGACGTTCATGACGCGCCCCATGCGGGGAAACACGCGCGTCATGAAGAATTCATTGTTGTTGCCGCGCATGGAATAGCAGGCGTCCTGCGCCACGACGATGCCGTAGTCGAGGTCGCGCGCGCCAAACAGCGTGCTCGCGATGCCTACGTCCGTTGAACCGCCGCAGATGATGATCGTGTCGATGCCGCGCACGCGCAATTGCAGGTCGAGGTCGGTTTGGTGGAAGGAGTTCCAGCGGCGCTTGGGGATGACGACGTCGCCCTGCGCGGGCGCCACCTCCGGCGCAATCTCCGCCGCTTTCGAGCCTTTGGTGAAGCGCGGCTTGATCGGCTTGTCCGCGCCGCCGCCTTCGCCGAGGTCCATGTCCGTGTCGGTCAGGCGCAGAACCGTGTCCGATCCATCATCGGCATGGGCGCCGCAGGGATAGAAAGTGGTCATGCCCACGCCGCGCGCGCCCGCGAGGAGCCGCTGCATGTTGGGCAGTATGGAGCGCTCCGCCAGAAACGCCTCTTTTTTGGGGTCGCCCGAGTGCAGATAGCCGTTGAGCGCATCGAAAAAGACGAGGCCTGTCGTGGCGGCGGACAAAGACGGCTCGAGGCGCGAGACGCGGGCCATGGATGCTTCTCCTGTTGTCGTTTCAATCCCTGCGGTCGTCTTAGCCCAGCCGCTTGCACGGCGCAAAGGGCCGCGCTTGACCGCGCTTGGCCGTCGCCTTGCCTGTCGCGCTTGACGGGGCGCCAAAAGGGGCGAAGACTGCCTGGCAATAAAATTGCGCCAAGGGTTGGCCGGGAGTGAGGCATGAGGGAAAGTTCGAAGCGGGCGGTTCTGCGCCGGGCCGTGGTCCTTGCGGCGTTCTTGGCGGCGCCGGGCGTCGCGCATGCGGATCCGCTCGAGGATTTTTACAAGGGCCGCACGGTCAGTCTCGTGGTCAGCTCCAGCACCGGGGGCGGCTATGACACGCTCGCCCGCATGCTGGCTCGCTACATTCCCAAACATCTGCCGGGCGCGCCCACGGTCGCAGTCCGCAACATGCCGGGCGCTGGCGGCATCGTCGCGACGAACCATCTCTATTCGATCGCCCCGAAGGATGGATCCGCCATCGGCGCGGTGCAGAACAATACGCCTTTCGAGCCCCTGTTCGGCACCAAACAGGCGCAGTATGACGCGACGAAATTCAACTGGCTCGGCTCGCCCAGCGTTGAGACCAGCATCGTCACCGTCTGGCACGCCTCGCCCGCTAAAACGTGGAAGGAAGCGCAGACCAAAGAATTGCGCATGGGCTCTTCAGGCGGCAATTCCACGCCGAGCTTTTACGCGCGCCTCGTGAACGAGACGCTTGGCCTCAAGATGAAGCTGATCGTCGGCTACCCGGGCCAGAACGACGCGCTGCTCGCCATGGAGCGCGGCGAGATCGACGGTTATCCGAGCGCGTTCTACAACAGCCTCATGGCGACGCGTCCCACATGGATCCCGGAGGGCAAGGTCAATCTGCTCGTGCAAATGGGCGCGGAGAAAGAAAAGAGCCTGCCTGACACGCCTTTCATCTTCGATCTTCTGACGCGCGAGGAAGACCGGCAATTGTGGCAGGTGGCGGTGGGCCCGCTTGGCATCGGCCGGCCATATCTGCTCCCGCCTGACACGCCTAAGGAACGGGTCGACGGTATGCGGAAGGCCTTCTGGGCGGCGATCAACGACGCGGAGTTTCTCGCCGAACAGGACAAGATGAAACTTGGCGCCGACACGCCGCGCACGGGCGACCAGATCGCGCAGCTCATCGCGCAAGCCTATAAGGCGCCCCCCAACGTGGTGGAGCGCATCCGGCGCCTGCAGCAGGAGCCCTGAATGCTCGACATGCCCCTCATTGGCGAAGACGCCCGCGCCGAGGCGCTGCTTGAAGCCGCGCATGCGCTCGTGCCCACCTTGCGCGCGCGCGCGTCGAAGGCGGAGGCTCTGCGACGCTGTCCCGAAGAGACGGTCGTCGATCTCGAGGCGAGCGGCCTGCTGGCCGCCTGTCGCCCGCATCCCTATGGCGGGCAGGAGATGGGTTATGACGTGCTCTGCGCGCTCATTCAGATCCTCGCGCGCGGCTGCGCCTCGCAGGCCTGGGTCTATATGGTGCTTGCGGACAATCCGCTGAAGCTCGCCAATTTCTCGCAGGCCGCGCAAGCCGATGTTTGGCGTGAGAATCCGCGCACGCATCTGGGCGTCGCGGTGGCGGCGGTGGGGCGCGCGCGTCGCGTGGAAGGCGGCGTCGTCTGGCGCGGAAGCCATGGCTTTTGCAGCGGCGTCGACCACGCGGACTGGATCATGTGCGGCGGCTTCATCGAAGAGGGCGACGCGAAGATCGGCTGCATGGCGCTCATCCCCAAAAAAGATGTGGAGCTGAAGGACGACTGGAGCACAATGGGGCTCGTAGGCACCGGCAGCCGCAGTTTCGAGGTGAAGGACGCTTTTGTCCCCGATCACCGCGTGATCCTGAAATCTGATTACGACGCGGGCACGGCGCCCGGCTGCGGTCTCTACCCTTCTCCAGTCTACCGCATGCCGCGCGGCGGCGTTTCCGCGGGCAGCTACGCCGCTGTCGCGGTGGGCGCGGCGCAGGGCCTGCTGCAGGCGTTTTATGAATTCACCGGCCCGCGCAAGTCGCGCGGCAAGGCGGTCGCTGACGCGCCGGGCGCGCAGATGACAGCTGGCCTCGCCTCCGCTGAAATCGAGGCTGCGGAGCGCATGTACATGGGCGCGCTGCGCGAGACCATGCAGGCGCTCGCGCGCGGCGAAACCGTCACGCAGGAGATGCAGCTCGCCGGCAAGCGCAATTGCTGTTTCGCCGCCCAGCTCGCCATGCAGGCGGCCAGCCGCCTGTTCAATTGCGCAGGCGGGCGCGCGTTGTTTCTCGACAGCGATTTGCAACGACAGTTTCGCGACGTCTATGCGGCGAGCGCGCATCATTCGTTGTCATGGGACAGCGCGGCGATGGAATACGGCCGTCACAGGTTCCGCTTGCACGCGTGAGCTGCGCAAGACCGGCCGAAGGTTAGGGAGATCGACATATGCTGCAGACGTCCGGCTTCGTGCACTTCACGATTCCCGTGAAGGATCTGGATCGCTCGGAGGCGTTCTACACGCAGATTCTCGGGCTGAAGAAGTTGCGACGCAACCGGCATATGGTTTTCATGGAAGGCCATGGCGTCTGTTTCGTCCTGACCTATTCGGAAAATCCGATCGATCCTAATCCCGGCGACCAGCACGACATCCACACCGCCTTTCGCGTGAGCGCTGAGGAATACGATCGCGCCAAGACGTTTCTCGCCGGCAAGGGCGTGCGCATCTTCAAGGAAGAGGATCGCTCAACGGGCACGTTCCATGGCCGCAGCGCCTATTTCCATGATCCTGACCGCAATGTGATCGAGATCATTGATCTTGTGGCCGGCCCTATCGGCGATCACGAGGATTGAGGCGGAGCTGCGTATGAGTGGCGCGCGCATATGCGCGCGCCGTCCGCGCTCTCAAATCAACCTTGTTCCTGAATATGAAACAGGCGAGGGCGCGCGCACTCGGCTTGCGCTCGAGTCGAGCCAGGCCTAGTCTGCTTGCAAGCGCCTGAAAAAGCGCTCGAACGATTATGGGAGGAGCGCGATGTGTCGGGCGTCCGCGAGCCGCTATCGGCTCAACTTGCGCAGACTCGTCGCCCTTCG
>CAZYBF010000028.1:26357-32939 GCA_964645525.1 uncultured Beijerinckia sp.
TCGCCCTTCGACATCTTTGACCTTGCGCTCGCAATCTGGTGGCGGAGCTGGGTTGGCTGCCTCGTCGGTTTTGTCCGCCGGCGACGATCATGATTTCCGACTGCGCCTTTTCGAAAACCATATGACGCGCCGGTTGTGTGGCGCGCGCGCCAGCATGTCGCATCACCAACAGGCGAAAACGGAGGATAGGATGTCGATCCATAAGGTTGCATTTCGCGTTTTCGCGCTCTGCGCGGCAACGATTTCCTGGTCGCCTTCAGCGACCGCGGCGCAGCCGCCTATCTTGCGCGAGCAGGGTAGCTTCTTCATCAACGGCGAAGTGGTGAGGACGGAAAACCCCGGCGGTCAAGCGCCGGGTGGACGAGTCGTCGTCAATCAAATGTATGTCGAATATTCCGTGCCCAAGCGACAGAATCCAGCCGCGCTTCCGATCATCATGGTGCATGGTTCAGGGCATACGGGAAAGACGTACGATACGACGCCCGATGGGCGGGATGGCTGGAAGCAATACTTCCTCCGCAAGGGTTACACGGTCTATGTCGTCGACCATGCAGGCCGGGCGCGCTCAGGCTGGAACCCTGAGGCCATCAATCAAGCGCAGACAAAGGGTGATGCGGGCCTCATTCCCAAGAGCGGAATCGTCCAATTCACTTATGAGCGCGCATGGGGCGTGTTTCGCTTTGGCCCCAAGCCCGATGAATGGTGGCCGGACTCCAAATTTCCCAAAGAACATCTCGATCAATACATGTCGCAACTTGTGCCCAATTCTGAGGTGACGTTGCGCCAGTCGCCTCAACCTACCGTCAGCGCGCTCATTGCGTTGCTGGACAAGATCGGACCGGCGATGCTGATGGTTCATTCGCAGTCGGGAACTTATGGCACGCAAACGGCGCTCGCACGGCCCGATTTGTTGAAGGGCTATATCAATGTCGAAGGGCGTACGGGCTGTAACCTTACGCCTGACCAGGTGAAGATCATGGCCCGCGTCCCATGGCTGAATGTGGCCGGCGATCACAATTGGAATGGCGACGCAGAATGCCGAGCCGCAACTTCGCTTGTTTCAGACGCAGGCGGAAAAGCCGCTTTTCTCGCCACTTATGAAAAAGGCGTGCGAGGAAACACACATATGATGATGATGGACATCAATAACCTGCAGGTCGCAGACTGGATCCTGGATTGGATCAAGCAGAATGTCGGCGCAGCCCGCTCGAAATCCGCAAGAAAATAGAGAAATGAGGCAGCAGGATTTGCGTTCTGATCGGTCGGATGCGCTGCAGCCTTATGTGCGGCGGCGTGCGCTTGGATTGCTCGAACGCGCTCAGGCTGTCGGGAAAAAGGGAATGGTCTATGAGTGACAGCAGCAATTTCATGCCCACGCGACGTAGCTCAATCGCGTCGATCGCAACAATCGGCGCAGCCGCCGGTTTCTTGTCCGCTTCCCATGATCGCGCCTCCGCGCAAACCGAAGCGAAGAAGACTTTCGTTCTTGTTCACGGAGCGTATGGCGGAGGCTATGTGTGGAAGTATGTCGCGGCGCTGCTGCGGGCGAAAGGTCATGTGGTCTATGCGCCGACGCTGACGGGCCTTGCCGACCGGTCTCATCTCATGAGCAAGGACATAAGTCTCGAGACGCATATCACGGACATCGTCAACCTGATCGAATGGGAGGACCTGCGGAACGTCACGCTCGTGGGGCATTCCTATGGCGGGTGGCCGATCTCGGGGGCTGTCGAGCGCGTCGAAAAGGCTATCGGGTCAATTGTCTTTCTCGACGCCTTCTTGCCCGCCAATGGGCAGAAAGGTCTCGACTTGAATTCGCCCCAAAGCCGGGAGGCCGTTCTTGCGGCGATCAAACAGGGTGACGTGTCGCGGCCGCCCACGCCGAGCACAAGCAAGGGAATGAAGGAAGCAGACAGCAAATGGCTGCTCGCGAAGGCGACGCCTCAGCCGATTGGCGTGTCGCTTGATCCAATCAAACTCACCGGCGCTCGAGAGCGTATCGCGCGCAAAACGTACATTCGCGCGCGAGACTTTCCCAATCCAAACTTCGATAGCTTCTATGACGCTTGCAAGTCTGCCGGCTGGACCGTGTTCGACGTGCCCTCCGGTCACAACGTTCAGGTCGAAATACCCGAACGACTGACGGACATTCTGCTGACGGTCGCAGCCTGACTAATCCCGCGTCGCTTGCGTTATTTCTTCGCGATCACGCCATTCTCATCGGCGCGGAACATGCCTGTCGTGGCGCCGTTGAGAGAGCCGTTCTTCAGCCAGTCGGCGGACGCCTTATGCAGCACGCGTCTTTGGGTTTCCCAATTCATGAAATGCGTGCCGCCTGCGATGCCAAGAAAGACCTTTTCCCTCGCGCCCAGATCCTCCATCAGCTCAAGATTCGAACGTGTGAGATCGTCATATTCGCCAACCATGATGAGCGTCGGAATCTGCACTTTTTTGGCGCCATTGGCGTTCCATCCCCAATAGGTGCGGGTTGGCGCGCGCAAACCGCCGGGCCCCCATGTGGCGCCCAGCGGATCGGCGAGCTGGTTAAGCGCCGCGATAACATCGGGCACGCCGGGTTCGATCATTGCTGCGGATTTCTGCGTTCCGAGCCAACGGCGATCCGTGCCAACGGTTCGTGTCTGAAACGTTATGGGAGCGCCGGCCGCAGGAAGGACAGCGGGCGCAGCATCGGGATTTTTGCGGCTGTAATTGGATGACGCCCAGATTACGTAGCGGTCAACCTTCTCAGGATGGCGCCCAATAAACGTGCCGGTTCTGATGCCGCCGCCCGACCAGCCAAGAAGCGAGATTTTATCCACGCCGCGAAGCTTGCGGATGTAATCCACGACCGCGTTGATATCGTCGCTCTCACTGTCGCTGTTGACGAGCTCGAAGGGATAATTCGGCGCGCATGGCTGGGGGAGCGTCTTCGGGACGATCTCCTTTTGTTGCGCGGGCAAAAGATTGCAAGGGTCGTCCATCTGCGGCGGACGCGTAGAGCGGCCGTAACCGGTCATGTCCATCGTGAATACGTCAAAGCCCTCGCGCGCAAGATGCTCCATCCATGAGTAATCGCGATACTGAACGTCGAAAGCGAGGGTCGCGGGCGAAAAGCCGCCGTGGACCATTAACACGACCTTGCGCTCGAAAGACTTGCCCGGCGGCGCTTCCAGCATCGAGGCGGCTATTCGTTCGCGCACAAACAAGCCGACCTTTTCGCCCTTGATCGCGGGCACGGTGGACGTGTGCTCCACAAGCCTGTCGATGGTGAGAATATTGGTGGTTTGAGCCTGCGCGATCGTGCTGGCTGCAACACCTGCGAATGCAGAAAGCGCAATGGTGGCGAGTTTGCGACGCAAGCTGTCCTCCCCAGTGACGTTTTTTTCAAAAGCAGGATATGTGAGAAAGCCGCTTGGCGCCAGCATCGCGCATCAGTTCCCGCCGAATGCCTGGAGCAAACGCAGCCGACCATGGGCGCCGCTCCCCGATCTAAAGCTAAACTGAAGACAGGCTCCCTTGCTAACGCCGGCGGAACGTCTTTTAATTCCGGAGCAAGATAAGAACCGGGGAGGAATCATGGGAGCGACGGGCTTTGCTTGTCCACGTCCGGTGGCTGCGTTCCTCGTTCTGGCGTCCTTTCTGGTGAGTTTTGCTCCTCAGACAGCGCGAAGCGACGACCTCGCGGACTTCTACCGTGGCAAGCGACTGATCATCTACATTGGCTCTTCCGCAGGTGACGGAACTGACCTCTACGGCAGGCTGGTCGCCCGGCACATGAGCGCCAGACTTCCTGGCAATCCAACTTTTGTCGCCTCGAATGCGCCGGGCGCCAACGGCCTAGTGGCCGCCAATCATCTCTACAATCTCGCGCCCAGAGACGGGACGGCCCTCGCGACATTCAGCCGGTATGCCGCATTCGAGGCTCTTTGGAAGAATCCGTCAGCGCGGTTTGAACCTGAGCGCTTCAATTGGATTGGCAACGTCAACGTTGATGTGAGCATCTGTCTTACGTGGCATACCGCTGGCGTGAAGACATTATCAGATTTCATGAAGAGAGATCTAAAAATAGGCGTGACCAACGAGAGCCACGTCAACATTCTGAACAATCTTTTTGGCGCTCAGTTACACGCCATCAAAGGATACCCTGGCGGGAATGAAGTGAATATCGCTCTTGAGAGAGGCGAGGTCGACGGGCGTTGCAACATTTCGTGGTCTGCCCTTACGGCTGCCCGTCCAAATTGGGTTCGTGACAAGCAGATCGATATTCTCATTCAATTCTCGCACCGCAAGCTGACCGAGTTGCCAGACACGCCGCTTGTGACAGACCTCGCGACGACTGAGACGCAGAGGCAGATCATCAATCTTATCCTGACGAGCCAAATGATGGCGCGTGTGATCGTCGCTCCTCCCGACACGCCCCAAACGCGTGTCGACGCGCTACGAAAAGCATTTGATCAGGCAGTGACCGATCCGGATTTCATTGCAGACGCGCAGCGCCTTGGAGCCCCGGTCGATCCAATAAGCGGCGAGGAAGTCCAGCGCGTCGTCGCAGAGATGATGAAAACGCCGGCGGAGATAGTCAAACAATTCCAAACAATCGTCGGCGGACGCCTTTGAAAGAGGACTCAAGCGTGATCGAATCTGTTTGGATTGAAGTCGATGGCGACGCGATGGAAATGTGGGTTGGCCATCCGTCGGGGACGGAGCGTCGGCCGGGAATTCTCCTGTCGCACTATCAGCACGGACTGGCCTCGTTCACACGGCATAACATCGAGAGGCTTGTTTCCGAGGGCTATGTCGTGGTCGCTCCCGATCATTACCACCATGCGCCCTCGACTGAGACCGATCTGAAAAAACGTAAAGAGCACCTGCTCGATTCGCGCCTGATAAATGACATGCGTGCAGCAACGCTTTTTCTTCGCGCTCATCCACGCACGATTCCTGAAAACACCGCCATCATGGGTCATTGCATGGGTGGAAGGCAGGCCCTGCTTGGGGCGGCCACCGTGCCGGGTTTTCGGTGCGCCCTTGATTTTTACGGCGGCGGCGTCATGCGTGCACAGGGCGCAGGGCCCAGCGTCTTTGAAAGGCTGAGCGCAATCCAATGTCCGGTCGCCGGTTTCTTTGGCGTGCATGACAAAAATCCTCCGCCCGCAGACGTTCGCGCCGTTGAAGCCGAACTCAAGCGGCTTGGCGTGGAAACCGACTTCCACATTTATGACGACACCGGCCATGCGTTCATGGATCCGGAGCAGACGCGTTATGTGGAAGCGTCGGCGAAGGACGCATGGAGCCGGGCTCTCGCTTTTCTAGCGCGCTATCTGATCCTCTAGCGAAGGTCTCACGCGAAGCTCTTGAACAATCACCACCCGTCACAGCGCACAAAAAGGCGGGACGCAGATTTTTCCAGAGCCGGCCAGAAGGGAGAGAGCGATGATGTCTTCAAGGCTTCCCTGCATAGTGGCGTCGCTCTTCGCATTGATCCTGACTACGCCCTCGAGGGCGCAGGATCATGTCGAGACATTTTACAAGGGTCGAAATCTGGAGCTTATCGTCGGTTACGGCCCGGGGGGTGGATACGACGTCTATGCGCGCGCATTGGCGCCGTTTTTCACAAAACATCTGCCCGGCGCCCCGCAGACGATCGTGCGCAACATGCCGGGCGCAAGCAGCCTGACGGCGCTACGCCACATCGCGCAGGCCGCGCCGCGTGATGGAAGCGTGATTGGAACCTTCAATCCAACGCTTGTGGTGATGAGCGCCCTGGAGGGAGACAAGGCGCAGGTTTCCTTCAAGTCGCTCACGTGGATCGGAAACATGTCATCCGACACAAAGGTGTGCATGGTTCGTGAAAGCGGGGGGCTTCAGCGCCTGGAAGAACTGAAAATCAGAAACGCCACGATAGGCGCGACCGGGCAAGGCAGCGGTCATATCTACGGCCTGATTTTGCGCCAGCTCTACAGCGACAATATCAAGATCGTCATGGGCTATCCCTCCACCAATGACATCGCGCTGGCGATGGAGCGCGGGGAGGTGGACGGAATGTGCACGGGCTGGGGCGTCGTTGAAGTGACGAAGCCGGATTGGATCCGTCGTGGCTTCGTGAATGTTCTGACCCAGTTTTCGTCACACCGCGATAAACGCTTGCCCAACGTGCCGGTGATTCACGAATCCTCGCTTCCAAGCGGCATGTCTGAAGCCATAACGTTTCTGACAACGCCCGACATGGTCACGCGTCCGTTTATCGCTCCTCCCTCGCTCCCGCGCGACAGATCCGATGCGTTGCGCGCCGCGTTCAACAAGGCGATGAAAGATCCCGACCTGCATGCTTATGCGCAGAAAATGAGTCTCGATCTGGATCCGATGACCGGGGACGATCTGGAGGATCTTATCTCCCGGGTCTTTTCCGCGTCGGCTGAGACGCTCGATTTCGCCCGCAAAGTTCTGAAGTGAGGCCGCAGTCAGAGATCGCCGCTTTGCGAGAGCCGCGGTAATTTCCAGCGCGCGTCAGCGCCGGAAACGGCTGAATGACTTTGAAGGCGATGTGTCAGGAAGTGGCGGAGGGCGCAGTCAGGGCGAACC
>CAZYBF010000029.1:0-32253 GCA_964645525.1 uncultured Beijerinckia sp.
TGGCGCGCCAAGGAGAATGAACCCAAGAACATATATCTGATTGAATTCACGACATAAATTGATCTACAGCGCGCAGTTTACTCCCCTTGCTGATTATCGATCCGCGATAGAGCCTCGAGTTCCACGCAGGCACCATCTGAAACCGCGAGGCACCGCATTCTTCGCTGGCAGCACAAATTATACGCCCCCGCATATCTCAACTGTGCGGTCCATGGCAGTCTCCGACTGCAAAACGCAACGTGGCCAAATTCCGCATTAAAAATGCCGGGGTGCGCCTTGGCAGCCCCGGCAAGTCATGTGTCTGCTCGCCACGTAACAGATTGCGACGACCGTGCGCTCCCTACTAAGAGTACATCCGCCCTCAGCCCTTGACGCAGCCCTCCGGGTGATCCGGTCAGAGGGGGGCACATCAGGCTAATAATTGCAACGGAAGGCGCCCACTTTCACCTCATACGTCTACCGGCCCGGGGCGCGGCCGAGACGCAGGAACTGAGTCTCTCCCGATGTTCCCTGCACGCCATCGTTGTCGGTGACCGCGTACATTTCGCCATCGCGATCGATTGTAAAGCTCTCGAGCTTCTCGAGCACAACGCCACGCGAGCGCGCAAGATCAGGAACGACATCTCGGAACAGGATCTTCTTCACCACCGGAATGCTTGTTGCCCCCGGAGCCGCTGCGGAGAGGCCCGTGACGGAGAACCGGTAGAGGCGCTTAATTGCAGTGTCGCCCCACTGATTATTTCGCTCGATGACGATGAACTCGTCCGGGCCAACGGCGGTGATTTCAGAGAGACCCATCCAGCCCATAGTCGTCTCGCCGAGCGGATAATGATAAACGCCCCATTCGTTTGTGGCGGGGCGGAAGCGGATGATCTTTGTCAGCCCTTTTGGATCGTCCTTCCATTCTCGCTGAACCGCCATCCAAACTACCTCGTCCGCGCCGGCACCCGTCGCAGTGACTCCTTCCAAGCCAAAACGCACGGCGTGCTTCGCGATCGCCTCGGGCAGAACGTATTCCGATTCGATAGCCCCAGTGGCGGAGACTGCGAGCAAACGGTCGGGGAGCACGCCTTCCTTGCGTTCGGGGTTACCCTCGGAGACAAGCCAGAAGCCGCCGCCTGAACGCATTGCAATACCTTCGATATCCAGCCCGTCGGCGGGCTTACCGTCATGAGACACAGTCACGGCGGAAACGATTCGCGCCGGCGTCTGCTTCGCGTCGATTTTCAGAATCTGGGCGTTGCGGTAGAAGGAGTCCGTCACGGCATAAAGGCTGCCGGCAATCTGCGGATCGGCCGCAAATCCGGATAGAGCGCCCCACGGAATCGGCGCGCCATCCCGTCCATTTTCAGAGCGGATGGTCGGATATGCGGCGGGCTCCACGCTACGCCGATAGATCGTCAGCGTCGAGCGAAGGCCGGACTCCGGATTGTCCGCTTCGGCAGCAGCGACGAAGAGACCGCGCGAAGGTATCGCAAGGAGGCCTTCCGGCGCGACGCCGGTGGGCAATGCCTGCAAGAATGTAGGGGCACGGTCCGGGCCTTCGTCTCTCCACACAGTGACGAGGGATGAGCGCTCGGAACCGATGAAGATCAAACGCTCGCCGTCGAAGCTGGCAACTTCAACCCCTTCGGGCTCATTTCCGCGATTGCCTGAGCGCATTTCGGGATAATGGCCGAGCGAGATGGCAAGGTGCTCAAGGAAGTTTCCTGAGTCCCATTCGACCGATCCATCTCGGCGAAAGATCGTGAAGCCGCGCGATCCGTTTCGATAATCGCCTTCGTTGGCAGTAACGAAACGGTTGTCATCGAGCCACTTCACGGCATCCGGTTCACGGACAACGTTTTCGAGCCGCTGAGTTGGCCGAATGACGCCGTCCCTCGTTGCATCCACCCCTTCGAGCGTCACGGCGCCGGCTGAGAAGTGTGCGGTAACGCGGGCCGTCGCAAGGTCGACGATCACAATGTGGTTGTTCTCCTGTAAAGTAACGACAGCCTCGCCGCGGGAGTTAACATCGACGAATTCGGGTTCCGGATCTTCCGGGGCAACCGCAGCCAGACCGGTGAGGTCAACGCGCCGCAAACCGGCGCAGTCGAGACCCGATTCGGTGATTGGGACAATTGTCAGATTGCCGGGAGGAAGCTGGGGAATTTCGCCACGATTGAGACGTTCGTCGCGCTCATTTTCGATGACGACGACGAGGAAGCGTCCGTCTCGGCTCACGACAGTCGCATCCGGTTGCCCGCCGAGCTCGCAGCGCATGACCTCGCGGCGCGACGAAAGCTCGACGACGGCGGCATAACCCGACGGCTCGCGCTTGTTTGGAGAGGTGTCGGAAACGGCGTATGCGCGCGGCCCGCGGACTGTGACGGAGGTCAGTTCGCCGCTCATCGCCAGGAAGCCTGCCGGACGAGGCGCGGCCGGATCGCGGATGTCGACAAAACCCAGTCCATTCTGTTCGCCATCCACATAGACAAGTGTATTGCCGTCCTCGCTTGCCGCGACAATCTCGGCGATCGAACGCTTCACCTTGTCGCGATCCGGCGGCAACATACGGACAGCCTCGATCGTCGCAATTCGATTAAACGTTCGCGCTTCCTGCGCTTGCGCCGCAATCGGCAACAGAACGATGGCGGCGAAAAGGGGCTTGAAACTCATGGCCTGTCAACTCCGGAGGCGCGCCTGCGGGCGCAATACCAAACCACCCGATGAATACCGATCGATACGAGACAAGATCGAAACAAGCGGGCGTCGATAACGAAAATGAATAAGACAATATCGCGACATTGATGTGACAGCGCCGCCGGCACAGACGTGGGTAGGGCGGCCGTATCCTGAACGGTCAGGAACCGGTGCCGCCGTTGTCGGCGCGCGTGATCACGACGTTAGCCGAGCGGGGTAACTTTCCGTGGCCGTCCGGCCAATTGCTCGTAAGTTTACGCGCTGCAAAATCCTCGCCATTGGTGTTAAAAAATCGTGCGGCCATCCGGCGTCGTCGTGACGCCAGTGATCTACTGGCAACCCACGACGAGAGAATGGTCTGAGCCACCTTATCGAAGGTGGGGATTGAAGGCATGTTGCAGACCGACGCGTCGCCGGCTCTCGCGATGCAGCGATACTCAAGACAAGCATCGCCCGCCTCCTGCTCATTGATGAGGCGCTGGCGGCAGCGAACGACTGCGAAGGTCCTATGACAAAAAACGATGCCTGCACGCTATGCTAAGCGGCTCGGCATTCAGCTTGGGATAGCCAGCCAACTCAGACAAGCAATTGACCATCCAATCAATGCACCAACCAGAACATCGGAGGGATAGTGCAGCCCCAGAACAACCCGAGACGAAGCGACAAGTGCTGCGAATGGTATGAGAAGAATCGAAAGCTCTGGCGCATAGGCGATTGCGAGGCTTGTGAATAGCACGGCGTGTAACGTGTGCCCGGATGGGAAGCTATAACGATCTAGCGGCGCCATGGCGCATTCGATCGCGTCGAATGATATGAAAGGGCGCTCTCGAATCAACTTTGACTTCAACAATTTATAGGTGACGAGCCCGACGGCGCCTGCCGCAAGCATGTGGCTGGAAGCGACGAGGCCCTCGTGAAGTCTATTCACGCCCATGATAAACGGCATGAGAGCGACCAGCGTGTACCAGAAGACGCCGTCGCCCAACCGACTGACCATGCGAAAAAACTGGCGGACCCCAGACCGCCTACATGAATGATTTGCAAGCCTGCAAAGCCGTTGTTCGGCAGTGTCCGCGCGGGCGAACAACGAGCGGGCGATCATGCAGCCTCCATATCGCAGGGCTGGCGAGCCTTAACCGACTGGTAAAGATGCAGAAGCCGCTGCGTGAGATGGCTCGACGACCACATTTCAGCATCAGCGACAGCGAGGCGACCCAACGCCGCGCGCCTTCCCGGGGCGTTCAACAATTCCTTCGTCAGTCGGGCAAACTCGACTTCGTTCTCGGGAGCGACTGTCGCCCCGTGCATGCCGGACAGGACATCGGCCGTTCCCATGACCGCTGTCGAAACAACAGGCGTGCCCTGGGCCATTGCCTCAAGGAGCACCAGACCCTGTGTTTCGGTGCGAGACGCGAAGACGAAAACGTCAGCGGCGCAATAGCAATCGCGCAGCGTCTGCCCGCGGTCCATGTTTCCGAGCATCAGCACATTCTGCTCCAGCCCGAGCAACGCAGCAGCAGTCCTGATGTGTCCTTCAGCCGGCCCTTCTCCCGCGATCAACAAGAGGACGTCAGGAATGGTCGTGCGAAGCTCCGCAAGCATGCGCAGGAGAAAATCGATGTTCTTTTCATGCGCGACCCGTCCCACGAACAATGCTACCGGCCTCGATTCAGGGATGGCGTGCCTGGCGCGGAAACCGGATCGGTCCCCCTTGACGAAAGCGCTTGCTGGAAGACCCGTCGGAAGCGTGGCGATGGGAGCGGTCACGCCGTAGGCGCGCAGCGCATCCGCCATCTGCGGAGATGGCGCAATGATCTGGTCTGCCGCATGACACTGAGAGACAGTCAGCCGGCGCGCGAAGCCCTTCGTCCATGTCTCGGGCAGCGCAGGTACATAATGATGCAGGTAATGCTCGAAATACGTATGATAGGTTTCCACAATCGGAGCGCCAATCCGGCGAGCGAGACGTAATCCAGCATAATGCGCCGTAAAGGGCGTCTGCACATGGATGACGTCAAAGTCTCCACGGGCCACTGTGCGGCCCCAAGCCATGAGCCGAGGCCACACGAGCAGGCGATCCTCCGGATCGAAAGGGACTCTCCATGACGGCAGCCGAATAATGTCAGGATCATCGGGCCGCTCTGGCGGGCTCGGGTATTCCGGAGCCACCAGGACACAGGTGTGTCCAAGCGAGATCAGATCGTCACGGAATGTATTGATGGATGTTGATACGCCGTTTACACGGGGGAAATAGACGTCGGAAAGCATCAAGATTCGCATTGTAACTAGTTAGCCTGATTTTACGACAGATTTACGTCGGGCAGCAGAGCGCAGTCCGGCGCGAGAGCGGTCGCCTTTCACGACAATGTAATCATGCTCTGAGCATGTTTTGCCGGGAGGCTGGAAAATGCGCTTAATCCGTTACATATCGTCTGTGGCGATCATCCTGATTGCAGCATTACCTGCCGCCGGAATGGAACCGTCTATCAGCGTCGCGCCGGTACAATCGGACAAGGGCGAAGTCATGCAGGTTCGTGCGTCCATCCGGATAAGCGCCGCTCCGGAAGCGGTCTGGGCTGTCATTTCCGATTGCGTGGGGGCCCCGAGAATCATCCTTCATCTTGAGAGTTGCCGCATATCCGAGCGCGATCCGCGCGGACGGTGGGACGTTCGTGAACACGTTATCAATCCCCCACTCCTACCGAAAATGCGGACAACCGTGCGCAACGAGTTTGAGCCTCCACGCCGCCTGTCCTTTCGCCTTCTATCTGGCGACATGAAAGCGTCCGACGGGGCATGGACCCTTCGGACGGATGGAAAGGATACGATCCTTTCCTACGATGCGCTTGTCGCGCCAAAATTCAGCGCGCCACAGTTCCTTATTGCTCGGTCAATAAGGACGGATTTCCCCAAGATGCTCAAGGAGATCGATCGGGCTAGCCGCCAACAGCCAAGATAATTGGCGGAGCATGTTGGTGCCCTGCCGGGCTTCCTAAAGGTGGCCGCTGTCGTAAAAGCCCTCGATCGAAATGAGATCGTAGAACGTTTACTCAAGTAACGGCATTCGATCGGCCAGCCACTAGACGCCTCAAGAGAGGAAATCGACGGCGCATGGCGGAAAATCTTCCCTGCAAATTAGCCTGTCGCCCCCACCATGTTTCAGTCAAGCTTGTCGGGAACCGGGTTTCATCATCGGCCAACGGTAATGGCCGGGGATTCATCTAAAAGCTCTTCCGCCGCACTCTCGCGCGTTTAGATTACGCCCACGCTATAAACGACAGCGGGGATTCGGCGCGTGTAACCTCCAGCATCTGAAACCACGCGGCCATATGCGCACTCGCGAACATGGGCACGTTAGTCACTCCACTTTCAACTGCACTCCGGAATGATTTCAGATTGCTTCGCTAGCATAGGCTGCATGTACTGCAATGATAACAGGAGATCTCATGATCGGCCTGTCATGCGCTCGTCGTCTTTCCCGGGGATCATTTCGAGTCGGCTGTATTTGACACATGGGGTCGGGTGTCCAGACCGTAACTTAACCTTTCGGGTGAACCGACTAGATGCGCGACCTCATTCGAGACGCCCACGCAGGCACGCAGGCCACACATCCCACGCTGCCAAACCTGCTTGCGGCCGGATCGTCGCGTGCGCAACAACGGGACCCAGTAGTCATCCCGGCGCCTCGCGTACTTCTTGTCGAAGATGACGAGACCCTCGCGCTCGTCATTGCCTACAACTTGCGAGCCGCAGGCTACAACGTCGAGTGGATCTCGCGTGGCGACTTAGTGGAGGCGTACTTGGCCGTCAACGCCGTGGACATCGTCATTCTGGATTGGATTTTGCCTGGGCGCTCCGGGCTCGATCTCTGCCGTTGGCTGCGTCGACATGCGCTAAGGGATGAAATCCCGATCATTATGGCGACCGCGCTTGGGCATGAAGATGATCGCGCAGCCGGCCTCACCGCGGGAGCCGACGATTATATTGCAAAGCCGTTCAGCATGGCAGCCCTGATAGAACGCGTAGGCCTACTTTTACAAGGGCGCTCCTCCGCCAATGCCTAGGGGTAAGACATACTCCGCTGTCATACCGCCGTCGCGCAATCGTAGAACCCATGTCGCATGAATCAAGTGAGACCCTGCCAGGTGTCCGCGGCAGGAGACAAGAATGCGCGAATACAAGCGATGGACACGCCGCCATTTTCTCAGCTCTACCGCATGCGCGCTGACCACAGGCTGCCTTGCGGCCAATCGATCGACTGGTTCGCCCAGTGACATCGTTCGAGGACGCGTCACTCATCTCACGCATGGGGTCATCGCTGGCGTTCCAGGAGTACTCGTATCAAATGGCCTGGAGGTCACGCGCACCGATCACAATGGGGCGTATGCCCTGCCCGTGCGAGACGGGGTATTCGTAATCAAACCAGCGCACTGGGCGACGCCACGCGACGCAAAGACCGGGCTCCCGATCTTCTGGCGCAATCACAACCCACTCGGCTCTCCCACAGGCATGCGCTATGGGGGCGCTCCGGCAACCGGACCCTTGCCCCTATCAGTTGATTTCGTGCTCGAGCGGGAGCCTGAACCGAAAGCCTTTACGGCGCTCCTTTATGCCGATCCACAGCCGGCAGACCAACGCGAAATAGCCTTCCTGCAGTACGTTATGGACAAGATCGCCGGACAGCGTGGCGTCGCTTTTGCGCTAGCCCTGGGAGACATCGCCGGCGACAATCTGGACGTTTATCCGTCTTATCTTCAGCAGACGGCACGAATAGACGCGCCTGTCTGGCATCTTCCTGGCAATCACGATCATGATTGCGATGCGCCGACCCCGCAGCATCGACTCGACACATGGCGCGCGACGTTCGGTCCCCCGACATACGCTTTTGAGTACTCCGACACTCTGTTCGTTATGCTCGACAATGTCCATCCGCTGCCAGGCGGGTCGTATGAAGGGCGCATTGGGCATGCAGGCCTAACCTTCATCCGCAACCTGCTTTCATTCACGCCCGAAGACAAGCTTATCGTGATCTGCGCGCATATTCCGCTCGCATCCAGTCACTCCGCTGACCCATCTTGTGTGACAAGCGATGCTCCAGCTTTGCTGAGAATTCTGCGCGGCAGGAAGGCAGTAAGCTTTTCGGGTCATATGCACACAAGCGAACATCATTATTTTGGGTGTGCTGAGCATCCTCATCATCATCAGATAATCGCCGCTCTATCCGGCTCATGGTGGAGCGGCCCATTGGATGCTTCTGGCAATCCCTACGCTATAGGGAGCGATGGCACTCCACAGGGCTGGCACATGCTCTCGATAGACGGGAACGAGTACCAGACCGATTTCGTCTCAGCGCGCGATGAGACGATTGGACGCCTCATCTTCAGTAGAACCCTCCCGTTCGCAAAGCCGGCGCCGCCACTCGAAGTGGTCGTTGGCGTTCCCAGTCCCTTCGGGCTGATGGTCAACGTGTTCGATGGCGGTCCACGGACGCGCGTCTTCATCGAACAGGACGCCAACCTTTTTCCCCTTGATCGGGTCAACGAGGAAGATCCACACACGAAGCGGCTTTACGCGATGGCGGGGAGCACGCTCAAACACTGGGTGCGAGCCGAGCCAAGCACGCACCTTTGGGCGCTTAGCGAGTCCGCATATTCGAGGATCGATCCGGCGCGCGCACAACTGACGGTCATTGATGAGTTCAATCATTGCAGGATCGCGGCAGCGCCGCTCTTCACAACCTGACCTCACAGATTTCTATCCGAATGCTTCGGGTTCAACCTTTGCGAAGGCTGCTAAAGTGACACAAATCGAAAAATTACACTCAAACATAAGAGGTGAGATTCGCTTTCGTTGCGAGTGAATTGTTAAAGCTACGAGTTGAGCCAGCCGTAAGCACTCATATATGGGAAGCAGTGGTTCCTTTGGACTTGGCATCAGGATCGCACAAGATCACCGTAACTAAACTAAACCCTAACGGGTTCCAATCTGTCGAAAAATTGTCATTCCTGATGATACGAAATCAAATGATGCGACACGTGGCCGTCATCTGTATTCACTAAGAAGGAGGCACTTTTGCTCCTAGTTGGAGACGTCCAAGTGTCTATGCTCGAGACAGCACGTCAAACACGAACGCAACTGGCCGAGGCGGTCCATAAAAATAGTTTCCTCTCTATGAACGGGATGCAGGAGCGTCTCTTTACTTTTTTGTTCAGTGAGCTCGTTTATCCGCAGATCTGGGAAGATCCTGTCGTTGACATGGACGCCCTCTGCCTGTGTGAAGCAGACCGGATGATAGCTATCGCATCAGGCGGATGTAATATCATGAGCTACCTGACAGCGCGACCGCGGCAGATTATCGCTGTTGATCTGAACAACGCGCATATTGCTCTCATCAATCTTAAAATTGCGGCCCTCCAGAAGCTCCCAAATTATTCAGCATTCAGTCGTTTTTTTATAAACGCCGCTGATCAGAGAAATGTATCCGCTTATGACGAATTAATCTCGGCACATCTTCCTCGTTGCACTCAGGATTATTGGAATCGTCGTGACATGTTAGGGCGACGATTTATTACGCGCTTCTCTCGTGGATTCTATCGGTATGGTCTTCTTGGTACCTTCATTGGTGCTGCTCATTTTCTTTCTAAAATGCATGGTCGCGAGATCTCATCAATCCTTCACTCAAAGTCTATAGAAGAACAGGCAGAATTCTTCGATAAGGAGATAAAACCAATATTTTTTTCCTGGATTATTCAAGCGATCGTTAGAAATCCAGCATCGCTTTATGGGCTCGGAATCCCACCCTCTCAATACCAGTCGCTCGCTTCAAATCATGAGAACGGAATCATTGGGGCGCTGATCGATCGTATCCGGCGGCTTTCATGCGACTTTCCAATCAAAGAGAACTATTTCGCCCAGCAAGCTTTTGGACGTTCTTACATTGCGGGCGCAGATGTTTGCCTTCCGCCATATCTACAGCAAAAAAATTACGAGCTAATAAAACCCATAGCGGATCGGATCGAAATACGACAAACATCAATTACCGAGCAGCTCAGCCAGATGCCGTCGCAAAGCCTCGACGTCTTTGTCCTCCTCGATGCACAAGACTGGATGGATAATGAAACGTTGAACGCCCTCTGGACGCAGATCGATCGAACCGCAAGTGCACGCGCTCGTCTGATTTTCCGCACGGCCGCTAATGAGATGTTGCTCCCTGGACGCGTCGACCAGAATATTCTTTCGCATTGGCGCAGGAATAATTTGAGGTCTGAGGCCCTTCATGCGCAGGATAGATCAGCAATCTATGGGGCGTTTCATCTCTACGAAAGAGCATGAGTCCACCATGCAGGATCACAGCTATTTGATGGATAAAATTTATCGTTGGCAAAGTCGGATTTACGACGTTACGCGAAAACCCTATCTACTTGGCAGAGATATGCTCCTTGCAGAGCTACAAGTGCATCGCCCGCCTACGATCCTCGAGATTGGTTGCGGGACAGGGCGCAATCTGATTATTGCGGCTAGGCAATGCCCCGAAGCAAGGCTTGTTGGCGTAGATATTAGCAGAGTAATGCTAAGCGTCGCTCATCGCTCGATCGAAAAGGCCGGCCTGCATCACCGCATAAATCTGCTGCAGGTTGACGCGAGCGAAATATCATCCACATTCGATAATTTATGCACGTTCGACAGCATATTTTTTTCGTATTCACTATCGATGATCCCCAATTGGCGGAAGTCGGTAGCAAGCGCACTCGATATACTAGCGGAAGGCGGGGTCTTAGCGATCGTCGATTTTAGCGATCAGGCGGGTTGGCCTCGCTACTGTCGCTATTTGCTAAATTCTTGGTTGAAACTGTTTCATGTGTCCGCACGAAGGTCCCTGGGTTCTCATATTGAGATCCTGGCTAAACAGCAGGGTTATTACGTGCAAAGAAAGCAACTTTACAGGGGCTACGCACAGCTCATTATAGTTAAACGACCGAGGCTCGCAGGTGCTTTGCAGATGTCACATTCTTGAAGCACGAATCATTATTGATAAATTTACATCCTAGAGATGAGTCCAAAAGTGACCTTACCTCAACTTCGAGTTCGATCCGTCTTTATCTCTGATGTCCATCTTGGGACCAGAGGGTCGCAGGCCCAGCCGCTTCTTGATTTTTTGAAAGTTTGCGATGCTGACACGATCTTCTTGGTCGGAGATATTGTCGATGGTTGGCGATTACAACGTGCATGGTATTGGCCCCAAACTCACAATGACGTGATTCAAAAGCTTCTTCGGAAAGCGCGCAAAGGTACTCGTGTCGTCTATATTCCAGGGAATCATGACGAATTTCTGCGCGACTACGCCGGTTCGAGTTTCGGGGGCGTTGAAGTTCTTGAGGAGGCCCAGCATGTATGCGCAGATGGCCGCAAAATGCTTATCCTCCACGGGGACAAATTTGATACTGTGGTAAGAAATGTCAGATGGCTCGCGCTTTTGGGAGACCAAGCCTATGATTTTGCTATTTGGTTAAATCGCCATATAGCTCGGGTGCGACGCCACTTTGGCTTGCCTTATTGGTCCTTCTCACAGTGGAGTAAAGACAAGGTTAAATCTGCTGTCAGTTTTGTAACTGCCTTTGAGGAAGCGGTTGTTCGTGATGCGCGCGCCTCGGATGTTAATATAGTTTTATGCGGACATATCCATAAGGCGGCGATTAAAGATTTCGGAGACATCACATACGTGAATTCTGGTGACTGGGTTGAATCATGTAGCGCAATTATTGAGCGGCATGATGGGAAGTTAGAAATATGTTTCTGGCATGATATTCGCGCTCATATGGAATCGCAGCTTAAGTCAATCTCTCCTGAAGTGGTTGCTGCGTAGGAAGCATATGCGTTCTCTAAAATTTGTAGAAAATGCCTTGCGCTCTCGTCGAAAGAATGACGGCGTCCCACTTCACTGCATAAATCGCGAGATATAGCCAGAGCAGAAAGCGCGGCTTCACGAAGGTTCTCACTCGCTACTCCACATTTTTCGCCCTGTGCAATTTCATCAAACCCGCTCGTTGGATAGCATGCAACTGGAGTTCCGGCCGCGAGGGATTCAGCCATAACAAGACCATACGTGTCTGTTTTGCTTGGAAAGACAAAACAATCTGCCGCTCTGTACACAGCGGCTAGATCGTCTCCATACATAAACCCGAAAAATTTTGCATTCGGATAGGTATTTTGGAGTCTCATACGTTCAGGTCCATCACCTACAACAATTTTCGTTCCCGGCAGATTTAGTTTAAGAAAATCGTCGATATTTTTTTCAATTGCTAGTCTTCCGACATAGAGAAAGATCGGCCTCTGAAGACGAATATTGACGAATTCCGCCTTTGAAAACATTTCTACGTTAACACCCCTACGCCATACCAAAGGACGCTGGAATCCTCGTTCCCTGAGTTCAACTGAAAGAGCTTTAGTAGAGACAAGCGTATGTATTGATGCATTATGGAATCTCTTTAGCACCTCGTATGTCCAACTTAGCGGAACAGGAAATCGTCCACGTAAGTACTCAGGATACCTCGTGTGATAGCTGGTAGTGAAAGGGATCTGAAAACGAAGACATGTACTACGTGCCAGTAGACCAAGAGGCCCTTCGGTAGCTATGTGCACAATATCCGGTCCAAGATCCCTTATGAGCTTCTGTACTTTTTTAATCGGTGGCACTGCGAGTCGAATCTCAGGATAAGTAGGCAAGGGCAAAGACTTGAATTGTTCTGGTGTTAATATGTGAACCTCCGCCCAAGAGGTTAATCGTGTTGATAGCTCTTCATATGTCCTAGCCACTCCGTTGACTTGCGGGCGCCAGGCATCGGTAACAATCAAGATCCGCATCTAGTTTCTTCCATACATTAGGTAAACTTCAGCAAATATTATCCTGCCCGAATGATGTGCACCTAAGTTCACTTACTCCAACTCACAGAATGATCATCTGCAGCGCAGCAAATTTGCAACTGACGCTCGATATTCGATTTCCAACCTCAGCAGGAATGTTCACCCAATCCAGGTGGGGCTTATCAACTCTTGACCAACAATCGTGATATGTTCATCAGATGCAATGAAGGCGAACGCGACATCGGATCGAGTTGCTTGTCCAGAATCTAATAGCTTAGACCAATATTGTAGCCCGCCTTGATCCGGAGCTCTATCTAATGCATTAGCATAGCAGTTAAAAACGAATTGCTCATTAGTGACACTTGCACCGAATTTAGCTTTCATTTCTGGCGAAATAAGAAAGTTCTCGAGAACGCTTTTCATGGTCTCAGAGCCAACCTCTAAATTATTTGCCCAGAAATAAAATCCCTTTTCATCCGGCTTTCGATTGAAAGCGAGGTCATAAGCTGAAAAGACAAAGCGATCAGCTATATCAAGCTCCGGACCCTTAAGGACGGAATCGGCCCTCGCATTCAAATTTTGGATGCGCAAATCTGACGATTCAGGTGTGTCCCCTACGTTATAGGCAGAAATTTGAGAGTTGTGGAAACTCTCTAGATATTCACGCAGGGCTTGTTGCTCACCCATCAGATTGGCGACGCTTGTGTACTTTGAAATAACCGTTGCAGAAGTGAAGTCTTGCGCCTTGTCGACTAAGGCTGAAAGCGATCCATTATCGAGGAGATATCGAAAATTTTCACCCACCAACTTTGATGGGTAGCTATCGCCTCCATTCGCAATAAAATTGAGTGTGACAATCTTGATTTTCGAAGGCGCCCCTGCCTGAGGCACGCCGTCATCATACAGTCTTAGCGTCACGTCGCCGGAATCGTTAATAAGCGCGATATCGGATACGCGCGACCCAGAGGGAGCGTCAGGGTCCCAAGAAAACGCAATACCACCGACCTGCGGAAAACGCCCTTGATTTGGCCACGCGGTCACGCCGTTTTCGAGGAGGGTTTTTAAGCCTACAGCATCGGTATCAAAAACCATAAGTTTATTGTCGAAGCGCAAGGAGTTCTCGATATCCAACAACGAGATTCCACCAGTCAATTTTCCGGCTTCGGGGTTCGCAAGCGGAGCAAGCTTGTCAGAAGAGCCACCTGAGCTAGAAACAGCACCGATTTGCGCTCTGATTCCGCCACCATTTTTCAGCGAAACAATAAACTCTTCATCAGCTCTTGACCCGAGAATTTCTCTCAACACAAATGAGTTAGCATCCGCAGTCATATTGCCGAAATTTGTTTCCTGACTTCGAACATAGGACCTCTCTCCTTCAAGATAGACGTTTGTATATCCAAAGACATCGCCATCTTTATTGTTGATAATCGACTGAACGGCGCTTGTGATCTTTGTGACGTTGGCTCCTTTTGTCCCAACAGCGAAAGCGGTTGAGGAAAGCTGTGCCTCGGGAACACCCCACGCAGCTGCAACATTGGAGTCAGTCGATGCGTAAGCGCCATTGATTGATTTATTCGCAGTTACACTTTCGGAAATGATTTCTCCGTTCAAATCAAAATCAACAACAAGGCGACCAAGGTAGGTATATTCATTATCTGTGTTCACGATTAGCGTGGTTTTGCCATCTGACCCTGCTGTTGTGAGTGGATAAGTTCCAGAAAAATTTGCTGAATGACCTGAAAACGCCGCCGCAACATCTGTCGAATCGCCAAGTCTCGTGTTCGAACCAGCCGCAAGGATAATGTCGACGCCTTTGAGCTTTGGTGCCAAGTCCTGCTCATTTGAGATCTGCTGCAGGTGAGCAATTAGAATAATTTTATTTATGCCCTGAGAGATGAGTTGATCAACAACAGGCTGAAGTTGAGACGCGAGTAGATCCATGTCGTCTCTCTCGCCATTTGGTCCCGCCCCAACGGGGAAGCCCTTTACCTCCGTTCCTGATGGCGAAGAGATACTTTCGATGAGCTGTGTCGTCGCACCTACTACACCTACTTTTTCGCCGTTGAATGTGAGAACTGTGGACGGTACAATTTTACCCTTCAGTTCAGAAGCTTCTTTATTTGTAAAGACGTTTGAAGAACCGCCACCGATAGAGGCATCTGCAAGACTGCGGATTGCGCTGTCGTTGGAGACATCGATATTTGCGCTCACAAGGGCGAATTGTGCACCAATCCATCCTCCTGATGCTCGGATAGCGTCAGCGAAGACCGTTGAACCAAGATCCCATTCGTGGTTTCCAATGCCGGAGACCTGTACGCCAAGTGCGTTATGAATCGCTATATCAGGCCTGGCAAGCGCTGTCGCTCCAAGGAGCGTATTCAGAAACGGATCGGAACCTGCATTAAGGAAGGGGCTGGGGATGAAATTATCCCCTCCTGATAGAATTAAAGTGTTTCTGTATTTATCATCGAAAGCATCGATAAGGGCTGCTAGGTTCGGAGCAGTCTTCGGAGCAAGGAGACCAGCCTCCCCGTCCGAGAGATGAAGTAGCTGTAGAGTGAAATACGACATCAAGTCCCCCTTAGGCATTTGGAGGATCTTGCGGCCGGTTTATGTCACGCGTGCTACATTAGATCCTGCACCTGCAATCTTTCACCCTTAATCCCACTGACTCGTTTTTTGGATCGCAAATTCCAGCCAACGTTGCACTGTCATCCAAATGACACGCGAGTGACGTTTCGTTCCCTTATTCTTACTTCATCAGCTACACGGGGGTGTTATGATGCATTCAAGGTTTTTTCTTTGGTCTACAGCAGCGCTCATTTCCGCTCAGGGAGCTAATGCAGCTGATCTTCCCTCAAGGAAAGCAGAACCTGTCAGTTTCGTGAGGGTTTGTTCGGCCTATGGAGCGGGATATTTCTATGTACCCGGCTCCGACACTTGCCTGCGACTTTCTGGGCGCGTGCGGGCGGATTACATGTTCATCCCTGGCAAGACGACCTATAATGGTATCAGCACGGCGGGCGTGCCCTCTCTTGCTACTCATGCTGATGCGCAGCATTTGCATGGAACCGAAATGCGAGCGCGTTTTGCTTTTGATGCTCGCACGCCGACTGACTATGGCACGGTTCAGACAGTTGCTCAGTTCCGCTTCGCTCGCAAGGGCGGAGTACTTCAAAATGCGACAGGAAGCTTGAATACCAGCACTAGTATTGACCTTGAGGCAGCTTATGTGCGCTTTGCTGGCTTCACGTTTGGCGCCGCAAAAGATAATTTTGTTTTCATGGATCCGAAGATATTCGGTGACGCCTATTGGGGCAGTTTTAGTAAGGGGGCCAAACAGATTGCTTATACCGCCGTCCTTCCTGAAGGTTTCTCGGCGTCGGTAGCGCTGCAGGATCGGATAGACACAGCCAAGAGCGCTGGATCAGCGGGCGTAAGTGGAACCTATGAGGTTTATAGTTCCCTGCCTCAGATCAACGCTAATGTTAATCTCGACCGATCCTGGGGCTCAATTCAGCTGTCGGGTGCTTATTCGAATATAGCTTTGAATAAGGCTGACAATTCTTATGATCGGTCGAAGGATGCTTTTGCCGTGGGCGTTGGATTAAAAATTAATCTGCCTGTACTGGCGAAGGGTGATGTTCTTTGGCTAACGACTAACTATTCCGATGGCATGTCAGAGTACACTGCCTTGTTCCTCTCCACTAAGGACGAAAGAGGCCTTGGTGGCTTTTTCTCATCCCTTCGAAGCTACGTGACCACGCCGACAGGCCTTCAATCAGTAACGTCATGGAACGTGGCCGCAGCGCTCGATCACTTCTGGTCGCCTCACTATAGATCATCGTTCTTTGGCAGCTTTGCATCGCTCCAAGCGCCTTCAGGAGCAACAGCTGGCGCTTGGAATGGCTCGGGCTTTTTTGGAGACGCTACTGTCTGGAATGCTGGCGCGAATTTTGTTTGGGTGCCCACGCGGAATTTCGAGATTGGAGCTGAATTGATTTTTGCTCAGCTCAAGCAGGACGTCCGTGCATCAACGCTTACCGTCTTTAACCGCTCAGACAGCAATTGGACGGGCCGCCTTCGAGTTGAACGCAATTTTTAAGTGTAATGGGCCGCGAGGATCTCGTACTTGCGGCCCTTTTCTAACGGTCATATAGCGCCCTGTTAAAAGGACGTTTTTTGCTGCAATTGCCGACTCCTCACCGATACCAAATCGTTCAAGGTTAAGGTAATGTCAGCCGCGATTCTCGCCTTGTTGCGTCCTCGCGTTCATTTATATAAAACACTTAGTAGTTGCTTATAGGCTGGGGGTTAGCGTGTAAGTATGGACGTTTCCTTAGACCAAGCTATTCATATTCACGCCCGAGTCCTCGTGAAGAAACATCGTGAGTCCGCTTCAGACATCGCTGTCAACAATGCAAATGCCTGTTCCTGTTCGGGAGATCATGAAGGTTACGAAGTTTGGATGCGCGTCGCATCTGCAACCGTGATGTATCTGGCAGAGGATAGGGGCAGCACTAATACTGTCACCCGCTAGAAGTGTTTGAATTTATTTTTAAATCGAGGGTATCGTGACTGACCAGCGTTGTACAAAGGCGTTCTTACATTCACCAGCTTTCAAAGCCATTCCGCATACATTTTCAACAGCATCAGAACCCCGCTGAAATGGCAAACCTCATCATGCCATTCCGCTCCTTAAGGCCTTAATTACTCGACTCACCCTGTTTTAACGCCGCCATACAGAAAAACGATACGATACCGATTGCGATCGTTATCATGATCGCGTTTGAACCATATTGCTCTAGCAGAAATCCAAACAGCAAAGGCGCAAAAGCCTGCGAGATTTTTGCCGGAGCAGACAGCACCCCTTGTAGAAAACCATAACCAGACGGGCCAAATAGGATCAATGGCACCGTACCTTTGGAAATAGTCAAAATACCATTCCCCGCCCCATGGCAAATTGAAAACAAGGGTGCTGCAGGCCCACCCAAAACGAGCAGACATATCGCTCCAACAGGATGAGCTAGCGTAGACCATTGAGCAGAAAGAAGCGGGCTCAGACGAGCCAATAAAGCAAATTCGAACACACGCGCGGTCACCTGAGCTGGCCCGATGAGCGCACTAGCTACTAACGCCGCCAAGGGTGTTGCTCCTGCGGACCCTAACAATTGTGGCAGGTGTGCAGCCATGGCCGTGCTAGTGAACCATCCGCCGGCGAAGACAACCGAGAGGAGGACAATATTGCGTGTATCTGCGCGCGCCTTGGTAGGCGTTGTGAGCGCTTGATGGGGATAGCTTGTTCCGATCTCATACGAAACGACATTCGGAAGCAACGCGTTGAGCGGCAGCGCGAGAAAGAGATGCAGGGCTATCCAGCTCAAACAAGCCACACGCCAACCGCATTGTGCTTCGACAAATGCCGTGAGTGGCCAACCAACCGTACTCGCGAAGCCCGCTATGAGCGTGATCCCCGTGATCGGCTTCCGCGCGTTACGCCCGTAGATCCTCGTCAGTGCGGCAAAAGCGGAATCATACAGGCCCATCGACATGGCGACGCCGATAATGAGCCACCCGCAGACGAGCACTGCGAAAGTCTGACTCGCCGCCATCGTCCCAAGACCTAGGATGAAAATCAAATTGCTTGCCAAAAGCGGACCGCGCCCGCCGTATCGATCGATACGAGCTCCCACCCACGGGCCGACAACCGCAGACACGATCAGCGCCCCCGAGAAAGCGGCGAATATATAGACAGGTGAGAGATCGAAACTCCGCGCCATGGGAGCGGCTAGAACCGCAGCAAGATAATAGCTGGAGGCCCATGCGATGGTCTGCGCAACGCCCAGAGCGATCGTGATCCGCCCGCTCTCAGACGACGAAAAGCGCATTAGCTAGGCCTTTCCCTCCATACGATGACGGTCGACGTCGCAGACGTAGCCACCTCATGCGCCCCGCGGAACTTGCGCACGAGAGCCGCTCTTACCGGGTGTAGCGCTCAAGGAATTCTTGCGCTGCAAGCTCACGGAAATCGGGGAGGGCCGCCTGAAGGCGCTCATGACTCCAGTACCACCATTGAAGTTCCAGAAGCCCGGCGGCGACGTCCTCCGGGACGCGCATCCGGATGAGCTGCGCTGGATTTCCCGCGACGATGGCGTAAGGAGGCACATCCTTCGTCACCACGGAGCCCGCGCCGACCACGGCACCGGTTCCAATCTTGCGACGCGACAGAATCGTCGATCCATGACCGATCCAGACGTCGTGGCCGATCTCCACCCTGCGGCCCCGGCGCCATTCGAAAAAATCTGGCTCATCGGATGCAGCGTCGAAATAAGCGCTTGCGCGATAGGTGAAATGACTTTGCGACGCCCGATGCATGGGGTGGTCGCCAGGATTGATTCTGACATGAGATGCGATGGAAGTGAATTTGCCGATATCGGAATAAGCGATGTCACTGTCGTTCACGACATAGGAATAATCGCCGAGTAAGCATTCGAGCAACTGTGTACGAGCGCCAACTTCTGTATAGGCGCCAAGCTCACAGGCTATAACCTTTGCGGAAGGATCGACGAAAGGCATTTTTCCGAGCTTTTTTTCAGGGTTCGTCGCGTTGACGTAGGACACTGTCGGCATAATCATACTAGATTCTTTCTGATACGGGCGCTGATCATGTCGATTAACATGACGGTCGCCACAACGATGATGATGATCGCTGCCGTCTGGCTATACTGGAAACTGCGGATGTTCTCGTAAAGGGACTGTCCGATGCCCCCGGCGCCGACGATGCCAAGCACGGTGGCGGAGCGCACGTTAGTTTCAAATCGATAAAGTGTGTAAGAGCTCCATAGCGGCGCGACCTGGGGAATGATACCGAAGATAACTTCCTGCAATCGACTGGCGCCGGTCGAGCGAATGCCTTCCACTGGTCGCGGGTCTATGGCCTCAACGGCCTCCGAAAATAGTTTCGAAATAATGCCAACATTGTGAAGCGCCAAAGCAAGCACGCCTGCCAGCGGCCCAAGCCCAACCGCCACCACAAACAGAAGCGCGAAGACGATTTCGTTGATCGCCCGCGAGGCGTCCATCAGGCGGCGGACAGGCTGTACAACCCATTGCGGACAAACGTTAGACGAGCTAAAAATTGCGAAGGGAATTCCTATGATGACGGCTAGCGCAGTGCCCCAGACGCCCATCTGGACCGTTTCCACCATCTGCTGCAGGTGAATGCGCCAATCGCGAAAGTCCGGCTGCATAAAACCGGAGGAGAATTCCGCCATGTTACGCCAGTCGGTGACGAGCAGACTTACCTTGCTCATCTCCACAGGGCCCCAGCTGAAGACGAGAAGCGCCGCTATCACGATCCACAGTAGCCAAGATTTGGCCTGATCAACGAGTAGCTTTTGCGGCACCGGGGGGTCTTCGGACGACGGAACGCTGAAGTGGGAACTGGCTTTGCTCATTGATCCGCTCGAAGTTGTACGAGTGTCGAATTGGCTTCGAGGGTGAAGGCCGTCTGGGCGAGATTCAATGGCGGCCTTCATCTCGTAAAAGTCCCGGGCTAGAAACCCGGGACTAAGATGCGTGTTGAAGGAACGGCCTTACTTCGCTGCGAGGGCGGCAATGCGCGTGCTGTATTCATCGAACTGCTTCTGCAGCGCGCTGAGCTGGAGAGCTTTCTTATCGGCTGCCATCGCCTCATCGCCTTTGATCTTCGCGATCTCCTTGTTCACTTCCATCTGGCGGATCGGAAGGAGTTGATCGTCGTTCGACTTGCGGAAGGGTGCCCAGCCGAGGCCTGCGAGAATGACCCTCTCAGCTTCGTTATTCGTTCCATAGCTGAAAATGAATTCAGCAATCGCTCCTTTAGCCCCTGCGTCAAGATCTTTCCGCCAAACGAGCGGATCAGAAGGAATGAGCGGCGAGGTCCAGATTACGCGGATGTCTTGCGCTTTTGCCGGCGCCGTCTTCTGCAGGCGGCTCAGGTTTTCGTTATTATTGCTCGCAGCGTGAACCAACCTGTTTGCGACTGCGAGCGCATTGGCTTCATGATTCGCGCCGCGAACCGTCTTGAAGCAACTGCGCGGATCAATATTACGGGCGGAGAAGATAAAGGTTGTTGGAACGAGGAAGCCTGAGGTGGAGTTCGGATCGCCGATACCGAAATCAAGCGACTTGTCGCATTTCAAAACGTCTTCGACTGTTTTGAACGGGCTATCCTTGTGCACAATGATATGGGACCAATAACCCGGATTGCCGTCCTTATCGACACTCTGGGCGAAGATTTCGCCATTGGCGCGGTCGACCGCCTCCATCGCAGCTTTATTGCCGTACCATGCCAGCTGTACCTTATTGAAGCGCATGCCTTCAATGACGCCCGCATAGTCGGAGGCGAAGAAACCCTTGATCTGGAGGCCGGTCTTCCTCGACATGTCAGCGAGGAAGGGGTCCCAGATGGAGCGTAGATTGGACGTCGTCTCCGTGGAGATGATGCCAAAATTAATTTCTTTCGCCTTGGCAGGGGAAAGCGCAAAGGCGCCCGCTGCGGCGAGGCTGGCGGCTATGGTTGTGCAAAGGCGAAGGCGGGTCATGGAACGCTCCTGTTTCAGGCGAGCTGCCGAAGGTTAAGGTGAGGAAGGCTTCTCAATTCGCGCGCGAATGCCTCGGCGCGGATTGGTGAGTGGGTGGCTAAGCGGCAAGATGGCTGGCGGGGGGGCGATCAGCGAAGATAGGAAGGAACAGGCTTTCGCCCTCCTCACCATAAAGCTCCGCAAGGAAGTCCGGGGTGAGCGCATGGGAGGGGCCATCGTAAACGACCTCGCCTGCGCGCAAAGCGATCGTGCGCGGGCAATAGGCTAGCGCATATTCCACCTGATGCAGCGAGACGACCACGGTAACGCGGTCCGTCCGGTTGATTTCGCCTAGAATGTCCATCACACGTCGTGCCGAGGCGGGATCAAGCGAGGCGATGGGCTCATCGGCTACGAGCACTTCGGATTTTTGAACTAGCGTGCGCGCGATTGCCGCGCGCTGCTGCTGCCCGCCTGACAGCTGATTGCCACGCTTGAGCGCATGTTCGGCGATGCCGACTCGCTGCAGCGCCCTGATCGCCAGCCTTTTTTCTTCCTTCGTGAACAGCGACAGGGTGCCGCGCGCGGAGGACATGTTGCCCAATAAGCCGAGGCAAACGTTCGTCAGCACAGACAATCGTGGAACGAGATTAAATTGCTGGAACACGATGCCGATCCGCGAGCGCAATTGCTTCGCACCCGGCGCGATCTGCCCGCTCCTTTGCATCGTCTCACCAAACAGAGCGATTTTAGCTTCGACGGAATTGCGCGGGTCCGAACGGTCGATCCGCTCGAGGCCTCCGATCGCTCGGATAAGAGTTGACTTCCCCGAACCCGACGCCCCGATTAGAGCGACCATTTCACCTGCCTCAATCGAGATATTGATATTTTTGAGGACAGGCTTGTCTTTGACGAAGGATTTGGAAACGCCGGCGATAGAAATTATTGGGGCCATAACTGCATCTCCAAGAACGTAGATCGATATTGACGAAAACCCTAACGAGACTTTGCGACAGCCAGCTCTCAGAAAGGCAACAATTACTTGACAGCCAGCCTTCATAGCCGGCTTACCCACACTCTCCCCTCCGCACTGTGGAAAGACGTGTGCCCCGCAAGAATTGTCACAGTATTGTAAAACTCCGAGCCTAAGTCGGCACGTATGTCAGATGACGTCGAGCCAGCCGAAATTCGTTCCAATTCGTCAGTCGCGCAGCAGCGCGCCGCGCTGATGCGTATGTGCGCCTACGCCACCCAATTCGAGCTCGAAGTCGCACTGCAAAGCTGCGAGCCCCTGCCCGCCATCCATGACGTGCGCGCCCCGCAATCCGGACTCGTTATGTTGCGCGGACGGGTCGGCGGCGCTGGCCAATCATTCAATGTGGGCGAAGCTGCCGTCACTCGCGCCGTCGTGCTGCTGGAGGGTGGGGCGCAGGGCTTTGCCTATATTATGGGACGCTCGGGCGTACGGGCGCGGCTCGCCGCGGTCGTGGACGCGTTGGGGCAGGATGAGGCTTACAGGGCCATTCTCGAGGAGAGGCTGGCGCGCCCCGTGCGTGCGCGGCTCGAGCATAAGGCGCGCCAGGCCGCGGAAATTGCCGCAGCCACCAAAGTGGACTTCTTCACTCTCGTGCGTGGCGAGGATGGAGCATGAGCGCGCGTATGAATGTGGGCCAGGCGCTTGCTGCTGGCTTCGAGGATCCGATCTTCGGTTCGCAGAAGACGTTCCGCCATATCATGGATGGATTGTCCTCCCCTGCGCGTCCCGTCGTCTTTTCCGCTGAAGCCCTTCGCTGCGGCCCGTTGAGCGCAACCACTACCTCGATTCTGCTCACTATCGTCGACCATGATACGCCGCTGTGGCTTGATCACGGCCTGGCGCAAAGCGAGGAGGTTCGCGCATTCATCGCCTTTCATTGTGGGGCCCCTCTGGTACAGGAGCCGCGCGACGCCTTGTTCGGAGTGGCCTGCGATCCGCCGTCCATGCCGCCTCTGTCGGCGTTCGCCCAAGGAGATCCTGAATATCCCGATCGCTCTGCAACAATCATTCTTCAGAGCGAACCGCGCGAGAACGGGCTGTGGTCATTTTCCGGCCCTGGACTGGAGCTTCCGCTCAAATTTGATTTCGCGCCGGCTCCTTCGAATTTCGCCGAACAATGGCGCGCGAACCGGGCGAGATTTCCGCTTGGCGTCGATGTGATCGTCGCAGGCGCATCGCGAATCGCGGGCCTGCCACGCAGCCTTGAGCTTCACACGTCCTAAAAGCGGGGATCGGACATGTATGTTGCTGTGAAGGGCGGCGAAAAAGCCATCGACAATGCGCACAGGCTGCTTGCGCATGAGCGGCGCGGCGACCCTTCGGTTCCCATCCTCACACTAAAGCAGATCGAGCAGCAGCTTGCACTCGCGGTGGGACGCGTAATGGCTGAGGGCTCGCTTTACGATCCGGAACTCGCTGCGCTGGCGATCAAACAGGCCCGGGGCGATCTGATCGAGGCGATTTTCCTTCTGCGCGCCTATCGCGCCACCCTACAGCGCTTCGGCGACGCTCAGCCATTCGACACGTCATCGATGCGGGTCAAGCGCCGCGTCTCAGCGGTGTTCAAAGATATTCCCGGCGGGCAGATTCTGGGCCCAACTTTCGATTACACGCATCGCCTGCTCGATCCGTCCCTGGCGGAAACGGATAGCGTCGAAGATGCACCTTGCGAATCGGGGGCGAGTACTTTCGCTACGCCGCATGTCCTCGGGATTCTTGGACGCGACGGCCTCGTAGAGGAACCGGGAGCCGGCGCGGAGGCTAGCGCCGCAGACGACATTACGCGCACGCCGCTGCAATTTCCAGCTAATCGCCAGACACGGCTGCAGGCGCTGGCACGCGCCGACGAGGGCTTTCTGTTGGCTCTGGCTTATTCCACCCAGCGCGGCTATGGACGCACACACCCCTTCGCTGGCGAAATCCGCATTGGCGAGGTGGAAGTTTTCCTGTTCGCCCCCGAGCTTGGCTTAGAAGTGTGCCTCGGATCAGTCGCCCTTACTGAATGTGAAATGGTGAACCAGTTCCAGGGTTCGGAAAGTCAGGCGCCGCGCTTCACTCGAGGATATGGCTGCGTGTTCGGCCAGAACGAGCGTAAGGCCATGTCCATGGCGTTGGTCGACCGCTCGCTGCGCGCCTCCGAATTAGGTGAATCAAAAGATGCGCCGGCACAGGACGAGGAGTTCGTCCTGTCACACTGCGACAACGTGCAGGCAACGGGCTTCGTGGAGCATTTGAAACTGCCGCATTACGTCGACTTTCAGGCTGAATTGTCACTGCTGCGCCAACTGCGCCGGGAATGGGACGAGCGCCACGCCGATGCTGTGGTCGGAACCGAAAATCAGCCATGCGAGGGAGAATGGTGAACGAGACTCTCCGCTATAATTTCGCCTATCTCGACGAGCAGACCAAGCGCATGATACGCCGCGCGATCCTTAAGGCGATCGCAGTACCCGGCTATCAAGTGCCGTTTGCCAGCCGTGAAATGCCGATGCCCTATGGATGGGGAACCGGAGGCGTTCAGGTGACCGCCTCGGTGATAGGCCCAGATGACATTTTAAAAGTGATCGACCAAGGTGCCGACGACACGACGAACGCCGTATCGATCCGACGCTTTTTCGAGAAAACTGCGAGCGTGAAGACCACAACGCGGACGCCGGAAGCGACGGTTATTCAGACGCGCCACCGCATCCCGGAGACGCCGCTGCGCGAGGGGCAGATCCTCGTCTATCAGGTTCCGATCCCTGAGCCTCTGCGCTTCTTAGAGCCACGCGAAACAGAGACGCGGCGCATGCATGCGCTTGAGGATTACGGCCTAATGCATGTGAAGCTCTATGAGGATATCGCGCGGCATGGGCATATCGCCACGTCCTACGCCTATCCGGTCAGGGTTAATGAGCGCTATATCATGGACCCCTCGCCGACGCCGAAATTTGACAATCCTAAGATGAATAATTGCCACGCACTGCAACTATTCGGTGCCGGCCGCGAAAAGCGCATTTATGCGATTCCTCCCTATACGCGCGTTGTGAGCCTCGACTTTGAGGACCACCCTTTCGAACGCACTAAGTTCGATCGGACCTGCGAGCTTTGCGGCTGCGGCGACGTCTTCCTCGACGAAGTTGTCGTTGACGACGCGGGCAAGCGTATGTTCGTTTGCTCCGATACCGACCATTGCGCGCGAAGAATCGAACGGAAAGAAGCTGCCGAATGAGCGCCAATTTCTTATCAATCCGGGAGGCCACCCGCGAGGACGTGCCAGAGATTCTCACGCTCTACGCGCAGCCCGACTACGACGACGGAAAGGTCCTCAAGAACGCAGACGCAGCGAAAATTTGGGAGCGTTGCGCAACATATCCCTACTATAAATTTTTCGTCGCCACGGAGGGTGAAGAGATCGTCGGCGTCTACGCGCTTCTTGTTATGGACAACCTCGGCCATCTCGGCTCTCCCTCGGCCGTTGTTGAGGGAGTCGCTGTCTCTCCGCGCGCACAAGGGGTAGGAGTGGGCTCGGCGATGATGCGGCACGCCTTAGAGCACGCGGCGGCGAAGGGCTGCTACAAGCTCGCGCTATCATCCAACGAGAAACGCATCCGGGCCCATAAATTCTATGAGAAACTTGGATTTTCGCGCCATGGCGTGAGCTTCTCAATTGTGCCCTTCGCCAAGCCGCAGGTGGCACCATGAATGGTACGCCTCCGAATCGCCCGATACTGTCGGCGCGCGGCCTATCTAAGCACTATGGCTCGCGAAGGGGCTGCTTGGACATCGACCTCGACATTTACGAGGGCGAGGTTCTGGCACTGGCTGGCGAATCCGGCTCCGGAAAATCAACCCTGCTCGGCTTGTTATCGACCCAGCTCGAGTGCTCCTCGGGGTCGCTGTCCTATTTGCGCTCTGACGGCGTAGAAGTTGATCTGCGCGCCATGACCGAAATGGAGCGCCGCTTTCTGTTGCGCACCGAATGGGGCTTCGTACAGCAGGAGGCCCGCCTCGGCCTGCGCATGAAAGTATCCGCCGGTGGCAATGTGGGCGAAAGGTTGATGGCAGTCGGCTGGCGGAACTACGGCGCGATACGCCGCGAAGCCGGCGAATGGCTGCAACGGGTCGAGATAGATCCTGCGCGCATGAACGACATCCCCGAGACCTTTTCCGGCGGCATGCGGCAGCGTTTGCAGATCGCACGCAATATGGTCACCAACCCGCGCCTCGTGTTCATGGACGAACCAACGGGCGGACTTGACGTCTCCGTTCAAGCGCGGCTGCTGGATCTTCTCCGCAGCCTTGTCGCCGAACGCGGGCTGGCGGTGGTCATCGTCACTCACGACCTCTCCGTTGCCCGGTTGCTCTCCCACCGCATCGCGATCATGCGTCATGGAGGGATCGTGGAGACTGGACTCACCGATCAGGTTCTCGACGATCCGCAACATGCCTACACGCAGCTGCTAGTGTCATCCGTCTTGCAGGCCTGACCAATGGAAAGCACTCCTCCTTCGCCAGAGCCAATACTCCGGCTCGAGCGAGTTTCAAAGACCTTCACGCTTCACATGCAGGGCGGCCTCAAGCTGCCTGTGGTACGCGACGTCAGTCTCGATGTATGCGCCGGCGAGTGCGTCGTACTCGACGGGCCGTCCGGCGCGGGCAAATCCTCTATCCTCAAAATGATCCACGGCAATTATTTGGTCGGATCAGGAAGCATCCTGCTGCGCGAAGAAGGCGGATGGGTCGATATGGCGAGGGCGCCGCCGCGTCGCATCCTTGAATTGCGCCAGCGCGCCATTGGTTATGTGAGCCAATTTCTGCGAGTCATTCCCCGCGTCTCCTGTCTCGAGCTTGTAGCGGCGCGCGCCTGCGAGAGCGGCTGCGGACGATCGGAAGGCGAGGAGCGGGCGGCGAAACTGCTGACCCAGCTCAACGTGCCCGAGCGCTTGTGGAAGCTGGCGCCGGCAACCTTCTCTGGCGGCGAGCAGCAGCGCGTCAATATCGCCTGTGGTTTCGCAGCCCGTCGTCCTCTTATGCTTTTGGATGAGCCCACCGCGTCGCTAGACCGAAGGAATTGCGATGCGGTGATTATGCTCATCGAGGCTTGTAAGGCTCAGGGGTCGGCAGTGCTTGGCATATTCCATGATGCGCAGGTGCGCGCACGCGTCGCGGACAAGCTCGTCGACATGCGTCAGTTCGCGGCCGGGACTCCCATCGATGTCTAACGATTTTCTGATTGAGAATGCAATCGTCGTGACGCCCGAGCGTCAATTCCCAGGATGGGTGGCTATTGCCGAAGGGAAGATCGAGGAGATCGGTGAAGGGATCGCGCCGGAGCGCGGCTACAATTTCGACGGGGATTTACTCATCCCTGGACTTGTCGAATTGCATACTGACAATCTAGAAAGCCACCTCAAGCCGCGTCCGAAGGTGGACTGGCCTAGACGGGCCGCAATCGTTGCCTACGATATGCAGCTGGCTACGGCTGGAATCACAACCGTGTTCGATTCCCTCCGTGTGGGTCATGACGCGGATTATGCGCCGCTGCGGGACGAGGTAGTGCATCTTCTCGACGAAATCGATGCTGCACGAAGGCTCGGATTACTGCGCATTCATCATCATACTCATTTACGCTGTGAGATCTGCGCAGAGGATTGCGTCGACAGTGCGCGGATCGTAATGGACGGACACCGCGTCGATCTTATTTCTCTCATGGATCATACACCAGGGGCACGACAATTCGTCAGCATGGACGCTTGGCGCACCTATTACGGGGGAAAATCTGGCCTTAATTCAGAGAAACTCGCGGATCTAGTTGAACGCAAGCGTGAGCTATTTTCTAAAAATTACAGGAATCATCGCGAGAGCCTTGTAGCTCTTGCTCATAGGAAAGGCATAGCTATCGCAAGTCATGACGATGCCACGTCCTCACATGTCGATGAGAGTATCACTGACCAAGTGTCCGTCGCTGAGTTTCCCACGACGGTGGAGGCTGCAAGGCTATCCCACGAAGCCTCGATTTCCGTTCTGATGGGTGCACCCAACGTCGTACGCGGCGGCTCTCATTCCGGCAATGTCGCTGCCGAAGCGTTAGCGCGAGAAGGTGTTCTGGATATCCTTTCCTCTGATTACGTGCCCGCAAGCTTGCTTATGGGAGCTTTTGAATTAGACCGTCGGATCGAAGGATTTGGCCTGGTCCGGGCGCTTCGGACTGTGACGATCAACGCTGCAAGAGCAGCCGGAATTGCCGACCGTGGCGCCATTGAAACGGGACAAGTCGCTGACATGTTGCGTGTCCGCGTCGTGGAGGGCGAGCCCTGGGTTCGCGAAACCTATTGCAAAGGCCAGCGCATTGTCTGAGAGCGCAAGCTTGAAACAGGACACCTTGCACCATATGGGCGTCTTCGTCGGCGTTGTGGGCGCGAGCGGCGCTGGTAAAGATTCGGTCATTAGGTTCGCCCGACAGGCGCTTGCTGGGGATGGCAGATTTGTCTTCCCTCGACGCGTGGTGACGCGGGCGGATGGAAGCGCTGAGGACAGCGAAGAGGCCACATATGATGATTTTTTGCAGCGCGAAGCCGAAGGCGCATTCGTCTTAAGCTGGCGGGCCCATGGTCTTTCCTATGGAATTCCTTCATCGGTGAACGACGACATCAGGTCGATGCGAATCGTGACTGTAAATATTTCACGTGAAGTAATTCCATTAGTGCGCGAGCGCTTCAAAAATTTTAGGATTGTAGAGATAGTTGCAAGCGCAGCCGTCGTCGAGCGTCGACTTGCGGCGCGCGGCCGGGAAACACACGATGATATCGTCGCACGAATTGTCCGAAATGCTGCTTACACAAACGTGCCTAGCGACATGCGGATCCACAACGACAACGCACTCGAGGAAGCTGGTAGAAATTTTATCGGCTTTTTACTGACCAGCGCCAGGTCTGTTCTTTTCTCTCGTCAACAAGCATGAGCTCTGGAAAGCTTGAAACGTTTGATCAGACGAAAGCGCTCTCCGGGGGCTTGCCTGCAAACGCAGATCGTATCGATATCGAGCCTGCAATCGGCGGCAGGAAACTCGTGCACGATTTTTTGTAGGACGCTCTCTTTCAGAGGCTGTGGAATGTCGCCCGTCAGCGTCATGTGGAAGCGAAACTCCTCGAACACATAAGGGTAGCCCCATTGTTCGAGATTCTTGATTTGTCGGACCGTCAAAGGCGAGAGGATGCGCCGCTTTCGTTCGGCCTCATTCATAGGCGCGCGGAAACGCTCGAATCCAAGCACACAGGCGTCCGCGAGTTGATGCAGTCGCGGCTGTGGGCCAACGGGAACGAGAGCGGCAAAGTCGCCTATGAACGCTGGAGCAAGCACTAATTTTCCTGCGGCCGACGTGGCTGTGGCAAATTTCGCGGCTTCCTCCAAAAGATCTTTTTCGCCAAAAGACTGATTAAGTCGGAACGGCGCTTTCAGAGTCGCATGAAAACCATACACCTTGGGAGAAGCGATTAATCTATCCTGGTCTAAGCTAGCTGGCAGGTCGCGCGTTTCACGTGCGAGGTCGGTTCCGGTGATGGAATCATAGCCTAGCCAACCGCTTGCTCGTTTCCACAGGCGCGTCTCGCCCAATGGTAGATAATAGATCGCATACCGCATATCGGATGTGCGATCCTTTAAATCAGCTGTCATATCGGCTCCGCGAATCTTGGGCAGCCATTATTTTCAAACTTTTCGCATATGACAAGAAATCCCATGCATTGCAGATGAGTGTAAGTCTAAGATTAAGGGGAGCGAAAGGCGCATCGATATGACCCTACTTGGATCATGTATCACTCATGCCCGTCACTCTTATGTCATGCTTTTGTGAGATCAATGCAACTTAATGCGGTTCCGCGATGCGCTTGCGATAAGTTTGCCAAATTGATCTGTGTGTTCCGCTGTTTTAGGGGCGTTAATGCGTCGTTCTGTCCAATACATCTTTGAAATGATTATCGCAGTACTGTTGGTCGCCGCCCCCGCTGCCGCGCAGAACATCTCGCCCGAACTTCGCGAAGTTAAAGTCGTTACACGCGTACTCCCACCGTTGGTTATTGAACGCGAGAACCGTCTTACGGGTTTCTCCATGGAGATCATGGACGAAATCGCCAACAGACTTAATTTCAAGATCACTTATACAACAGCCGGAGATGTTAGGGCGCTTCTCGAAGAAGTTCGTTCAGCACGGAGTGAGCTCGGGATTTCCGCGGTCTCCATTACGGCCGCGCGCGAAGCGGAGTTCGATTTCTCCCAGCCCATGCTCAGCGCGGGTCTTCAAATCATGTCGCGTGGGCAGAGCTCTCCGGGGGGAAATCCTCTCGCCGACATGCTCCGACTTCTGATCTCATGGACATCTTTAACTTGGCTCGGAATCGGCGCTCTCCTCATCCTCATCCCCGCCCATATCGTCTGGTTTATCGAGCGCCGTCATCCCGAGGGAATCGTGCCCACCAAGAAATACATGCCCGGGATTTTTCACGCCCTTTACTGGGCGGCTGGAACATTGGTGACACAAGCCGAGGCCGCGCCCAAACAAGCCATAGCTCGCGTGCTAGCGGTTCTCTGGATGTTCACGGGTGTAGTTTTTGTAGCGCTATACACTGCTCAGCTCACTGCGACGCTAACTGTCCAGCAAATAGCCGGCGGCATCAACGGGCCGGAAGATCTAGCGGGTAAAAGAGTAGCGGTCACCGCGGGGAGCACAGCGGCAAATGTCGCTCGGGAATTGCGGGCGCAAGCCGTGGAAGTGCGGCAAATTAACGAAGCCTTCGACGCGCTTCACAATGGCACCGTTGACGCTATTGTCTTCGATGCGCCTGTATTAATGCATTATGCGGCAAACGAGGGAAAAGGGCGCGTGCAACTTGTAGGCGCACCCTTCCGGAAAGAAGATTACGGGATTGTTTTCCCGCGAGGCAGCTCGCTTCGCTCGGAGGTTAATGTCGCGTTGCTTCGCATGCGTGAAGACGGCTCATATCAGCGTATTTACGATCGTTGGTTTGCTTCGCGGTAGCGATTGCAATTTCGCTTATGAGCCCTTGAGGAGGAAAGCGCATGGCTAGGAAGAGGCACAAGCCCGAAATGATTGTAGCCAAGCGCTGACAGGTTGACGTTCTCACATCATAAGGTCGGCCATTGGCCAAGACTGTAAGATCGATAGGCGTGATGGAAATCACCCATTATCGCTGGCGATCAAAATATGGTTGCCTGAAGGGCGATCATGTAAAGCACCTTAAAGAGCTTGGGGCTGAGAATAATCGTATTCGCAGGGCCGTCTCAGATCTGACGATCGAGAAGCTGATTTTGAAAGAGATCGCAGGGGGAACCGTCGGTCCGAGATAGCGAAACTTCTGAGCCCTGCACTTCGTCGCGCGTGCGTGGAGCATGGGGTCGCTGAACATGGCGTGTCCGAACGGTTAGCCTGCCGGGGGCTGGGCCAATATCGCTTTAGGCAGCGCAAGAAGCCCACGATCGGAAACGTCCTCTCCGTTCTTGCAGGGCACAACTTCCGCGCGTTTCCACGCAGTATTGCGGTTCGCGGTTTCTCGGTCAGGGAGCAAGCTTGCCTCATGACCCGAACCGCACGTCCCCGCAGCTTTGTAAAGGCCAAGCGGCCCTGTGAAACCAGCCCCTGCCGGGCCGCGTCGCTACCGGACTGGGTGAAGGAGCGAGCCATCAACGCGCGACACACTCCGCGGCCCGCGCGCATCGATAAGGGTAATGCAGAGGCACTGCAGGCCTCGAAGTTTTTTACTTTGGCCGAGGCAGCAGGGATCCTCCGGGTGTCCCAGCGCACCGTGCGCAGACTGGTGCGTAGCGGTGAACTTTCGTGCGTTCGGGTCAGGCGCAGCGTGCGGATCAGCGTGGCAGCGCTGGAGGCGTTTTACGGCAACCAAGGGTCTGGAATATCTTCGTTCAATGATTCATCGTGAATACATGTTTGATACATTGACGATGGACGAGTGCGCATCATCGGCGAGAAAGCATCCCTCGCCAACGTGATTGCCGGTCGGGAGACGGGCTCGGGAAATGTTCGCGGTTTTGTACGTAAATGGCGCGCCGCAGAGAATAAAACCGATAACTCGTATCTTTTTGAATTTGCGTACT
>CAZYBF010000030.1:0-10708 GCA_964645525.1 uncultured Beijerinckia sp.
CCGGCGCCATGCGATGCACGCCGCCGTTTTCGCGCATGTCGCAATCAAGGATCGGCGCGGCCCAAGGGGGGCCGCCCTCAACCTCGCGCGGCGCGAAGCCGACCTTCCATCCCGCAGGCCGCGCGCCCAGAAGCCGGGCGACCTCCGCCTGCGTCTCATAGGCCTGGGAAAGCGCCGTCAGCTCGAGATCGGGGCCCGGGGCGAAAGGGGCGCCCGCCCGGCGGGCCTGGGCGATCTGGGCGGCGAGGCGGGCCTGCGGTTGGGGAAGGGTCATGGCGGGTCCTGGGCCCAGCGGGCGGGGAAGGTTGCGGGGCCGGGAAGCTGCCGAGGGCGAAAGCCCGTGTCAAATGCGCCCGGCCCGGCCTTCCCTGTGCGCTTTCCGCGCCCGGGCCGCCCGCAGGCGCCGGGAGGGCATTGATCCCGGCGCGGAAATGGGGCATAGGAGCGCCACGTTCGGCCGAGGGCTCGCCCCGCTGAAGCTTCCATCACCTCCGGGGTTAGAGATGAAGGTCCGCAATTCGCTCAAGTCGCTGCGCTCGCGCCACCGCGCGAACCAGCTGGTCCGCCGCAAGGGCCGCGTCTACATCATCAACAAGGTCCAGAAGCGCTTCAAGGCGCGTCAGGGCTGATCTGACGTCGTTTGCGACGTTTAAAGACCCCGGCCTCGCGGCCGGGGTTTTGTCGTTTGCGGCCCACCGCTTTGACGCGTCCGCAGGGCGGCCCTAGATTGGCGGCATGTCCGCTCGCGCCGTCACCCGCGCCCGCCGTTCCGCCGCCGCCCTGCTGGGGCTGGCGGGTCTCTTTTGCGGCCTTCTTCCCCCCTCCGGGGCCGCCTTCGCCCAGAGCGCCGATCCCCGCGGGACGCCCTCGATCCCGCTGACGGCGGTGGACCGGCCGGGCGTGCGCGCCCGCGCGCTCGACGCCCTGTTCGAACGCCTCGCCGCCGCCCGCTCGGCGGAGGAAGGGGCAGGCATCGCCGGCGCCATCGAGCGCGTCTGGCTGAAATCAGGCTCCGACACGGCCGACCTGCTCATGGAGCGCGCCCGCAGCGCGCTCAATCCGAAAGAAGCGGGAATCGCCTGGGATCTGCTCGACCGCATCATCGCGCTGGAGCCCACATGGGCGGAGGCCTTCCGCACCCGCGCCGCCGCGCGTTTCCTCGCCGGCGACCGCGGCGGGGCGGTGGAGGATCTCGGCCATGCGCTGGCTCTGGAGCCGCGTCATTTCGGCGCGATGAGCGATCTGGGCACGATCATGCTGGGCGCGGGCTTCGACAAGCGTGCGCTTGACGCGCTGCGCCGGTCGTTGGCCCTGCATCCCCAGCAGCCGGACGTGCAGGGCATGGCCGACAGGCTCGCGCCGAAAGTGGACGGCCGCGACATCTGAGGCGGCCGCCCCTTGTGCGTCAGCGGCGCAGGGAGAAGGCGCGCTTCACGTCGTCGGAGAACAGGTTGAAGGCGGCCGCGGCCGCCGCGCAGACGAGCGCCGCGACAAGGCCCGGCGCAAGGCTTGCCGCCAGCTCGCGCTCGTCAATGTCGATCCCGAAGCCCAGAAGCACGTCCGCCGAGAGAATGGCGAAGGCGATGAGATAGACCGTAGCGAAAGCGCGCGCGGGCCGGTAGCCGCCGCCATAGGCGAAGGCGAGCGTCACGGCGAAGGCGCCATGGGCGACGACGAGCTGATGCGAGCGCGCGAGGAAGGCCGAGGGCGCCAGCCCGGCGAGGGCCAGGAAGGGCAGGACAAGGGAGGCCAGCCCGATGGCGAACAACACGCCGGCGACAAGGGCCCGCTTCGAAATCGCGGCGCCGGGGGAATTGTGAAGGTGAGAATCCACGCCCATAGAGACCTCCCATGGAGCCCCGGCGTCCGCTTCTGCGAAAACGCATCCGGAGTTCTTCTGGGTATCATAGAGTAGATTTACGGTGAGCGCTACCCGGGCCTAGGGCGATGAGCACAGGGCGGAGGCCATGATCGCGCATTTGCGCTTGAGAAGCGGGATCGACTTGAGCACCGGGAAGCACAGGCCGGTCTCGTTGGAGAAGTAGAAATCGTCGATGCGCTCAAGCGGATGGTTGGAGCCCGGCGCGCAGAACCCCTCCCCGCCCGCCGGCCGGCGCGCCGGCGCCGCGCCCGGCGGCTTGATGACGAAACAGGCCGTCGGATTGAGCGGGTTGACGGGATTGCGGATCGTGGTGCGCGACAGCAGCGTTCCGCCAAGCCGGACGACCGCCTCCTCCATGCCGCGGATATAGCCCAGCCGCTCCATGCGCGCCTGCCCTTCCGGCGAGGCGATCTCGTGGCAGGGCTCGAACAGGACGAGCTTGTCCGCCGTGACGCGGAACAATTCCGCAAGCAGTTCGGGCAGGCGTTCGCCATTGGGCTCGAGCGCATGGCTTGAGGTCGTCACGTCCACGCTCTTGTCGCCCAGCGGCGTGTGGCTCATGTCCGCGACGAAGGCGGTGAGCTTGTCGAAATCCGCGCCCATATGCGCGCGCGCATAGGACAAGCCGCGATACAGGCGCGACCAGCTGATGTCGAAAGCGTACAGGCGCGCAGGCTTTCGCGTGAGCTTTCCTACGATGAGCGACAATGTCGTCAGCTCGCCGGAGCCCACGTCAAGCAGGCTGGCGCCAGGGGCGACATGCGCGTCGAGCAGGGCGGCGGCCTCCGCCGCATAGGTCAGCGTGGGGCCGGGATTGCGCTCGAGATAATCGATATAGGAGCCCGCCTGCAGCTCATAGGCCGCCTCGATGATGTCGGGCGTGTTCGACGTCACGTTCTTCTGGCGACGCAGAACCTCCGTCACGTTCCGCCCTTCGGCGAACGCCTTGCGCGCGGCGAGAACATCGAGATAGCCGAGTTCGTTATCCATTGGCGTGTTCCTCGGGGCGACTGCGGCGCCTTGTCTTTGGCGGCAGGCTAGCGCCTGCGCTTGCGCTTCGTCCAGCGGGCTTCGTGAGCGGGTTTCTTGAACGGGTTTCTTGAACGGGTTTCTTGGACGGGTTTCTTGGACAGGTTTCTTGGACCGGCGCGCGGGCGCGGCGTGAGGCGCGAAAGTACGGCGCGGGGGGATTTGGGAAACTGGTGGGCGCGACAGGGATCGAACCTGTGACCCCTTCCATGTCAAGGAAGTGCTCTCCCGCTGAGCTACGCGCCCGGTCCAGCGTCCGGATTTGGCGGAGGACCGCCTGCGGAATGGGGCTGCTATAAGGGTTCGGCGCCGCCCGCGCAAGGCGGAAAACGCCCGCCCCTCACGCCGCCAGCATGCGCTGCACCTCGTTCACGAGGTCGCGCAGGTGGAAGGGCTTCGAGAGGACTTTCGCCTCCTTGGGCGCGTTGTTGTCGGGATTGAGCGCCACAGCGGCGAAGCCTGTGATGAACATCACCTTGATGTCGGGATCGAGCTCGGTGGCGCGGCGCGCCAGTTCGATCCCGTCCATCTCCGGCATCACGATGTCGGTGAGCAGGAGTTCGAAAGGCTCTTCGCGAAGCCGGTTGTAGGCCGACATGCCGTTATCGAAGGAGGCGACGTCATAACCCGCGTTCTCAAGCGCCTTCACCAGAAAGCGGCGCATGTCGTTATCGTCTTCCGCGAGCAGAATTCTCATAGAGGAAACACCGGTTTTGACTGACTCACTCAGGCCGCGGCCGCGGCGAACCGGACCATAAAGCGCCCACTTGTTTAACGACACGTGAAAGACCCGCGCGACGACGCGCGCTCATTAAGGCGACGTTACGTAACTTGAACTTAAGAGGGGCTTTCGCCTGCGCCGCGCTCGACAGCGCAGGCCCGACGCGCCATGATGACGCAGAAGGAGCCACGCGTGACTCGCCCCCAGTCCCCTGAATCCTGCGCCGTCCCCGAGGACGCGCCCTTCGCCGTCGTGGAGCCGGCGGCGGGGTTCGGGCCGCTTGTGCTCTCATCGCCCCATTCGGGCGCACGCTATCCCGCAGCTTTCGTCGCCGCCTCGCGCCTGTCTGCAATGACGCTGCGTCGTTCGGAGGACGCCTTCGTCGACGAATTGTTCGCCGCCTGCGTCGATCATGGCGCGCCGATGATCAAGGCGCTGTTCCCACGCGCCTATGTTGACGTGAACCGCGAGCCCTACGAACTCGACCCGCGCATGTTCGCCCAGCCCCTGCCCGCTTTCGCGAACACAGCGTCGATGCGCGTGGCCGCAGGGCTCGGCACGATTCCGCGCATCGTCAGCGAAGGCCTCGAAATCCATCGCGGCCCGATCGCGCTCGCCGATGCGCTGGAGCGGATCGAATGTTTCTACAAGCCCTATCATCGCGCGCTCGGCGAACTCATCGCACGCGCGCGCACGCGCCACGGCCTCGCGGTGCTTCTTGATTGCCATTCCATGCCGACGCCGGCGCAGACGGGCTTCGAGCGCAACCGCGCGGACGTGGTGATCGGCGACCGCTACGGCGGCAGCTGCGATCCAGACTTCTCCGATTGCGTTGAGGCCTCGCTGCGCGCGCTCGGCTATCGCGTCCAGCGAAACAAACCCTATGCGGGCGGCTACATCACCGAACATTTCGGCGCGTCCGCGCGCGCCTGCGACGCGCTGCAGATCGAAGTGAGTCGCGCGCTCTACATGGACGAGCGGCGCATCGAAAAGACCGCCGGCTTCGCCAACCTGGCGCGGGATCTGGCGCGGGTGGTGGGCGATCTCGCCGCCCTTGCGCAGGCCAAGGCGCAGGCGCAGGCGCGCGCAGCCGCTGCCGAGTGACGCGCGCGCGCAAAGCATCCGCTTAAGTTTGACGGCGCGACGCCGCCGCATGGATGAGGGAAAGGCCCGCCCAAAAAGAAAGGAGGCCGCCTGCAGAGCAAGCGGCCCCAAGTCTAGGGAGGAAACGCCCAAGGAGGGCATGTGCTGCGCAAAGCGCTGCACAAGGTTTTTATGACATTGCAGCGCAAAAAGTTCAAGCCTTTCGAACAAAATTCAGTCTCTGTCCGCTCTTCCCTACGGACATGTTGCTGTTTTGCAACATTTTGCCTAAGCTTGGCTGAATAAGTGTCGCCCTGGCCTGTCTTTCCACGATCGGGCCGGCCAGCGACGGAAGCGCGCGCGGCCCCCAAAACGAAAGGAGGCCGCCTGCAAAGCAAGCGGCCCCAAGTCGTAGGGAGGAAACGCCCAAGGAGGGCATCGGCGACGGCAAGGCCGTCGCGCAAAATCAATATGCTATTGCACCGCACAAAAAGCAAGCGCTTTTTTCGCACCTGCGGCGCCTTGGCGCATTTTTCCTGAAAATCCTTTTGTTTTCAGGCGCTCTTGCTGGGGTGGGGATCACGGATGCGGCTGTAGACGAGCATCGCCAGCCCGATCTCAGCCGCCAGGAAGCCATACATGGCCCGATAGGCCTCCGCCGGATAGACCCGCGCGCCCTCGATCGTCTCCGTCGGGAACAGGCCGATCAGCCACCCGGTGGCGATCTGCTGCAGGAAGACCCCGCCGATGGCCGCGATATTGGTCAGCGACAGGCCGCGCCCGATCAGCCGGGCGGGAAACAGCGACTTGCTGTGCGCCGTCAGCAGGGGCGAGAAGCCGAAGGAAAAGCCGATCGCGATCATGAACGGCAGGACGAGCCCTTCGGGCACGCGCGCGAGAGCGGCCAGCGCAAGCAGCGTGGCCGACAGACCCGCGCCGATCAGGGCGGGGATCTTGTAGCTGCCGAAAAAGCGGTCGGTGGCGCCCCAGAAGAACAGGCCGGCGATCTGCGCCACCACCATGGCGAAGAGATAGCCGCCGCGCGCCTCCACAGGCATGCCGTAGACATGAGCGAGCCAGGGCCCGCTCCACAGGCCGAGCACGGCCGCAAAGGCGGGATAGGTCGTCAGCTGCATCAGGAAAATGATCCAGAAGCCCTCGACCCGCGTCGCCGCCGCAACGCCGCGCGCAAGCTCGCCCGCGCTTTCCGCCCGCTCAAGCCGCGCGGCGCGCGCCGCCTCGTTCTCGCGCACGAGCAGATAGACGAGAAGCGTCGCCAGAACCGCGACCGCGCAGACCACGAGAAAGGCGTTGCGCCAGCCGATCGTCACCGCCGCGAAAGCGAGCGGCGCGGTGGCGGCGAGACTGCCGAAATTGCCGCCGCCCACATGCAGGCCCGTGATCGTGGCGAACTGGCGCGCGGGGAAGCGCGCCGCGTAGATCGCGAGCGGCGCCATCAGAAAGCTCGAACATCCAAGCCCGATCACAAGCCGCGCGCTCACAAGGTCCACATAGTCGCGCGCATAGGCGAAATAGAGCGTGCCGAGGATCATCACGCCGGAGGTGGCGAGCATCGCCGCGCGCGCGCCGAACCGATCGATCGCCATGCCGAGGGGAATCTGGACCGCGGCGAAGGAGAGGAAAAAGATCGAGGCCAGCAGGCTCAGCGCGCGCGCGTCGAGGTCGAACTCGCGGGCGAGGTCGGGACCGATCACGCCGATCGAATTGCGAAAGAACTGGCTGATCATATAGGCGAGGGTGAGAACCCCCACGAGCACGACCGCGTCCATGGACGCAAGCCCGCCCCCCTTGCTGCGCTCGCTCAGTTCGTCTGCTCCCTGCCTCAACCACGGGATTCGCGCCCCGTCGCGCCATCTTTATTCGCCATCGCTCGGGCGCTCTCACGCAACCGCCCTCGCCTGCGCGCCCGGCCTCATGTATGGATCGGGCATCCGGCGCAGGCCGGCCACATTACCGGAACGTGAGCCGAATGAAACCCGTTGATTTCGCCGCATTCGTGGATGAACTCGCGCGCGTGTCGGGCGAGGCGATACTGCCCTTCTTCCGCACCGCGCTCGCCGCGCAGGACAAGAACAAGGGCGGCGCGTTCGATCCCGTCACCGAGGCGGACCGCGCCGCGGAGGTCGCGATGCGACGGCTCATAGCGCGCGATTTTCCGGGCCACGGAATCATCGGCGAAGAATTCGGCGACCACGCGCCCGACGCTGAATATGTCTGGGTGCTTGACCCCATCGACGGCACCAAGAGCTTCATCTCAGGCATGCCCACATGGGGCACGCTGATCGGCCTCACGCACAAAGGCGCCCCCTGCTACGGCATGATGCATCAGCCCTTCACGCGCGAGACGTTCGTGGGCGACGGCGCGGCTGCGAGCTGGCGCGGCCTCGACGCCCATGGCGCGAAATCCGAACGTCGGCTGCATGTGCGCCGCTGCGCCGCGCTTGACGAAGCGGTGCTGATGACGACCCATCCCGACCTGCTCGTGGAAGGCACGCTGGAGCCGTTCCGCCGCGTCGAAAAGCAGGTGCGCCTGTCGCGCTATGGCGGCGATTGCTATTCCTATTGCATGCTCGCGGCCGGCCATGTGGATCTTGTGATCGAAAGCGGACTGAAGCCCTTCGACATCGTCGCGCTCATTCCCATCGTGCAAGGCGCCGGCGGAATCGTCACCGCCTGGGACGGCGGCCCCGCCGCCAAGGGCGGCGCGATCATCGCCGCCGGCGACGCGCGCCTGCATGAACAGGCGCTGCGGCTTCTCAATCCCTGAGCGCGGCGCGGCGCGCCTGACTGCGCGCAGCGAGTTCCTCGGCTTCCGCCTGCGCGCCGGGTATGAACGCGTCGAACGCGTCCCAGAATTGCGCGCGGATCGCATCGCGCTCCTGCAGGATCTCGTGGCGCGCGCCGGCGATATGGACGACGCCGCCCGCCTTCAGCCGATGGCCGAAACGCTCCGCCGCCGGCGTGGAGGTCACGCGATCCGCGCCTGCGGCGAATACGAGAACAGGCGTCAGCGTGCGACGCGGAAACTCAGGATCGGCGAGCGCGTCGATCGCGCGAAAGGCCGCGCCGACCCATCCGATCGTGGGATCGCCGAGCGCAAGATCAGGCGCCGTCCGCAGCGCGTCGGCGTTGCGCGCATAGCGCGCCGGATCGCCCGTGAGCTTGTTGCCCTCGAACGGACGCAGGTGAATCGAGTCCGGCCCGCCGGCAGGCACATAGGCCGCGCCAAGCCCGAGCACGTCGAGCAGATCGGCGAGCGCGCGCGCAAGACGCGGAAAGCGCAGACCCGCAATGTCGATCATCGGCGCCAGCAGCGCCATGCGCGCGAAGGGCGAGCGGCCCGCATGCGCCTGCTGCAGCAGGACCGCACAGCCCATGGAATGGGCGAGCGCGAACCAGGGCTGCGGACAGAAAGGCCGCAGCGCCTGTTCCGTCACCGCTTCGAGATCGCGCTCATAGATCGCGAAATCGTCGATATGTCCTTTCCGGCGGTCCGCCAGCTCCCGGTCCGACAGCCCCTGCCCGCGCCAGTCGAAGGCGACGACGCAAAAGCCGCGCGCGAGCAATTCGCCCACCGTCTCGAAATATTTCTCGATGAACTCCGCACGTCCCTGCGCGATCAGCACGCTGCCGCGCGCAGGCCCTTGCGGGTGCCAGCGCGCGACGCGGATCGAGGCGCCGTCGGCCGTGCGCGCGCGCGAGACAATGGCGCCCGACGGCGCCGGATTGCCGGGCGTGAGGACGAGGTCCATCGGGCTCCTATTCCGCGCGCACGAGCGCCTGCGCCGCGCGCCCCACGAATCCATAAGGATTGTGGAAGGACTCGAGCATTTCGAAATGATTGGTCGCCTTCACCTCGATGAAGGCCGCAAGCCGGCCAGCGGCGCGCAGCGCATCGGCGAATTCGCGCGCCTGACGGATGAACTCCGGCGATTCCTGATCGCCATGGGCGACGACGACCGGGCAGTGGATGCGCGCAACATGGCGGATCGCGCTCAGATCCTGCACGAGCTCATCGGTGAACTTCACATAGAGCGAGCGCTTGGAGCGGCGCACCGGCTCGAGCTCATACATGCCCGACATCAGCAATGCGCCGGAAAGCGGCTTCTCGGGCAGGCCATGCGCGCTCCAGTCGGTGACGAGCACGCAGCTCGTCAGATGCGCCCCGGAGGAATGGCCCATCACGAACACGCGCCCGTCGCCGCCGTGCGAGCGCGCGTTGCGGATCACCTGCGCCACGCCTGCGCGCACCTGCGCGACCATGATCTCCAGATGGCCGTCCACCGGATCGATATTGGTGAAATCCATCACCGCCACATGGACGCCATTGGCGAGGAAGGGATCGGCGAGATGGGCGAAGACGGAGGCGTCGCCTGAACGCCAGGCGCCGCCGTGGATGAAGACCACGATGGGCGCGTCCTTCTTTCCGCAAGAATAGAAGTCGTAAGATTCGATGGGCGTCGAGCCGTAGCGGATGCGCTCGCGCGGCAGGCGGGCGTAGGCGTCGGCGGCGGCGGCCGAGCGTCGGGCCGACGTCATGTCCTGATTGGGCGCCCAGAACGTCTGGTCATAGGCGCGGTCGAGCGCCTCCTGGTCCATGTCGAGCCAGACTTTCCCCGCGGCCTGCGCATGCGTCATCGAAACACCCCCCTCAATTCGGCTGCGCCAATTGACAGGGTTTCGCCGCCCGCCGCAAGCGGGCGTTCAGATGCCGCCGCCGTCCGCGTAAACCTCGCGCTTCTGGTCCCGCCGCGCCTGAATGCGCTTGACCAGCCGGCGCGCGGCCGGGCGCAGCAAAGCGTCGGCGAGCGCGGCCGCAAGCCCGATCAGCCATTCGCCAGAAAGGGCTGCGGCGAGCGCGAAGATAAACAGCGCGCCCACGCTTCCGCCCGCCAGCCGCCGCATCGCGGCGTCGCGCGCGCCGGTGCCGGCGACGCCGAAGCGCCGCTCCACGAGACGTGCGAGCGCGGAGGGACGGGGCGCATCGTCGCGCAGATCAACGAGCGCCTGCTCGTTCACAAGGCCGATGGCGACCGTTTCATTCGTGAGCCGGTCGATCAGGATGAAGCCGCCGAGATCGCGGTCGCGCGCGTAGTCGGCGAAGACCGCGGGCCGGTCAAGCGCCAGCGTGACGAGGCCGACGCCGTTCATGGGCAGGTTTTGGACGGGCGTCGGCGCATAGGTGTTGACGTCGACCGCGTGGTGCAGGCGCTCGACCTGCGCCTGCGTCTCGAAGGCGGCGAGCTTCAGCACGTAACGGCGGCCCGCCTGCAAGGGCTCCTCCACCGTCCAGAACACATGGGCCGCGAAGCGCTGGCCCACCCGCGCCTGCGCCCCCTCGCCCACAAGCGCGTCGCCGCGCGACACGTCGATCTCATCGGCGAGCGTGAGGGTGACGGACTGGCCCGCGACGGCCTCCGGCAGATCGCCCTCATAGGCGACAATGCGCGTGACGCGGCTTTGCTGGCCGCGCGGCAGAACGCGCACGCTGTCGCCCGGACGCACGCGCCCGGCTGCGAGCGTGCCGGCGAAGCCGCGGAAATCAAGATCGGGCCGGCTCACCCATTGCACGGGCATGACGAAGCCCTCCGCCTCGCGCGCGGGCGCGCCCGTCTCGACGCTCTCCAGATGTTCGAGCAGGGTTGGGCCTTCGTGCCAGGGCGAACGCTCGGAGCGGCGCGCCACATTGTCGCCGTCGCGCGCGCTCACGGGAATGGCGACCACGGAGGCGAAATCGAGATTGCGGGCGGCGAGCGCGAAATCCGCCACGATGCGGTCGAAGACGTTCTTGTCGAAATCGACGATGTCCATCTTGTTGACCGCGAGCACGATGTGGCGCACGCGCAGCATGGAAGCGATGAAGGCGTGACGCCGCGTTTGCGTGAGCACGCCCTTGCGCGCGTCGATGAGCAGGATCGCCAGATCCGCCGTCGAGGCGCCGGTCGCCATGTTGCGCGTGTATTGCTCATGGC
>CAZYBF010000030.1:10718-31710 GCA_964645525.1 uncultured Beijerinckia sp.
ATGGCCGGGCGTGTCGGCGACGATGAAGGAGCGCTTCGGCGTGGCGAAATAGCGATAGGCGACGTCGATGGTGATGCCCTGCTCGCGTTCCGCCGAAAGTCCGTCCACCAGAAGCGCGAAATCGAGATTCTCGCCCTGCGTGCCGAACTTTTTCGAATCCCGGTCGAGCGCGCCGAGCTGATCGTCGAACACGGCGCCGCATTCATACAGAAGGCGGCCGATCAGCGTCGACTTCCCATCGTCCACGGAACCGCAGGTGAGGAAGCGCAGGAGCGAATGAGGGCTCGCGGCCCCGGTGTCGAGCGCTTGCGCGGCGAGCGGCGCGTTCATCAGAAGTAACCTTCCTGCTTCTTCAGCTCCATGGAGGCGGAGCCGTCATGGTCGATCACGCGGCCCTGCCGCTCCGAGACGCGCGATTCCCGCATCTCGCGGATGATCGCCTCAAGCGTGGTCGCCTCGCTCTCCACCGCGCCCGTGAGCGGATAGCAGCCAAGCGTGCGAAACCGCACCATGCGCGTCTGCAACGCCTCGCCCGGGCGCAGCGCCATGCGCTCGTCGTCCTTCATGATGAGCGCGCCGTCACGCTCCACCACGGGGCGAGGCGCGGCGAAATAAAGCGGCACAACGGGAATGTTCTCAAGCGCGATATAGTCCCACACATCCGCCTCGGTCCAATTTGAGAGCGGAAACACGCGGAAGCTTTCGCCCGGCTTCTTGCGCGTGTTGTAGAGCCGCCAGGGCTCCGGGCGCTGGCTCTTGGGGTCCCAGCGATGCTGCGCGCTGCGCACGGAGAAGACGCGCTCCTTGGCGCGCGATTTCTCCTCGTCGCGGCGCGCGCCCCCGAAGGCGGCGTCGAAACCATGCGCGTCGAGCGCCTGTTTCAGCCCCTCGGTCTTCATCACGTCGGTGTGCACGCGCGACCCTGAATCGAAGGGATTGACGCCCGCCTTCACGCCTTCCTGATTGATGTGCACGATGAGGTCGACGCCCAGCCGGCGCGCTGTCTCGTCGCGAAACGCGATCATCTCGCGGAACTTCCAGGTCGTGTCCACATGCAGCAGCGGAAACGGCGGCTTGCCGGGATAAAACGCCTTCATGGCGAGATGCAGCAGGACGGAGGAATCCTTGCCGATGGAATAGAGCATGACCGGCTTCTCGCAGGCGGCGGCCACCTCGCGCATGATGTGGATGCTTTCCGCCTCGAGCTTCTGGAGATGGGTGAGCCCGCTCATCGTTCGCCCGGTCCTTTCGCCGCACGCACGAGACGGCCCTGCGCGTCCACGTGCAATCCGCATTCCTTGTCGCTGAGCTCCCACCACCAGCGGCCGGCGCGCTCGTCCTCGCCCGGCGCCACAGCGCGCGTGCAGGGCGCGCATCCGATGGAGGGGAAACCTTTCGCGTGCAGCGCGTTCACCGGCACGTCATGGCTGCGGCAGAACTCCGCGGTCTCCTCGCGCGTCCAGTCGAGCAGCGGATTGGCCTTGATGAGCCCGCGCGCGGCCTCGAAGCTCGCGAACTCCATGCCCGCGCGGTTCTGCGACTGGGTGGCGCGAAGGCCGGTCGCCCAGCCCTGCGCGCCAGCGAGCGCGCGCGCCAGCGGCTGCACCTTGCGCACGTCGCAGCAGGCGTGCCGCTGCGCGACTGATTCATAGAAGCCATCGACGCCCTGCGCGGCCACCAGCGCCTCGAGTGCGCCGCCATCGGGATAGAAAGCGCGCACGCGCCGTCCGTAGCGCTGCTCGGTCTGGCGCCAGACGTCATAGGTCTCGGGGAACATGCGGCCGGTGTCGAGCGTGACCAGTTCGATGTCGAGGTCGGCCTCGACGATCAGATGGGTGAGCGCCTGATCCTCAACGCCGAAGCTCGTGGTGAGGACCAGCCGGCCGGGGATCTCGGCGCGCAGGAGCTTGAGGCGCTGCGCCGCGGACAGCGACGGGAGCTTGGCTTGCAAAGATTCAGCCAGTGAAGACAAAGACATAGCATCAGTTCCGAAGGCCGTGGCCGTGGCCCGGGGGCGACTTTGGCGGAGCCGGGCCCCAATTACGTATTCGGAATCGTGAATTGGATCAATTCACAAATATTCTGTGAAATAAAAATAATAAAACAAATTAATTTTGTTTTATCGTCCCCTCTTGCGGCTCGCCGCCCCCCTCACCACCTCCATCCTGCGCGGGCCTTCGGGACGCGCAGCGGCCGGGACGCCTCGCCACGAGGGTCAGGCGCCGCCCGCCGCTCTTCATGTCGCTCATCAGGAGGATATGTCATGCGTCACTTCGATCTCTCCCCCCTCTACCGTTCCACGGTCGGTTTCGACCGTCTCTTCTCCATGCTCGATCAGGTCGCCGGCGGCGACGCGGGCGCGACCTATCCGCCCTACAACATCGAGCGCACCGGCGAGGACGCCTATCGCATCACGGTGGCCGTCGCCGGCTTCTCCGAGGCGGAGCTGTCGATCGAGGTCAAGCAGGGCGCGCTCGCCATTCGCGGCTCTAAGGAAGGCCGCGACGACGCCGGCCAGCGTCCGGAAGTCCTCTATCAGGGCATCGCCGCGCGCGCCTTCGAGCGCCGCTTCCAACTCGCAGACCACGTGAAAGTGACCGGCGCCTCGCTGGAGAACGGCCTGCTGCATGTGGAGCTCGTGCGCGAAGTGCCGGAAGCCGCCAAGCCGCGCCAGATCCCGATCAGCCGCGCCGGCGCGCAGCCGCAAACGGTCGAAGCCCGCGCGGCCTGAGCCGCGCGCGCGACAGGTTCCGCATTCCTCCCGCGGACATTTCGGGGCGCCCTGCGAAGGGCGCCCTTTTTTCATGCTCACCGCCCGGTCGCGGACGAGGCGGCGGAGTCGGGATAGACCACGCGCGGCGCGGGCCGGGAGGCCGGCGCCGCAGCCTCCTGCTGGATCTCGGAGGACGCGGGCGCTTGCGCTGCGGGCGCGCGTTGGGGCGCGTCAGGCCGGCGCAGATTGGCGTTGCGCGCAGGCGCTGGCGTAGGCGCAGGCGCTGGCGCCTCTGCCGCAGGCGGCGTCGCCTCCGGCCTGTCCTGGCGCTGGGGCTGGGGCTGGGGCTGGGCGGGCCCGACGCGGGCCGATTGCGCGCCCTGCTTGTCGGCGGCGGGCGGCTTGCGCGCCTGACGGCTCGCGGGCTTTTGCTGCTGCGCGCCGCGCGGCGCAACAGTGGGCGCAGGCGCGCCGCGCGCGAAAGGCGGCGGCGGCTCAACATAATCCGGCCCGGCGTAGGGATAGAAACGATCGAAACGATCGAAGCGATCGGGCCCCACGTTGCGCGGCGGACGCGGCGGCGCGCTGAAGCCCCCGCCCAGCGGGAAACGCTCGATCACCTGCCCGGTGCGCGCATCCACGATCACGCGGAAACGCCGTCCGCGCTGATCCTCCACGCGCGCCTCGAACACGCGCCCGCCCCGCTCCAGCGGGCCCAGCAATTCATAACCCTGCGCCTCAAGCGCGCGCCGCGCGAGGCGTCGCGGATTGGGCGCGCCCCAATCGCCGTCGGGCTCGTAAACGCGCGGAGCGAACGGCCCGCCGCCGAAAAACTCGAAGGGCTGCGCCGCCGCGCCCGACGCCCAAGCCACAGGCAAAGCCGACGTCATCGCAGCCAACGCGAAGGCGCATGCGCGCGCCCGCGCCACCCGTTTCCGAAATTGCATGATCGCCTCCACATGCGCGTTTCGCGCAGGTCGCAGATGAGGCGACAAGAGGCGCGGATTGCGGCGCCTGTGCGACGAAAACCGCCGGTTTATAGGGCTTTTTCAGCGATCTCGAGAAAGCGCGCGACGTCTTCCGGCTTGTGCGTGAACGAAGCCACGAGGCGCACGAAACGCGCCTGCGGCCCAGCCGCGAACCCGGCCGGCAGCCGCCGCGACGGCCAATCGTAATAGCGCGCGCCCTGCGCCTTCAACGCGGCGTCGACGCGGGCCGGCAGCACGGCGAACACTTCGTTCGCCTCCACCGCGAAAGCGATGCGCACGCCTTCGATGCGGGCAAGCCCTTCCGCCAGCGCGCGCGCCTGCGCGTTCGCGTGCCGCGCGAGCGCAAGCCAGTGATCCTCCGCAAGCCAGGCGTTCATCTGCGCCGCCAGAAAGCGGCCCTTCGACAAGGTGTGTCCGCCGCGCTTGCGACGAAACGCCATGTCGGCGGCGAGCGCGGGATCAAAAAAGACCACCGCCTCGCAGGCCCACGTCCCGTTCTTCGACGCGCCCAGCGACAAAACGTCCACGCCCGCGCGCCATGTGAGATCGGCGGGCGCGCAGCCCAGCGTCGCCACCGCGTTGGAGAAGCGCGCGCCGTCCATATGCACGCGCAAGCCCGCCTCACGCGCGATCGCGCTCAGGGCGCGGATCTCGTCGAGCCCGTAGAGCGTGCCGCATTCGGTGGCCTGCGAGAGCGACAACGCCGCCGGCTGCGCCTGTTTCACCAATCCGCGCGGAAAGCGCGCCAGCGCCTCGCGCAGGCTTTCCGGCGCGATGCGCCCCGCCTCGCCCGCGAGGCCGACGAGCTTGGCGCCGCCGGTGAAAAACTCCGGCGCGCCGCATTCGTCGCCCATCACATGGGCGTCTTCATGCGCGAACACGGCGCCCCAGGGCGGACAGAGCGCAGCAAGCGCCAGCGCATTGCTCGCCGTGCCTGTCGCGACGAGAAAGACCGCGCATTCGCGCTCGAACAAGGCGCTCAGCCGCGCCTGCGCCTCTTGCGTGAACGGGTCGGCGCCATAGGCGGGCGCATAGCCCGCATTGGCTTCGAGGAGCGCGCGCATCACGACGTCCGAGACGCCGCTCGCATTGTCGCTTGCGAAATCGAGAGATGGCGATGTCATGTGCTGCGACGTGTTCCTGCGCTGTCTTTTCCTGCGGCTTGCGCCATCATGCCGCCCGGCGCGTTCCCGCGCAACGCCGCGCGATTTTTTCCTCGACCCCCGCGCCCGTCCGGCGCATGCTCGCCCGCCCTCATCGGACCGCAAATGACTTCTTCCTCCACGCCGCGCCCCCTGCCCCTTCCCGCCCGCCTTCTGGCGCGGGCAAATGATTCCGCATGGCTCCTGCTGGCGCTCACCTCTTTGTTCTGGGCCGGCAACGTGCCCGCCGCCCGCCTCTCGGTGGGAGAAGTCTCGCCGATGGTGATCGTGGTGGGGCGCTGGGCGCTGGCCGGCGCGCTCGCCTTCTTCTTCCTGCGCCGGACGCCGCGCGCGGAATGGCTGGCGCTCATGGCCCATTGGCCCAAGCTTCTGGCGCTGGGCCTCACGCTCGCGGTGTCGAACGTGCTGCTCTTCACCGCCGCCGCCCATACAAGCGGCGTCAATCTCGCGATCCTGCAAGGCGTGACGCCCGCGCTCGTGATCATCGGCTCCTATGTCGTTTTCAGGACGCCCATCGGCCTCGTCACAAGCCTCGGCCTCGCCGTCGCGCTCAGCGGCGTGGCGCTGGTGGCGACCGGCGGCGAGCCCGCGCGCATTCTCGACATCAGTTTCAACATCGGCGACCTCTACCAGCTCGCCGCCTCCACGCTTTACGCCGTCTATGCGCTGCTCCTGCGCAATCGTCCGCCCGGCTCCGCCTGGGCGATCTTCGGCGTCGTCTCCGCCGCCTCTTTCGTGATCTCGTTGCCCATGCTCGCCTTCGAGATCGCCGCCGGCACGGCCATCGCGCCGAGTCTGCAGGGCCTGCTCGCGCTTGGTTATGTCGCCGTGTTCACGTCGCTGCTGGCGCAAATCTTCTTCATGCGCAGCGTGGAGCTCGTCGGTCCCTCGCGCGCCGCGGTGTTCCACAATCTCACCCCGGTGCTCGGCGCGTTTCTCTCCGTCCTGCTGCTGGGCGAGAGCCTCGCGCTCCACCACGCCGCCGCGCTCGCCCTCGTGCTGGGCGGCATCTACATGTGCGAGCGCTGGGGCCGGCGCTGACAAAAAAATGCGCCCGGACGCAGGGTCCGGGCGCATAGAATGACGCTTACGCGATGATTTAGAACTTCAGCGCCTTCGCCTGTTTCACGCCGGGGATCTGCTGGATCTTCTCCAGCACGGCGGCGGGCAGGTCGCCGTCGATCTGCACCAGCGCGATGGCGGAGCCGCCAGGCGCGTCGCGGCCAAGCGCGAACGTGGCGATGTTGACGCCCGCCTCGCCGAGCAGGCCCGCAAAGCGGCCGATGAAGCCGGGCTTGTCCTCATTGGTGACATAGACCATCGCGGGCGCGAACTCCGCGTCCACCTTGATGCCCTTGATGTCGAGGATGCGCGGCTTGCCGTCCTGGAACACGGTGCCGGAAACCGAACGCGTCTGGCGCTCGGTCTCCACCGTCAGCGTGATGAGCGATTCATAATCGCCTTCGGCTGCGGCGCGGCTCACCTCGTCGATCACCACGCCGCGCTCCTTGGCGACGATGGGCGCGGAGACGACGTTCACCTCCGAGAGCATCGGGCGCAGGAAGCCCGCGATGGCGGCCGAGGTGAGCGCCTTCGTCTTCAGCTCCGCGACCTCGCCTTCATAGGTGATCGTGAGCTTCTTCACGCCGGTCTCGGTGAGCTGGCCCGCGAAGGAGCCGAGCTTCTCGGCGAGCGCGATGAAGGGCTTCAGCTTCGGGGCTTCCTCCGCCGTGATGGAGGGGAAGTTGATCGCGTTCGAAATGGCGCCGCGGGTCAGGTAATCCGACATCTGCTCGGCGACCTGCAGGGCGACGTTCTCCTGCGCTTCCGAAGTGGAGGCGCCCAGATGCGGCGTGCAGACCACGTTGGGCAGGCCGAACAGCGGATTGCTGGTCGCCGGCTCCTCGGAGAACACGTCGAAGGCGCCGCCCGCGACATGGCCGGATTCGAGCGCGGCGCGCATCGCCGCCTCATCCACCAGCTCGCCGCGCGCGCAATTGATGATGCGCACGCCCTTCTTCGTCTTGGCGATGTTCTCCGCCGACATGATGTTGCGCGTCTGCGGCGTCAGCGGCGTGTGCAGCGTGATGAAATCGGCGCGCTTGAGCAGGTCGTCGAGCTCCACCTTCTCCACGCCGAGGTCACGGGCGCGCTCAGGCGAGAGGAAGGGGTCGAACGCGATGACGCGCATCTTCAGGCCCACGGCGCGGTCGGCGACGATGGAGCCGATATTGCCGCAGCCGATCACGCCCAGCGTCTTGGCGGTGATCTCGACGCCCATGAAGCGGTTCTTCTCCCACTTGCCGGCCTGGGTGGAGGCGTCGGCGGCGGGGATTTCGCGGGCGACCGCGAACATCATCGCGATCGCGTGTTCGGCGGTGGTGATGGAATTGCCGAAGGGCGTGTTCATCACGATGATGCCCTTGGCGGTGGCGGCGGGAATGTCGACGTTGTCAACGCCGATGCCAGCGCGGCCGATCACTTTCAGGCGATTGGCCTTCTCGAGCAGTTTCGCCGTCACCTTGGTGTTCGAGCGAATGGCGAGACCGTCGTAATCGCCGATGATTTCGGCGAGCTTGTCTTTGTCCTTGCCGAGATTGGGCTGGAAGTCGACGTCAAGGCCGCGATCCTTGAAGATCTGGACGGCGGCGGTGGAGAGGGCGTCGGAAATGAGAACGCGAGGCGCCATGGGATTGATCCTTCAGCGTGCGGTGAAGCGATGGGTGAGTGCTGGATGAGGCATGCGTGAAAGGCGGGGAGAGCGCTGCGCGTGGTGCGTTCGCGTCTCTCTCTCCCCGCGTTCAGCGGAGGCGATCAGCCCTTGAGGCCGGCCTTGGCGTTCGCGAAGGCCCAATCGAGCCAAGCGGTGAGGGTGGCGACGTCGGCGGTCTCGACCGTCGCGCCGCACCAGATGCGCAGGCCCGGAGGCGCGTCGCGATAGCCGTCGACGTCATAGGCCGCGCCTTCCTTTTCGAGCGCGGCGACCATCGACTTCACGAAAGCGGCCTGATCGTCGGCGGACAGCGCCGTCACGGCGGGGTCCACGACCTTCAGGCACACGCTGGTGTTGGAGCGAATGTCCGCGCTCTTGGCGAGGAAATCGACCCAGTCGGTCTTGGCGGCCCAATCGGCGATCGCCTTGGTGTTGGCGTCAGCGCGGGCCACGAGGCCGTCGAGCCCGCCGATCGACTTCGACCATTGCAGCGCGTCGATGTAATCCTCCACGCAGAGCATGGAGGGCGTGTTGATCGTGTCGCCGACGAAAATGCCTTCGATCAGCTTGCCGCCATTGGTCATGCGGAAGATCTTCGGCATCGGCCAGGCGGGCGTGTAGCTCGTCAGGCGCTCCACGGCGCGCGGCGACAGAATGATCATGCCGTGCGCGGCTTCGCCGCCCAGCACCTTCTGCCAGGAATAGGTGACGACATCGAGCTTGGAGAAGTCGAGGCGCTGCGCAAAACAGGCCGACGTCGCGTCGCAGATCGTCAGACCCTTGCGGTCGGCGGGGATCCAGTCGGCGTTGGGCACGCGCACGCCCGACGTGGTGCCGTTCCAGGTGAACACGACGTCATTGTCGAAATTGACCTGCTTGAGGTCCGGCAGTTCGCCATAGGGCGCCTTGAGCACGCGCGCGTCTTTCAGCTTGAGCTGCTTGACGACGTCCGTCACCCAGCCCTCGCCGAAGCTCTCCCAGGCGAGCATGTCGACGCCGCGCGCGCCGAGCAGCGACCACATCGCCATTTCCACGGCGCCGGTGTCGGAAGCGGGCACGATGCCGATGCGGTAATCAGCGGGAACCTGCAAGACTTCGCGGGTGAGGTCGATCGCGAGCTTCAGCTTCGCCTTGCCGACCTTGGCGCGGTGGGAGCGGCCGAGCGGCGCGTCCTTCAGGTTTTGCAGGGAATATCCGGGGCGCTTCGCGCAGGGGCCGGAAGAAAAGTTCGGGTTCGCCGGCTTCTTGGCCGGGGCAGGCGCATTCGTCATGGCAGTCCATCCTTTCAGATGGGCGCCTCCCGTTGGGGGGAGGTGTCCCGCGGACGGCGTTACGCCTGTCGGGGTGCGACGTCAAGCGGGATTGACGAAAGCCTGCGCGCCCCTCAGCGCGCGGCGATCCGCTCGGCGAAGGCGAAACGCAAGCCAAGCCGCACGTCATGCGCGCCAAGGGAGAGGCGCTGGGCGGCGCCCGCGCAGCCCGTGGCGCAGGACGCGCGCCCGAGGCCGACGCGCCCCGCGTCGAGATAGCGGTAGCCCATCTCCACATGCACGCCTTGCGCAGGCTCATAGGCGACGCCGGCCATCAGCGCCCAGGCGAACGCCCAGCGCGCGTCGCCCTCGCCCGCGCCGGAGCCCGCCCCCGCGCCCTGCGCCGGCGCGACGTTCACGCGCGCGCTTTCGTTGCGCGCCAGTCCGACGCCTGCGCCCACAAAGGGCGTGAGGCCGTGCCAGGTGATCGCCTCGAAATAGGCGTTGGCGAGAAAGACGCCCGATTGCACGCGCGCGCTCGTCTCCTCGACGCAACGCGCGCCCGCGCAGGTCTGGCTCGTGCGCGCGGCGTAGCGCACAGGCAGGCGATGCTCTGCGCTCGCGTCGAGACGCACGAAATCGTTCACGCGATAGCCGACGCCGACGCCGTAGAACGCCCCGTCGCGCATGCGCGCCCAATCCACCCGCAGGTCGTTCGAAAGCCCGCCATGCGGCGCGGCGGCGACGATTTTCGGCTCCGGCGCGAGCGCGATGGCCGCGCCCGAATCCGCGCGCAGATACCAGTCGGAGAATTCCTTGGCGGGCCCAAGCGACTTGCCCAGCGCAGGCGCAGGCGGCAAGGCGTCCGCGGCCGCCGCGCGACCCGGCGCGCCAAGACCGACGCCCGCGGCGAGCGCAGCCGCGCCCGCCCAACATATCGCCCAAGATTTCAGGGCCGACACGCCGCCCATCCGCACACCTCGACCAGAACAAGATGGCCGAGATCATGCCTGCAAGCGTTTAACGGGCCCTTAACGTTAACGACGACTTTCGCCCGCCCCGCTCACGCGGCGGCCGGCGCGCGCTTGATGGCGTCGCAGATGGAATCGACCACGCCGTGCAGCACGTCCGCGTCGTCGCCCTCCGCCATGACGCGGATGACGGGCTCGGTGCCGGACGGGCGGATCAGCAGGCGCCCGCCGTTTCCAAGCTTGCGCTCGCCATCGGCGATCGCCTTCGCCACGCCGTCGCTGTTCATCGCCTCGCGCGAGGACACGCGCACGTTTTTCAGGATTTGCGGCGCGGGATCGAACAGGTGGCAGACCTGGCTCACGGGCTTTTGCTGGCGCTGCACCACCGCGAGCACCTGCAATGCGGAGATCAGCCCGTCGCCGGTGGAATTGTAGTCCGACAGGATGACATGGCCGGATTGTTCGCCGCCGAGATTGAACCCGTGCTCGCGCATGTGTTCGAGCACGTAGCGGTCGCCCACCGCCGTGCGCGCGAGCGAAAGGCCGATCGAGCGCAGATAGCGTTCGAGCCCGAGGTTCGACATGACGGTGGCGACGACGCCGGGCTTGCTGAGGCGCCCGTCCTCCGCCCAGCTCTGCGCGATCACCGCCATCAGCTGGTCGCCATTGACGACCTGACCGAGTTCATCGACCAGCAGCACGCGGTCCGCGTCGCCATCGAGCGCGACGCCCACGTCCGCGCGCGTCTCGCGCACCTTGCGGATGAGCGCGTCCGGCGAGGTGGAGCCGACGTCGCGATTGATGTTGAACCCGTCCGGCTCGACGCCGATGGGAATCACCTCCGCGCCCAACTCCCACAGGGCTTCCGGCGCCACGCGATAGCCCGCGCCATTGGCGCAATCGATCACCACGCGCAGCCCTTCGAGGGAAAGCGCGCGCGGCAGGGTGAGCTTGGCGAATTCGATATAGCGCGCGCGCACGTCGTCCACGCGCCGCGCCCGGCCGAGATCGCGCGCGCCGGCGAGCCGCGCCCCCATGTCGGAGGAGATGAGCGCTTCGATCTCGCGCTCCACGTCGTCGGAAAGCTTGAATCCGTCCGGCCCGAAAATCTTGATGCCGTTGTCCTCGAACGAATTGTGCGAGGCGGAGATCATCACGCCCATGTCGGCGCGCATGGAGCGGGTGAGCATGGCCACCGCAGGCGTGGGCACGGGACCGAGCAACAGCGTGTCCATGCCCATGGAGGTGAAGCCCGCCACGAGCGCGTTCTCGATCATATAGCCCGACAGGCGCGTGTCCTTGCCGATGACGACGCGGTGGCGATGGTCGCCGCGTCGGAACACGAGGCCCGCCGCCTGCCCAACTTTCAGCGCCAGCTCCGGCGTGATGAGTCCATTGGCGCGTCCGCGAATGCCGTCGGTGCCGAAATAAGTCCGCATGAAGGTCCCGTCGTCTCGATCTCTCGTTGCGCCCGCGCGCGCCGGCGCGCGCCGGCGAGCTTGCGGGCCGCGCCCCGGCGGCTATGATCCGGCCCCGACGCGCGTATGCTCCAGCATTTTGAGACATATCAAAAGCTTGGAGGTTAACAGCGCCTCAAGACCCGCATATCAAGCCAAGGCCAGGCCGCCATGACCATCACCATATACCACAATCCGAACTGCGGAACCTCCCGCACCGTTCTGGCGCGCCTGCGCGAGCTGGGCCATGAGCCGCAGGTCGTGGAATATCTCAAGACCCCGCCCTCGCGCGCGCAGATGAAGGCCCTGCTCAAGGCCATGGGCATGAAGCCGCGCGACATCCTGCGCCGGAAGGGCACGCCCTACGAGGAGCTGAACCTCGACGACGCCGCGCTCACCGACGACCAGATCCTCGACCATCTCGCCGCCCATCCCATCCTGATGGAGCGGCCGGTGGTGCAGACCCCGCGCGGCGTGCGCGTGTGCCGTCCGGCCGACCGGCTCGAAGAAATCCTGCCGGCCTGAAGCGGCTGCGAACGCCGGCGCAGACCGGCGCGAAACCAAAACGAACGCCGGGGGGATCATGCTCGGAGGCTTACTGGCGCTGCTGTCTGCGGCCGCCTTTTCCCTGAACAACGCGGCCGCGCGGCGCGGCGTGTTGTCAGGCAGCGTGCTGCAGGCCATGGCGATCTCGGTGCCCTTCGGCGTGCCGTTCTTTTTCGCCGGCCTGCTCATCTTCGGCTCGCTCGAGGATCTCGCCGCCTTTTCGCCGCGCCAGCTCGCCTGGCTTTCCGCCGCCGGCGTGCTGCATTTCATCGTCGGCCGCTATGCGAATTACCGCGGCGCCAAGGCCGTGGGCACCAATCTCATGGGCCCCGTGCAGGACGTGAACATCGTCATCTCGCTGGGCCTCGCCGTATGGCTGCTCGGCGAGCAGCTGACGCCCGTGATGATGGCGGGCGTGGCGCTCGTCTGTTTCGGCCCGCTGCTCGCCATCGAGCGCAAGCCCGAGAAGCGCAAGCCCGCGCCCTCGGGCTTCACGCCCGCGTATGCGGAGGGCTTCTTTTTCGCGGGCCTGTCGGCCTTCGCCTATGGGTCGAGCCCGATCATGATCCGCTTCGCCTTCGAGGGCGGCGCGCCGGGGCTGGGCGCGGGCGTGGCGGCGGGGCTCGTCTCCTATCTGGCGGCGACCGCGCTCCTCGGCGCGGTCCTGCTCGTTCCCGGCGCCTTCGCCCACGCCCGGCAGGTGAGCGGGGAAGGCGCCAAATGGTTCCTGCTCGCCAGCGTCTCCGTGGGGCTCGCCCAGATGCTGCGCTACATGGCGCTGGCGCTCGTCCCCGTGACCATCGTCGCGCCCATGATGCGGCTGACGGCCGTGTTCCGCTTCTGGTTCGCCTGGATCGTCAACCGGGAGCATGAATCCTTCTCCGGCGGCGTGATCTGGGCGACCCTTGTCTCGCTCGCCGGCGCGCTGCTGCTCACGGTCAATGTGGACGCCGCCGCCCAATGGCTGGGCCTGCCGGAGGCGGCGCGCGCCTTCCTGCGGACGCAATGGCCGTGAGCCGGCTTCCTTTTGCGCCCGCGCCCGGCGTATAAGGCGGCCCAATCGGCGGCGGGGCCGCCTGGCGCTCGAGCACGGGGATTGGAATGGCAGGCCACAGTCAGTTCAAGAACATCATGCACAAGAAGGGCAAGCAGGACGCCCTTCGCTCCAAGATCTTCTCCAAGCTCGCCCGCGAAATCACCGTGGCCGCGAAAATGGGCATGCCCGATCCCAACATGAACCCGCGCCTGCGCCTCGCCATTCAGGCCGCCCGCGCGGAGAACATGCCCAAGGACAATATCGAGCGCGCGATCAAGAAGGCCGCCGGCGGCGACAGCGAGAACTATGACGAGGTGCGCTACGAGGGCTATGCGCCCGGCGGCGTCGCCGTCATCGTCGAGGCGCTGACCGACAACCGCAACCGCACCGCGGGCGAGGTGCGCTCCTACTTCACCAAAGCGGGCGGATCGCTCGCGGAGACCGGCGCGGTCTCCTTCATGTTCGACCACGTGGGCGAGATCGAGTTCGACGCGAAGGCGGCGAGCGAAGACGCGATGATGGAGGCCGCCATCGAGGCCGGCGCCGACGACGTGCAGTCCTCCGCCGACGGCCATGTCATCACCACGTCCATGGAGGCCTTCGCGGAGGTCGCCAAATCGCTTGAGGCGAAGTTCGGCGAGCCGCGTAAGTCGAAACTCGTCTGGCGTCCGCAGAACACGATCAGCGTGGACGATGAGACGGGCGAGAAGATCCTCAAGCTCGTCGGCAATCTCGAAGACAACGACGACGTGCAGAACGTCTTCGCCAATTTCGAAATCTCCGAAACGCTGATGGCGAAACTGGGCGGCTGACGCAGGCTGCGCGGGACGAAGAAAAAGCCGGGCCCGCCCGGCTTTTTTCATGTCATCCGCGCTGCTGGTCGTTCCACCATTTCTTGTAGGCGACGTAAGAGAGGATCAGCACGGCGACGACGATCAGGTCGGTCTCCTGCGTCGACTGGATCACGCCCAATTGCTTGAGGATCGGCCAGAGAAGAATGCCGATCGCCATGATGGCGTAGAGAACGTGGATGGGATGCGGCATGTCGCGGCCCTAACGTATGAGACTGTCGAAGATCGGCAGGCTGATCACCGCCGACAGGAAGATGAGCGCATAGGCGACCTTGCGGTATTGCGCGTCATTGGTCCCCTTGAACACGCGCGCGCCCACGGCCAGACCAAGAGAATAGAGCGGCCAGGCGATCAGCGCATAGACCGCCACATCCCATGTGAACAGGCCGTTGAGGAAGAAGATCACGTCCGTCGTGGTGGAGGTGACAGCGTAAAAGGACATGATATTGGCGCGGATCACCGCCGCCGCCGCCGCGCTCGACAGCCAATAGGCGATGACGATCGGGCCGGAGACGCCGGTGGATCCGCCGGCGAGCCCGGCGACGAGACCAAGACCGAAGGAGACGGGCGGCGTCGGCTGATTACGATAGCGCCATCCCGTCACCAGCACCGCCAGCATGGCGAGCACGACGCCTGAAAGAATCCAGCGCAGAAGCAGCGGGTCGCTGAACTTGAGGACATAGGCGCCCACCGGCTGCATCAGCACCGCGCCCACCAGCATGGGCGCCAGCTCCTTCCACCGGGCCTTGGGGAAATAGGTGTAGCCATAGGGCGTCGCGCTCACGAGGTCGAACAGATAGCAGACCGCCACCGCCTTGCGCGGCCCCAGCAGGGCGGCGGTGAGCGGGATGAAGATCAGCGCGCCGCCGAAACCCGAGAATCCGCGCACGACGCCCGACACAAGCACCACCGCCGCGACGAACCATGTGGTCGGCTGCAGGAGAAGCGCCCACGCCTCCGAAAACAACGCGGCGAAACTGTGATCGGGCGACAAACGCGAGATGCTCCAGAAAACGGGCGGCGGACTGGGAGCGTCCGCGCGCGACTGCTAGGCTCACTATATGCCGACGTCGCCGATTCGCATCATCGGGATCGATCCGGGCCTGCGCAACACAGGCTGGGGAATCATCGAGGCCCAGGGCTCGCAACTCTCGTTCGTCGCCTGCGGGACGGTGCGCTCGGACGCGTCCCTGTCCCTGAGCGCGCGCCTGCGCCAATTGCTCGACGGACTGGGCGAGGTGATCGCCGCCCACGCGCCCATGGAGGCGGCGGTGGAGGAGACATTCGTCAACCGCGATCCGCAATCGGCGCTGAAGCTCGGCCAGGCGCGCGGAATAGCGCTTGTCGCGCCCGCTCTCGCCGGCCTTCCGGTGGAGGAATACGCCGCCAACCTCGTGAAGAAGACCGTGGTGGGCGCCGGCCATGCGGAGAAGACGCAGGTCGCCATGATGGTGCGCGTGCTGCTGCCGCGCGCGGACGCCAAAAGCGCCGACGCCGCCGACGCGCTCGCCATAGCGATCTGCCACGCGCAGCATCGCGGCGCGCGCGCCCGCCAGCGCGCCTGACTCCCTGAGGTGATGCGCGCGAGGACGCGCGCGAAACCCTGCGAAGGATGCTAGCCTGAGCCCATGAGCGCCGACGCCGACCTTCGCGATTCTCCCGCCGCCCGGCGCCGTCTGGCGCTGGCCGTGCTGATCGGCACAATCGGCTCCGTGGGCATGTGGTCCTTCGTGGTCGCGCTGCCGGCGGTGCAGGCTGACTTCGGGGCGAGCCGCGGCGCCGCCTCCCTGCCCTATGCGCTCGCCATGGCGGGCTTCGCCTTTGGCGGCGTGCCGCTCGGCCGGCTTGCGGACCGGGCGGGGATCACGCCCGCGCTGCTCATCGGCGCGGCCGCCCTGGGGCTGGGATATGTCGCGGCGGGCTTTGCGCCCAGTCTCGCTGTTTTCGCTGCGGCGCAGGCGCTTGTGGGCTTCGGCGCCTCGGCGAGCTTCGCGCCCCTGATGGCCGATCTCTCCCATTGGTTCGTGAAACGGCGGGGGCTGGCGGTCGCCGTCGCCTCCTCGGGCAATTATCTCGCCGGCGCGATCTGGCCGCCGCTGCTGCAGGCCTCCATCGATGCGTATGGCTGGCGCGCGACCCATGTGGGAACGGGGCTGATCGCGCTCGCCTGCCTCGCGCCGCTGGCGCTGATGATGCGCCGCCGGCTCGCCGCGCGCGCGGACGCGGCCGCCGTTCCCCGGCCTGCGGACGCGCCGGCCTTCTCCCAGCGCGCGCTGCTGGCCCTGCTCGTTCTGGCGGGCTTCTCCTGCTGCGTGGCGATGTCGATGCCGCAGGTCCATATCGTCGCCTATTGCGCGGACCTCGGCTATGGGCCTGCGCGCGGCGCGCAGATGCTGTCGCTGATGCTGGCGCTGGGCGTCGTGAGCCGGCTCGCCTGCGGGCTCGTGGCCGACCGGATCGGCGGCCTGCGCACTTTGCTGATCGGCTCCACCCTGCAGGGGCTGGCGCTGTTTCTCTACGCGCTCTTCGACGGTCTCGCCTCGCTCTATGTCATCTCCGCCCTGTTCGGCCTGTTCCAGGGCGGGATCGTGCCGATGTATGGGGTGATCGTGCGCGAATATTTTCCAGCCGCGCAGGCGGGGGGCACGCTGGGGATCGTCGTCATGTCCACCCTCGTTGGCATGGCCGCAGGCGGCTGGATGTCGGGCGCGGTCTATGACCTTGCGGGCTCCTACCAGCTCGCCTTCCTCAACGGGCTCGCCTGGAACCTCGTCAACGTGGCCGTGTGCGCCCTGCTGATCTGGCGCCGCCGCAGGCCCGGCCCCGCAGCAAGCGGGCCCAGCCCCGCCGCCGCGTGATAAAGTCCCCATTCTGGACGATTCGGGCGCGCAGATGATCGGCAAGCTGAAGGGCCTCATTGATTCCTACGGCGAGGACTTCGTGATCCTCGACGTGAACGGCGTCGGCTATGTGGTGCAATGCTCAGCGCGCACGCTGCAGAAACTGCCGCGCGTGGGCGAGGCGGCGGCGCTCGCCATCGAGACGCAGGTGCGCGAAGATGCGATCCGCCTGTTCGGCTTCTCCTCGGATGCGGAGCGCGACTGGTTCCGCCTGCTGCAATCGGTGCAGGGCGTGGGGGCGAAGGTCGCCCTCGCCATCCTCAGCGTGCTGGGGCCCAACGAACTCGCCCAGGCGATCGCCGGCGCCGACAAGGCCAGCATCGCGCGCGCGCCGGGCGTGGGGCCTAAACTGGCCGCGCGCATCGCCGCCGAACTCAAAGACAAGGCGCCTGTCTTCGGCTCGGTCGATCCGGTCGTCGCGCGCCTGTCGGGCGGGGCGGAGGACGCGGACGCCGGCGCGCCCGCGCCCGTGCGCGACGCGATCTCCGCGCTCGTGAACCTCGGCTACGGGCGCCCGCAGGCGGCCGCTGCGGTCGCCGCCAGCGCGAAAGCGCTTGGCGCGGACGCCCCGACCAGCGCCCTGATCCGCCAGGGCCTCAAGGAGCTTGCGCAATGAGCGCGGCGAGCGCGCCGCGCGCCGCCATCGCATTTCAGCCGTGCGTCGCGCGCGCGGATCTTTCGTTTTTTCATCCAGTCTTTTCTTCATTCATTGCCGGAACTCCTCCCATGTCCGAACCAAGCCCGCGTCAGGAGCGCGCGCGCCAAGAACGCGCGCGCATCGGCATGGCGCGCGTTTTCGCGCGCCTCGCCGCGCTCCTCGTCTCGATCGTGCTGGGGCCGCTGGTGGCCGCCGTGCTCGTCGTCCTGCTTCTTCTCGCCGGCGTCAGGCCGGAGGAGATCGGAATCTCCCCGCTCGCCGTCTCCGGCCCCACGCTTGTGGGCGGCGTGCTGCTGTGCGCTATTCCCGCCGCGCTTTTATGCGCGCTGGCGAGCCTTCCCTTCATCACGCGCGAGCGCATTTCCCTCACCGGCGCGCTGATCGTCGCCACGGGAAGCGCGCTCGCCACGCTCGTCTTCGTGAGCGAACGCTCGCCCGAGATCGTCCTCGTGTCGGAAGCCATGCCGGTCACGATCATCCTCGCCCTCGTGAGCGCCGCCGTCTGCTGGCGCGCGACCAAGAGATGGCATTCGCCTTGACCCCCACGAGTCCCGCGACATGAGTCTCCCGCCCCGCCTGGTCTCCGCAGAAAAACGCGAAGACGACGTCGACGCCTCGATCCGCCCGCTGTCGCTGGAGGATTTCACGGGGCAGGAGGCGGCGCGCAAGAATCTGCGCGTGTTCATCGAAGCCGCGAAAGCGCGCGGCGACGCGCTCGACCACGTGCTCTTCGTCGGCCCGCCCGGCCTCGGCAAGACCACGCTCGCGCAAATCGTTGCGCGCGAACTGGGCGTGAACTTCCGCTCGACCTCCGGGCCCGTGATCGCCAAGGCCGGCGACCTCGCCGCCCAGCTCACCAATCTGGAGGAGCGCGACGTCCTGTTCATCGACGAGATCCACCGGCTCAATCCGGCGGTGGAGGAGATCCTCTATCCCGCGATGGAGGATTTCCAGCTCGATCTCATCATCGGCGAGGGGCCGGCGGCGCGCTCGGTGAAGATCGATCTCGCGAAATTCACGCTCGTGGGCGCGACGACGCGCGCGGGCCTGCTCACGACGCCGCTGCGCGACCGGTTCGGCATTCCCCTGCGGCTCAATTTCTACACCGTGGAGGAGCTGGAGAGCATTGTGGCGCGCGGCGCCCGCGTGCTGGGCCTGCCGATGTCGCCCGACGGCGCCAATGAGATCGCACGGCGCGCGCGGGGCACGCCGCGCATCGCCGGACGCCTGCTGCGCCGCGTGCGCGACTTCGCCATCGTGGACCGCGAACCGCAGGTGACGCGCGCCGTCGCCGACCGCGCCCTCTCCCTGCTCGACGTCGATTCCATCGGCCTCGACCTGATGGACCGGCGCTATCTCGCCATGATCGCCGAAAACTTCGGCGGCGGCCCGGTGGGCGTGGAGACCATCGCCGCCGCGCTTTCCGAACCGCGCGACGCGATCGAGGACATCATCGAGCCTTATCTGCTGCAGCAGGGCTTCCTGCAGCGCACGCCGCGCGGGCGGCTTCTCACGCCGGCGGCCTTCCGCCATCTCGGCCTGCCCGAGCCCGGGCGCCCGGGCGGGCAATTCGGCCTGTTCGCCGAGGACGAGGACGCCCCGCCATGACGCAGGCCTATCTCCACCCGGTGCGCGTCTATTTCGAGGACACGGATTTCTCCGGCGTGGTCTATCACGCCTCCTATCTGCGCTTCATGGAGCGCGCCCGCACGGAAGTGCTGCGCGCCTGCGGGATCGACCAGCACGCAGCCTTCACCGGCGCCATCGGCGAGCGCTTCGGCTTCGCCGTGCGCGCCATGGAGATCGACTTTCTCAAGCCGGCCGTGATGGACGACCTCCTGCAGGTGGAGACGGTCGCGCTGCGGGTGGGCGGCGCCTCCATGGAACTCGCCCAGCGCGTGCTGCGCGGGCAGGAGACGCTGGTGAGCGCCCGCGTGCGGATCGCCTGCGTGCTCGACGGGCGCCCGGCCCGGCTTCCCGCATCCCTGCGGGCCAAGCTCCCAAGCCCCTGAATCCGCGCCGCCGTAAGACTTCATTAACCCTGCGCGGGTCTTAACTCGGAGCGCGGATTCCGTTTCGCGAGCGTGGCCCCACAGGCCCAAGTTTCGTCGGATTCTGCGCCCAAGAGCGGCCTGTCGCGGCGCCCGCCGTCGCACGCCGCCCCCAGCGTGCGTGAGCGCGCCGACGGAACCGAGGATAGACGCATGAGCCCTGCCGACGCCGCCGCTGGCGGCATGCCCGTGGAGATGACCTTCTGGGGAATGTTCTGGGGCGCCCACATCGTGGTGAAGCTGGTCATGATCGGCCTGCTCGCCGCCTCGCTGTGGTCGTGGGCGATCATCATCAACAAGTTCATGCTGATCTCGAGCGTCGAGAAATCCATGGACCGGTTTGAGGACCAGTTCTGGTCCGGCAATTCGCTCGAAGAGCTCTACGACGCGCTGTCCGCGCGCCCGACGTCGGGCATGGCGACGCTGTTCGTCGCCGCGATGCGCGAATGGAAGCGCTCCTTCACCAACGCCGCCTCCGCCTTCATGGGCCTGCAGGCGCGCATCGAGAAAGTGCTCGACGTCTCCATCGCCCGCGAGGTGGAGCGCCTTGAATCGCAATTGCTCGTGCTCGCCTCCGTCGCCTCCGCCGGCCCGTTCATCGGCCTGTTCGGCACGGTGTGGGGCATCATGTCCTCGTTCCGCTCGATCGCGATGTCGAAGAACACTTCGCTCGCCGTCGTGGCGCCGGGCATTGCGGAGGCGCTGTTCGCCACCGCCATCGGCCTGTTCGCGGCCATTCCCGCGCTGATCTTCTACAACATCCTGTCGGGACGCGTGGCGCGTTCGCAGGCGCGCATGGAATCCTTCGCCGACGAATTCTCCTCCATCCTGTCGCGCCAGATCGACCAGCACGTCGCCGCCGAGCGCGGCCGCGCGGCCTAGAAGGAGCTGCGGCATGGGCGCTTCCGTCGCAGGAGCAGGCAAGGGCGGACGCCGCAGACGCGGCGTGCCGCGCTATGGCGCGATGGCCGAAATCAACATGACGCCCTTCATCGACGTCATGCTCGTTCTGCTCATCATCTTCATGGTGGCGGCGCCGCTGCTGGCCACCGGCGTGCCCATCGACCTGCCGGAGACGAAAGCCTCCGCGCTCAACATCGATCAGAAGCCCGTCTCCGTCGCCATCGACGAGAAGGGCGAGCTGTTCTTGATGGATCAGCCGGTGCGCATGGACGAACTCGTCGCGCGCCTGCAGGCTGCGGCGAAGGCCGGCTTCGACGAACGCATCTATGTGCGCGGCTCGCGCGCGGTGAACTATGGACGCGTGGCGGAAGTCATGTCGCTCATCACCGCCGCCGGCTACAAGAAGGTGGCGCTCGTCACCGAACAGGAGAAGAGGTGAGCGCGGCGTGAAGCTGAAATCATCCGAACCGGGACTGATCGTCTCGGCAGTCGCCCATGCGGCGCTGCTGGCGGCGACGCTCGTCTCGTTTTCGGATTCGCGCAAGCTCTCCGACGCCGCCGAGTCGATCCCCGTCGAGATGATCACGGACTCGCAGCTCAACGAGATCATGAAAGGCGCGAAGGACGCGAAAGAGACGACCCCGCGCCCCCCGATCGCCGAGAAGATCGAGGAGATCGAGACGCCCAAACCCCGCCCCGTGACGCGCGAGGCGAAGGTGGACACGCCCACGCCCCCGCCGCCCGCCCCGCCGCGCCCCGACCCCGGCGCCGACGACAAGCCCGAGCCGACG
>CAZYBF010000031.1:0-5961 GCA_964645525.1 uncultured Beijerinckia sp.
ACAAAAAAAGAGATCGAAGACGTCGAAGCGCTGCGCGCCAAGCTGATGCTGGCCTATCGCGGCGTGGAAGAGACCACCGAAACCCAGGCGGAGTTGCCGCCGATGCTACGCTCGCAGGTCGAAGAAGGTCTAGTCAATGCGGAGCTCGTGCTGGGCGCGCAGGAGCAGGCAGCGCGACTGGAGACCGCCAATCTCTTCAAGCCCAAGGAAGTTGCGCCAAGCCTCGATCAACCGATCGTCGACAAGCGTCGCGTCCTGAGCAAGATCGCTGACGCCCTCGACCGCATCGGTCTGCTGCGCGACAAGCTCGGACGCTCGGAGCAGGAAGGGTATGAGAAACTGCTTGGACTCAACCTTTCCGTGAGCGGTCTCAACAGCGCGCGCACGCTTGTGGACGACAGCGCCTACAGCGTGACCGCAGCGTCCGCCACCGTTGAAAACATCCTCATGAACGTGCGCGCCGCGGTGGTGGCCCATGGTCGCGCGTCTCCCGACATTGTGCGCCTCGTCCTGACTTCGTGAGTTAAGACCGAGGCAAAACAGTCGGTTATTGATGTGATTTCGCTGGCATAAGACTTGCTGACTTCTCGACGCTGAAATGCGTTCGAACAGAGGTCAGGCCATGAAAGAAGAAGTCAGCCCCCTTGCCGGCAAAACCGTGCTTGTGACCGGGGGCACTGGGTCGTTTGGCCACGAGTTCGTTCGCACTTGTCTTGCGCGGCACCGCCCGAAGAAAGTGATCATCTTTAGCCGCGACGAGCTGAAGCAATTCGAAATGCGTCGCGCGTTTCCCGAAAAGACCAATCCGAACCTCCGGTTCTTCATCGGCGACGTGCGCGATCGCGAGCGTCTCTACCGCGCGCTCGATGGCGTGGACATCGTCGTACATGCGGCAGCGCTCAAGCAGGTGCCTGCCTGCGAGTACAACCCTATCGAGGCCATTCGCACCAATGTGCTTGGCGCAACCAATCTCGTCGACGCCGCCATTGATCGCGGCGTGAAGAAAGTCATCGCTCTGAGCACGGACAAGGCCGCCAATCCGGTAAACCTCTATGGCGCCACCAAGCTCTGTTCGGACAAGCTCTTCATCGCCGGCAACAATTACACCGGTCCGCATGAGACGCGCTTCAGCGTCGTGCGATACGGCAACGTGCTCGGCAGCCGTGGCAGCGTCGTGCCCTTCTTTCAGGAAGCTCGTAAATGGGGCCGCCTGCCGATCACCGATGTGCGCATGACGCGCTTCATCATCACGCTGCCCCAGGGCGTTGACTTCGTGGTCAACAACCTTGCCCGCATGCGTGGCGGCGAGATATTCGTTCCCAAGATCCCCAGCATCGGAATCCTCGACATCGCTAAGGCCGTCGCGCCGGAATGCGATATTGAAATCGTGGGAATTCGTCCCGGCGAAAAACTACACGAAGTCATGATTCCCGCCGATGACGCGCGGCGCACAGTCGACAAGGGCGATCACTATGTGATCGTCCCTGACGCCGTCGATATGCGCAAATATGTGCGCCAGCAGGGCGGAAGCCTTTGCCCGGAAGGGTTCGCTTACAGCAGCGACAATAATCCCGATTGGCTCGACGAGCGGACGTTCCTGGAAATGCTCACGCCCGCCTCGCCTGCAAAGCAGCAGCGCGGAGGCGCGAGCGCGGTCGCCGACCGGGCGGTGGCCTCGCCCGCAGTGTGAAAGCTGCAAACATGATCCCTTATGGCCGGCAGTGGGTTTCCGAAAGCGACATAGCGGCGGTGGAGGCCGTTCTGCGTTCGGACTTCCTCACGCAGGGCCCATGCGTTCCCCGATTTGAGGATGATTTGCGCCGTCTTGTGGGCGCGAAACATGCGGTGGCCGTCAACAGCGCAACGTCGGCTCTCCACATTGCGTGCATGGCCTTGGGGCTTGGTCCAGGTGACGCGCTCTGGACTGTTCCGATAACCTTTGTCGCATCAGCAAACTGCGGCCTTTATTGCGGCGCCAGCGTTGACTTCGTCGACATCGATCCTGAAACCCTGACGATGTGCCCGGTCGCGCTGCGCGAGAAGTTGGCGCGCACAGCTCGTACCAACGGCAAGATTCCAAAGGTTATTGTCCCCGTTCACTTTGCTGGGCAGAGCGCTGACATGCGAGCGATCCATGAAGCCGCCGCGCCGTATGGGGTCCGCATAATCGAAGACGCCGCCCACGCAGTAGGGGCCTCCCGCACGGATGGGACGGTAGGCGATTGTCGTTATAGCGATGTGACAGTCTTCAGCTTTCATCCTGTCAAGATCGTTACGACAGGCGAGGGAGGAGCCGCCGTCACCAACGACGCAGGGCTTGCCCGCCGGATGGAGCTCCTTCGGTCACACGGGATCACACGCGAGCCCGAAGAGATGCGTCATGCATCTTCAGGCGCATGGTATTATGAGCAGGTGACGCTAGGCTACAATTATCGGCTTACCGATATCGCCGCGGCTCTGGGAAGCTCGCAACTTCTGCGAATCTCTGGGTTCATAGCGATGCGAGAGGCCATAGCGCGGTCATATGACGCGCTCTGCGCCAGGCTGGGCTTAAATCGTCAGAAGCAGCTCGAAGGCGAGGTCTCCGCCCGCCACCTCTATGTCGTGCGGATCGACCAGGGCCGCAGAAACCGCGTCTTCGATCGTCTTCGCGAACGCGGGATAGGCGTCAATCTGCATTACATTCCCGTCTATCGGCAGCCATACTACACGGATATGGGTTTCGAGGCGAAAGCGTTTCCTGCTTCGGAGGCCTACTTTCACGAAGCGATCACATTGCCCATTCATCCGCTCCTTCGCGATGAACAATTGGCATTCGTGCAAAGCGCGCTGGAAGAGGAATTGACGCAATGAGCCGGTTGGCGATCGTGCCGGCGCGAGGCGGCAGCAAGCGCATCCCATGGAAAAACATTCGGCCGTTCGCGGAAACGCCAATGATCGGCTATGCGATCAAGACAGCCCGAGATTCACGTTTGTTCGACGCCGTTGTCGTCTCCACCGACAGTGAGCGTATCGCAGGCATAGCCCGTGATTATGGGGCTGTGACGCCATTTTTGCGTCCTCCTGAGCTTTCAGATGACCACACCGGGACAATCCCCGTCATCGCCCATGCGATCAGGGAGATGTCGAGCCGCGGCATGAAGGCGCAACTCGCGTGCTGCATCTATCCGTGCACGCCGTTTCTCGAGCCATCTGACCTTCAGCGCGGCCTCGACTGCTTGCTTTCCGCAAGGGCAGCCTACGCTATGAGCGTATGCCGGTTCCCATCCGCTCCGCAACGCGCCCTGCGCATGGAGCGGGGTGGATCGCTGAGATCGTTGGACGCGTCGAACGAATCGAAGCGTACGCAGGATCTGGAGCCAGCTTATTTCGATGCGGGGCAGTTTTATTGGGGGCGCGCATCCGAATGGCGCGACTCGACCCCAATACACCAGAATGCGGTCGGTGTGCTCGTTGACTGGACCCGGGCAATCGACATCGACACAGAAGAAGACTGGCAAAAGGCGGAAGCGATCCATAGAGCCTTTAGCCCCGAGAAGCGGAGAGCTTAAGATGAATATCAACATCAGGCGACATGAGACCGACCAGGAGCTTTTCTGGGCGGGTGAGTTTGGCGATGATTACATCCGTCGAAACGAGTTCGATTCAATCTTTCGCTCCAATGTCGCTTTGTTCGGCAGGATCTTCGCGCGTATGGAGAAAATCGATAACGCGGTCGAGTTCGGCCCGAATATCGGCTTGAATTTGCGCGCTATGCACTTCCTCCAGCCGGATGTCGAGCTCACCGGCGTGGAGATCAATGCGCGGGCCTGCAGCGAACTCAAGAAAGTGGATGGCGTCAAAAATGCGATACACGGCTCTATCCTTGAGTTCGAATCTGAGAGCAAATTTGATTTGAGCCTTGCGAAGGGATTGTTGATCCATGTCAATCCTGACAAACTTCCGCAGGCTTACGCCGCCTTGTACAATGCGTCACGCCGCTATGTACTGATTTGCGAATACTATAATCCGACGCCAGTCGCGGTTTCCTATCATGGACATTCCGAACGTTTGTTCAAACGTGACTTCGCTGGGGAGATGATGGACGCATATCCGGATCTTCGTCTCATCGATTATGGCTTCGCCTATCGACGCGACCCCGTTTTCCCTCAGGACGATGTGACTTGGTTCCTGATGGAAAAGAGCGCGCGCTAGTTCTTTCACGCTTCCTTCTCTACCGAGGTGCGACATGCCACATGTGATCGATGTGCGGCCGGCTCTCGATGAAGATTGCCACGATCTCTGGCTCTGGCGGAATGATCCGCATACGCGCGCTATGTCCATCAGCATGCATGAGGTGGACTGGGTTACGCATCAGGGCTGGTTCCGGCGTGTTTTAGCCGATCCTCACCGGACAATCCTTATTGGTATGGTCGGAGAGGACAAGATCGGAATGTGTCGTTTTGATTCACTTTCGACGTCGCCTCCGCGCGTCGAAACGTCGATCAATCTTAATCCAGGTTATCGGGGTCGCAGGCTTGCCGTGCCCCTGTTACGCGCCGCTATTTGCGCATACCGGGCCCGAAGCGATGACGAGATCGTCGCTCAGGTGCGTGATGAGAATATGGCTAGCATCCGAACGTTTGAGCGGAGCGGCTTCTGGTTGGCATGGCGGTTTGAGGGATTGCGCTTTTACAGATACGCAGAGCCGTCCCCAAATGGGCTTATGACACGATTCAGCGATTGCGAGGTCACACAATGACTGACGTGTCGGTGGCTGATCTTCGCTTTGAGCGGATTTTTGATGGGTCGGGCCATGAAGAAGAGCTCTATGAGCTGCTGCGAAAGCGTCAGCATTGCATCAGTCATTTGCGTCTTCCTTCTTTCGAGCAGCATTGCGCTTTCGTTAAGGCGCACCCCTATCGCGCATGGTTTCTTGTCAAACGATACAACGAAGCGATGGGCGCCGTTTATCTCGGCCACGATAACGGGATCGGGTTGACGGCGGTCGGCTTGGAGAGCCTTGTGCTCGCTGCATCTTTGTCCTTCATTCTGGAGAATTTCGATCCACTTCCAGAAATAAAATCCGTTCGCGCTTCCAGTTTTCACGTGAATGTCGCGCCATCGGACTCTCTGCTCGAGGATTTTCTTCGCGGATCCGGCGCATTGCATATCCAGTCAACCTTCATGATTCCAAAGAACGCTATTCCAATCGCCATTCCTAAGGAGCGCGTCGCGTGAAAAATTTCTCGATCGCGGGGCGTGAGATTGGGCCCGATAGCGCTCCGTTCATCATCGCGGAAATGAGCGGTAATCATAATCAATCGCTTGATCGCGCCCTCGCGCTAGTGGAGGCAGCCGCTCAGGCCGGGGCGCATGCCATCAAGCTCCAGACTTATACCGCCGATGGGATCAGCATGCGCGGCGCTTACCGGATCGAGGATAAGTCCTCGCTTTGGGCTGGTGAAGATTTGCATTCGCTCTATCAACGCGCTTACACGCCATGGGAGTGGCATGCGCCCATTTTCGCCCGAGCGCGCGAATTGGGACTGATCGCGTTTAGCTCGCCATTCGACGAGAGCGCGGTCGACTTTCTCGAGAGTTTGGGGGTCCCGGCCTACAAGATCGCTAGTTTCGAGAATGAGCACTTTCCACTCATCCGCCGCGTGATCGGAACAGGTAAGCCGTTCATCATGAGCACGGGCGTTCTTGAGTTGGCCGACTTAAGCGAGAGCATTGCGTTCATCCGTCGGGAAGGTGGAGACCATTTCGCGCTCTTGAAATGCACCAGCACATATCCGGCCCCACCCGATCGCACGAATCTTCGCACGATCCCCGATATGATGGCGCGCTTTGGATGTCAGGTCGGTCTGAGCGACCACACAATGGGAATCGGGGCGTCGGTGGCCGCGGTGGCTGTGGGGGCGACGATCATTGAGAAGCATTTCACGCTTCGGCGGAGCGATGGAGGTGTTGACGCCG
>CAZYBF010000031.1:5971-30305 GCA_964645525.1 uncultured Beijerinckia sp.
TTCGCTTGAGCCTGAGGAAGTAGCCGCTTTGGTTACGGAGACGGAGCGCGCTTGGCGCGCCCTCGGCGGCGTCTGTTACGAGCTTACGCCTCATGAGGCGGATCAAAAGATTTTTAAACGGAGCCTTTACATCGCCAGGGACCTGGATGCTGGCCATCGCCTGCAGGCCTCTGACATCCGCATCGTTCGTCCGGCCCTCGGTCTTCATCCTCGGCATCTGGATTCCGTGATCGGGAATGTCTTGCGCAAGCCCGTTAGGGCCGGTGAGCCCCTCACGCAGGATTGTGTGGCCTTCTAGGCTTGCTCTTGGAGGTCGTTCCAGAAGTTGAGATCTAACAAAGTGTCATTTTTCGACTAAAGCCATAAGCAGTTCGTCCGTCATTAGGCGTGGACCCAAGTTCCTTGTGGAGTCGCGCTGATGCTCGTGTCGCCTGGTCGCCCGTTCGACGCTTACTTGTCGCTCGCAACAAAGACGCCTCCACAGAAGGCGGACGCGCCAGCGGCTGCCGTCACGGTCACCCAGGTGGTGGATGCCGGTGACACCGAGGACCAATCCGCTTCGATCGCGCTTTATCTTGGCAGCGATGCGGGGTTTTACATTGACGCGCCGTCGGTCGATACAGGCGACGAGATTGGCGATTCCGCGCTGGCGCTTACGCAGAAAGGCAAGGCTTGGAAGGCCGGCAAAGCAACGGTGCTTGCGCTGCGCGGCACTGACGACGGCGGGTATGAGTTGCTTCTGCGCACGGGAGCAGGCGCGAAAGCGTCCTACTCTATTCAGAAGTTTGACGGGGAGGGCGTAGCGGTCGGCAAGGCAAGCAAAATGTCGCTCGCCGAGACCCTAGCCGCCGAGAAGGACTTCGACCAGGATATCAATGCAGACGGCGAGAAAGGCGACATAGTCGCCGAAGTTGTCGATGATGATGATGGAAATCAGCAGGTGGGTTTCTACAAACTCGCCTCGGGATCCTATGCGATCGACCAAGCCAATCTCGATCAAGGCGATGACACGACGGGCGATCTTGTGCTCTTGACCTCGAAGGGCAAAAGCTGGTCGGCCGGAAAGGGTGACGCGCTGGCGGTTCGTGTTGCGGAAAGCGGCTATGAGGTTCTTATAAAGACGGGTGACGGCGCAAAGGCGAAATATTCGATCCAGGCGTTCAACTCTGACGGCGTCGCCGTTGGAAAAGCGATCGCAATGAAGCCTGCGGATCTGTTTGATGCGGAAATAGACTTTGAACAGGACTTTAATGACGATTCTATCAACGGCGATTATGTCACGGATACGATAGCTGACGCGGACTCGGTCCTCTCGCTCTACATGTTGAAGTCAGGTTTCTATGGCGTTGGCGAGTCGGGCGCCCAGGAAGGCGTTGCAGGCAGCGCGGCCGACGTGGTGCGCCTCACCGATAAGGGCAAGGCCTGGTCGCCGGGTAAGGCTTCCGCTGTCGCGCTGGCCCCTGTGGGCGATGGGAATGACCCTACTGGCGCAAAGGTGATCTTGAAGACTGGTTCCGGCGAGAAGGCGAAAATCAGCGAAGCCACATTCACGATGGATGGCGTCGTTTCAGGCAAGCCTGTTTCATTGAAAGGCGATGCTTTGAAGGCTGCTGAGATAGCGTATGACACCGATTTTGACGATGACGGGAAAGTCGGAACTTCCGGGTTCAAGATCGAGGTGAACTATACCGGCGATGAGGCATACAAGAGTTATTTCACTGCTGCGGCGCAGAGGTGGTCTGAGATCATTGTCGGTGATCTTCCGGACTTTGGCGGCATCGATGATCTGAAAATTGATGCGGATGTATCGGCCATTGACGGTGTCGGTAGCGTTCTTGGTCATGCGGGCTGGAGCGCTCTGCGCCCGAATGCGGCGGGTGGCTTGCCCTATACTGGCGAGATGACATTCGACTCGGCTGACATGGCGAACATGAAGGCCAATGGAACGCTCACAGGCGTTATTCTTCATGAAATGGGCCACGTGCTTGGTCTCGGGACCCTTTGGGAGCTGAAGGGCCTTGTGGATCAGAGCAGTAAATTCACTTTTGGCGGCTATGATTATTATGCAAAGTACAACGGTCAATACGCCCTTAACGAATATCGCACCCTGACATCTGATCAGACAAAGGCTTATGTTCCCCTGGAGAATAACACGAACGTCTATGGGGGCGGCTCTCTTGGGTCACATTGGCGGGAAAGCGTTTTTGATGATGAATTGATGACCCCGTCAGCAAACGGCAGCCTTGCGATTAGCCGTTTATCCATCGGGTCGCTCAAAGATATGGGTTATGAGGTTGTCTTCTCGACTGCGGATTCCTACCAGATGCCTGGGGGGGCATCCGTGATGCAGCGCCTCGCGCGCAATGCATATGCTGCGACATCACTCTAAGATTGCGGTTCGCCTTCGTTCAAGACGTCTTCTGCGCCCAGAAGTGATACATGGCCGCGAAAGTTTGGGGATGATCCATCTCATGGGCGTCCCACAGGTTCAGATCAAGCAGGTCGTCCTTGCTGCGGAAACGCGACCTGAAAGCTGCGCGTTCCTTTGATGACAACTCGAAACCAAGGAAGCTCAGGTTCTGGCTATCCAAAAGGGCTTCGATCTGCCTAGGCCGATAAGCCGTTTCTCTGGGATGCGCGAGCAGGTCAAGGCAGCCGTTCATGGTGTAGAAGTCCTGGTATCGCATGATTGAGGCGAAGCGCCGATCTCTCATCACCATTTCGCGCGCGCGGTGAACACGCTCTATTTCGTCCTGGGCGGGATCATATGCAAGGACGTTGCGCAGCTCATGAATAGCGCGGCGCGCACGTTCACTATAGAGCGCAAGCATGATTACGCCTCTAGGCTTCAAAAGAGCACTGAGGATCTTGAGGCCGGCGACGGGGTCTTCGAGATGGTGGAGCACCCCAGCGCATTCGATCACATCAAAACGTTCTTCCCAATCTGATAGATGCATCAGGTCGGCCTGAACGTAACTAATATTTAAGAGCCCGTCTTCCAGCGCCTTTCGTTTTCCGAAGGCGAGGCTCGAGCGGCTGATGTCCAGAGCTGTTATGTCGGATTCGCTTAACGCATGCGCCAGCGCATGGGAGTGTCGGCCGGTTCCGCATCCTGCGACAAGCAGGCGAAGCGGAGGAGCTCCTGTCAGCGGCGCAAATTTTGAATGTCCAAGACGCTGCCGGAGATACAGATTGAACGGCTCGGTCTGCAGCACGCGTCTGGTCCAGGACCACTGAGGATAGGGATGGTCATGGTAACGCCGCGCGACGGGCGCGTCTTCGAAATCCGCCGTAGACAAATTTGGTATGGTCGATTCAATCGCGCGTTCCGCAAGCGGATTTACGATCTGCTGGCGTAGCAAGCTCGCGATCGAAACATCCGTTCGTCCAAGTTCAAGCAATCGGCTCGCTTCCGGAATCGTGTGAAGCGATGCGCGGGCGGCATATTTCAGCACGAGGAGCGGGGCGACGTCCGCTCCCTCAAGAATCATCGCTCGGATTCGATCCGCAAGGCTTGTGATTGGTGGAAGCTTCAGGATTCTGTCGTCAAAGAGATAATTCTTGAGAAAGCATTGTTGCGCGAGTGCCGCGAAGAAGGCGATCTCACGGCGCTCGAGATCTGAGTTATCTCTTCGGAGCAGAAGTTCCGCCCGGCGTTGCGTCAACCAGGTCTCTGTCTCGGTGTCTGATATGACGACGTTTGATAAGACTTCGAGAGCGAGTTTAGGCCACGCATGTGGGCGGTTCGTCTCCAGAAGTTGATACTGGTGAGTGACTTTTGGCCATACAGCAGCCACGATCGATTCCGGCGCCGCCCATTTTTGTGCAAGCGCAAGCTCGACAAACTCAAGCATTCCTTCCGTGAGGTCGTCTGGATCGGCTAGCGCAAGGAGCTTTGTGAATTCGACCAAATTTTCAGGCGATTGGTCACTCTGAAGCAGTGATTTCATCCGTTTTAGGGCTTTCTTATGGAAGCCCATTAGTGAATCGATATTTGCAAGGACCACATGAAGCTTGCGCGCGATTGGGTCGGGCGCGCTAACGAGCCCAACGCCGCGCGTCGCAAGCCTCTTGGCTAGCGCTATTTCATCGGCTTCAAGAGCAATCAGCGCATAATTTGCGATGGCTTGGGGAAAGTCCGCTCTTTGAGAGAGCGCCTGGTCATAGGTCGCGAGCGCCTGGCGGAGATCTCCGAGTTCATAATGTATATTCGCCAGATTGAATAGGACGGTGGCGTTCGTCGGCTCAAGCTCTATAGCTTTAAGCAGCATCGTCCGTGCTTGCTCGACCTCGCCGAGATCACGCAGTGAGAGTGCGCAATTGCTAAAGATGAAGGCGTGGCGCTCGCTTTTTTCGATCGCTTGCCGGAAGAGTTCCACGGCGCGCGTGTGGTCGCCTTCTTCAGCGGCTATCAGGGCAAGGTCATTGAGCGAGAATGCGCTCAGGGCGTGCGTCATGCCGTGATGCGCGACACGCGCGCTCGGTCCTGTCGCTAATCCCTTGCCTGACGGTTGCATCTTCGAGCCCGGAGCTGTTTGTCCGTCGATTAAGACGGCTGTCCGAGCCCGCTCTTTAGACTTCTAGCTCTTCAGGCTGGCGCGCCAGGAATCCATAAAGTTCGTCAGTGAATCCTGCGTCGATTTGTTGCTCAACGTCTTGTTTTCCATAGCAATGAACTGGCTGAGGTATCTGTTCTCCAGCGCTTTCATTCGGGTGTCGAGCTTTGCCTGTTCTTCTTTAAGCTTTGTGATCGCCCCTTCCGCCCCGGTGGACACCACGCTGAGCGGGGAATCCTTGTTCTCGACCTTTGATAGCATCGTCTTGAAGCGGTCTAGCAAGCCCACGCCATAGCTCAACGTCGCGGCATAGCCGACGGGGGCGGCAAGTACGGCGTTCGGCACCTGCAGCACAACGCCTTCCATCGCGCTGCCAGCCGGACCCGACAGGCGATTGTTCGACACTTTTGCGTCAAGTCCGTTGATCGTCCAGGTGGTCGCGTCTTTTTTGAGAAGCGTGTACTGCCCCGCGGGCACGGTCGAAGCGATCGACGCGACCTTGATGCGACTGTCGGAGACGGACTGCTTGGAGGCGAGCACGGCCTCAACCACATCAGGCTTCTCCGCGATCATCTTCGCGAAGACCTTTTCGTCAAGCGTCAGTGAGCCATCCTTGTTCGTTCGCACGCCGATCTGCGCAAGCGTGTAGGTGTTCGACCCGTAGCCGGCGATCGGCTGGGTTGTGAAGCGGCGAAGGTCCGCGAGCACGCCGCGCGCAGCGGTGGAGCCGCTGAGGCTCCCTTTTTTCGCGGGATCGGCGTCATATTTGATCTGCGCCGCGATTGCTTGCTGAAGCGTGTTGAAGCCACCGATCAGAATCGAGGCCGCCTGCGAGAGCGCTTCCGTATTTGTGCGCGAGCTCACACTCACCTTTTCTCCTGCCTGGGTCTTGGCTACGGCGGTGAAGCGCACGCCCGGAATGATCTCATCGAACTTGTTCGTCGCCGAGGTCATGCTGATGCCATCGACGGACACAATGGCGTCCTGACCCTTTACGACGGCGCCCGCGCTCGTATCGAGCTCTAGCGGCGTAAAGCCGGAGATAGAGGCCATCATCCGGCTCGCTGCGCCCGTTCCGCCCTTGACCACGAGATAATAGCCGTTCACCCCGTTGATCGTGCCTTGCACGACATTGGCGTCGAGCCCGTCCATGCTGTCGATTTTGTCACGCAGGGATGTGAGCGTTTTGTACTGGGTGAGGTCTATGGACGCGATCTCCGTGCCTACCGGCGGCGCGGCCTTCGTGGCGAGTTTGATGTTCGCCCCCGATTCATAATCGGGATTGGCGACCTCGGTTGCGCTGACGTGTTTGGAGAGCTGTTTCAGCAGGCTGCCCACGAGCGTCGTCTTACCTGCGGCGTTGAGGCCAGTCGTTTGGCTTGCAAGCGAGCCGCTGAACACGAAGCTCAATTCATCGGCGCCGGTCTGAACGCCGCCGATCGTGAGCGTGCCCTGCTGGGGCACGCCGTTATCCTGAATGGGCGGATAATTCGCAGGATCTGTGATTTTCAACGTGAGTGGCGTCGAGGACCCATCCGAGAGCGCGATTTCGGTTGGCCGTCCGTCTGCGCCAGTTGTGAGTTTCACGATCCCGCCGTTCGCAAAGTAGTTGGCAAGAGACGCGAAGGCCTGTGTCGTAGCCCCTTCCGCAGCATAAGCTGCGTTCCAGCCCAGCGCGTTTGCGCTCAAGCCCTTGCTCGTCACCTTCATGTCGAGCGTGCTGACGGCTCCGAAATTGCGCGTCAATCCGGTGTCATTAACGATCTTCAGGACACCGCCCGCGAGGTTGCGATCAAGCGTCGTCAGGGGGCCGAAGCGCAGGGTCGACTGCGTCGCCAGCTGATCGACCGCGATCTGACCGGAGAAGGCGGAAGGCGCGGAGCCTTCGATGAATTCCACCGCGACCTTGGAGCTGTCGCTGCTCACCGGCGTGCGGTGAAACAGTTTCGTATTGCCGATGTTCTCAATGGCGTCGTTGAACGCGGAGACTGTTGAGAGGATCGACGCGACAGCCGAGATCTTGGTCTCAGCTTCCGTCTTTCGCGAGTCGATCTGCTTCTGCTGGGGCTCGCGCGCAGCCGTGACGAGGTTTGTTGCGAGCTCTTTGATGTTGACGCCTGAACCTGCGCCGAGGGCGGAGATGATGTCGGCCATGATCGGTTCCTGCGGAGAATGCGTCCAGATTAATGACGGATGCGAACCTTGGATCTTAAGGCGCGCATCCGATGGAAGGTCTCAGAGCGTTTCGGGCAGGTTTCTGATCGCTTCAAGGATCTTTCCCTTGATTGGGGCGGTGACCGGCGTCACTGAATCAAACCAGGGATAATCAGCGCCGAGGAATGTCCAGGTGTTTTCGAGCGCCAGCATATAGGTCTTCACCCCGGCGAATCCGGCGAGCGGCACGACGGTGGTGCCGACAGACACGATCACGTCGAGCGTCGACATCAGCGAGGCGACGCCTATGAAATCGTTTTTCAGATCGAGCCCGGGCATTTCGAGAATATTGACCCCAAACCGCTCTTTCACCGCCGCGATCTCGTCATCGCATTCGTCATACTGCAGGCAGACGAAACGATGTCCCGGGCGCGTGAGGATCGATTCCCATTCGAGAATGTCGGAATAGGTTTTGCGACGCACGGGATCGATCAGCCCGCTTCGCCAGCAGATTCCAACAAGCTTCTGGTCGCGATTTTCGCCGAACAGGTTCCTGAATCGACGTTGCGCTTCGGTATCTACATAAAGACGATGGTTCTGCGCGGGAAAATCCTGCAGTTTGCTACGATAAATCCGGGGCAGGGCCCCGGCAGGTATCTGGAAGTCGAAATCCTCTTGCGGAGTGCGATACTCCGGGGCAGGTCCATGGAAGGCGGGCCTGATCGTGAAGTCCGGGAAAGTTTTCTGGAACAATTGAACGAAGCGGGGCTCGCATTCGATGATCACATGCGCGCCCGTTGCAGCGAGGTCGGCATAGCAGGTCGCGAACATCAGTTCGTCGCCAACCCCTTGCTCACGCCAGACAAGCAGCCGCTTGCCCGCGATTTTCTCGCCTTTCCAGCGCGGCGCGTCGAAAGTGCGCTGGGGCGAGCGTTTCGAGCCGGCGGGCAGACCGCGCGAAAAGCCGGAATCATAAAGCCGCCAGCCTTTTTCGAGTTCACCGATCGCAAGGTAATCAAGCGAGAGGTAGAAATCGATTGCGGTTCTCAGGTCTCGGTCGCCGGTGACCTGGCTGCGCGCCTGCTCAAGATATTTGATCGCGAGTTCGCGGCGCCCGCATTTGTGGTGGATGATGCCGATGTTCGCCGTGGCGCGGTGGATGCGCGGATCTAGCGCATGGGCCGTCTCAAAGGGGATGAGCGCTTCCTCAAACATGCCCATGCTGAAGAGCGCGGAGCCGAGATTGTTGTACGCGCGCGGAGCCCGCGGATCCAGGGCGATCGCCTTGAGAGCCCAATCCATCTGTTCATTGAGCCTGCCGAGTGAGGCGGCCAGCGATGAAAGAAGCGCGAGAGTGTCCTCACGGTTTTGATCAAGCTCATATGACTTGAGCGCGACTTCGTAGGCGTGTTCGACGCGCCGCTCGTCTGCGTAGAGTTTGGCGAGCCGATTGATCCAGACCGGTTTCTGAGGGCGAGTGAAGATGGCCTCCTGGAGGAGGGTTTCCGCTTCCTTCAGTTTGCGCTGACCGATGTTGTGCTCGATTTTTTGGGCGAGGGCGATGTCGTGCATTGGGTGCTCCTGCCGCGGGAATCAGCAATTCCAATGCCAAAAAGGCCGGGCTTTGGGCCCGGCCTTTCTGTTTATCTAAGCGCCTGATTTTACTTCAGGAGCGAGAGCACCTGCTGCGGAGCCTGGTTGGCCTGGGCGAGCATGGCGGTCGAGGCCTGCTGGATCACCTGAGCCTTGGTGAGGCGCGTCGTCTCAGCCGAGTAATCGGCGTCGAAGATGCGGCTCTTGGCTTCCGACGTGTTGAGCACCGTGCTCGACAGGTTGTTCACCGTGCTCTCGAGGCGGTTCATCACGGCGCCGAGACCCGAGCGGATGTTGCTCACGCGGGAGAGGGCGTTGTCGATGGTCGCCAGCGAGTTAACCGCTGAGCTCTCGCTCGACACGTTCAGCCCGGCGATCGTGCTGCCGCCCGACGCGCCCAGCGAGGGAGCGTTCACGTCGTAGTCGGCTGCGCCCACGTTGAGCTCGAACAGGCCATGTACACCTGCAGAGCTCGACTGGCCGACGTTCACGGAGATCGGCGTGTTGTTGAGCGAGTCCAGCTTGATCGAGCCGTAGGAGGTGGCGGCGGCGCCGTCATCGCCCACTTCGATGTAGCTGTCCATGTCGCTCGCGCCATAGGCCTTGAACTGCATGTCGAGCAGGCCCATGTTCGCCGTCGCAGTGAAGACGATCGCGCTGCCGCTCACCTTCACCAGATCGAACGGGTTCAGGCCAGAGGTGCTGAACGTCGTGATTGTGGTCGAAGTACCGCTGGCGTCGAGTTCTGCCCTGAAGCCGGAGTTCTCAACAAACCAGGCGATCATGTCGGAGCGCAGCGCTTCGAGCTTCGCGGTGGCGGTCGCCTCGTCAGCGATCGTGAAGGTCGCCTCGTAAGGGCTGGTTCCGCCGCTCGCGCCGTAGGTTGCGTAGCCGAATACCACCGTGAACTCGCGACCGGCCTTCAGGTCGTCGCTATCCATGGTCAGAGTACGCTGCGTACCAGCCGAGCCGCCGAGCGCCGGGACGGGATCGAAGAACGATTCCATCTCGTAACCCTTGGTCTCGAACGTAACTTGCTTCACGTTCTCGCCGCGGATGATGATGTTCAGGCCGTTCACCTCGGCGCGGAGGCCGGTCTGCAGCGTGCTGTCGTTGATGTTATCAACAAAGGTCTGCGCAGACGCCGAGGTGCCATCGTCCACTTCGATGTCGAAGCCGTTGATGCGAACCACGTCGCCGACGACAAACGTCATGCCGTCCGTGTTTATGATCTTCTCGTAGGTCGCGGACGCGATGACGCCGGTCTTCTCAGACAGAGCATTAATCGTCGCCAGCTTGCCTTCGAAGCTTGCCGAGTCGATGTTCTCGTCGTAGATCTCCACGTTGTTGATTTTCAGCGTGGTCTTGTCCCAGGCTTCGTTGATGCCGGCGCTGGTGAGCGCCTTGCCGACCAGGGTGTAAGCGTCCGTGGTCGTCGCGCGGACCATTTCACGGAAGCCGAGCGCCTCGAGGTCGTCGAGAGAGCCGGTCTCGGCGAGGCCGAGGTTGCCGCGCTCGATCGTGATCGAGCTGCCGTCCGTCGACTCGAGCTTGATGAAGCCCGCGAAGGCGTCAGGAGCGCCCGTATCGGCGACAAAGCCCGTCGCGACACCATTCGTAGCGGAGTCGTCAATGGTGATCGTGGCGCCAGTGTCATTGGCGAGGATCAGCTTGCCGTCATCAGAAAGCGAGGCGCGCACCAGGGTGCCAGCCGCCGCATTGATGTTGTCGACGAGCTCTTCCATCGAAGAAGAGGCGCCGAGCGTGAACACGGTCTCCGTGCCAGCTCCGATCGGCGTCACTGTAACGGTGATGTCGCCGTCGGCCGCAACGCCGTTGCCCTTGGTGTCGGCCTGGACGAGGTTGAAGGCGCTCGCCTTCACATTGTCGATGGAGAGGTTGATCTTCTCAACCACGCGACCGATGTCGTCGTTGTTTTTGATTTCCATCAACGCCTGACCGTTGATCATCACGTCGCCGGCGTCGATGAAGGTGCCGGTGTCGCCGGCGGAGCCTTCAGGGAAGCCCGCGCGGCCGGAGACGACCACATTGCCGCCGAAGGAGGCCTGACCCATGCCCAGGTCCGAGGTCTTCACGGAGCCGATGCTCAGCGAGATCGACTGACCAGCCGACGCGCCGATCTGCAGGTTCTTGTTCTTGAACGTGCCGTCGAGGAGCTTCTGGTTGTTGAAGCTCGTGCTCGTGCCGATGCGGTCCAGCTCGGTCTTGAGCTGCTGGACTTCGAGGTCGAGCGAAGCGCGGTCCGAAGAGGTGTTGGTGGCGTTGGCCGACTGAACGGCCAGTTCGCGCATACGCTGCAGAATGTTGGTGACTTCGCCCAGCGCGCCTTCCGCCGTCTGCGCGAGGGAGATGCCGTCGTTCGCGTTACGAATAGCCTGGGAGACGCCGCGGATCTGGCTCTCCATGCGGTTGGCGATGGCGAGGCCGGCCGCGTCGTCTTTCGCGCTGTTGATGCGCAGACCCGTGGACAGACGCGTCATAGCTGTGTCGAGCTGACGCTGGTTGGCCGTGAGGCTCGCTTGAGCTTTCATGGCGCCGATGTTGGAATTAATGACAGTCATTGTCTGCTCCTACTTCTCTTGCGCCTGTGCCGCATTGACGGGCTGGCCGGCGCCGCGTGGGATCGAGCTCCTCAGTCGCCTGATGTCAGCCCGCAGGGAGTAGGACGGTGCATCGCCAGCATTCTTTAGCGCCCGGATTCTTTTTCGATTTCGCGTGCAAAGGCTCCCGTCGGCGCAACAGCGCCTCTGTGGCGCCGTCTTTGCTCCATTGATCGGGCCGAAAGGCGTAAGTGACTGTTTTTGCGCGCTCGCTATGCGCGTTGTCGGAGAATTGACATGACCGCTTATGCAGTGAAGTGGATGGTCGACGGAGAAATGACGATCGAGGCTAACAGCCTGGATGAAGCTGAGCGTATGGCTCAGGAGAAGCTGGTGGCTGCTCTGGCCGATCCTGCGAACTGGCCTGCGGAGCTCGGTACGCGCGGGATTCAGGGCGCGGCCCAGCCCGTGAGCGCCGCCGCTTGAGCGGACCCGAAGCGAAGCCGGAAGAAGCGGACGATCACGCCGAAAGCAAAAAGGAAGAGACCGCCAAGCCGCGCGAGATCGATCTCGAAAAGCTGCTTGGCGTCAATCTTTCCCGGCTGACGGAGACCGGCCGCATTCAGCATATCGCCCTTGTGCGAGACGCTGTCGATGCGCTCGCGCGTCTCGAAGCGCCTGGAGCGGAGGCGCTTGCCAACCGCATCAAGCTCCTGCGCATCTGGACAAAACTTGTGAACATGCGTGTCGAACATGTCCGCCGCGACGGGCCGCCGCCGGAGCACCATCCTGCCGCGCGCCGCCGGAAAGAGCGCGCCCATGTCGTGCTCAAGTCTAAGCAAGAGACTGATGCGCTTGCGCAGGAGCAAGTCAAGGCGGAGATAGCTGACGCCGGCCCAACGCTGGTGAAGCTGCGTCTCATCGAGGCGGGCGTCGTGAAAGGCGTTCGGTTGCCAGCAGGGATCCTCATCGAGGTCGAACCCCACGACGCAGAAGACCTGCTGGAAAGCAAAAAGGCCGAACGCGTTGAAACGCCCGGCCATTGACTCTTCGCTTTTTGATGTTGCGCAGCCGACTTTCTGTAAAGTCGCCTGATTGTCCTAGCGCTGGACCTGGCTAGGCGCCGCCTTCGATGCGCCGCCCCAAAGCGATGCGTAGTCCGCATAGGCGGCGCGGGAGCTGATGGCCGCGGCAGGGCGCGCGTCACGCTGCTCCTGTTCTTCGGCGGGCGATCCGGCGTCACGTCCCTCAACAGCACGGGCGAGGAGTTTGCCGCCAATGGCATGTCCCGACAACGTAGGATGAGCGCCAAACTCAGACGTTTCGCTCCATTCGACGCCCGCGCCGGAGGATGCGTCACGCGTTTCTGCGTCGTTCACAATCGGCGTGAGCGAAGGGTCATTTTGCTGCAGGGTGAAATTACGCAGGAACGAACCAAGCGCCGCTTCATCCAGCGGCATGTCCGACGGCGCTAAGCCGGTGTTTTGCGCCATCTGGCGCAAGGCGTTTGCGGCGACGCCCTTGAAATCGTCGATCGATCCGATGGGTGCGTCCGCATTAGCCGAGGCAGGGGCAGGAGCGACCGCTTGCTTGAGGTCTTGTGGTTTGCCGGGTGCGACGGACGCAGGCGTCGCAGGTTTGATCGAGCCAGACGGAGCGCTGGCGACGCCGGGCGCCGCAACGCGCGCAGATGCAGGGCTCAGCGCGACATTCTGCGGAGCGGCCGCGACGTTCGCCGCGGTGGCCGTGGGCTCGAATTTGCGCTGGAACTGCCCAAAGATCTCAGAGAAGGAGCGCGGCTGACCTTTATTGAAGAAGATGTTCGCGTTTGCTTGCGCCGCCTGAGGCAGAGCGGCGGCCGCTGGGGCTTCCGGCTTGGTCTTGAGCCCAGTGAGGAAGACGTCGGCGCCCTTGGGGCCGAGGAAATGCGCGAGGTAAAGTTCGGTGGAACCGATCTTTCCATGGCCCGAGCGTGCAAGCGCCTGCGCATTGTCGATGGCGAAACGTGCTGCAAGTTCTGCAGAGAGGGCAGGGTCGTTGCGCTTGGCCAGCAGGTTCGCCCTTACTTCAGGGCTTGCGTCGCCGTTCCGCAAAGCCTGCGCCGCGTTCTCCAAGCCAACCTGATCGCCGTGGCGGCGCACAAGATCGATCCAGGTTCCGCTGGTGAATTGGTAGAGACCAGTCGCGCTGCTTGTGCGTGCGACCGCCGAGGGGTTAAGCCCGCTCTCCACCCGCGCCTGCGTGAGGAGAAAGTTAAAGTCCTGATCAGTGTTTCGAGCGGCCCGTCGGATAATCGCGCTGATCTGGTCCTGACGGTTTGCAATCGGTTCGACGGTCATTGGCTTTACCCAAGGTGAGCTTCCATCATTTCATAGCAAATCATGGGCCAATTGACTGACGGCGGTCTTTGATCAAGGGCGCGCCTCTGGTATGCTGGAATGGTGGAGGAATAACCATGGATCTGTTCGCTGTCGTCGCGGTCGTCTCCGTCATTCTCCTTCTCGTCGTCACCGTCGCATCGTTGTATGTTCAGCAAAGCGGTCAATTGCGAGATATCCAGGCGCAATTATCCAAGATCAGTGAATCCAGCGGGGGCGCGGATGATCCCATCCAAATGCGTGTTGAGCGCGCCTCCCTGATCGATCTACTTGTCCTCCTCGAGGTGACGCTCGCTCAAGCCGTCCTTAACGAGCTGACCGCTGAGCAGATCGCGCAGATCGACGCCGCACGCACAGGCGTGAAAGGGATCACAGAGAAACTGAAAGCGAGTGGAGAATGGATGGGCCCGCCTTATGACCTCGAATGGATCGAGCATCTCGACCGCATGCCGAGATTGAAGTCGATCTATATGAAAGCGGGCTTCTCCGATGGGGCGACTGTCACCGCAGATAATTGAACAATGACAACTCGGAAATCTTCACGAAGGAGGATTGCCCTGCTTCGAGGCTCAGAAGCTTTTGCTTGAGCTTAATGACAGCTTCCTCGATGTTTGTGTCTTCGACCTCCGACAGGATCGATTTCGCGGAAATCGCGTCTTTTTCGAGTGAATCGAATTGAGATTGCAAACGCGAGAGCTTTGTTCCTGTGATGGTCTGCCTCTGGGTAAGGTGATCCAGCGCGTTCATAAGGCCATCCCCGACCTCTGTCGGCGCCTTGCCAGCCTGAAGAGCGCTGAGCGTATCCTGCACGATCTGGAAGATTGACTCACCTTCGGGCTCACGCTCCGTGGGAATTCGCATGAATGTGTCAAGGCCCGAGGAGCTAACGCTCACTTCTATGCCGCTGCCAATGGTTGCATAGATCGTGTTGTCGTCGCCAAAGTAATCAACGCGACCGCTGGTGTCCTTGATAAACACTGGATCAGCGTTTCTATAGCCGCCAAACAGGGCGGCGCCATTCGCATCCTTTGTGTTCGCAAGGTCGACGAGCATGTCCTGAAGCAGAGCGACTTCATTGGCGATTGCCTTACGATCGCTGCTGTTCACCGTGTCGTTGAGCGCATACACGGCGAGTTCCTGGATGCGCGTGATCGTGACGACTGCTTGCGAAAGCGCGTTGTCCTCCATATTGAGCCGAGCATTCGCGCTTGTAATGTTTCGTTTGAATTGCTCAATGTTGTTGAGCTGATTGTGCATCCGCGCAATATCAGAGAATGCGATTGGATCTTCCGAGGGACCCTCGATCGCCTTGCCGGTGGCGATGGTGCGCTGCAGGTTAGCGCTGTCGGATTGCAGATTCTGCAGCTGTTCGGATTGGGTCCGATAGAATGTGCTCGTGCTGACTTGCATGTTTCACCATCAGAACGTGTTCAGAATTGTCTGGAACATATCGCGTGCGACCGAGACCACCTGAGCGGCGGCCTGATATGCCTGCTGAAACCGAATAAGATCTGCGGCTTCATTATCAAGATTAACGCCCGTTTTTCCCTCGAGAACGGAGCGCAGCTCAGCGGCGGCTTGCTTATTGTTCGCCGTCGTAATTACTGCGGACTCGGCTGTTGCGCCGAATTCCGCTGCGGCCAGACCATATGCATCTTGGAAGGAGCCGCCGTAGCGCTCAAGGAGCATGGCGTCGCGCAGACCAGAAAGGAGGAGTGCGTTTCGGTTATCGAGCGCGCGCACCTGATCGCGCGACACTTCAAATTCATCTCCCGCCTTAACGGCAGTGTTAAGGCGAAAGTTGATGTCAAGATAGGAGACAAGCTCTCCGGGTCTCCAGGACCTGTTGGCGATGCTGGTGTTTGAAGCAGCGTCGAAGATTTCGAGCATACCGTCATCGCCTATGCTCAGGATTCTGACTTTCAGATCCGGCGCGCGCGGCTGTGATCGCACGCTTGGTTCAGATGTGCGGCTTGCAAGGATGCGCTGCCCATCAACATCACCCTTCACGGCGACAATCACGTCCTCAGGCAGCGCCGACGCAAGGCTGATGGAGTAAGCAACGCGTGACACGCTGTCGGACGCATCCGCAAGCGTGCCTCGTTCGTCTTCGATGGTCGTCGCGATTGTGACTTCGGCGCCATCGCGCGTGATGGTCCGGTCCGTCGCCAGGAAGCCAAGCGAGACAGCCGCGTCTCGTTGCAGCGCTGTCGCAGTTGTAAAGGTTAAGCCATCGTCGAGGCTTGTGATGAGAAGCCGTCCGTCCGCGTCGAATTCCCATTCGATGCTGCCGTCGGCTGACGCGCCGTTTGGGCCATTGATTGAAAGGTCAATCTCAGCCGCTGATGTGGCGAGGCGCAAAACAACCGGCGTGTTGGGCGGCGCGGACGACTTCTGGGCAATCAATGTCGTTCTTACGACGCCTGGCCGTAGGCCTAGGTCGTCAGCGGCTTCGCCGCGAAACTCAAGCGAGGGCGTCTCCTGCGACACGCGACGGTAACCGGAGATCTCGACCCGATGAAGGCCGCCGTCCTGCTTGAGGCCAAATTTAAGCTCTGGAAATTCTGCGGCATCGAATGTGCCGGTTGTGAGCAAGGCGCCGTTAGCGTCGGTTGAGCGTGTGAAGATAACCTCTCGCTCAACGCCGTTAAGATCCATTGCAAAGCGGGAGACGGCTGGCAGAGTCGCTATGTCCACAAGCGCTCCAAGCCAAACACGTTCAAAGGCTTGCGCATGAAGCTTGTCTTCGATTAGCTCCGCGATCGCCACGTCGTCCTTGCCGGAGATTGCGTCACCTGCGAGACGAACGCTCGACATGCCGTCGATATTGAGCGCGAACACGGTTCCAGCGGGACGCAAGACGTCTGCGGTCGCAAGTGGGCTGTCGTATTCCGGGAAGGCGTTGACCTTCACAACGGATTGCCCGTTAACGTCCTCGCTCAGCAGTAGTGGGCTGGCTAGCGCGGCGACGCCAAGATTGCGGTAGCCCGCGGTTTCGCTCGGCGTCTGGTAGCTTGCGTATCGGGTGAAGCCATTTTCTTGCGTGAGCAGCGTTTCCGCCTGCCGCGCTGTATAAGGGCTCCCGGTAAGTTGCCGGCCTTCAGTGGTGAACAGGGCGATTTCGCCCGCCCTGATCCGGCTTTGTTCCACGGGGACATATTCTTTTATGTCGCCAGCATAATTTGGTCCGCTCAGGAGGCCATCGCTGATCGTGTGATCGCCAAGAGCGTTGATGGTAAGCGTGCCTGACGCGACACTGGCGAAGAGCTCACGTTCGACGCCCTGTTGATCGGCTATCCGGTTGATCTCATCCGCGATCGATTGGAGGTCGGATCCAATCGTAACGAGATCAAAGTCGAAACTACGCTGATTGATGGTACGTTCATCAAGCTTGAAAGAGAAGCGAAGGGGCGCGCCATCCTGATCTTTCGATTTGATCTCGCTCGGATCGAACGTGAAATTCAGCGCCGAAAGCTCTCCAAGCGAAACGATTCGTGTGTTTGTAGAGCCGGAGAGGAGCGAGTAAGCGATTCCATCACGACGAAACGAGAGCTGGTCAGTCGTCGCGTTGGTGAGAAGCTCTCCAAGGCTTGCGGGCGCGGGCTTCTCAGTCGCCTGACCAGTATCCAGGATCGTGAGCTCAGAGTTTGCAGAATTCTGGGGAGCGCCATCAACATAGATGGCGAGCCCGGTTGCGATTTCCGTGACGTCGTCGCGCAGAAATCGGATCGAACCGGCGGCGTTTCGCAGCGGTTCCGCAACAAAACTGTCGCCGTTTTTCGGCGCCCCCCGGAATTTGAATGTGAGGCCGTCAAGAGTAGCCTGAGTAGCTCCGGTCACAGAGCTCTGTGTCAACTCCGATCGAACGGTCCACAACTGCGTTTCCGCGTTGTAGACTGCGGAATAACTCGAGCCATTCAGAACGGCGTCTTTCTCGATCTCGATCGAAAGCGTCGCGACGCCGCTGTTGGTAGGCGAAGGAACTGGCTCAAGGCTTTCAGTAGCGAAAAGCGGCTTGCCTGGACGTCCATTTTCGTCGACGCCCTGCACATGCCGTTGGTTCGCGGCGCTTGCAATCCCCAGCGCTAGCCTGTCCACAATGTCGCGCAGACCCGTGAGGTGCTGACGAAGCTCAATGAGACCTTGCAACACCCCTCCGCTCAGACGCGAAGTAGGCGTGGGAGCGGAATATGGATCGAGGATCAGGGTGACGTTGTCGCCAACCACATCAAGCCCGAGTTCCCGGCCGCGGCGGCGATCAACCAGCGGTGCGCCGGTCGCGGCCTCACCGAGGTAAAGCGTAACGGCGCCGGTCTCGGCTTCATCGGCTGTGAAGTCTACGAGTTCCGAGAGATCCGCCAGCAGACGATCGCGCTGGTCGAGAATATCATTGGCGGGCTGCCCGTTTGTGTAACGGCGATCAAGCTCAAGATTGATCGCTTCCACCTGCGAGGTGAGGGCATTCGTTAGTTTGACGCTGGTCGATAGCGCCTGGTCGGCTGCGTCAAGCTCCGCCTTCACGTTGCTATAGATCCGACGAAACTCATCAACAAGCCGTTCACCGGAATCGATGAATGCGAAACGCGCCGGCTTGGATGTGGGATCATTCGCGAGATCGGAAGCGCGGTCAAAGAATGATTGCCCAGCCGTGCTGAGATTATCTTCGATCGTGAATATCGCGCCCTCGATCCTTTGCAGGCCCGTGGAGAGCGTTTGGGCCTTCTGGAAGCCCGAGTTTGCGCGGTAATACTGTTGCTCTAAGAACTGGTCGGAGGCTCTGGAGACCTTGTCGACCATGACTCCCGACCCGGACACCGTTGACATCGATGTGGGCAGCATCGCGCTGGCCCCGGTCGCATCTAAGCTCACCGCGCGACGCTTATAGCCGTCCGTATTCGCATTGACGATGTTGGAGCCGGTTGTTTCGAGCAAGCGCCGATAAGCGCTCAAGCCTGAAGAACCTATGCCAAGGATGTCAGGCATGCGTCATGGCTTTCGAGGGATCGCAGGCGACAATTGCCGCGTAATCGCCTCTGCGATGCCCAGCCTCATGCTCTTGGAGGCTTCATCCGCATAAGCGCGATCCAGAAGGCTGTTGAACGTATCCTCAGCCTTGCTGTCAAACATGCCGTCGCCGAGCTTCGCGTCACGCATAGACTTCATCATCTGCTGCACGAACAGCGCTTCGAACGCCTTGCCCGCCTGCTCCAACGTGGGCTTTCCACCCGTGGCGCGGGTCTGTTCAAGGCTCTGAACCTTGTGGGGCCGAACGGAGTCGATGGCGACGAAATCCATGTGCGTTCTCTTAGATGATCACGAGTTCAGCGTTCAGCGCGCCAGCCTGCTTGAGCGCCTCAAGAATAGCGACGAGGTCGCTCGGCGAGGCGCCCACAGCGTTCACAGCATCAACGATGCTGGAAAGCTGCGTGTTGGATGAGAACAGAAACGCCCGCGCAGGCTGCTGATCGACGGTGATCTGGCTGTCAGGCGTGGCGACCGCAGGCGCTCCGGCGACCACCTGGTTATTGTTCACGACCGTCGGGCCGCCCGGAGTGACATTGGTGTTTTCTTTGATGCGGACGGTGAGGCTCCCGTGGGTCACAGCGGCGGGCGTCACGCGTACGCCTTCGCTGATCACGATCGTCCCCGTGCGAGAATTAACGATCACGCGAGCCGGCGGCAGCGACTTGCCAACCCGTAATTCCTCCAAGGCCGAGGCGAAGCTCACGCGGCGTTCAACTTCGCGCGGGGCAGTTACACGGACGGTTGAGCCATCCATAGACTGCGCGGTTCCACGGCCAAACTTTTCGTTGATTGCATCCGCGAGACGCATCGCATTTGTAAAATCCGGCACATGCAGGTTCAGCATCATCGATGCTGAGCTTTCAAAGGGATTTGGGACGCTGCGCTCAACGAGCGCACCGCCCGCAATACGCCCCACTGTGGGAACGTTAACGACCACTTTTGAGCCATCGTTTCCGCTCACGCCAAGGCCGCCGACGGCGAGATTTCCCTGGGCGATGGCGTAGGTTTCGCGGTCCGCGCCCACTAATTGAGTAAGCAGCAAGGAGCCGCCACGCAGGCTTGTCGCTTTACCCAGAGCGGAAACGGTGACGTCGATTTTCTGGCCGGGCTTGGCGAATGGCGGCAGATCCGCCGTCACCATCACAGCAGCTGTGTTTTTCGCGTTGATGGCGTTGACGTCCACCGACATGCCGAACCTGGAGAGAAGGCTCTGGATCGTCTGGTTCGTGGATGCGACGTTGCCGTCGCCGGTGCCGTTCAAGCCAACCACGATTCCATAGCCAAGCAACTGGTTTGTGCGCACTCCACCAAAACTCGCGAGATCCTTCACGCGCTCGCTGCGATCAACGTTTGTTTGCGCATTGGATGTAGCAGCGCCTGTAAGGAGGAGCGCGGCGGCGAAGGCGAAGAGGTACGTGCGGTTCATTGCTCAGCCTCAGATCGGCGAAATTTGATTGAAGAAGCGGCCGAACCAGCCCTGCTTCGTTGCGTCGTGCACATCGCCTGCGCCCGTGTAGCTAATTTGAGCCTGCGCGATACGGTTCGATTCAATGATATTGCCAGGCCCGATATCTTCCGGACGGATAAGGCCGGAAACCCTGACATATTCCTCACCCTGGTTCAGCTGCAGAGCCTTCTGCCCCTGAACCCAGAGATTGCCGTTCTCATAAACGCGCGTCACGACCACCGTCAGGCGGCCCTGAATGCTGTTGCTCTGGTTTGCGGAACCCGAGCCAGCGAATGTGGACTCCGTGGAGGTGTCGAAGTTCGTGCTGTCACGCACCTGCGGAATATTAAGCCCCATTTTTCCGAAAAGCGCCTTCGGCAGGCTCATGGCGAAACTGCCGTTGCGATCAATCGCGGAATCGTTGGACTTGCTCGCGGCCATCGTCTCCACAAGATTGATCGTCAGCACGTCGCCGACGCTGTGCGCGCGTCTGTCGCCAAGAAAGAATCCGGACTGAGAGCGGGCGTAGATCGCGCCGTCGGGTTGCTTTTCCTTCAGTGGCACGACCTGGTCGTAATTCACCTGGTAGGACTGCGAGATTTTCGCCTCGCGCGTGCTCGAGCAGCCGGAGAGGGCGGCAGCGGCGATGATGAGAATGGGGTAGACGAGCTTCATAAAAGTCCTGCCTCAGATGCTCTGCGTGAGGAACTTCATCATGCCGTCCACAGACGAGATCGCCTTTGAGTTCACCTCATAGGCGCGCTGTGTCTCGATCATGCTGACGAGCTCTTCAACAACGTTCACGTTTGAGGATTCAAGCGCGCCCTGAATAATGCGACCGGCTCCGTTCGCGCCTGGCGCCTGCACTGCGGCGTCGCCGGATGAAGGCGTCGCCTGAGCAAGCGACTCGCCAAGCGGCTTAAGGCCCGCCGTATTCGGGAATGTCGCGATTTCGATCTGACCCGCCTGCTCAAGCCGGTTGCTGCCGGGTACGGCTACAGAAATAATGCCGTCTTTTGAGATTGAGATTGAAGTCGCGTTCGCAGGTATATTGATCGCGGGTTCGAGCGGATATCCGTTTGCAGTGACCACCTGTCCCTCCGCGTTCTTGGTGAAATTGCCAGCACGCGTGTAGGCGACCTGACCGCCGGGCGTCAGAACCTGAAAAAAGCCCGGACCGTCGATCGTCATGTCGAGCGAGTTGTCGGTGTTGATGATGTTGCCCTGGGTATAGATCTTCTCAGATGAAACGATTCGCACGCCCGTTCCGATCGCAAGACCAGTCGGCGACAGCGAGTTCTGGGAGGTCTGAGAGCCCGGATCCCGGAAGTTTTGGTAAAGGAGCGTCTCAAAGTTCGCGCGGTCTTTTTTGAAACCGACGGTATTGACGTTGGCGAGGTTGTTCGAGATCACGCTCATGCGCTGCTGCTGCGCATTGAGGCCGGTCTTTGCTACGTGAAGGGCGTCAGGCATTTTTTACTCCGATCGCTTTAGCGGTCAGTGCGCATGAGTTTGGAAGTTTCTGCGTCAAGATCCTTCATAGTGTTTAGGATCTTGACGCTCATTTCGTATTGGCGAGTGTTGCCCAGCATATCGACCATGGACTGGATCGGATCGACGTTGCTGGACTCAAGTGATTTAGGAACGATCGTGATGTTTGCGTCAGCCGGGGGAATGACGCCATTTTTCGCGCGCATCATCCCATCTTCGGACTTCACGACATTGTTTGCGGGGACATCTACCAGGCGCAGTCGACCGACGGCGACCGGAGGCTGTCCCGGCTCGGCGCCCTGCGGTTGGATCTGCACAGTGCCATCACGCGCGATGTCGATGCTGTTGTAGGGGGGTACGTTGATGACGCCTGCATCGCCCAGAACCGCCACGCCTTCGCTGTTGCGCAGGATGCGGTCCGCGCCGATGTTCAGATCGCCGCGCCGGGTGATCACTTGGTCGCCATTCGCCTTCTGACCCACGAGGAAGCCGCGGCCTTCAAGCGCGACGTCCAGTGAGTTCCCGGTCGGAATAAGCTTGCCCTGATCGATCGCCACGGCGTTCTCGCCGCGAGTGGAGAACACGCGGTCGAGCGATCCCTCATGATCCAGATAGGCGGAGGCGAGGACCTCGTTCAGGTCTCGCTTGAAGCCGATCGTGTTCTGGTTGCTCAGACTCGCCGAAATAGCCCTCTGGTTATCGCTGTAGAGGCGCATCGCGTTGAGGCTGAGATGGATTGCACGGTCCATGGCGTTAGATTAGCTCCCGTTAGCCGCGGATCTGGATGATCGTCTGCGACAAGGTCGTCGTCGTCTCGATCGCCTTTGCGTTGGCCTGGAAGTTACGCTGGGCCGTGATCAGGTTGACGAGCTCCTCCGTGATGTCCACGTTCGAGCGCTCGAGCGCGCCGGCCTTGATGGTTCCGAAGCCGTCGGCGCCCGCCTGACCAAGGACCACCTGACCGGAGGTCGAGGTCGCCACATAGTTCGCATTGCCGATCTGCTTGAGGCCGTTCGGGTTCGCGAAGTTGGCGATCATCACCTTGCCGAGAGCGACGGTCTGACCATTGGTGTAGTTCGCGCGCACCGTTCCGCCGGCGTCGATGTCGAGACCGTTCAGGCTGCCCGAGGGATAACCGTCCTGCGACAGCGAGAGAACCGAGAAGGGCGAGGAGAACTGGGTCGAATACTTACCGTAGTCGATGTTCAGGCGCAGCAGGTCCGAACCGTTTTGCGGATCGAACGGTGAGTAGATGACGCCTTCCTTCGGCGAGATCAGCTTGCCGATCGTGTCGAACGTAAGCTGGCCTTCCGTGAGGTAGAGCGGATACCAGTTCTGGAGGCTCGACGGAGACTGGGTCGTGATATTGCCGTCGATATCGACGTAGAGCTTGTTGCCCTGCTCGTCGGTCGCCTGTTCTAGATTGGTGATGATGGGAACCGAACCGGGGGTCTGGGTAACCTTGCCGAGGCCGAAGTTCGGATGGCCCACCACGTTGATCTGAGAATTGGTGCCAGTCGTGCCCGAGGTGAAGACCAGGCGGTTCTGGTCAGGCTCGAAGCGGACCTTCACGCCGCTCACGATACGGCCGGTCTTGGGATCTTGAATCTGGTTCACGCGATCCTGAATGGCGGCCGCGAACGTGTCGCCGGTATAGGCGCGCACGGGCAGGGTGATGGTGCCGACGATGCCGTCCACCGTGAACGTCATTTCGTTTTCGCGAAGGCTCTCGTTCAGGAAGAACGTCTGGCTCATCGGCGTGATGGCGCGGGCGCCGATCGCGGTGGCGGCACTGGAGGCAAGGCCCGTCCCGTCGATCGGCTGCACCGAGGCGGTGGCGCCGACGCCGAGCAGGTCGTTGCTGCCGTTGTAGTTGATGCCTTTGGCTTCACCGATCTGCAGCCCGTTGACGCTGGTGGATCCCTGTGCGCCCACCGGCAATTGAGGCTTCACGACGCCGTCAACGCGCAGGTTCAGGCGGAAAGGCTTGCCGCTGGGGTCGCCTTCGATCTCAAGATTCGAGGTTCCGTAATGGGTGACCGTGATCGGCCCGATAGAATCGGGGCGCACGGTCTTGGAGTTCACTTCGAGCTGCTCGATCTTGATGTCGCCGGTAATTGAGCCGGTGTTGTCATATTTGAAAACGAGCGTATCGGTCTTATCTGCCGAGAGGCTTACGGTGACATTTGTGAATGCCGCGTCTGCTGCGGTGACGAGGCCGGCGAATCCGCCTGCGCCTCCTACCGTTACATCCTTGATGAGGATGGATCCATCAGCCTGGGGAAGCGAAATACGGAATACGTCGCCCGCTGCGATTTCGCTTGCGGGAGAGCTGTTCTCGACCGTTTTTAAGGTGGCGCCGAACTCCGCGGATGTCGTTGCTGATCCGTTGACGAACGTGGTCGTGCTCATCTCGACGGTGCGCGCCGTGAAGTCGATTGGCGTCAGGCCCTCGTCCGAGCCGCGCACGGTCTGCACCATCGAAATAGACGCTGACACGATTCCGTTGCTCGAATAGGTGAACTGCAGCGTGTTGCCGGTGCGGCTGACCGTGATATTGGTGCCCACCAGTTCAGATTCGATCGCCTCGGTCAGAGCAGTGAGACGCTCCTCCGTCGTGCTCTCGCCGTCGAGATTTGTGCCGGCGAGCGAGATGGTCTTGGTTGTCGCGGCGGCATTGCCGATGCCGGGAAGCACAAGCTCGAATTCGTCGTCGAGCATGATCTTTCCGAAGACCTCGAAAGATTGCTTCTCGTTGGTGGACGAGGAGCCCGCCTGGACTTCGCTCACTTCGCCAAAGCTGACAGGGATCGCCTGTTCAATTCCTGCGAAAAAGTCTTCGCTCGTGTTGTTCGCAGCTCCGTCGTAATCGAACGTGAACTCGCGCCCGTCGATTTCGAGGGTGACCTTATGATCATCCTCGAAGTCGATCGTGCTCACGTCGAAGCTGTCGATCTGCGCCTTCACGTCGCTTTCGTTGGCCAGCGTCGCGCGCCCGACCGTGATCGACGACGTTTCGCCCGTTGAGCCGGAGCTGAACACGAACTGGCGCGTGTCCTTGTTGTAGCTCACCGTAATGCCGGTGCGCTGTTCGCGCGGATCGAGGACGGGATCGCCGGAGGGCAGGGT
>CAZYBF010000032.1:0-23859 GCA_964645525.1 uncultured Beijerinckia sp.
TTCGCGCGGCCAACGACGTGGAGCTTGGCGCATTGCATCAACGCGCGCTCGACGCGGGCGCAGAGCTGATCGGCGGACTCTTCCGCAGATATGTGACGGGGGGCTGATGGCGGGCGCGCGGGGCTGTTTCATCACGCTGGAAGGCGGCGAGGGCGCTGGCAAGTCCACGCAGGCGCGCATGCTCGCGGACGCCTTGCGCGCGCGCGGGCTCGATGTTGTGGTCACGCGCGAGCCCGGCGGCTCGCCGCAGGCCGAGAAGATCCGCGAGGCCATCCTGTCAGGGCTGATCGCGCCCATGGGCGCGCGGGCGGAGGCGATGATGTTCGCGGCCGCGCGCATGGATCATCTCGATCACACGATCCGTCCCGCGCTCGCGCGCGGCGCCTGGGTCGTCTGCGACCGCTTTTCCGATTCCACGCGCGCCTATCAGGGCGCGGTCGGCGCGGTCGATGCCGGATTCATCCGCGCGCTGGAGCGCCTGTCCGTCGGGGAGACCACGCCGGACCTTACGATCATGGTGGATGTGCCGGCGCAGACAGGTCTCGCGCGCGCCCGTGCGCGGGCCGCCGGCGCGCCCGATCGTTTTGAGGCGGAAGGGCTCGCTTTCCACGAGGCATTGCGGCAGTCTTTCCGCGACATCGCCGCGGCGGAGCCGCAACGCTGCGTACTGGTGGACGGCGCCGCGCCGCCGGAGCGCGTGGCGCAGGAGATCTGGCGCGCGATCGAAGCGCGCCTGCCCGTTGCGGGCGGAAAGGCGGATGCATGAGCAGCGCGCGCGCCGCAAGTTCCGTTGACGATCTGCCGCCCGACAGCGACGCGCTCGAGGGCGCGCTCAATCCGCGCGAGACGCCCGAATTGTTCGGCCACGAGGCCGCGGAGACGGAGTTTCTCGACGCGTTCCGTCGCGGGCGCATGCCGCAGGCCTGGCTCATCGGCGGGCCCGAAGGCGTCGGCAAGGCGACTTTCGCATGGCGCGCCGCGCGTTTCGTTCTGTCGCGTCCTGATCCGCGCCTGCCCGCGGTGGAGCGCGCGACGAACCTGCGCGTGTCGCCCGATGAGCCCGCCGCGCGTCGCATCATCGCGCGCGCGCACCCTGACGTCGCCTGTCTGCGGCGCGAATGGGACGCGCGCACGAAGAAACATTTCACCGAAATCCGCGTGGACGACGTGCGCAAGGCGCTCGCCATGTTTCACCACGCGGCGGGGGAAGGGGGCTGGCGCGTCGCCGTGATCGACAGCGCCGACGATCTCAACACCGCCGGCGCCAACGCCTTGCTCAAGATGATCGAGGAGCCGCCGCCGCGCTCCCTGTTCTTCATTCTTGCCCATCGACCCGCGCGCGTTCTGCCGACGATCCGCTCGCGCTGCCGGCGCCTCACGCTGCAGCCGCTCGCGCCGGAGGCGATCGTCCGGGCCGTGCGCGCGCAGGGCGAGGATTGGGCGGAGCATTCCGACGCGGAGCTGATGCAGGCCGCCGTGCGCGCGGGCGGCTCGGTGCGCGACGCCATGCGCCTTCTCGCGCAGGGGGCGCTTGGCATGGCGGAGCGGACCGAGGCCGAGCTCGCGCGTCTGCCACAGGTGGACATGCGCAGAATCATGGCTCTGGCGGACGCCGTCCACGGTCGGGAGGGCGCGGAGTCGTTCGAGATCCTGCTTGGCGCGGTGTACGACTGGCTCGACCGCACAGTCCGCGCGCGCGCGCAGGAGCCCGGCGCCGCCCAGCGCCTTGCGCCCTTTGCGCAGGTATGGGAGAAGATCGCCGCCTCGGCGCGCGAAACCCAGGCGCTCAACCTCGACCGTCGGCCCCTCGTCCTGTCGATCTTCTCGGACCTGTCGGACGCGGAGCGCGCGTCGCGGTCGTGACACACAGGACCGCCCGCCGGTCGCGCGGGCGCCGATCAGGAACAACATGGCTGCGCGCTCGACCTATTTCATCACAACCGCGATCCCCTACGCCAACGGCAGCCCGCACATCGGCCACGCCTACGAGCGCATCGCGACCGACGCCATCGCGCGCTTCCATCGCCTCGACGGCAAGGACGTCTATTTCGGCACGGGCATGGACGAGCACGGGCTGAAGATGCAGCAGACGGCGGCGAAGGAAGGCGTGACGCCGCAGGCGCTGTCCGACCGCACGGCCGCGCAATTCGCCGCCATGGGCGAAGCGCTCGATGCGCGCGCCGACAGCGTGGTGCGCACCACCGAGCCGCGCCATTACGCAGCCTCGCAGGCGATCTGGCGCAAGATGCAGGAGCGCGGCGACATTTATCTCGCCAAATATTCCGGCTGGTATTCGGTGCGCGAGGAAGCCTATTTCGACGAGGCCGAACTCACCGACGGTCCGAACGGCTCGAAGAATTCGCCCAACGGCACGCCGGTGGAATGGGTCGAGGAGGAAAGCTATTTCTTCCGCCTCTCCGCCTATGCGGACCGGCTGCTCGCCCATTACGAGGCCCATCCGGAATTCGTCACGCCTGATAAATATCGCAACGAGATCGTCGCCTTCGTGAAGCGCGGCTTGCAGGATCTCTCGATCAGCCGCACCACGTTCAAATGGGGCGTGCCGGTGCCCGGCGACGACAAGCACGTGATGTATGTGTGGGTGGACGCGCTCACCAATTACATCACCGCCTGCGGCTATCCCGACGAAGGATCAGCCAGATGGCCCTATTGGCCCGCCGACGCCCATGTGATCGGCAAGGACATCACGCGCTTCCATTCGATCTTCTGGCCGGCCTTCCTCATGTCGGCCGGGCTCGCGCTGCCGCGCCAGATCGTCGTGCACGGCTTCCTGTTCAACCGCGGCGAGAAAATGTCGAAGTCGGTCGGCAATGTGATCGACCCCTTCACGCTCGCCTCCCATTACGGCGTGGACCAGCTGCGCTATTTCTTCCTGCGCGAGGTGCCCTTCGGTCAGGACGGCAATTATTCGCACGAGGCGATCGTCAACCGCATCAATGCGGACCTCGCCAACGATCTCGGAAATCTCGCGCAGCGCTCGCTGTCGATGATCGCCAAGAATTGCGAGGGCAGGGCGCCGACGCCGGGCGCGCTGACGGAAGCCGACCGCGCGATCCTCACCGCCGCCTGGGGGCTGGCGGACAAGGCGCGCGTCGCGATGAAGGATTTCGCCCTGCACGCGATGCTCGCGGAAATCTGGCGCGTGGTGGGCGACGCCAATCGCTATTTCGCGGGCGAAGAGCCCTGGGCGAAGCGCAAGACCGATCCGCAGCGCATGGAGACCATTCTCTGGGTGACGGCGGAGACGCTGCGCAATGTGGCGATCATGGCGCAGCCCGTCATTCCCACGGCGGCGGGCAAATTGCTCGATCTCGTCGCCGCGCCTGCCGACCGACGGGCGTTCGCCCATGTGGGCGAGGCCTGTGCGCTCGCGGCGGGCGCGCCCCTGCCGGCGCCGGCGCCCGTCTTCCCGCGTTACGTTGAGGCGGAGGAGGGCGGCGCCCCCGCCCCGGGACGCGGCTGATGCTCATCGACACCCATTGCCACCTCGACTTTCCGGAAATCGCCGCGGACATCGGCGGGGTGATGGAGCGCGCCCGCGCCGCCGGCGTCGGCCGCATGATCACCATCTCGACCCGCGTGAAGAAATACGAGGTCTATCGCGCGCTCGCCGAGCAGAACGACAATGTCTGGTTCACGGTCGGCACCCATCCCCATCAGGCCCATGAGGAGCCCGACGTCACGGCGGCCGATCTCGTCGCCCTCGCCGCCCATCCCCGCTGCATCGGGATCGGGGAGGCGGGTCTCGACTATCATTACGACAAGAGCCCCCGCGACGTGGCCGCGAAGGTCTTCCGCACCCATATCGCCGCCGCCCGGGAGAGCGGCCTGCCGCTGGTCATCCATTCGCGCGACGCCGACGAGGACATGGCCGCGATCCTGCGCGACGAAATGGGGAAGGGGAGGTTCAACGCCCTGCTCCATTGCTTCACCAGCTCCCGCGAGCTGGCGCAGACCGCGATCGACCTCGGGCTCTATGTGTCCTTCTCGGGCGTGCTGACGTTCAAGAACTCGCAGGGCTTGCGCGAGATCGCGGCGGACATGCCCATGGATCGGGTTCTGGTGGAGACCGACGCGCCGTTCCTCGCGCCCACGCCGCACCGGGGCAAGCCCAATCAGCCGGCCTATGTGACCGAAACCAATCGCGTTTTGGGCGAGACCAAGGGCCTCATGGCTGAAGAAATAGCTTCAAAGACCACCACCAACGCATTGCGAATATTCAATAAAATGCCGATGGGGTTTGAATGAGCCAACGGGTCGTCATCCTTGGTTGCGGCTCCTCCGGCGGCGTGCCGCGCGTGGGCGGCGATTGGGGCGCGTGCGACCCGGCGAACCCGCGCAACCGCCGGCGGCGCTGTTCGATCCTGGTCGAGCGCGCGGGCGACGACGGCGCGACGACGAGCGTTCTGGTGGACGCTTCGCCAGACCTTCGGGAGCAATTGCTGGCGACGGGAACCACACGGCTCGACGCGGTCCTGATCACCCATTCCCACGCCGACCATACCCATGGCGTGGACGACGTGCGGCCGCTTGTCATCAAGATGAAGCGGCGGATCGACATCCATATGGACGAGCCGACGGCGGAGGCGCTGCGCGCGCGCTTCGGCTATGTGTTTGAAACGCCACCAGGAAGCCATTATCCGCCGCTGCTTGTGGACAAGCGTCTGAGCCATGGCGAGGCCGTGCGCCTCGCGGGGCCGGGCGGCGATGTGGAGGCGGTTCCGTTCCGCCTCAACCACGGCGACATGGATGCGCTTGGCTTCCGCTTCGGCGACATGGCCTATACGCCCGACGTGATCGGCGTGCCGCCCGAGAGCGAGGATTATCTCGCCGGGCTCGATCTGTGGATCGTGGACGCGCTGCGCTACACGCGCCATCCGAGCCATTTTAGCCTGTCCGAGGCGCTGGACTGGATCCGCCGCATGAAGCCGCGCCGCGCCGTGCTGACGAACCTGCACACGGACCTCGATTACGAACGCCTCAAAGGCGAACTGCCGGCGGGCGTCATGCCGGCCTATGACGGCCTTGAGCTGACGTTCTGAAAAGGGCGCGCCAAGGTCTGCTGAAAGCGCCAAACCTCTGATGGCATTGAGGCTTCAGACCGGTAGACCCTGCATGGTCGGGTATGGCTTTTAGTTCCATAATGTACCTTATGCGAATCATAGATGGGCGGGTCAGGGCCTTCTTTCGGGCCTTCCCTCACAGGTTCGGGCCGCGGATCAAAGGCCCGCAAGCGCGCTTGGGCGTCCACATGCGCGTCACCTGTGCGACGGATAGCCCGGCCTCTGCCGCACCTCGGCCGCAGGTCCGGTCAGCTTGGTTCGTCGATTTGAGCGAGCTCGCGCGCGGTCCAGTCGGCGCTCGTCCGCCGGCGGCTCACCGGGTTTCCGCCCCAGCAGTTTCGCGTTGTTTCGCCGCCCTGTGCCGGCCCGGTCCGCAGAATCTTCGCAAAGCGGCGCTAAGCGCCCAATAAAAGCCATAGCGAAGCGCCTGTCTTGATGTTATCTTACAATTGTAGGCGCGGCAGGACCGAAGTTGGCGAAGGCGAATTCAAGGCTCAAAAGCCATCTCTCAGGCGGGTCTGCGGACGGGCGGTACCGTTCGGACGTGGAAGGGACACGCGCATCGCACAGCGATGCCAGGCTGGGCGCCCTTTTGGTGGAGACGAACGGAAGACAATGAGCAAGGGTAAAGATTTTAGGCCCCGGAAGCGCGGCTTCGACGACGATGGTCCGATGGAGTACGGCGGAAAGCCAGGGCGTCAGGGGCGTTCGCCGTTCGGTGGTGGCTTCCCTGCTCCGGAAATGCCGATGCCGATGTCATCGTCGACCCCCACGGTGGACGCCACCGTGAAGTGGTTCAAGAGCGACAAGGGCTTCGGCTTCGTCGAACTGGCTGACGGTCAGGGCGACGCCTTCCTTCACATCGGCGCGCTCCAATCGGCTGGCTATGAATCCGTTCCTCCGGGCTCCAAGCTCAAAGTGACGGTCGGCCAGGGCATGAAGGGCGCGCAGGTGACGCGCGTGATGGAGGTCGACACATCGACCGCCGTGGCGCCGCAGCCCCGCTCCTTCGACGGTCCCCGCGCGCCCCGGCGCACGCTCGACCCCTCGAACGCCATCGATCTCGGCGGCAAGGTGAAGTGGTTCGACCTCACCAAGGGGTTCGGCTTCATCGCCAGCGACGACGGCGGCAAGGACGTGTTCGTTCACATCTCGACCCTGCGTCCGGCTGGCATCGCCCAGCTCGTCGAGGGTCAGGCGGTGAACATGCAGGTCGTCGAGACGCCCAAGGGCCGTGAGGCCGTGTCGATCTCGCTGGCCTGATCCGCTCGCGAGCCGTTTTCGAGGGCGCGCTCCGGCGCGCCCTTTTTCGTTGCGCGGCCCCGACGCCGGGCGCGGATCCGCCGCCGATCGGATGACAAGACATGCAGCCCAGCCGCGACATCGCCGCCCTGATCGCCCTGATGGAGCGCCTGCGCCACCCGCAGGACGGCTGCCCCTGGGATCTCGCGCAGGATTTCGCCAGCATCGCCCCCTATTCCATCGAGGAGGCCTGCGAGGTCGCGGACGCCATCGAGCGCGGCGATTTCGTGGACCTGCGCGAGGAATTGGGCGACCTGCTGCTGCAGGTGGTCTTTCACGCGCAAATGGCCCGCGAGCGCGGCCTGTTTGAGTTCGGCGACGTGGTGGAGGCGATCACCGCCAAACTCATCCGCCGCCACCCCCATGTGTTCGGTGAGGCGCGCGACCTGTCGCCCGAGGAGGTCGCGAAATTGTGGAGCGCCATCAAGGCGCAAGAGAAGGCCGAGCGGGCCGCGGCGCGCGCCGCCGCCGGCCAGGCCCCTGAGCCCGCCGCAGGCGCCCTCGCCGGCGTGCCCTCCGCCCTGCCCGCGCTCGCCCGCGCCTTCAAGCTTCAGGAAAAGGCCTCGAAGGTCGGCTTCGACTGGAACGACGCCCGGCTGGTGATCGCGAAAATCCGCGAGGAATGCGACGAGCTGGAGCGGGAGATCGACGCCGGAGACAAGGCCGCCGCGGCCGCGGAGCTTGGCGACCTGATGTTCGCCCTCGTCAATCTCGCCCGCCATTGCGGCGCGGACCCGGAGGCGGCGCTGAAAGCCACCAACGCCAAATTCGAGCGTCGGTTCGGCTTCGTGGAGCAGGCCCTCGCCGCGCGCGGAAAGAAGCCGCAGGACTCCAGCCTCGCGGAGATGGACGCCCTGTGGGACGAGGCCAAACGAGCCGAAAAAGATAAATAAGAATAATAATTTAAATGATTTTCCTCAAGCTCTGCGCGAAGACGTTGCCCGCCTCTGCCGCGACCTTGGCGCGCTCGCAGCCCGCGCCTCCGGAAAGCGGCGCAGCAGACGTTCGGCCCGCTCGGGCGCCACGCGCACCGACAGGCTGACCACCCCGTCCTCGGCGTCGCTGCGCGAGAGCACCTGCGCCTGCGCATAGAGCCAGCTCAGCCCCTCCCCGTCCTGCGGCGGCAGGTCTATGTCGAAGGCGAGGTGCTTGGCGGAGAGCCGGGCCTCGACGCCGGCGAGCAGTTCCTCAATCCCCTCGCCCGTGAGCGCGGACACGACGAATGGCCGCTGGCTCGACGGCCCCCGGCGGGCGGCGTTGAGCAGCGCGAGCCGGCGCTGTTCGGGCGCAAGATCGACCTTGTTCCACACCTCCATCAGGCGCGGATCATGCGGCTCGACGCCCAGCTCCTCGAGGATCGCCTCCACGTCCGCGCTCTGGGCGTCGCTGTCCTCGTGGGAGATGTCGCGCACATGCAGAACGACGTCGGCGGAGATAACCTCCTCCAGCGTCGCGCGGAAGGCGGAGACGAGCATGGTCGGCAGGTCGGAAATGAAACCCACGGTGTCGGACAACATGATGCGCTCGCCATGCGGCAGGCGCACCGCCCGCAGCGTGGGGTCGAGCGTGGCGAACAGCATGTCCTTGGCGAGCACCTCGGCGCGGGTGAGCCGGTTGAACAGGGTGGACTTGCCCGCGTTCGTGTAACCCACGAGCGCGACGACGGGATAAGGCACGTCCTGCCGCTGCTTGCGATGCAGGCCGCGCGTCTTCTTCACGGTCTCCAGCTCGCGCTCGATGCGCGTGATCCGCTCCTGGATCAGCCGCCGGTCGATCTCGATCTGGCTTTCGCCGGGTCCGCCCAGAAAGCCGAAACCGCCGCGCTGACGCTCAAGATGGGTCCAGGACCGCACGAGGCGCGATTTCTGATAGGCCAGATGGGCCAGCTCCACCTGCAGCGCGCCTTCGCGGGTGCGCGCGCGCCGGCCGAAAATCTCCAGGATCAGGCCCGTGCGGTCGATCACCTTGGCGGAGAAGGCCTTTTCCAGATTGCGCTGCTGCACGGGCGAGAGGGCGCAATCCACCATGACGAGGGCGACCTCCTCCGCCTTCACACGGGCGGCGATCTCCTCCACCTTGCCGCTGCCCATGAAGGTCGCGGGCCGGAGCTGGCTCAGCATGACGATTTCGCCGCCCACGACGTCAAGGTCGATAGCGCGTGCGAGGCCCTCCGCCTCGGCGATGCGGGCCTGCGGGTCGCGCGCGACCGCAGCGCGCGCGCTATCGGCGACGCGCTGGGAGGCGCGATCGTTCAGGTAGGGACCGACGACGAGGGCTCGGGTGTTCTGGGCCGCCGCGCGTTCGGGATCGTGCCCGGCTCCGCGGCGGGGATCGTCATGGCTTGAAACAGCGTCGGTCAAAAGCGCTCCGGTTCAGCCGGCATGGCGCGCTCAGGATTGCGGGGCCGTCCCGCCCTCCTCGGCCGGCTCGAACATCGAGATCGGCGCGCCCGGCATGATCGTGGATATGGCGTGCTTATAGACGAGTTGCGAGTGCCCGTCCCGGCGCAGCAGCAAACAAAAGTTGTCGAACCAGGTCACGACGCCCTGAAGCTTGACGCCGTTGACGAGGAAGATTGTGAGCGGAACTTTGTTTTTCCGAACATAGTTCAGAAAAGTGTCCTGTAGGTTTTGGGCGCGTTCAGCCGCCATGTGGAGACCCCTTTTAGCTCCCGATCGGATCGCGAGCCTTCAGACTTTCGTCGACGTCAGACATTGCATGAGGCCGGTTTCAAGTAAAGCACGCGCTGGATTTATCGACATCCCCTTTTACGCAGCGGGCGCCTGATTCCGCGGCGCCTGCGTCTAGTCGATGGACAACGACTTCAGCTTGCGGTGCAGGGCCGAGCGCTCCATGCCGATGAACTCCGCCGTGCGGGAAATATTGCCTCCGAACCGGCTGATCTGGGCGACTAAATATTCACGTTCAAACACTTCGCGGGCTTCGCGCAAAGGAAGGCTCATCAGCTTCTCCCCACCCGACCCATTGGGGGTGGACGGGACGAGCGCCCCGATCTCCGCTGGGAGCATTTCGGAGGTGATTTCCGCATCGGCATCCCCGCTGGCGAGGATCATCAATCGTTCCACATTGTTACGCAGCTGGCGGATATTTCCGGGCCAGTCATGGCTTTGCAGCACGGCCATGGCGTCAGCCCCGATCCTGCGGCGCGGCATGCCGCTCGAGGCGGACAATTGCTCCATGAAGTAATCCACAAGCTCAGGAATGTCCTCGCGGCGCTCGCTGAGCGCAGGCGCGCGGATCGGCACCACGGACAGGCGGTGGAACAGGTCCTCGCGGAACGCCCCCTCCGCGATGGCGGCGGCGATGTCCTTGCTGGTGGAGGAGATGATGCGCACGTCCACGTTCACCCGCGTGGCCCCGCCCACGCGCTGGAAATTCTGGTCCACAAGCACGCGCAGGATCCGGTTCTGGGTCTCGCGCGGCATGTCGGCGACCTCGTCCAGATAGAGCGTGCCGCCGTGAGCCTCCTCGAGCGCGCCGACCTTGCGCGATCTTGGATCGGGGCCTTCGACGCCGAACAATTCCACTTCCATCGAGTCCGGCGTGATGTTGGCGGCGTTCAGCGCGACGAATGGCCCCTGCGCGCGCGGCGACGCCTCGTGGATCACGCGCGCGATCAGCTCCTTGCCCGCGCCCGACGCGCCCGTGATCATGATCCGGGAATTGGCTGAGGCGACGCGCTCGATCACCTGCCGCAATTGATTGACCGCGGACGAACGGCCCACGATGCGGTTGGTCGCTCCCGCGCGCGCGCGCAATTCGCTCACCTCGCGCTTGAGCCGCGAGGCCTCAAGCGCCCGGTCCGCCACCAGCACGAGCCGGTCGGCCTTGAACGGCTTCTCAATGAAGTCGTAAGCGCCGAGCTTGATGGCGGAGACCGCCGTTTCGATATTGCCGTGGCCGGAGATCATCACCACCGGCAGGCTCGGGTGTTGCTCCTTCACCCGTTCGAGCAATTGCAGGCCGTCGAGCCGCGAACCCTGCATCCAGATGTCCAGAAAGACGAGATGCGGCCGGCGCGCCTCGATGGCGGCGAGCGCCTCGTCGGAGTTTTTGGCCGTGCGGGTCGAATGGCCCTCGTCGGACAGGATTCCCGCGACGCCCTCGCGGATGTCGGCTTCGTCGTCAACGATCAGAATGTCAGCGGCCATGGGGATGTGTGTCTCTACGCTGATGCGCCGGCGCGACCGCCGGCTATGCTGTTTGGATCGGAAGCGGGGGGCTCCGCCTCGCTCCGGTCAGGAAAATGCAGGCGCACCCACGCGCCCTGCCCGTCCGGCGCATCGAGCAATTCGATGCCGCCGCCGTGGTCTTCGAGGATCTTGGCGACGATGGGCAGGCCGAGGCCCGTGCCCTCCGTGCGCGTGGTCATATAGGGCTCCAGGAGGCGCTGGCGGTTCTCGTTGGGGAAGCCCTTGCCGTTGTCGATCACGTCGATGGCGACGATCCCCTCCTCCGAACGCGACACGCGCACGCGCACCCGCCCCGCCGGCCTTTCCTCACGCTCGTCGCCCGCGATGCCCTCCATCGCGTTCTTCACGATGTTGGTGAGCGCCTGCGACAGAAGGCGACGGTCGAAAGAGGTCACCAACGGCGGGTCCGGCAGATCTTCCTCGATGGTCAGCTCGGGATGGCCCACGCGCATCATGAAGACCACCTGCCGCACGCAGCCGTTCAAGTCGTCGCGCTCCAGCCGCGCGCGCGGCATGCGGGCGAAGGACGAAAACTCGTCCACCATGCGCTTGATGTCGTCCACCTGACGCACGATCGTGTCGGTGCACTGGTCGAAAACCGCCCGGTCCTCCACGATCGCCTTGCCATATTTGCGCTTGAGGCGTTCGGCCGACAATTGGATCGGCGTGAGCGGGTTCTTGATCTCATGGGCGATGCGCCGGGCGACGTCCGCCCAGGCGGAGGTGCGCTGCGCAGTCACCAGATCGGTGATGTCGTCAAGCGTCACGACCTGATTGCGCTCGTCGCTTTGCGATTGCTCGGTGGTCACGCGCACGTTGAAGATGCGCTCGCGTCCGCGCCGCATCATCGCGACCTGCCCCTGATAGCTGCGCATATTGCTGTCGCGCGTTTCCGCGAGCGCGGGGGCGAGCTCGGGCACGATGTCGGCCAGCAGGCGGCCGGGCGCTTCCTCCGGATCGAAGTCCACGCTGTCATGCAGCAGCTTATGGGCGGACGGGTTGAGCACCGTGACGACGCCATGCGAATCCACGCCGATCACAGCGGCGGGCACGCCAGACAGCACGGCTTCCGTGAACACGCGGCGTTCGTCATTGAGCCTGCTGGCGGCGATCAGCCGGTTTTGCTGCAGGCGCAGCTCAGAGGTCATCTTGTTGAAGGTCTCGCCAAGATGGGCGAGGTCCCCTTCGCGCCGATGCACGGGCACCTGCACATAAAGATTGCCGCTCGCGACCTGGTCGGTGGCGTTGATGAGCCTGCGGATCGGCGTCACGAGCCTATTGGCGACCGACAGCCCCAGCCAAGTGGCGGAGAGGAGCATGATCAGCGCGATCAGCGCATACATGGTGGCGAAGGCGATTTGGATGTTGCGCCGATGCCCCTCATAGGCCTCGTAGAGCGAGGTCAGGTTGCGCACCTGCGTGGGGAAGTCGGTCGCCAGCGGATCGACAGGCCGCGCCGCATAGACATAGGTGTCGGGGAAATTCGCCATGGCGCGCAGCGCCACGAATGTGCGGCCCTCGTCGAGCACGAGACACAGGGGCTCGTCGCGGATCGCGTCCTCGAAATCGGCGGGCTCCGGGGTGACGATGCGCGAGAAGGGCGCGGTGCCGTATTCGACCACGGAGCCGTCGCGTTTGATCATCGCTGCGGACGTGAACCCGAGAATGCGCGCGCGTCCGCCGAAATATTCGAGGAAGAGCGCGCGGTTGGATGCGTGCAGCGGCGCGATGCGATCAAGGTCCGAGGCGGTCAGGGACCCTTCCTGCAAAAGCGCGCGGCATTGCGCCTCCCGAAATATGCGCGCCACCTCGCCGGTCGTGTAGATGAAGCCGCGCACGTCCTGCAGGAAGGCCGGATTGAGCACGCGGTCGAGCGTCACAGAGCCGACAAGCGCGATCAGGATCGCCGGCGCCGCCGCGATGCCCGCGAACAGGGCGACCATGCGGATGTGGATGCGCGCGCCCGCCTGCTGCGCGCGGCGCGCCGCCACCAGACGGCGCAGCTCGGCGATCAGGATGCCAAGCAGGAACAGAATGATCAGCGCGTTGATCCCAAACAGGATCAGGACCACCTGGCTGGTCGGCGAGATGGGGGTGTAATCGGCGAAGATCAGCAGGGTCGAGACGGCGCTGACCAGCGCGAGCGAGACCGCGACGAGCCCAAGGCGCGCGAGCCACCGCCGCTCCCCCTTGCCGCTCCCGGTCTGTTCGCTCGCTACGCTTTCCGTCACCGGCGACCCTTTCCAGACGGCCGAAACGGACGGCCGCCGCTGAAGCCGCGGCGACGCGACTCAGGCAAAGAAGTTGCATTAATACAACGGTGTTGCCTGATTGCGACAATTTTCCGAGCGCCAGGGCCGGAGGCCCGCCTAATCCCTCAGTTTCAACAGGACAAAGGCCGCAAAGGCCCGGCGATCCTTCTGGTCCACCCGGCGGAACGCGGCGAGGGTCTTCCGGGTGAAGTCGATATCCATCCGAACCTGTGACGTTTGAAAGGTCTTTGTCGGGTCGTAATCGGCGCCTTGTCGTTTGAGCTGCAACTCGGCGAACAGGCGGCCGAATTGCTGAATCGCCGGAGGAAAGGTCTTGAACCGGTTGCTTTTGAACTGACGTGCGGGGAACCCGTGTTCAAGCGACCGATAGACATGGAGCCAGGCGTCGCGGTTTCGCTCCGCGCCCTTCCCTCCAATGAGGCTATCCGCGCAGCAGCGCGCCAGACAATGGAAGACGGCGTAATAAACGGAGCTGACGGCGCGCCGGAGGTAAGCCTGTTTCGGACGTCCGCGACCAACGTCGATCAGTCTCTCGGCGACAGTCAAAAGATCATCTTGCGCCACGTCTCAATGAACTCGCTTCTTTCTCGGCAATGAATGAAAAAACGGGAAAAGCGTCGAAAGCGTCCCAGATCGCGGGATGCAGCCTGTGCACCGCGTCCATGGCGACGTCCACATTCGGCGATGCGCCCTTGAACACAAGATCGACGGTTAAAACAGGATCGCCATCCCGATCGTCTTCGGCGCGCACGACGACGTCCACGATCCGCAGACGCGGCCATTCAGCGTCCAGCCGGTCGCGGATCATCCGTTTGACGTCTTTCAGATCGGCGTGCATGGCGCGCGTCTCCAGCCGCATGCGGGCAGGCATGAAACGCCTTGAACATGACGCATGCAAGGCGCAGGCGCAACCATGCGCGGGAGCGCGCCTCAGCGCGGCGAGCGCATCAGGCGGATGTCGAGGTCGCGAACCTTCTTGCGCAAGGTGTTGCGATTGAGGCCGAGGAGTTCCGCCGCCTTGATCTGGTTGCCGCGCGTGGCGGCGAGCGCCGCCGACAAAAGCGGCCCTTCGATCTCGCGCAGGATGCGGTGGTAAAGACCGGCGGGGGGCAATTGATCCCCGTGGGCGCGGAATAGCGCGGCGAGATGATGCTCGACCGACAGCGACAGCGACGAGGCGTCCGCATCGCCGGCGGGCGACACGGGCGCGCTCGCTCCGGCGACAGGGGCGACGGGGTGAGAGGCTGCGAGACGATCGGGAGCCGGCGCGGCGTCGAAACCCAGCTCCGTCTCCACCAATTGCTCGCTGATCGTTTCCTGCGGATAGAGCGCGGCGAGACGGCGCACGAGGTTTTCAAGTTCGCGGATGTTGCCGGGCCAGCGGTGGCGCTTCATGCGTTCGAGCGCCGCCCCGTCAACGTGCTTCTGCGGCAGGCCCTGTTCGGCGGCGAGCTTGAAGAAGTGGCGCACCAGATCAGGGATGTCCTCGGAGCGCTCGCGCAACGGCGGCAGGCGCAGGGGCACGACGTTGAGGCGGAAGAACAGGTCTTCGCGGAAAAGACCCTGCTGGATCAGCACGCGCAGATCCTTGTTGGTCGCAGCGACGATGCGCACATTCGTGCGGATCGGCGCGCGCCCGCCGACAGTCGTGTATTCGCCCTGCTGGAGCACGCGCAGAAGCCGGGTCTGCGCCTCCATCGGCATGTCGCCGATCTCGTCAAGGAACAGCGTGCCGCCCTCGGCCTGTTCGAAACGCCCGACCGAGCGGGCGTTGGCGCCGGTGAACGCGCCTTTCTCATGGCCGAACAATTCGCTTTCGATGAGATCGCGCGGGATCGCGGCCATGTTGATCGCGACGAACGGGCCGCCGCGGCGCTTGCCGTAATCATGCAGCGCTCGCGCGACCAGCTCCTTGCCGGTGCCGGATTCGCCGGTGATCATCACCGTGAGGTCCGTCTGCATCAGCCGGGCGAGCGTGCGATAGATCTCCTGCATCGCCGGCGAGCGGCCGACGAGCGGCATGCCCTCCATCTCGTCATGGCCGTTCGTCTCGCGCACGACCCGCGGCTTGGGCTGGCTCAGCGCGCGCCCGACGATGGCGACGAGGTCCTTCAGATCGAAGGGCTTGGGCAGGTAATCATAGGCCCCGCGCTCAGAGGCCTTGATGGCGGTCATGAACGTGTTTTGCGCGCTCATGACGATAATGGGCAGTTCAGGGCGCAGTTTCTTGATGCGCGGCAGAAGGTCGAAGGCGTTCTCGTCGGGCATGACCACGTCGGTGATGACGAGATCGCCCTCCCCGGCCTGAACCCACCGCCAAAGGGTGGAGGCGGCGCCGGTGACGCGGACCTCATAGCCCGCGCGGGAAAGAGCCTGGTTCAGGACGGTGCGAATGGCGGCGTCGTCATCGGCAACCAAAATGCTTCCGCTCGCCATGGACGCCTGTCTCCTGCGCGCCGACGCCGGAGCGCCGACCTGTGATCCCGCAAAGGATCAATCTCTATGCTTCGCCAGCGCCCTGACGCCCATCGCGAGGCGAATACATCGGCATCAGGACGCGGAACGTCGTGCGCCTTGGCTGGGACTCGCATTCGATGATCCCGCCATGACCTCCAACGATCTTCGCAACCAATGCAAGGCCGAGGCCAGTTCCCGACGGCTTGTTGGTCACGAAGGGGTCGAACAGGTGGTTCACGATCTCCGGAGCGACCCCAGGTCCATTGTCCCGCACGCAGAACTCCAGCGGCAGCGCGACTGGATGAGGGGAGCCAGCGACCCGCATCCGCACGCCGGGGCGGAAGGCGGTGGTCAGCTCCAATTCGCCGTCAATCGCATCTTCTCCAATGGCTTCCACGGCGTTCTTCACGAGGTTTAGGAACACCTGAATCAATTGGTCGCGATTGGCGTGGACCGGGGGAAGCGAAGGATCATAGGTCTCCACGAAGCGAATATGGCGCCCGAAACCGGCCTGCGCGATGCGTTTCACATGATCGAGCACGAAATGGATGTTCACCGCTTCGCGCTCCGCCGGGCGTTCGTCGGAGAAGGCCTCCATCCGGTCCACAAGCTTTACGATGCGGTCGGTCTCGTCGCAGATCAGGCGGGTGAGCGCGCGGTCGCCGTCCTCCAGTCCCGGCTCGAGCAATTGGGCGGCGCCGCGGATGCCGGAAAGCGGGTTCTTGATCTCATGGGCGAGCATGGCCGCAAGCGCCGACACCGAGCGGGCTGCACCACGATGCGTCAATTGCCTGTCCATTTTGTCGGCAATTGTGCGCTCTTGCAGCATTATGACTATAAATTCGGCATCCGGGCCCAGCGGCGCTGCGTTCACGTCCACAAGCCTGTCGGCGCCGATCCGGGGCGTGCTCACGTCCACCCGGTACTCATTGACGATCGAGCGCCGCTGCCGGGCGTCTTCGGCCACGCTCAGGATCGGCGAGCCGAAGGGGAACAGGTCCACCAGCCGGCTCCGGCGCAATTGCGTCTGGCTCATGTGGAAAAACGCTTCGCAGGCCGCGTTCGCGTCCACGATCCGCCCGTCCTCGTCGACGGTCATCACCGGATGGGGCAGCGCGCCGAGGACCTGTGCGGCGTCTACGCCGGCCGGGCTGAAAAGCACGTCGTCTTTCATCAGGCGGCCTCCGACAATGGGGCGAGATCGAAGGCGTGGGCGAGCAGCGCGCGGGCTTCCCCGGCGCTTTCCGTCGTGACGAGGCGCAGACGCAGGGCCTGCCCCTCCTGCGCGTCGAGCGCGCCGGCGTGTTCGCAGTAAGCGGAGAGATGTTTGCGCGCGTGCCGCAGGCCCGCTTCCGCGCCCATAGTGGAGAGGAGGGACTCGAGGTGGGCGAGCGCCGCCTGCCGGCGCGCCGTCCGGGAGACAGGCTGCGCGGGCTCTCCGGCGAGGGCGCGCGCGATCTCCCCCACGAGCCAGGGCCGCCCAACGGCCGCCCGGCCGATCATGACGCCCGCCGCCCCGCTCGCCGCCAGCATGGCGCGCGCGTCCTGCGCGCTGGCGCAATCGCCATTGGCGATCACCGGCAGGGACGTGGCGGCGACGACCTTCGCGATCGCCGACCAATCCGCCCGGCCCTTGTAGAACTGTTGGCGCGTGCGGCCATGCACCGTGATCAGCCGCACCCCCGCGCGTTCCGCCTGCGCCGCGATCTGGGCGGCGTTGTGGGAGGCGTCGTCCCAGCCGAGCCGCATTTTGAGCGTCACGGGAATGTTCACCGCCGCAACCGTCGCCTCGATCAGCCGCAGCGCGAGGTCGGGCGTGCGCATGAGCGCGGAGCCCGCATAGCCCCCGGTCACGCGCTTGGCGGGGCAGCCCATGTTGATGTCCACCACGGCTGCGCCCGAGGCCTCCGCCAGCCGCGCGGCCTCGCCCATCCAGCGCGGGTCGCATCCGGCGATCTGCACCACATGGGGCTCCACGCCCGAGCCCTCCGCCCGCAGCCGGTTCTCCTCGCAGCCGCGCACGAATTCGTCCGAGGCGACCATCTCCGAAACCACGAGCGAGGCGCCGGTGGCGTGGGCGATCCGCCGCATGCCGATGTCCGTCACGCCGGACATGGGCGCAAGCGCCGCCCGCCCGCTCAGGACGACAGGTCCGATGCGGATCAAATTGCCTAAATCTTGGGCAGCTTCGGCCATGCTCAGATCATAAGCAAAATTTTGTGCACTGCGCAATTCGCCTCGGGTTTACGCAAATGCCGCAACGCCGGATTTAGAATTGACCAGCGCGGGGAAACGCGGAACATCGCCGCACCGGAACGGCGGAGCGACAGGCGGACAATGGGGATCGGCGAGGCCGGCGGCGGGACTTATCAAGACGTGGCCGTGGTGGTGGTGGCGGCGGGTCGCGGCCATCGCGCCGGCGAAGGCCTGCCGAAGCAATATCGCGCCCTCGGCGGCGCGCCCGTGCTTGCGCGCACCCTGCGCGCGCTCGTCGCCGCCCTGCCCGGCGCGCGCATCGCGCCCGTCATCCATCCCGACGACCGCGCCTTGTTCGAAGCCGCCGCCGCCGGCCTGCCGGCGCAGCGCTGGACGCCGGGCGGCGCGACCCGTCAGGAAAGCGTGCTCGCGGGCCTGCGCGCGCTCGATGCGGCGGCGCCGGAAATCGTGCTCATCCACGACGCCGCGCGACCCTTCGCAAGCTGCAGCCTGATCCGCGCGGCGGTTGCGGCTGCGCGCGAACATGGCGCCGCCATCCCCGCCCTTCCCGTGGTCGACGCGCTCAAATCCGTCGGCGCGAACGACGCTCTGCTCGACGACGTGGACCGCGCGGGCGTGCGCGCGGTGCAGACGCCGCAAGCCTTTTCCTATCGCCTTATCCGCGACGCCCATGAGCGCGCGGCCGCCGCGGGCGCGACCGACATGCCCGATGACGCCGCGCTCGCGCGCTGGGCCGGCCATGCGGTGCGCGCCTTTCCCGGCGAGGCGGGCAATGTCAAACTCACCACCCAAGAGGATTTCGCCATGGCGCAAGCGCGCGTCCTGATGGAGCTCGCCGACGTGCGCACCGGGCTCGGCTACGACGTGCACGCCTTCGGACCCGGCGACCATGTGTGGCTTGGGGGCGTGAAAATCCCCCATGACGCCGGCCTCGTCGGCCATTCCGCCGCCGACGTCCTGCTGCACGCGCTCACCGACGCCATTCTCGGCGCGCTCGCCGACGGCGACATCGGCGCGCATTTCCCGCCATCCGACATGCGCTGGAAAGGCGCGGCCTCAGACGTGTTTTTGAAGGATGCGGTGGCGCGCGTGGGCGCACGGGGCGGCATGATCGCGCATCTCGACGCGACGATCATCTGCGAGGCGCCGAAGATCGGACCGCACCGCGACGCGATCCGCGAACAGGTGGCGCGCATATGCGGCCTTCCGCTGGGCCGTGTCGCCGTGAAGGCGACCACGTCCGAAAAACTCGGCTTCACGGGTCGGCGCGAGGGCGTGGCGGTTCAGGCGATCGCCACCATCCGCCTGCCATGGGAAGACGCGTGAGCGGGCCGTTCGACGACGCGCTTGTCGCGCGCGCCGCGGCGCTGCTGGAGAAAGCGCGCGCCCGCGGTCTGAAAATCGCCACGGCGGAATCCTGCACGGGCGGACTCGTCGCCGCCTTGCTGACCGAGATCCCCGGCTCCTCCGCCGTCGTCGAACGCGGCTTCGTCGTCTATTCCAACGAGGCCAAGCAGGACATGCTCGGCGTGCCCGCGCCGACGATTGGCGCCCATGGCGCGGTGAGCGCGCAAACCGCCGCAGCCATGGCCGCCGGCGCGCTCGCCCACTCGCGCGCGGACGTTGCGGTCGCGATCACCGGCGTCGCGGGCCCCGGCGGCGGCTCGCCCGAAAAGCCCGTGGGGCTTGTGATGTTCGCCAGCGCGCGACGCGGCGAGGACGTGCGCACGCAGGAGATGCGCTATGGAGACCTCGGGCGCGCGGGCATCCGCCGCGCGGCCGTTGAGACGGCGCTCGAGCTTCTCGCGCAGAGGATCGGCTGACCGCGCTCAGCGATAGGCGGCGGCGATGCCCAGAAAATCCTTCGCCGTGAGGCTTGCGCCGCCCACGAGCGCGCCGTCCACATTGGGCACGGCCATGAGTTCGGCCGCGTTGGAAGGCTTGACCGAGCCGCCGTAGAGGATGCGCACGCCGGCGCCCTGCTCGCCCATGGCCTTTCCGAGCTGCGCGCGCACGAAGGCGTGCACCTCGGCGACGTCGGCTGCGGTGGGGGTGAGGCCTGTCCCGATGGCCCAGACCGGCTCATAGGCGATCACGACCTGATCGGCGCGCGCCTCCTCCGGCAGGGAGTCGCGCAATTGCCCGCCCACGACGTCGAGCGTGCGCCCGGCCTTGCGCTCCGCCTCCGTCTCGCCGACGCAGACAATGGCGACAAGGCCCGCCCGCAGGGCCGCCTGCGCCTTGGCTTTGACCACGGCGCTGCTCTCCCCATGGTCGGCGCGCCGCTCGGAATGGCCGACGATCACATAGGCCGCGCCCAGATCCTTCAGCATTTCCGCCGCCACGTCGCCCGTATGGGCGCCCGAAGCCCGCGCATGGCAGTCCTGGCCGCCGATGGCGATCCGCCCGGCCGCTTTGGCTGCGGCGGCCCCGACGAGCGTGGCCGGGGGGCAGACCAGCAGGTCGATGCGCGCCCGCAACGCGGCGTCATAGCCCGCCGCCATGGCCTCGATCTCGGCGAGCGAGGCGGTCAGGCCGTTCATCTTCCAATTGCCGGCGACAAGGGGGCGGACAAGGCTGCCTGGACGGGCGGACGCGGCGGCGGACATGGGCGCTCCTGTGAATTGATCGCGCCCCGCGTTAGCAGAGCCCGAGCGCTATGCAAAGCCGCCCGCAGCCGCTATGACGGCCCTTCCTATCAGGGGGCGCGGGCGTGGCCGCGCTGCTGCGCAGAAGGACGAGACGAAAATGCTGGAAGGCATGCGCCGGGCTTCCAAGAGCTGGCTCGGCAAAGTGGTCGTGACGATCCTGTTCGGCATCCTGATCCTCAGTTTCGCAATCTGGGGCATCGGGGACATTTTCCGCGGCATCGGCGTGTCCTCGGTCGCGAAAGTCGGCGACGTCGAAATCTCGACCGAGACCTATCGCACCGCCTACCAGACCCAGTTGCAGAACCTGCAGCGCGAGACGCGCCGCGCGATCACCGCCGATCAGGCGCGCGCCGCAGGCGTGGACCGCGCGGTGCTCTCGCGCCTCATCTCCGACGCCGCCCTCGACCAGCGCGCCAAGACGCTGGGCCTCGCCATGGCGGAGCGCGACATCGCGCAGGCGATCGTCAACGACCCCACCTTCCACGGCGCCACCGGCCAGTTCGATCGCCAGCGCTTCAACGAGGCCCTGCGCGAGGCGGGCTATCCGAACGAGCAGCGCTTCGTTCAGGAGCAGCGCCTCGTCTATGTGCGCCGCGAGCTTGCGCTCTCCATCGCGGGCGAGGCGCCTGCGCCCAAAATCCTGCTCGAAGCGGTGCATCAATACGATGCGGAGACGCGCAGCGTTGAGTTCTTCACCCTGCCCGCCTCTCGCGCCGAGCCTGTGGCGGCGCCCTCCGAGGAGGCGCTCACAGAATATTACGAGGCCAATAAATCCGCTTTCCGCGCGCCTGAATATCGTCGCGTGACGATCCTGTCGGCCGCGCCCGCCGCTTTCGCCGATCCCGGCCGCGTGTCGGATGCGGACGCGCGCGCGCTCTATGAACAGACCAAGGCGCGCTTCTCCCAGCCCGAACGGCGCGAAGTGCAGCAGATCGTCTATCCCAACGAGGAGGAGGCCCGCGCCGCCCTCGAGAAGGCGAAAGGCGGCGAAAGCTTCGTGGCGCTCGCGGCCGCGCGCGGCCTTTCGGAAAAGGACGTCTCGCTCGGCCTGCTCACCTGGGGCGAATTCGCCGACCCCAACGTCGCGCAGGCCGCCTTCGCGCTGAAGGACGGCGAGACGGGCGAGCCCCTCAAGACCGCCTTCGGCTTCACGCTCCTGCGCGTGAACCGCGTCGAGCCGCAATCCACGCGCCCCTTCGAAGACGTGGCGGAGACGGTCAAGCGCGAACTCGCTGAACGGCGCGCGCGCGACGAGACGATGAAAGCGCGCGACCGCATCGAGGATCAGCGCACGTCCGGCAAGACGCTGTCGGAAGCCGCCGGCGCCGCCGGACTGCAGGCGCGCGTGATCGAGGCGATGGACCAGTTCGGTCAGGACCGCGATGGCGCGCCCGTGGCCGGCCTGCCCGAACGCGAAGACCTTCTGCGCGCGATTTTCGCCTCCGACATCGGCGTGGACAATGACGTGCTGAACACGCGCGACAACGGATATGTGTGGTTTGAGATCGCGGCCATCGATCCCGCGCGGGACCGCACGCTCGCGGAAGTGCGCGAGCGCGCCTCCAAGGCCTGGATGGACGAGGAGATCGACCGCGCGTTGCAGCGCAAGGCGAGCGCGCTCGTCAGGCGCATCGAGGCTGGCGAGAGCGTCGAGGCGGCGGCGAAGATCGAGGGGCTTGAGGCGCAGGTCGCCGCCGACGTGAAGCGCGGCGGCTCGCAGACCCTGCCGCCAGCCGCCATTGCGCGCGTCTTCTCCGTGGCGCCGGGCGCGGTCGCCTCGGCGGCCAGCGATTCCGATCGCGTGATCTTCAAGGTGGTGGACTCCGTCACCCCGCCCTTCGATCCCGACAGCGCGCTCATCAAGGCGATCGGCCCGCGTCTGCGCGAGGCGATCACCGAGGACATCCTCCAGCAATTCGTCGTCAAGACGCAGGAGGATCTCGGCGTGCGCATCAACGAGGCCGCCGTGCGCATGGCGGTGGGCGGCGAGCAGAACTGACGGACCAGCGATGACCGCCTTGTCCTTTGACGATTTCGCGAAGGCCTATGAGGGCGGTCGCGGGGCGCTTGTGTCGGCCACGCTGGTGGCCGATCTCGAAACGCCGGTCTCCGCCTATCTGAAACTCTCGGCCGCGCGGCCCGCCAACACATTCCTGCTGGAATCCGTGGAAGGCGGCGCCGCGCGCGGCCGCTATTCCATGATCGGCATGGAGCCGGACGTCATCTGGCGCGCCCATGGCGAGACGAGCGAGATCAATCGCGACGCGCTCGCGCAGCCCGACGCTTTCGCGCCCTGCCCCGGCGCGCCGCTCGACGCGCTGCGCGCGCTCATCGCGGAAAGCCGCATCGAGTCCGACGCGGCGCTGCCGCCGATGGCGGCGGGCGTGTTCGGCTATCTCGGCTTCGACATGGTGCGCCGCATGGAGCGGCTTGCGCCCGCAAAGCCTGACCCGATCGGCGTGCCGGACGCGGTGATGATCCGCCCGACGCTGATGGTGGTGTTCGATTCCGTGCGCGACGAGATGAGCGTCGTGACGCCTGTGCGCCCGAGGAAGGGCGTGAGCGCGCGCGAAGCCTGGGACGCGGCGCAGGCGCGTCTTGAGCGCGTGGTGGGCGTTCTGGAAAGCCCGCTCTCCCATCAGGCGCCGCAAGTAGCGCCCGGCGCGCGCGCGGCTGCGCCCGTCTCAAACACGCCGCAGGACCGCTATCTCGCAATGGTGGACAAGGCGAAGGAATACATCCGCGCCGGCGACATTTTTCAGGTGGTGCTCTCGCAGCGCTTCACGGCGCCGTTCGAACTGCCGGCTTTTTCGCTGTTCCGCGCTCTGCGCCGCGTCAATCCCGCGCCTTTCCTGTGCCATCTCGATTTCGGCGGCTTCCAGATCGTCTGTTCCTCGCCGGAGATTCTCGTGCGCGTGCGCGAGGGCAAGGTGACGATCCGCCCGATCGCGGGCACCCGCTGGCGCGGCAAGACGCCTGCGGAGGACGCCGCGCTCGCGGAGGAATTGCTCGCGGATCCGAAGGAGCGCGCGGAACATCTGATGCTGCTCGATCTCGGCCGCAACGACGTCGGGCGCGTGTCGCAGATCGGCACGGTGCGCGTGACGGACCAGTTCTTCATCGAGCGTTACAGCCACGTGATGCATATCGTCTCGAACGTCGAGGGCGATCTCGATCCGCGCCGCGATGTGATCGACGCGCTCTGCGCAGGCTTTCCCGCGGGCACGGTGTCGGGCGCGCCGAAAGTGCGCGCGATGGAGATCATCGACGAGCTGGAAGTCGACAAGCGCGGCATCTACGCCGGCTGCATCGGTTATTTCGGCGCGTCCGGCGAGATGGACACGTGCATCGTTCTGCGCACGGCCGTCATCAAGGACGGCTTGATGCATGCGCAGGCGGGCGCAGGCATCGTCTATGATTCCGATCCCGCCTCAGAGCATCGCGAATGCGTGAACAAGGCGACTGCCCTGTTCCGCGCCGCCGAGGAGGCGGTGCGCTTCGCCACCCGCAGCAACCGCGCTTTCTGACCGCCGAACGTATTGGACCGCGCGCGCAGCAATGGGACCGCGCGCGTCCCCGCGCGCACCTTAATCCGCCTATGTCAGGCGAACGCCACCCATTGCGTTGACGTAAGTCTTGCGCGCTTCACGTGCGCGCGAGG
>CAZYBF010000032.1:23959-29315 GCA_964645525.1 uncultured Beijerinckia sp.
CGAACGCCACCCATTGCGTTGACGTAAGTCTTGCGCGCTTCACGTGCGCGCGAGGTCCAAAGACGGCGCGCGCCCGGACCGCGACTTACAACTTCTCGATCTTCGCCAGCTCGACGTAGCGGCCCCATGCCTGGATGTCGTCGGCGAGCAGCTTCTTCAGCTTCGTGGAATCGCCCGGATAGGAATCGACGCCGATTTCAGCGAGGAACTTCACAACGTCGGGCTGCGGCGCGATGGCGTTGAACCAGCCTTCCAGTTTCGCAAGGATCGCCGGATCGGTCTTTGCGGGCGTGTGCACCGACCACCATGCGGTGAGGTTCGAGTTTGCGATCCCAGCCTCCGCCGCGCTTGGCACGTCGGGCAGAGCCTTCATGCGTTCGGCGGCGCTGGAGGCGAGCGCGCGCACCTTGCCGGACTTGAGCTGGCCGAGCCCGCTCGTGGGATCGAGATGGACGAAGGCGAGATTGCCGCCGATCAGATCGTTGAGCATCGTCTGCGGATCTTTGTATTTGATCTCGACGGTCTTGAGGCCGAAGGCGGCCTTGTAGAGCTCGCTGCTCACAAGCCCGGTGTTGGCGACCGAACCATAGGAGGCCTTTTCGCCCTTCTGCTTCAGGTCGGCGGTGAGGTCCGCGACGCTCTTGTAAGGGCTGTCGCCGCGCACGAGCAGCAGGAACGGCAGGCGCGCCAACGTAGTCACGTGCTCGAAATCGTTGACCGGATCGAACGGCAGCTTGTTGAACAGATGTTTTGCGGCCGCCAGCACCGAGGAGCCGGGCGCAATGTAAATCGTGTAGCCGTCGGGTTTGGCGCGCGCCACGGCTTCGGACGCGATATTGCCGAACGCGCCCGCGCGGTTCTCCACCACCACCGGCTTGCCCGCGACCTCGCTGAGCTTCTTGGCGAAGAAGCGCACGGTCACGTCGGCGCCCGAGCCCGGCGGAAACATGCAGATCGAATGGATCGGCTTGTCGGGATAAGCCGCGGCCGACTGGCCGAACGCCGTCACGGGCCCCAGCGCCGAGGCGAGAAGTCCGCCCACGCCCGATTGAACGATCCCACGCCTGCTGATCATCGCATCCTCCCCTCGCACGGCGCTGTCGCGCGCCTTTCGGGGGGAGGTTCGCCTCTTGCGGCGCGCTTGTCCAGCCCCCGCGCGCAGCCCTCGCGCGGCGCGCGCTGATCGCCTATCCTGCGCCGCAAAATGGAGGAATCGCGATGGCTGAGGGTTGGAACGTCAAGCGCGTGGGCCAGATCGACTGTCCGGGCGGCGGGCAGGTGTGGGTCGAGGGCGACGTGCTCTTCGTGGGCCATATGCGGGCGCCGGGCGGCACCAGCCTCTATGACGTGTCGGACCCGTCAAAGCCGCGCCAGCTCGCCCGCATCGACATGCCGGAAGGCTGGCACTCCCACAAGGTGCGCGCGCGCGACGGGGTGATGATCGTCAATCACGAGACGAACGGGGCGAGCCCGGGCGAGGGCTTCTCGGGCGGCCTGACGATCTACGACGTCGCCAATCCCTCCGAGCCGAAGCTCATCACCAAATGGGAGACCGGCGGCGCCGGCGTGCACCGCTACGACTTCGACGGCCGCTACGCCTATGTCTCCGCCACGGCGGAGGGCTATGTCGGCTACATCGTCGTCATCCTCGATCTCATCGACCCCGCAAGGCCGCGGGAGGTCTCGCGCTGGTGGATCCCCGGCCAGTGGAAGGCCGGCGGCGAGCATTATCCGTGGGACGATTTCGTCACGCCCAAATGCCATCATCCGCTGCGCGTGGGCGACCGGCTCTATGTGAGCTACTGGCATCACGGCTTCTACATTCTCGACATCTCCGACCTGTCGAAGCCGAAAATGGTGGGCCACGACCGCCGCAGCCCCGCCTTCCCCCATCCCACCCACACCTGTCTCGTCATTCCGCAGAAGCTGAAGGGGCGCGACATCATGGTGGTGGCCGACGAGGACGTGGCGCAATTGCGTCCCTCCGCGCCCGCCTTCGCCTGGGTCTATGACATTTCGGTGGAGAGCCTCCCCACGCCCATCGCCACGATCAACGTGCCCGGCCTCGACAAGGACGGCGCGACCCAGCCCAAGATGACCGGCTGCCACCAGCCCTCCGAACGTTTCAACGGCACGATCATCCCCTTCGCCTGGTTCGCGCAGGGCCTGCAGGTGTTCGACGTGGCCGATCCCTTCGCGCCGCGCCGGGTCGCGCATTTCCTGCCCGATCCCGCGCCGGGGCAGGAGCGCGCCTCCTCCAATGACGTGACCATCGACGGGCGCGGCCTCGTCTATCTGATCGACCGGATCCGGGGCGTGGAGATCCTTGAGCTGACGATCTGAACGGGCCATCCAGACGGGTGCGTGGAGCGTAAACGGGTGAGAGTTTTCGCCTGTTCGTTCAAGGACGCGCCATGCCCGCCGCCGACAGCCCCGCCCTCGTCTGGTTTCGCGACGACCTGCGCCTGGCCGACCAGCCCGCCCTTCGGGCGGCGGTCGATTCCGGCCGCCCGGTCCTGTGCGTCTATCTCTACGACGACGGGCGCTCGGAAGGACGCGCGCTGGGCGGCGCGGCGCGTTGGTGGCTGCATCACTCGCTGGCCGCCCATGCCGCCGCGCTGGAGAAGATCGGCGGCAGGCTCGACATTCTCGCAGCCGACCATGCGGACATGCCGGCGCTGGCGAAGGCGCTGGGCGCCGGCGCCGTCTTCTGGACGCGCCGCTATGGCGCCGCCGCCATCGAGACCGACAAGGCCGTGAAGGCCGCCCTGCAGGCGCAGGGCGTCGAGGCGCAGAGCTTCAACGGCCAGCTCTTGCGCGAGCCTTGGGAAGTGACCACCAAGGCCGGCCAGCCCATGCGCGTCTATACGCCCTTCTGGCGCGCCCATCAGGCGCTGGGCGACACGGGCGCGCCCCTGCCCGCGCCGCGCAAGATCGCTGCGGCCGAATGGAGCCGCAAGGCGCCCAAACGCGTCGCGCTCGACGCGCTCGCGCTCCTGCCCACCAAGCCCGACTGGGCGGGCGGCTTGCGCGCGGAATGGACGCCCGGCGAGGCGGGCGCGAAGGCGCGCCTCCAGCGCTTCTTTCAGGAGGCGCTCGCGCGCTACGCCGACGAGCGCGACCTGCCCGCGCGCCCGTCCACCTCGCGCCTGTCGCCGCATCTGCGCTTCGGCGAAATCTCGCCGCGCAGCGTGATGCAGGCGACCCGCCATCAGGAAGCAGAGACCCCGCGCCTCGCCAAGGCGGCCGCGAAGTTTCTGGCCGAGATCGGCTGGCGCGAATTCGCCTTCCACCTGCTGTTCCACAATCCTGACCTCGCGACGCGCAACCATCAGCCGCGTTTCGACGCCTTCCCCTGGCGCAAGCCCGAGGCGTCGGCGCTCGACGCATGGCGCAAGGGGCGCACGGGCTATCCGATCGTGGACGCAGGCATGCGCGAATTGTGGCGCACCGGCTTCATGCACAATCGCGTGCGCATGATCGTCGCCTCCTTCCTCGTCAAACACATGCTGGTGGACTGGCGCGTGGGCGAGGAATGGTTCTGGGACACGCTGTGCGACGCGGACCCCGCGAACAATCCCGCAAGCTGGCAATGGGTGGCGGGCAGCGGCGCGGACGCAGCGCCCTATTTCCGCATCTTCAATCCGATCATTCAAGGCGAGCGCTTCGACCCCGAAGGCGAATATGTGCGCGCCTTCGTGCCCGAGCTCGCCCGCGTGCCGAAGAAATTCGTGCACAAGCCGTGGGAGGCGCCCGCCGCCATACTCGCAGCCGCGGGCGTGAAGATCGGCGTGGACTATCCCGCCCCGCTCATCGACCACGCGCAGGCGCGCGACCGCGCGCTCGCCGCCTTCGCGACCCTGGGCTGAGCGCGCAAGCGCCCTAGCCCAGCCGCTCCAAAGCCGCCTTCATGCGCGCGATGCGGTCGAGCCCGACCTGACGGCGCTCGCGATTCTCCTCAACCACGTCCTCCGGCGCGCGGGCGATGAAATCCGCGTTGCCGAGTTTCGCATCGAGCTTGGCGACTTCCTTCTCCTCCTTGCCGATCTCCTTGGCGAGGCGCGCGCGTTCGGCGCCAACGTCCACGACGCCGGCGAGCGGCAGCGCGGCGAGCGCACCGCGCACGATCATCTGCGCGGATTCCGGCGGCGCCTGCGTGGCGAAAGACACGTCGGACAGGCGCGCGAGGCGCTTGATCGTTTCAAGCCAGGGCATGAGCCGCGTGCGCAGCGCGGCGTCCGAACCCACGATCACGAGCTCCATCTGCGCGGAGGCCGGCACGTTCATCTCTGAGCGCACGGACCGGATTTCGGAAACGAGATCGACGACGAGACCGATCTCGGCTTCCGCCTCCGCGTCCTGCAGCCCCGCGTGGACAGGCCATTGCGCGAGCGCGAGCGGGCCTTCGCGCGCAGGACCTTCCGCGCCCTTGATCGCCCACAATTCCTCCGTGAGGAAGGGCATGAAGGGATGCAGCATTTTCGCGATCTCGTCGATCACCCATGCCGCGACCGCGCGCGTCTCCGCCTTTGCGGCGGGATCGGTCGCCGGCCCCTCCTCCGCCTGCAGGATCGGCTTGGCGAGCTCAAGATACCAGTCGCAGAACACGTTCCAGACGAAGCGATAGACCGCGTTCGCCGCATCGTTGAACCGGTAAGCCTCCAGCGCTGTCGTCACGTCGGCGGCCGCGCCCGCAACCTCGCCGACGATCCAGCGGTTGAGCGTCAGCCGCAATCCCGACGGCACGAATCCTTTGGCGCGCGCGCAGCCGTTCATCTCCGCGAAGCGCGCGGCGTTCCACAGCTTGGTCGCGAAATTGCGATAACCTTCCACGCGGCTCGTGGCGAGCTTGATGTCGCGGCCCTGCGCGGCCATGGCGGCGAGCGTGAAGCGCAGCGCGTCCGCGCCATATTGATCGATGAGCGTCAGGGGATCGATGACATTGCCCTTCGACTTCGACATCTTCGCGCCCTTCTCGTCACGGACGAGCGCATGAATATAGACCGTGTGGAAGGGCGGCTCTTTCATGAAATGGATGCCCATCATCATCATGCGGGCGACCCAGAAAAAGATGATGTCGAAACCGGTGACCAGCACATCGGTGGGATAATAGCGTTCCAATTCCTTGGTTTTCTCAGGCCAGCCCAAGGTCGAGAATGGCCAGAGCGCGGATGAGAACCATGTGTCGAGCACATCCTCGTCACGTGTCAGCCGTTCATCGGCGCCGTAATGCTGGCGCGCCGACGCCTTTGCATCGGCTTCCGTCTTCTCGACAAACACCGTGCCATCGGGCCCGTACCACGCCGGGATCTGATGACCCCACCAAAGCTGACGCGAAATGCACCAGGGCTCGATG
>CAZYBF010000033.1:0-28538 GCA_964645525.1 uncultured Beijerinckia sp.
CGAAGCCCTTCTGGGGCAGCCGCCCTGTGCTCGTCAGCGCTGGAAATTCGCCGACTGGACGGCAATTCGCAGCAACCAATGCGGACTGCCTTTTCACGGCCATTCCCAAGCTCGACGACATTCCCGAAAAAATCGCATCCTTCCGCGCGCTCGCGCCCGAAGGGCAGACAAGGAACGTTTTCTCCAGCGCCCATGTGATGGCGCGCCCGACCCGAAAAGAGGCGGAGGAGTTCCACCATTACATCGTCTATGAGCAAGGCGACTGGGAAGCGGCGGAATATTCGGCCGGCTTGCGCGGCACGCGCAAAAACACCTGGATGAAGGATCAGGAAAATCTAAAGGCGCGCCTGATCAGCGGCGCAGGCTACCCAATCATCGGAAGCTATGACGATGTGGTCGAGACCTTCCAGAAGCTTCATGCCGTCGGGCTGGATGGCGCCGCGATGGGCATGATCAACTATGTGAACGATTTCCCCCACATTCGGGAACTTCTGCCGCGAATGGAACGCGTCGGCCTGCGCGAGAAGGCGCTGGGCTGAGCCTCATTCGCAAATCGCAATCGTGCGATCCGGCGCGAAGCGCACATAAACCTCCTCGCCGGATTGCAGACCCACTGATGGGTGAGAGCGGGCCAGCAGCGCCTGGCCATTGAGATCGAACGTATGCTCCGCGATCTCGCCCAAATAGACGCGCGACGTCGTCCGTGCGCGGAATACGTTCAAGGTCTCGCCAAAAGGCGTCTTTGAACACTCGACGTTTTCCGGACGGATCACGAATTTGACGGCGGCGCCGGCGTTTGCGCGCGTCCTGAACCAGCAACGCACAGGCCCGATGGAGGATTCAACGAGTCCGAATTGGTTGTCTGCGACATCCTGCTGCAACCGCCCTGTCAGAATGTTGGAGCGACCAATGAAGCTGGCCACGAATTCAGACGTGGGGCGCTCATAAATCTCTTCGGACCCACCGATCTGCATCAGCAGACCCTGATTAAGGACCGCGATTCGATCTGAAATCGCCATGGCTTCAGCTTGATCATGGGTGACATAGACCGTTGTCACGCCCCATTCCGACTGAATGCGTTTAAGCTCAGCGCGCATCTGCTCACGCAATTGCGCATCAAGATTCGACAAGGGCTCATCAAGCAATAGCAGCTTGGGTTCGCGAACAAGCGCGCGCGCCAATGCCAGACGCTGCTGCTGACCGCCGCTTAACTGCGTGGCTGAGCGCGAGCGATAGCGGGCAAGACCAACCATTTCAAGGACGCGCAAAACGCGCTTTTCAAGCTCCTCCCTCGGCGGCTTGTTCACGCGCTGCACGCGCAGCGGATATGCGGCGTTCTCAAACACCGTCATATGAGGCCAGATCGCATACGACTGGAACACCATGCCGATGTCGCGGTCATACATGGGCACGGAGACGCGCGAGGCCCCTTCGAAAATGGCTGCGCCATCGAGTCTGATCACGCCCGAATTGGGCGTCTCCAGTCCAGCGATGCAACGCAATGTGGTCGTCTTTCCGCAACCCGAAGGGCCAAGAAGCGTGAACAATTCACCTTGTTTAACGTCGAACGAAATATCGAACGCTCCGCCTGCAGGCTCGCCCGAACGCGTTTCGTACTTCTTCACAAGATTTTCAATGGAGAGCATAGCTGAGGCTCGCTAGGAGATCTGAAAACGGCGCGTGACATAGTAGAAAATACTGCTCACGACGGTCATAAGCGCGATCCACACGACGCCCATGGCCGCAAGCTCGGTGACCTGTCCATTCTGCCACAGATCAAAGAGGGTCACCGCGACGATTTCCGATCCCGGCCCCACCAGCAGCAATGGCAGCGAGACCGCCTGAACCGACAACAGGAAGACGAACAGCCAACCGCCGATGAGCGCGGGGGCCAGAAGCGGGATCACGATGCGGATGAATGTGGTGAGCTGGCGGGCGCCAGATGAGGCCGACGCGTCTTCGAGCTCCTTGTGGATCTGAAGCACGCCCGCATAGGCGTAGCGCATGCCATAGGGGAGGTAGCGCGAGGTCGATGCGATCACCAGCGACACGAGCGTGCCGTAAATCGCGATCGGCGCATTCACGAAGACATAGAGAAAGGCCACGCTCATGACGATGGCCGGGAAGACCAGCGGCGCCGTGGCGAGCTGATCCAGCACCCAGGCGCCGGGCGCGCGCCGCGCGGCGAGCCAGGCGCATATGGCGGTGAGCGGAATGACCGCCGTGGCGGTGGCGGCTCCCATGAGCAATGTGTTGCCAATCGCGTCGTGGAAGGAATGCGCATCCAGAAGAAGGCGGTAATTCTCGGAGGTGAACCGCGCGAAGGACTCAAGCCGCATGCCGTCATAGAAGGGCTGCAGGGAGGCGAAAATCAGGATCAGGATCGGCAGACCCGTCACCAGCATGAAGGTAAGCGCGAGAACCCCGGACCCCACCCAGCGAAGCGGCCCAAGATCGACGACCCGCGGCCGATAGCCCTTGCCTGTGATCGACTGATATTTGTGGGCGTTCCGCGACAGGCGATTGTAGAGGTAAATCAGCACGCAGACGATGAGCAGCAGACAAATCGCATAAGCGCCTGCCTCACCATATTTCGGAAAACCGCGCCCGCGAGAGCTCTGGTAAATATTCGTTGTGAGAACATTGATATTGCCCGCAAGCCCTACAAGGGCAGGTACTTCAAACGATTCGAAAGCGCGGATGAAAACGAGAAGCAAAAGCGCCAGAATGCCTGGCATGCCCATGCGGATGCTGATCGACCAGAAAGTGCGCAGCGGCCGCCCGCCGCTCATCATCGAAGCCTCCTCGAAAGAGGCGTCCTGCGACTTCAAAACCGCCGACATGAGAAGGAACACGAGAGGAACGAAATTCATTCCCTCGATGAGAATCATGCCCCACATGGAATAAACATTGATGGCGAAGTCAGGCCCGAGCGTGCCCGTGATGGCGTCGTTCACAGGTCCTGCGCGCCCGAGAATGAGAAGCCATGAGACCACGTGAAGAACGTTGGGAATCCCCAGCGCGATGATCGCGCCGAGGAAGACCCACTGACGCCCCGGGGCATTAGTCCTCTCGACGATCAGCGCCTGCGTTATGCCGAAAAACAGGGCGACGACGGCCGTTCCCAGCGAATAGATGATCGTGTTGATGAGAGACGGGAGGAAGAAACGCTCGGTGAAGAGGCCCTTGTAATATTGCAGCGTGAATTCGCCCAGCGTTCCGTCAGGATTGCTCACATGCAAACTGACATTGATAAGGAACCACGCCGGAGGAATGATCAGAAGCGCGAGAATGATCGCCAACGTCAGAATGAGCGGCGAGAATCGAATACGCCCCAGTCGCGGCGCGGCCTGCGTCGCGAGATCCGGACTCGTTGCTTGGAGACTCATTGCGCTCTGCTCCGGGCCTTGTCAGATAGGCGTCAGCGGAAAAGGTCCTGAAAGATCTTTTCAGAACTGTCGCCATATTTGCCCAAGGACTCGGGCAAGACGAAGTTTTGCGGCACGCCAGCCTTGTGCGGCACCACGCGCGCAAGCTCCGGCTTGGGATCCACATCAGGGCGCACCGGGAAGTAATCCGCGCTCGAAAGGATCTGCTGCCCTTCCTTAGAGATGATGTAATCCACCAGCAGCAAAGCAGCGTGGGGTCGGCGAACGCCCTTGGGAATTGCGACCGTCGCCGTGGTCGTGGCTACGGGATCCATCAATTGCGAGCTGGCCGGCGCGCCCTTGGCTGCGCTGATCAGGGGATGGTGCGCGAAAATGTTCAGCGCGATGGGATATTCGCCGGCGATCACCCGGTCGACCAGAGTTCTCGCGCTGCCCGATCCGAAGTTCACGATCTTCTGGTCCGCGAGCTTGCGGAAATAGTCCATGGCCTTCTCTTCGCCCCAGGCCATGCGGAGATTGGTGATGAACAGAGTGGTTCCGCTGGAGCTTCCAATGCGCCAGGACATCTTGCCCTTCCACTGCGGATCAAGCAGGTCCTCGAAAGTTTTCGGGGCTTTTTCCGGCGGAACGAGACGCGTGTTGTAGGCGACGGAGAAATAGCTCAACCGGGTCGGCGCCCACAGATTACGTGGATCACGCAGATTCTCCGGCACATGCGCGACTTCAGGCGTGAAGAAGGGCTGAACGAGATCAGCCTCGATCACAAGCTCTCCGACTCCCGTCCCTTCGACCACATCGACGCCGAGATTTTTAGCCCGATATTCAGCGGCCAGTTTAGCGGCGATATCCTCGGAATCACCGCGCCAATAGCTTGCACGGACGCCGGGATATTTCTTGTTGAAGGAATCAACGAGCGGACGAAGCGCCTGATTTACGATCATGGCCGAATAGATGACGACCTGCCCCTCTTTGCGAGCGCCCTCAAGCAAGCGCTTCTCACGATCCGGGCCCTGATACAACAGAATGGCTTCAGCCTGCGCGTTCGCCTCCTGAGTCAGCGTCGTCATAGCAATGGCGCCGATGGCTCCGAGCATGAATGTGCGAATGCGCGCGCTTGCCATTTTTTCCTCCCTTGATTCGTTTTTATCAATCTGTTGCTTCGGGCCGCCTAGCCCACCTGACGCAATCGTACGCCAGCGCCGACGCCTTCGGGCAAAGTGAGGAATCCGTCTTTGATCTCGATTCCTTCGAAAGGATCATTCAACAGACGCTCGAATTCGCCCAACTCGCAGGCGTAATCCACGCCGGGCAACGCACAAGCGAGATGAATGGCGGCGGCGGACAAAAGACGGCTGCCAACTGCGGCGCCGAGCCTATAGCGCACGCCGCCGGCCTCACAAATGCGCGCAGCGGCGAGTGTGTTGCGGAGACCTCCAAGCTTGGGGATCTTGAGGCTCACCGCATCGACTATTCGCTGCGAAACCAGGTCATACACATCGCGCAGAGAGCCAGCGGATTCATCGGCCTCGATCGTGATCGGAGACATGCGGGTCACGAGCGCAAGACCTTCACGATCATCAATATGGACCGGCTGTTCTGCGAGATCGATGTTGTACTGCGCCATGCGGCTCAGTGCGGTGATCGCGTCTTTGACGCTATAAGACTGGTTTGCGTCAATCGTCAGATGCACATCATCGCCGACCTGCTTGCGAATGGCCGCTACGCGCGCCACGTCTTCGCTCACCTCTCCATGCACCTTGATCTTGAGGTAGGAATATCCGCGGTCCACGAGTTTCTGCGCTTGCGCAGCCATTTCCTGCGGCGTCTTGATGGCGAGAATTCGCAGGATCGGCGTCTTGTGACGCACCGGCCCGCCAAACAGCGCGCATAACGGCGCCCCCATGCGCCGCGCATTCAAATCATGCAGCGCGCAATCAATCGCCGCTTTCGCTTGCGGGGCGCCGCGCATCGCTGCTTCAAGCTTCAGATGAATGGCCTCCATGCAAGCGCTATCCGCGCCCACAACGGATTTCTCGAGATACTCGAGCTGGCCTTTCAATGCTTCTTTCACCGCGCCCATATGCGGCGTAGCCGAAGCGTAGCCAAAGCCCTGCACGCCGTCTTCCGTCTGCAGCTCGACGATCCATCCTTCGGTCGTGGGGCTCGCCCCAAGCGCGAAACGCCAGGTGGGATCTTCCTTTGGCATGGTGCAGGGAAGCGTCCGAAAGGAAGTGATTTTTGTTCCGCTCAAGCGTTCCCCCATGTCTTGTTTGATCGGCCCCTGGCCGCGGCTTCCGTATTCTCGTCAAGCCGCCCCGCTCTTCGTCCCGCGCGGCTGAAACAGCACGCCAGACTCCAGCGGAGATCGTCTCCCCTACACGCCTCTTTCTCAAAGGCTTGATGTGACTATAGGTCAAAACGCATGCCCATGCCAAGGCTCGCGCGCGTAAGGTTTCCAGAAATCGTCCTGAAAGCGGAACACGCCGTGGGGTGAATGTCCTTGCGGGGAGCTCAGCGCAGAGTAGACTGACTTCAAACAACAACCAGACGGGGGGACGAGCATGCATATGCGGCCATCATATCCTCCCGCAACGCGCAAAAGGTCATCCGCCACGATTGTGCGATCGATTGGGGGCCCGGACTTTGAGTTCGCGAGGTGGTGGAGGCAGGATTCATCCTGACGTGCGACGCAATCTCCAAGACCAATGAAAAAGAACGGGGAGGACAGCGATGCTAAGTATTTTTACGTGGATCAATGAACGTCCGCCCGCGCGGGCCGTGGCGAGCGGCGGCGCGCTCTTCTCCTGCGCGCTTTTGATCAGCGCGCATCCGGCCTGCGCCGACGCCGTTGAGGATTTCTATCGCGGCAAACAGATGCAATTCGTGATTCGCACCGCAGCGGGCGGAGATTACGACCAGTATTCAAGACTGCTTGCCCGCAACATGAGCCGCCACATCCCGGGAAAGCCGGTCATCGTTCCCATTAACATGCCAGGAGGCGGCGGCATCACCGCAGCGAATTTTGTCGGCCAGGCTGCTCCTAAAGACGGCTCTATCCTCACCATGGTGAGTCAGGGCCTTCCCATCGATCAGGCGCTGGGCCTCAACTCCAGCCTGCGCGTCGATCTGCGCGCCTTTCACTGGATCGGCAATGTGGTGAACGCGAACCAATTGCTTGTGGTCTGGCACACGTCGCAGACGAAGACGCTCGAACAGGCGAAGGTGCGAACGACCACGATCGGCGCAACGGGCGCTGGCTCCGTCTCGGCGCAATTGCCGGCGTTCTACAACAATGTGCTCGGGACGAAGTTCAAGATTATCATGGGCTACAAGGCGGGCCAGGAGGTCGACCTGTCCATGGAGCGGGGAGAGGTGGAGGGCCGCGGCACCAACACCTACACAGGCTACATGGCCTCGAAACCCCATTATCTGAGGGATAACCTTATCGTTCCGCTCGTTCAGGTTGGGCTCGCGCGCGAACCTGAATTGCCCAATGTTCCGCTCCTGCTGGAGCAGGATGTCCCGCCTGCCGATCGGCCGTTGCTGGAGTTTATGTCGAAGGCGATCACTGTGGGACGCCCCGTCGCCACCACTCCGGGCGTGCCGCAAGAACGCGTTCGCGCGCTACGCAACGCATTCGATCTGACGATCAAGGATCCCATCTTCATTGAAGAAGCGCGTCGAGAAAACGCTGAAGTGCGCCCGATGACTGGGGCGGAACTCGCGAAGGTGATCGATGATCTTATCACCGCGCCGGCGGGGATACGCGAGCGCGTGCGGGAAGCCATGATTCCCAAGGCGGCGGACGCCGTAGAGGGAACATCCGGCAAATAATCTCTCGAATAAAAACAAAACAACCATCACGGCCGTTGGAGGACAGACGATGGCGAAAAGCATGAACATGACTCTTTCGGCTTTAACCCTCCTGACGACGACGGTTGGGGCCACCGCCGAAGACGCGGCCGCTTTCTTCAAGGGAAAGCAGCTGCAATACATTGTGGGTTCAGCCACGGGCACAGGCTACGACCTGACCTCCAGACCGCTCGCTCGCTACATGTCCAAACATCTCCCGGGCAATCCGAACTTCGTCGTCCGCAACATGCCGGGCGCCGCAGCCGTCATCATGACGAATTATTTCTTCGGCGCGGCTCCCACGGACGGAACCGTCATCGGCATGGGCACAAGCAACGTGCCCTATGAACCCCGCCTGCGCCTGATGTCCGCGGATGGCAAGAACTCCAACTGGGACCCACGCCATCTCAGCTGGATCGGAACCCCTGTGCGCGAGCCGCAGATCTCCTGGGTCTGGGGCGCAGCAGGCATACAGACATGGGAGGACATGCGGCGCATTCCAACCCGCTTCGGCTCCACGACCATCGGCGGCGACAATTCGATCTTCCCAATGCTCGCGCGAAACCTCCTGGGCCTGCAATCTGAAGTGATCACGGGTTACAAAGGAAGCAACGAAGTCTTTCTTGCAATCGAACGTGGCGAACTCAACGCCAGCAACACGGCCTATTCCAATCTCACCATTCAAAAGCCTGACTGGATGCAGTCCGGCAAGGCGCGCATCGTGATGCAATTCGGGCTTGAGCGAATTCCCTCCCTTCCCGACGTGCCCTCTTTGATCGAGCTCGTGAACAACGACGAAGACAAGCGCATGCTTCGTTTCCTGCTCATGAAGTTTGAGATGCACCGGCCCATTTACGGTCCGCCTAACATTCCGAAGGATCGGCTTGAAGCCTTGCGGCGCGCCTTCGACCTTGCCGTGACGGACCCTGAATTCGTAGAGGAAGCGACCCGGATGGGACTCGAGCTGCGCCCGTTGTCAGGCGCCAAGATCGCCGACATGGTCGGCGAAATCATGAGCGCGCCTGAACCTCTGGTCGAGCGTGTCAGGGACACGCTAAACGCACTCTCGAAATGAATGGACTATCGGAGATCAATGATGGAAGCGCCCGCAACGACAGGTCTATACGGCGACAACAAGTTCAAGATTGGGCTGTTCGGTATGAATTGCTCGAACGGGCTTACGATGACTACTGCGCCAGAGAGATGGGTCGCTTCATGGGACAATAACAAAGCGGCGGCCATCGCGGCCGATGAAGCGGGCGTGGACTTTCTCTTGCCGATCGGGCGGTGGAATGGTTACGACGGCAAGATAGATTTTCAGGGCAGCACATTCGAGACGCTGACATGGGCGTGCGGCTTGCTCTCCTGCACATCCGCAATCACCGTCTGCGCAACGCTTCACATCCCCTTCGCAAACCCGGTTTTCGCCGCCAAACAAATGGTGACGGCTCACCATATCGGCAAAGGGCGATTCGCGCTCAACATCGTTTCTGGCTGGAATCAGGGCGAATTCGATATGTTCGGCGTCGAGCTGATCGACCATGACATCCGCTACACTTATACTGAGGAATGGGTTGACGTCGTAAAGAAGATCTGGAGCGAAAGCGAACCATTCGACCATGAGGGACGCTGGATGAAAATGAAAGGCGTCTCCGGCAAGCCGAAGCCCTGGGCCGACCGACTGCCCATGCTGATTAGCGCGGGCGCTTCGCCCGAAGGCCGCGGCTTCGCGGCGCGTCACGTGGATTGCCTCTTCACCTCCATCCGCGACAGCGCCGGCCTGAAAGACAATATCGCCACCATTCGCGCCATGGGAAATGGACGCCAGTTCGGATTGTTTGCAAGCGGCCATATGATTTGCCGCAAGACCCGGAAAGAAGCTGAGGAGTTCCTGCATTACATCGTCCATGAGTACGGCGACTGGGAGGCCGCGGACTCCGCCGCGAAGATCCGCCTTAAGGGACGAGACGGCCGCTATGACGAAATCAAAAACTTTAAAGAGCGTCTCATCAGCGGACTCGGAACGCACATGCTGTTTGGCAGCTACGATGAAGTCGCGCAGCAAATTCTGGAACTCAGCGAATGCGGCCTCGACGGCATGGCTCTCGGTCTCGTGAATTACGTCTCAGAGCTGCCGCATCTTCGGGACGAAATATTTCCACGTCTTGAGCGGCTAGGCCTTCGAAACGCGGCCCATTAACGCCATGGGCCTTCTCACACGATCTGACGCCCGGATTCACTATGAGACGATGGGCAGCGGACCGCCGCTGCTCCTCCTAGCCGCCACGGCCTTTCCTGGTTCTCTCTGGCGCCATTTTGAAATCGAGGCTCTGGCCCGCGACTTTCAGGTGATCTTCTTCGACCAGAGAGGAACGGGCGATTCGCATATGACGGGCGCGGACGTTTCTGTTCCCGCGCTCGCTACGGACGCGCTCGCGATCCTCGATGAGCTGGGCGTCCACGACGCCCATTTGTTCGGACATTCAAACGGCGGCCGCATCGCGCAATACATCGCTATCCACATGCCCTCCCGCGTAAAGTCCCTGATGCTCGCCTCTCCCGGCGGAACCCACAAAAGCCGCGGGATCTCGGTCGAAATGTGCAACAGGCTGGTGACGGAGGGCTATGAGGGCTATTCCCGCAGCCATGCGCTGCGCACGGGTTGCCGATCGGAGGACGAAGCGGAGCAGGCGCGCGCGCAGCGCTTTCTCACCGATTTCATCGCAAGCCTCGCACCCCTCGAAACGTTCCTGCGTTACGTCGTCGCCCGTCAGGAAACGGACACGACGACAGGGATGGCCGAATGCGACATCGCGACGCTGATTATGGTGGGCGAGAACGAGGGCTTGATTCCCGGCGATAGCCACATGAGCTTCGCACGCGAACTAGAGAAAAAGGTCAAAAATTCTACGCTCGCTGTTATCCCGCGGCAGGGACATTTTTATCCGTTTTTGCGCCCTCAAGAGATCCATACGCTGATGCGACGATTCATCGCCTCCGCTAGCGCGCTTGCGTCTCCCGCCATAACGCCGAGCGCCAATACATGACGATGGCGAGAGTCATAACGATTCCAAACACGCAATAAGCCGTGGCGACCATCGCAAAGCCGTAACGCGGCAGAAGATATCCGGCAGCCAGAATCCCGGGCATGTTGCTATAGATCGCCAGCATCCGCACGCCCATGATGCGCCCACGGAACTTCTGATCGGAAGTGCGCAGAAGAACGGTCGCCATGGAAACGATGGCGATTGATTGCGCAAGACCGGCGAAGAACAAAACCACCATGCCAGCGGACGCGGTGACGATCTGCGAATAGACCAACAAGACCAAATACCAGCCGATGCTCGCATAAATCATCAGCCGGGAGGGATCGAACAGCGATCCAAAGCGCGTGATCGCGATGGATCCAGCCACCGCGCCGAGCCCGGCGCAAGCGCTCATATAGCCGAGCGTCTGTTGATCGGCGCCATAAACCTCCTTGGCCACATAGGGCTGAAGGCTGCTGATGAGCGGAAACGCCGTCATATTGAGAAGAAAAGCGAGGATCATCGTCGCCAGCAGATAAGGCGTGGTCGCTACATAGACGACGCCCTCTTTCAAGTCACGCAGCGGTGATTGCGCGGCGGGCTCTTTGTGCGCGCGCGCGCCAGCGCGATCAGCGCCGGTCTGAAGCGTCAGCAGGCAGCTTGCAAGGTAAAGGCACGTCACCGCCACATAGGCAGGCCCCATGCCCAAAGAAGCCATGACTCCCGCGCCCGTCAGCGCCCCGGCGATGCGCGCGGAATCCTGCGTCGTGCGCTGCACGCTCATCGCGCCCATCAATTGCGCCTGAGGCACCGTCTCTCCAACAAGCGCCGTACGCATGCCGATATCGGAAGGCCGCACCATGCCCATAAGCGCAGCGACGCCGAGCACGAGATAGGGATTGATCAGCTGCGTGAGCGCCAGCCCCATGATCGTTGCGGCAAGAAGCGCGTAAAATCCCCGCATGGCCGATAGAAGCTTGCGCTGGCCGATCCGGTCGCCCACGACGCCGAACATGGGCGACAGAAGCGTGCCCAAATGCTGCATCGAGGCGTAAATCGTCAACATGAGCACGGATTGGGTCTCGACCAGCACGTACCAGCCGAGGATCAGCGTCTCCATCTCGAAGGCCCAGGACGTGCATAAATCGGCCGGCCATTGAAACCTGAAGCTGCGGACGCGGAAAGGCGCCAGCAAAGATCCGCGTGCGGGCGCGCTCACGACGTCATCCGCTGAAAGCCGGCCTGCCTCGTAATCATCGCTCCGCCTCGCTCGCGTTTCCCAGATCCATGATCGAAGTTACATGATTCGCCGATGCGACAGTCCTGAACATGCCACCAAAGCGCAGCCACGCCGCTTGGCCTGAACTGGATGGACGCCCCTGGAGGAACGCATCGCCTCTTGCAGGCGCACGACGACCATCGCGCCCAAGGTGGTGCAAAAGACCGCAAACATGTGGCCTGAGTTCATCAGGCGCTAAACGCCGCCCGCAATGAAGGCCGTCAGTCGCAGCGCATCCATCTCGACATGCGTGCGCGCCGGATGCGCCATGGCGAATACGTGATCTCCCGCGCGCAAGGTGAAGAAAGCGTATTGATCATGCGTGAGGAAGCGCCCGCCCCAGCGGGCGCCAGGCGTGCGTGGTTCAGCCCCCTCGCGTGAGCCTGCGATCTCGAACACGCTGGCGGGCGCGGCAAGGCCGCAGCACAGAATCTTCCCGAGGCACTCCTTAGCGCTCCACGCTCGCGCATGGGCCTCCTGATCGGGAAGATTCGGGGCAAGCTCACGCTGTGAGACAAGGGCGCTGGCGGCGTCGGCCTCGACTGCGCCGATCATCTCGACGTCGATCCCGAGAGGATGCCCCTGCGGAAAGGCGAGGGCTGCGGCAAGCCCGCCGCAATGGGAAATGCTGACCGCAAGACCGCCCGCCTGCGGCGAAAGGACGACAGGCTGGCCGAAGACGCCGCGGCCTACCTCCGTCTCATGCGCCTGAAGGCTGGGGCGCAAGGCGGCCAAAGCCGCTTTCGCAGCGAATCGACCGAATGAAAAATGCGTTTGAGCGGCGGAAGAACCCATTGCGGCCGCCTCAGCCGCCTCGCGCGGATGCAGGCTGTCATGCACTTGAGCATGCGCCGCGTCGGCGTCAGCGCGCACCAGGACCAGGCGGGCGACGTCCTCCCGCTCAGCGCGGCGCAAGCGCACATCAAGGCTCAGCATATCGGGGCGGCGCATGAAGCAGCTCCTTCGCGCGACTTATATGAAACGGCGGCCGCGCCCCCGCAAGCCGCCTCTTTTTGCGAAACGCTACGGCGACCACGGCGAGAGCGACCGGCGCCCTTTGCGAAACGCCATGAAAGAGCGCGCCGACCCCCGTATCACAGCCACCCGCGCTGGCATGGCCCTTGCGCAGGGCCAGCGAAGGAGTCGCGTCATGCGCGTCGTGCAGATAGTGCAGAAATTCGCGCCAGGCGGTCTGGAGAGCGTCGCAGCCAGCCTGCAGCGGCGCTGGGGTGCATGCGTCGCCACGATCAGTCTGGAAGGCGAGGCGCGCAGCCTCCTGCGCGATTGGTCCGCTATGGCCGACATGGACGGCTCCCTGATCGCGCTTGGCAAGCGGCCCGGGATAGATCTCGCATGCGTCGGCGCGCTCGCAGCCGCGCTGCGCCGGCTTAAGCCGGACGCCGTCGTCACCCATCATATCGGCCCTATGATTTATGGCGCCATCGCTGCCCGCCTTTCCGGCGTGCGCGTTCGCGCGCATGTGGAGCATGACGCCTGGCATCTCGATTCGCCGGGACGCATGCGGCTGTTCTCGGCGGCGCTGACGATCGGCGCGCCACGCCTCGCCGCCGTCTCCGACTATGTGGCCGACAGCCTTACCCGGCGCACCGGCAAGCGGGTCGCGCGGGTCGTGAACGGCGTCGATCTTGAGCGCTTCAAACCCGGGGATCGCGCCTTGGCGCGGGCGCAGCTCGGCCTGCCGGCGCAGGGATTCGTGATCGGCGTGGCGGCGCGTCTGCAAAAGGTGAAAGGCGTTGACGTGCTGATCGACGCGCTGGCGCTTATGCGCACGCCGGCCGTTCTGGCGATCATGGGCGACGGGCCTGAACGCGCAGCGCTGGAGCGCCAAGCCCACGCAGCGGGCCTAACGGAACGCGTCGTCTTTCTGGGCCTGCGCGGCGACGTGGAGACGGTCATTCCCGCATTAGACGCATTTGTCCTGCCTTCTCGGGCCGAGGGCCTGCCGCTCGCGCTTGTGGAGGCGCAGGCATCCGGCGCCCCCGTCGTCGCCTGCGACGTTGGTGGGACGCGCGAGGCATGTTGCCCGCGCACGGCGCGCCTTGTGGCGCCTGAAAATCCGCGCGCACTGGCTGATGCGATCGACGAGCGCCTGCAAAGCCCGCTTGAGGCCTCACCCCGCGATTTCGCGCGAACGTTCAGCCTCATCGCCATGATCGACGCTTATGAAAAGCTCACAGGAGTTGATCTTTGATGCTTTCCCTCGCCCTGCTATCTACAGGCCTCGTCGCCTATCACCATCTGGGGCATCCGCTCGCGCTTCGCGCGCTGGCGCGAGCGCTGGAAAAGCCCCCGAACGGGCCTGCGCCGCGCTTGCGCGTAGCCGTCCTCGTGCCCGCCTATCAGGAGGAACGGCGCATCATCGACAAGCTGCGCAATCTGGCTGCGCTGGAGGACCGGCCGCAGTCATTTGCGATCCATGTTTTGTGCGACGGTTGCAGCGACGCGACGGCGCGCCTCGCTCGAGAGGAGGCGGCGCGTCTGGCGCAAGAGGACGTGCAGGTTATTGTGACGGAGCATTTGCAAAATCGCGGCAAAGCGAGCGTGCTGGCGCAAGCCTTGCGTGACGTCGACGCCGACGTCGCCGTGCTGACGGACGTGAGCAGCGCTGTGCGCAGCGACGCGCTGCGGCTCGCATTACGCTGGTTCGCCGACCCCGACGTCGGCGTCGTTTGCGGCCGCTATGCGATCTCGCCTCGCGCCCAAGCCGGGGAGCGCGCCTATTGGGCCTATCAAAACAAGATCCGCGCGCTTGAAGCCCGCGCCGCTTCGCCCATGGGCGTAAATGGCGCGTTCTATGCGATGCGGCTTGCGGGCCTACCGGCTGTTGCGCCCGATACGATCAATGATGATTTCGTCCTGCCCATGCGCATCGTCGCAGCCGGGCGACGAGCAGTGCTCGACGAGGAAATCGAGATCGAGGAGCTCGAGCCCTCCACATCGCGGCAGGACTGGCGTCGGCGCATGCGACTTGGCGCGGGCAACCTGCAACAGATATTTTTGTGCGGCAGCCTGTTCTCATTGAAGCGCCCGCGTGTCGCATTCGTCTTCGCGTCAGGTAAGGCGTTGCGTGCGTTCATGCCTTTTCTGCTGATCGTCGCATTTCTCTCAAGCCTCGCGCTCGCCTTGCGGGGCGAAACGATTGGGCTCTCCCTACTCGTCCCGCAAGCGATCGGCTATGCGCTGGCGGCGATCGGCGCCCTTCAGGGCGGCGGTCCGCTTGCGATCTTCGCGCGCGCTGTGTCTGGCTATGCCGCGGCGGGGCTTGGCGCCACACGCTGGCTGCTGGGCAAACCCGTGGCCTGGAGCGCATCTACGGACGAAGAGACCTATGTCTCCCCCGGCGCGGCGTCCGCCAAGCGCGCGCTGGATATTGCGCTCGCCACCGGCGCCTTGCTCGTGACGGCGATTCTCTTCGTCCCGATCGCGCTCGCAATTAAACTTGAGTCGCCCGGCCCGATCTTCTACCGCCAATTGCGGGTGGGCGAACGCACGCCGCGCAGCACGCGCCTCTTTCACCTCATCAAGTTCCGCACCATGCGCGCGGACGCGGAGAGCAAGACCGGCCCAGTCTGGTCCAGCGATCAGGATCCGCGCATCACGCGGGTCGGACGCTTCCTGCGCAAGACGCGGCTTGATGAACTCCCCCAATGCGTAAACGTTCTGCTTGGGGACATGTCTATCGTCGGACCGCGCCCGGAAAGACCCGCATTCTTCAGCAAGCTCGAAGCGGAGATCCCCTTTTATGTCGAGCGCACCTATGGCCTGAAGCCCGGCATCACCGGCCTTGCGCAGGTCACTCTTGGCTATGACGCCGATATTGAGGACGTCCGCAAGAAAGTCCTCCACGACCATGCCTATGCGCTCAAGATCGCAAGCGCATGGAGCTGCCTGCGGGCGGATGTGTCGATCATTCTGCGCACGGTGGCTGTCATGGCGCTGGGGAAAGGCCGGTGAACGTATCCAATCCCCGCTGCAGCGTGGTCATTCCCACGCGCGACTGCCTCGCCTTCCTTCCCGCCGCGCTCGCCAGCGTGGACGCGCAAAGATGCGAGACGGAGATCATCGTTGTCGATGACGGCTCCACCGACGCGACGACGCAATGGCTTCGCGACGAAAGGCCTGACGTACGACTCATTCTGGGGCGCGGCGAGGGCCCCGCCCGCGCCCGCAATCTTGCTATTTCCGAAGCGCGCGCGCCTCTGGTGGCTTTCCTCGACGCCGACGACCTGTGGGAGCCTGGCAAGCTCGGTCGTCAGATCGCGGCCCATGAGGCGCGCCCGGACGCGACCCTGAGCTTTACGGACTATCTGCATGTAGATCCCGACGGCGGGCGCCATGGCACGGCCTATGAGTTCTGGTCCTTCTCCGCTCCGCAGGAAGATTACGCGCCGCTGCCACACGCGGAGGCGACGCTGTTGCAGACCAATCTCATCGGCGCCTCGACCGTGGTCGCCTCACGCGAGGCGCTGATGCGCGCCGGCGGCTTCGCAGAGGACCTTCCCTCGGCGGAGGATTGGGATTTATGGCTGCGTCTGGCGGGCGCGGGACCCGTGCTGGCCGGGCGCGACGTGACGATGACCTATCTGATGCGGCCGGGCGGAGAGACGCGCAAGCGCGCCGCGCGCATTCTCGCGATGGAGCGTATTGTCGCGCGCTACGAGGGGCGCGCGGGCTTCGAAAACGCGCTCGCCGTCGCGAAAGGGCGGCTCTTCGCCGCGCAGGCGGAATGGGCCGCGGAACGCGCGGCGCCGCTGGCCGCGCTGGGGTGGCGTCTCAAAGCTTACGCGCGATTGGGCGAACGCCGATTGCTTCGGGCGGCGGCCGGCGATTGCCTGGCGCTTGCAGGCTTGCGGCGTCATACCGCCGCGCCCGCCTCGCGGTAAGCTTCAAAAATCTGCGGTAAGCAGGCCTCAGGGGAATAAGCCTGCGCGACCAGCGCGCGCGCGGCGGCGCGCCATGCGCGCGAATCCGCCAGCCGTCCGGCGCGCCAGCGCGCAAGCGCCTCTGGCCAGCTCGCTGCCTGCCCGCGCTGCGTGAGCCAGTCCGGCCTGCCCGCAAGCAAATCCGGCAAACCGCCCACCGCATGCGCCAAAACAGGAACGCCATGCGCGAGCGCCTCGAGCGCCGCATAAGGCAAGCCCTCGGCGCGCGAGGTCATGACAAGCGCTCCAATCCGCGCCCATTCCGCGTTCATATTCGTGACCATGCCGCGAAACGTCACCTGCCCGCCATAAGCGCCTTCAAGCCCGGCGCGCATGGGGCCATCGCCATAAATCACCCATGCCTCGTCAGGCAGCGCCAGACGCGCGGCGAGCTCGCAGAATAAATCCGGCCCCTTCTCCTCGCTCAATCGTCCCACGAAAGCCACGCATGCGGGCAGTTCACGAGCCGCATCGAGGGGAGCGAGCGAAACGAAATTGTTCACAACGCGCACAGGCGCGGGCAAGCGCGCGGCGATCTGCCGACTGACGGCGAGGCGCGGACACAGGCTGGATGTCGCCTCGTCGATGCGCTGGTAAAGAGAAACCGGAAATGGGCCACGCTCGCCGGCATGATAGGCGCTGACGACTGGAATTCCCATGAGCCGACATATGATACGGCCAATCACGCCTGCCTTGTAGCCATGCGTGTGAACGACATGGGGACGACTGGAGCGCAGACGCCTGAACAATCCGCGCAGACCGCCGGCAACGTCAAACGGCACGCCCACCTGCTTCAGCACGCCAGGCCAGGGCGACGGATGCGCCTGATACAGGAGCACGCTCGCCGAATAGCCCGCCGCGCGCTGGGCTGCGCACAACGTCTCGACATGTTTCTCAATGCCGCCGATCCCGCCGCTGTCGATCACATGCACGATTCGCATTTCGCCATTCCCCTCCGAATCCGCTTGAGAAAGGCAAGAGCCGTGCCCGCCTTCGTTGCGTCACTGTCCGCGCACGGAACCATGCAAGCCCGCGCACGTTACGCGCCGGTGCGGGACAACAGATGGTGAAGAAAAATGGATCGACGTACATTCCTGACCTCCCTGCTCGGCGTCGCAGGCGCAGCCGCTACCCTCAGCCTCAGCGCTTCCCAGGCGACAGCTGCGCCGCTGTTCGACAAGCTGAATGCGATCGACCACGGCGCGCCGGACGCCGACCTGCCTGCGACGAATGCGCGGCCCGCCTGGCACCGCGGCTTTCCCCACCGGGGCTGGGGCCCGCGTCGTCGTTGGCGCCCGCGCCGCTGCGTGATCCGGCGCAACAGATTCGGGCGCGTCGTGCGCGTCTGCCGCTTCTAAAGCGCGCCTGCACAATGCGCGAACGTCAACCTGAGCCAATGAGTCCGGCGCTGGGGCGCCGGACTGTCTTGGACAATCGTCCTGCGCGGACGCGAAAGCGAATCAGACGTGAAATGAAACCGTTCCACCGCTGACGTGTTTGAGTCGCACCCTTTGCATGTGGAGACGCGACATGAAAACGACATTGATGGCGACAGCGGCGGCCTCGGCTCTGATTCTTGGATCGGGCGCGTTTGATGCAGCGCAGGCGCAGCGCGCGGGCGTGCGCGCTTACTCGGGACAACATTGGGGCGGCCATCACCACTATCACCGCGGCGGATGGGGCGGCGGATGGGGCTGGGGCGCAGGCGCCCTGATCGGCGGCGTGGCGGCGCTTGCGACGGCGCCGCTCTGGGCCGGCGGCTATTACGCGGATCCCTATTACGACTACGGATACGCCGGATATGGCTATCCCGCCGCGGGTTATGGATACGGCTACGCCGAGCCGGTCTATTACGAAGAACCTTATGTGACCTATGCGCCGCGCCGCATAGTCTATGGGGCGCCTGTGGCGCGGACGCGCAATGTGGTCCGTGTCCGCCATGTGGCGCCACGCCGGGTGACACAGCATCGCTTGTCCTATCGCCCGGCGGCGCAGCGCATCGTGATCCGCGACGGCGCGCGACGCCAGGGACGCGTCATTGCTCGCTAAACAAGACGCTACGCCGCCCGCGCGGGCCCAGCGAAGCCCGCGCGTCAGCGTGCGCGGGCGCCAAAGACGGCCAGACCCGCAAGCCCCGCGCTGACGATCGCGTTCCAGCCCGCAAGAGACAGGCCTAAAACGCGCAGGGCGGGCTCGTCGCAGCGCACGAGGCGGGCGCTTTCCATGGAGCGCATGAAATCGCCCATGTCGCCGGTGGGCGCAAAGGCGCCCGTGCATCCCGTCGGTCCGCGCCACCAGCCCCATTCCACGCCGGCGTGCCAGGCCCCGAACGCCGCATTTGCGCTGAAGGCGGCGGCGAGAAGCAGAAAGCCGATCAGAGCCGGCGCCCGAAAATTCGCTTGCGCCAGAATCGCCGTCGCAAGCGCCAGCGGCGCGCTGGCGTAATAGGCCCAACGCTGCTGAAGACACAGATCGCACGGCGCATAGCCCCACCATTCGAACGCCCAGGCGCCGCCTACAGTCGCCGCCGCGCCGGCGGCGATCGCCAGCGCGAGCTGCGCAGAGGTGGCGTCCTGAATGATCCGCGCCGGCTGCATCCCCCTTCGCCCCTCCACTCAGAACATTTTCGCGGCGGCCCAGAACCCGCCGACGACGAACACCAGAATTAGGCCCAGAAACAAGCCGAAATGGCGATCAAGCAGGGCCCGGATTCGATCTCCCCAGGCGTTCAGCGCGGCCGCCAGCAGAAAGAAGCGCGCGCCCCGCGTGATAGCCGACAGGAGAATGAACAGGAAGAGATTGTATTCGAGCAGCCCGCTGACGATGGTCACGAGCTTGTAGGGAATGGGCGTAAGACCCTTCACAAGAATGAAGGCCCAGCCCCATTCGCCATAGAAGACGCGCAGCGCCTCAACCTTGTCGCCGTAGCCATAAAGCTTGATGAGAAAAAGGCCCACGGTTTCGTAAAGCAGATAGCCGATGGCGTAGCCTGCGATTCCGCCAAGAACCGACGCCACTGTGCAAACAGCAGCGTAGAACCACGCCTTTTGTGGCTTCGCCAGCGCCATCGGCGCGAGCAGAACATCGGGGGGAATGGGAAAGAAGGAGCTCTCGGCGAAGGAAACCGCCGCCAGCGCGTAAGTCGCCTTCGGCTTCTCCGCGAGGGAAAGGGTCCAGTGATAAAGTCTTTTGAACATCTGTCTCGTCGCTGTCCCTGCGGCAAGCCTTCCCTGCGAAAGCCGGATGCGGGGCGAAATCAATCCCTGCGGCATAGCACCGGACCGGCGCGCGAAGCAACAAATGACCGCGTTTGCGCGCGCCCGCGCGCGCCGTTACGCTGCGGCCGGCCCAGGACCCGCTCATGACCGTCAGTTCGCTTCGCTTTTCCGCCAATGTTTCGATGCTCTTTCCTGAAGAGCCTTTTCCCGCGCGCATCGCGGCGGCGGCGGCCGCGGGCTTCGATGCGGTGGAATGCCACTTTCCCTATGAACATGCGCCGCAGGAAATCCGCGCGCGTCTTCGCGATGCGGGGCTCACGATGAATGGGATCAACACGGCGCCCGGCGGCCCCGGGGAGTTCGGGCTCGCCGCCCTACCCGGACGGGAGGACGATTTCGCCCGCGCGCTCGATCAGGCGATCGCCTGGGGCGCCGCCGTCGGCGTCGACACCATCCATTGCATGGCTGGCTGCGTGGCGCCGGACCAGCGCGACCGGGCGCGCGAGGTTTTCTTGCGCAATCTGGAGCGCGCCATTCCGCTCGCGCGCGACGCTGGCCTCACTTTGCTGATCGAGCCCATCAATCCGCGCGACCGGCCGGGTTATTTCCTGAACCATCCGCAACAGGCGCGGGACATTCTCGCAGACCTCGCGCATGAGCGCGTAAAACTGATGTTCGACGTCTACCATATGCAGATCGTCGCAGGCGACCTGCTCATGCGCATGGAGGCGTTGTGGCCGCTGATCGGCCATTTCCAAATCGCCTCGGCGCCCCGCCGCCATGAACCTGACGAGGGGGAGGTGAACTATTCCGAAATCCTCCGATCGATCGCCGCAAGAGGATGGTCTGGCTATGTGGCGGCTGAATACAATCCGCGCGCAGGCACGCGCGAAGGCCTTGGTTGGCTCGCCGCGGCGCGCGGCGCATGAACGAGCATGAACGCGCGGCGTTCATCCGCGCCCATACCCATGTGCGGCCTGTTCCGCTCGTCCCGTCGATCAGCATTCACATGGCCGACGAAGCCACGGCGCTTTGGAGCAAGACCGAAGACGAACTTGGCGAGATCGGACTCGCGCCGCCCTTCTGGGCGTTCGCATGGGCCGGCGGGCAGGCGCTCGCCCGCTATACGCTTGATCACCCCCATGAGACGCGCGGCAAAAGGATTCTTGATTTCGCCGCCGGCTCCGGGCTCGTCGCAATAGCCGCGGCCCATGCAGGCGCGGCGCAGGTGGAAGCCTGCGACATCGACGCTTTCGCGGCCACTGCGATCCGACTTAACAGCGCGCAGAACGGGGCCAACGTTCAGGCGCTGCTGCAAGACATCGTCGGCCGCGACGAAGGCTGGGACGTCGTGCTCGCGGGCGACGTGAGCTATGAGCGCGACATGGCGCGACGTGTGACGGACTGGCTGCGCACGCTGACGAAGCGGGGCGCGCGCGTTCTGGTTGGAGATCCTGGCCGCGCTTATCTCGCGCGTGCGCTGATGGAGCCGCTTGCTCGCTATGACGCGCCTACATCCCGCGACATAGAAGACGCCGACGTCAAACCGACGACCGTATTCGCCCTGCGCGCAGATTGAGCGTCAGGCGGCGGTCCATCCGCCGTCCATAGAAATATTTGCGCCGGTGATCTGGGAAGCGGCGTCTGAACACAAGAACACGACTGCGGCCGCCACCTGCTCGACGGTGACGAATTGTTTGGTCGGCTGCGCCGTCAGAAGGACTTTTTCGATCACCTCCTCGCGGCTCATGCCGCGCGCCTTCATCGTGTCGGGAATCTGCTTTTCGACGAGCGGGGTCCAGACATAGCCCGGCGACACGCAATTGACCGTCACGCCCGACGTGGCGAGCTCCAACGCCACGGTTTTAGTCAGGCCGACGACGCCATGCTTTGCGGCGACGTAAGCGGCCTTGAAAGGCGAGGCGACAAGCGAATGCGCTGAAGCGGTGTTGACGATGCGGCCCCATTGGCGCGCCTTCATGCCGGGCGTGGCGGCGCGGATCGTATGGAAAGCGGAGGACAGGTTGATCGCGAGAATCGCGTCCCACTTCTCAACCGGAAAATCCTCGATCGGGGAGACGAACTGGATCCCGGCGTTGTTGACCAGAATGTCGAGGGAGCCGAACTCCGCCTGCGCGCGCGCGACCATGCGCGCGATCTCATCGGGCTTGCTCATGTCCGCGTCGTCATAGATGCAGCGCACGCCGAACTCCGCCTCGATGCCGGCGCGCTCCGCCTCGATGGCGTCCGCAGGCCCGAACCCGTTCAGACAGACGTCCGCGCCCTCGCGCGCCAGCGCCTTTGCGCAGGCGAGGCCGATTCCGCTGGTGGATCCGGTGACGAGGGCTTTGCGGGATTTCAGGCTCATGGTCCGCTCCGGGGAGGCTTCCTTCGGGGCGCGCGCCGAGCCCCATGAGGGCAGCCTACGCATAGACGTCGCGCAAAGCGACAGCGCCTCTCGTCGCATTAGCCTCGACCGCCGCGAGAGCCTATACTGGAGGGATGAGCGCTGATTTTCCAAAATCCGCCCAGCCCGCGGCTGCGGGCGCAGGCCCCGGGCCGGATAGGGCTGCGGGCCCCCACAGCCGCGCGCCCGCGGCGGGGCGCGCCCATACGCACGCTCAAGACCATGTCCATTGCGAAGGGCATGGGGCCCACCTGAGCGGGCTCAACCTCACCCCGGGGCGGCGCGCCATTCTGGACCTTTTATGCGGCGTAGGCGGCCCTCTGGGCGCCTATGACATGATCGACCGACTGGCGGCCTCCACAGGCCGGCGGCCCGCCCCGATCGCCGTCTACCGGGCGCTGGATTATCTGCTCGACCATGGGCTCGTTCACCGGCTGGCCTCCCGCAACGCCTTCGTGGCCTGCGGGCGCAGGCACGCCCATGCCGAGCCGGTCGTTTTCTTGATTTGCGACGCCTGCGGAAGGGTGGAGGAGAGCGCCTCGCCCGACATCTCCCGCAGCCTCGCGGAAACCGCAGCCGCCGCTGGCTTTCGCAGCCAGGGCGCGGTGATCGAAGTGTCCGGCGCCTGCGCGGCCTGCGCAAACGACGTCGCAAAACATAACGCATGCGAAAAGGCCACGCCATGACGACGACCCGACCTATGCAAGCTGACGCCGTTTTCGCCGGGCCTGCGCCGCGCAGACCGACCGCGGGCGTGCGGATCGGCGAGGGGGACGGCGCGGTGGTCGTGGGCGGGGGCGCGCCCATCGTGGTGCAATCCATGACCAATACCGACACGGCGGACGTGGAGGCGACGGTGCGGCAGGTCGCGGCGCTCGCGCGCGCCGGCTCAGAAGTGGTTCGCATCACCGTCGACCGGGACGAAGCGGCGGCGGCGACGCCCCACATCAAGGAGCGGCTCGAGCGCATGGGCGTGCGCGTGCCGCTGGTGGGCGATTTTCATTACATCGGCCACAAACTTCTGACCGACTATCCCGCATGCGCGCAGGCGCTCGACAAATACCGCATCAATCCTGGCAACGTCGGCTTCAAGGAAAAGAAGGACCGGCAGTTCGGCGCGATCGTCGAACTGGCGATACGTTACGGCAAGGCCGTGCGGATCGGCGCCAATTGGGGCTCGCTCGATCAGGAATTGCTCACCACGCTGATGGACGAGAATTCGCGCTCGCCCCAGCCGCTCGACGCGCGCGCCGTCACACGCGAGGCGCTGGTGCGCTCGGCGCTGTGGTCGGCTGAAAAAGCGCAGGAGATCGGCCTTGCGAAGGACCGGATCATTTTGTCCGCCAAAGTCTCCGCGGTGCAAGACCTCATCGCCGTCTACCGCATGCTGGCCGCGCGCTGCGATTACGCGCTGCATCTGGGGCTGACGGAAGCGGGCATGGGCTCGAAAGGCGTGGTCGCCTCGTCCGCCGCCATGGGCGTTCTGCTGCAAGAAGGGATCGGCGACACGATCCGCGTCTCGCTTACCCCGGAGCCGGGCGGCGACCGCACGCTGGAGGTGAAGGTCGCGCAGGAACTGCTACAGACCATGGGCTTTCGCACCTTCGTGCCGCTGGTGGCCGCCTGCCCGGGTTGCGGGCGCACGACATCCACCGTGTTCCAGGAGCTCGCCCGCGACATCCAGACCTGGATCTCCACCTCCATGCCGGAATGGCGGCGCGTCTATCCGGGCGTGGAGACGCTGAACGTCGCCGTCATGGGCTGCATCGTGAACGGGCCCGGAGAATCCAAACACGCCGACATCGGCATTTCGCTGCCCGGCACGGGCGAAACTCCAGCCGCGCCCGTCTTCATCGACGGACGCAAGGCGATGACCTTGCGCGGCGCCGGAATAGCGGCCGAGTTCAAGGAAATCGTCGCCGATTATATTGAGCGGCGCTACGGCGCGGGCGGGCGTTCGGCGGCTCAGTGATCCGCGCCAGGCCTCGCCTTGACTTCAAGGCCGCGAGCGGCCAGTTTCCAGCCTCCGCCGACCCCCCGGCTCAGGCCCACGCGTGATGCGCTCCTATCTCGATTTCGAAAAACCCGTCGCGGAACTTGAAGCCAAGGTCGAGGAGCTGCGAGCGGTCGGCGAGCGCGACGGCGGCATCTCCATCGCCGACGAATTGACCAAGCTGGAGGTCAAGGCCTCCAAGGCGCTTGCGGACCTCTACGGCTCCCTGACCCCCTGGCAGAAGACGCTGGTCGCGCGGCATCAGGACCGGCCCCACTTCCGGGACTATATTGACCGCCTTATCAGTGATTTCACCCCTATCGCCGGCGATCGGAAGTTCGGCGAGGACGAGGCGGTCGTCGCCGGCTTCGGCCGGCTGGATGGTCGCCCGATCTGCATCATGGGGCAGGAAAAAGGCTCCGACACGCAGGGCCGGCTGCGTCACAATTTCGGCATGGCGCGCCCCGAGGGCTATCGCAAGGCGGTGCGGGTGATGGAGCTCGCCGACCGGTTCGGCCTGCCCGTCGTCTCGCTTGTGGACACCGCCGGAGCCTTTCCGGGCGTGGACGCAGAGGAGCGCGGCCAGGCGGAAGCCATCGCCCGCTCGACCGACGCCTGCCTGGCGCTGGGCGTGCCCAACGTCTCCGTGATCGTTGGCGAGGGCGGGTCCGGCGGCGCGGTCGCGATCGCGACGGCCAATCGGGTCTTGATGCTTGAACACTCCATCTACACCGTGGCCTCGCCGGAAGCCTCCGCCTCGATCCTGTGGCGGGACAGCAAGCGGCGCGAGGACGCGGCGGTGGCCATGAAGATCACGGCCCAGGACCTTCTGCGCTTCGGCATCATCGATGAGATCGTCACCGAGCCGGTGGGCGGCGCCCATCGCGCGCCGCAGGAAGCGATCGACGCCGTGGGCAGGGCGGTTTCGAGAGCCATCGCCGCCTTCGATGGCGAGACGGCTGAGAAGATCCGGGACGCGCGGGCGGCGAAGTTCCTGGCGATGGGCCGCAAGATCTGACCCGTACAGGCTTCATTGACCAGCTTGCGCCCGACTTACTTGCGCCACATTAAGCGGGCGTTCATTTTCATTGGCGAAGGGTTGAACGCGGCTTCGCGTTCGTGCCAGACTGAGCCTGACCTCGGGCGAACTCCACGTTCGGCGCGGCGCACGCAGAGTGAAAATCAGGCGGCTTCATGCGACGTTTGAACGAGTTCGTGTTCCCTGCGCCCAAGGTTCCCGCTCACGGTCGGTCGCCCTGGCGCGTCGTTTCGGACGCGCGCCCCCGGGCGGGCGGCCTGCGTCATTTCCTTCTCGCGGCAAGCGCCGCCGCCATCCTCGCGGGCTGTCAGGATTCCTCGCTCCAGAACGCGAAGTCGCTGCAGCCGATCCCTGCGGCGACCGTCGCCCTGATGGAGCAGAAGGGCTCGAACAAGAACGCCCCCATCCTGATCCGCGCCTACAAGAAGGAAGCGGAGCTCGAAATCTGGAAGATGCGCGCCGACGGCACGTACACGCATCTCAAGACCTATCCGATGTGTCGCTGGTCCGGCCAGCTGGGTCCGAAAAAACGCGAAGGCGACCGTCAGGTTCCTGAGGGTTTCTACACGGTCACCCCCGGCCAGATGAACCCGAACTCGCAATATTACCTTGCCTTCAACGTCGGCTATCCCAACGCGCTCGACCGCGCGAAGGGCTACACGGGCGGGGCGATCATGGTGCATGGCGCCTGCGCATCGGCAGGCTGCTTCTCCATGACGGACGAGCAGATGGGCGAGATTTACGCCATCGCCCGCGAAGCTTTCGCTGGCGGGCAGCGCGGCATCCAGATGCAGACCATGCCGTTCCGCATGACTGCGGAGAATCTCGCCAAACATCGTCTCGACCCGAACATGAGCTTCTGGCGCGAGATCAAGGAAGGCTACGATCATTTCGAGGTGACGAAACGCGAGCCGCAGGTCGCCTTCTGCGGCCGGCGCCATGTGTTCAACGCCTCCGCGCCGGAAGGCGCCCGCTTGGACGCCAACGCCGCATGCCCGCCCCTGCAGCAGGACGAGGCGCTTGGCAGGCTGGTGGCGCAGAAGCGGCAGGCTGACGACGCCAAAGTCGCCGAACTCGTCGCCAGCGGCGTGCGCCCCGTGAAACTGCAATATGCGGACGGCGGCCAGCACGCGAGCTTCGCGCATGTGACCATGGTGAGCCGCCCCGAAGCGCTGGAGCGCGGACCTGTGGAGATCGCGCTCGACGACAAGGGCCGGCCCTTGCCCGCAGCCGTGCAGACCGCCGCGCGCAGCGTCCCGCCCGCTGCGGCGCGCCCGCGCACAGAGACCGCGAGCAGCGGCGCCACGGTGCAGCAGCGCGAGGCGCCCGCCAGCGCCGCCGCCTATGCGCCTGCGCCCCAACCGACGGCGTCCGCGCCGTTCTACAAGCGCTGGCTGGGGCTCGCCGACACGCCGCCCGCAGCGGCGCCCCCGGCGCAACCCGCTGCGCCGGCTGCGACCAACGCGAAGCCCGGCGAGCGGCAGCGCACGTCGGAACTGCCGCCGATGATCCGCGGCGCGCAACCCGCGCTTCCGCCAAACTTCATGGCCTATTCGTCCATTCCGCGCTGAGCCGCGAAACGCAAAAACGCCCTCCTTTCGGAGGGCGTTTTCTTTTCACGTCGCGCTCAATAGCAGACGCGGACCTTCTGATAGCCGACGAAGCGGCCCCAATCGTCATAGGCCGGACGGCGCTCTTTCACGCAGGTCGTCGCGCCGTAATCGCCTTCATAATAGCTCGAGGCCGGATAATAGCCGCCCGACGGATAATAGGACGGCGCGTATTCGACATGCGAGCGACGCGAGGACGACGCCGCGAGCGCGCCGAGCGCTATGCCGCCGATGATGCCGGCGGCGAGCGGGCCCGCCCAGTTTCCGCCGTGGCGATGGTGCTGGTGCTGACGCCAGCGCGAGCCGGCGGAAGCTTCCGTCGAGAAAGCCGCGAGCGGCGCAGCGAAGGCGAGCGCGACGGCGGCGCCAGTCATTGTCTTGCGGAAAGCGGTCATCTCGTCCTCCAGTCCGGCCCCGCCCCGGCGGGATCCGATGTCATGGTGAGACGATAGTCCGCGCCGCCTGAACGCGACGTGGCGGGCCTGTTCATCCCGCGTTCAGGAAAGCGGCTCAGCGCGTCGACGACAGCGGCCGGCGCGCGGGCGAGATCGCCCTGCGCATGCCCGGCGAGCAGAGGAAGCGCACCAGCTCCGCGCGCACGATGCGCGTCTCCTGCGCGCAATTGCGGAAGAAGGACTGGGAATAGGGAGGCTCGACCACTTTCGCGATCGACTGCCGCACGCCGCGGAAGCCTTCGGCGGAATCATCCCGGCACGAATCGATGATCTGGCGATGCACCGCATTGTAGAAGCGGCGCAGCACGCCATTGGCCGGGCGTTGCGAACCCTTGTGCAGGCGCTCTCGCAGGAAAGCGATGACGTCCAGCGCGCCATAGACCGCATGTTTGCGCCCGAGCTCGTCGCCGGCGACCGCGCTGTTCCAGGCGCTGTCGAGAAAGCTCTGGAGCACGCCGAACAGGATCGACAGCAATTCCTCCTCGCTGGCCTCGCAAACGAGGTCTTCGAAAATGCTGTCGAGCGTCTCCCGCTCGAGGCCGTCGAAGCCGAACTGGGTGAACCAAGGTGTCTTCATCGCCATTTCCCTCGTGCGGCGATGAAGACGGTCGCGAGCGCCCCATCCTTAGCCCAGCGGATGGATTTTCCAGCCAAGGCGAAGCAGGCGGCTCAGATCTTGTCGAGCGGAACGAATGGGCCCGGCGGCACGGAGACGCGCAGGACGTCGCCCGCGCGCACAAGCCCGCCGCGGCGCACGATCCCCATCACGCCCGCCTTGCGCAAAAGCCGCCCGTCCGCGCCCCTCTCCACCATCGCCCCCATCAGGCCGGGCGCGAAGCGATCCAATTGCCGGCAGGGATTGCGCAGGCCCGTGAGCTCGACCACGGCCTCAGCGCCAAGACGCAGCAGGGCCCCGCGCGGCAGGTCGAGAAGCGGGACGCCGGACGTCGTGACGTTCTCGCCGATGGCGCCGGGATAAAGCGCAAAGCCCTTCGCGGCGAGTTCGTCGAACGCTTCCGCATGAAGAAGATGAATCTGCCGCAGATTGGGCTGATGGGGATCGACAGCCACCCGCGAGCGATGCTTCACGAAGGCTCCGCAATGCGCGTCCCCCTCAACGCCCAGCCCTTCCAGCAGACGTATTTCTGCGGCGGGCTCCTTCGTGAAGCCATGGACTGGGTTGCGGTGAACGGCGACGACGCTTGCGCAGACTGGTTCAATATTCGCCGGCATGAACGCTCCGCTCCGCACAAACGAGCGACCGCCATGGCGGCGATCGCCGCAGAAGTTCTGAAAGTCAGGCGGCCGTTCCGTGGCAGTGTTTGTA
>CAZYBF010000034.1:0-28474 GCA_964645525.1 uncultured Beijerinckia sp.
AGATCTCCGCGGAAGGCGCTGCGGGAGAGGCGGAAGCGCTTGGCCGGCGCGCGGGCGAGGCGCTGCGCGCGCAAATCCCGCCGGGCTTCATGTTGGCGGGTTAGCCCGCCTCACTCCGCATGCACGCGCCGCACGCGGCGGATCGCCCAGGCGATGGCGAGCACCACGACCGGCATGAGCACGGCGACGACGACGCTCGGCTCGACGGGCGAGACCTGCGCGTCCTTCGCGCCCTTGGCGAGATAGCCGACAAGGCCGAGCACGTAATAGCTGACGGCGGCGACGGACAGGCCTTCCACCGTCTGCTGCAGGCGCATCTGCAGTTTGGTGCGCTGGTTGAGGGTGCGCAGCAGCTCCACGTTCTGGCGCGACAGTTCAAGGTCGATGCGCGTGCGGATGAGGTCCGCCGCGCGCGCCGTGCGTCGCGCAAGGTCCTGCAGCGCGATCTCCATGCTCTGGCAGGTGCGCAGCGCGGGCGTCAGCCGCGTGGTGAGAAAGGCGCCCACCATGGGGCGTTCGTCGAGCGCGCGTTCAGACAGGCGCGTGAGGCGGTCCTGCACGATGTCGCCATAGGCGCGCGCGGCGGCGAAACGATAGGTGCTGTTGGCGGTCTCCGCCTCGATGCGGCCGGCGAGTTCGGTGAGCTGGCCGTAAAGCGTCTCCGCGCCCTCGTCGCGCTTCTGGTCGGCGAGCTTGCGCGTGAGGCCGCCCAGCAGCAATTCCGCGTCGCGCACCATGGCGCCCACGCGTCGCGCGATGGGAAGGGCGAGCAACGCAAGCGTGCGATAGGTCTCGAATTCGAGCGACCATTGCGCCAGCGCGCCGATCTCCGAGGGCCGCAGGTCGGCGCAGGTGAGCGCGATCGCCACGACGCCGTCCGCGTCCGCCTGAAAACTCGTCTCCAGCACCGCCCTGTCGGCGCCCAGCCGCGACGCGCAGGCGAAAGCCTCGCCCGTCGGCTCCGCGCTCGCCCGCTTGCGCACGGTGAGCCGCAGCGCGGCGACCAGCGGTCCCGGCTGTTCGCCCTGCAGGCGTTCGCGCGCCTGCGCGAGGCGCGCGGGATCTCCCCCGCCCTCATGGGAGATGAACGTGTAGGTGACGAATTCGTTATGGCGCTCCCAGCGCGCCTCAAGCCCGCGCCAGGAGAAACGCATGGCGCGCGCGCGCCCCGCCGGAGATTCCGCGCCCGCCTCCGCGCTCAGGCCGGCGATCAGCGCGTCGTCGGCGCCCGCATAGCTCTGGTCGAAGGCGAAGACGAGACGCAGGATCGTGGCGTCGCCGGCCAGACGCAGGGCCGGGCGCGCGTGCAATTCCTCCAGCGCGCCGGCGCGTGCGGGGTGCTCCACGAAAGAGGTGGGCGCGGGGTTTGTCATGCGCGACGCTCCTGAGCCGGCGCGAGGACGCGCCTGCGGGGCCCGAACAGACCCCGACCGTGTTTCTACGCAGCCGCCGCCTCCTTGGATCGAAGGCGCGCCCGCGGGCGCAAGTTGTGCGGCTCTCCCGCCCGGCTATGATCGCCCCCGACTCGCGGCGCGCCAAGACGCCGCTGTGAACGAGGATGACGCCAGGTGAGCGATAAGCCGATCCACGGTCCCCAACCCGCCGCCGGGGGCCGGACGTCATCGCTCGCCGCGCCTTACGCCGCCGGCCTGTTCAGCATGGGCCAGGCTGAATTGCTGACCTTCATCGTGCCGCTGTGGGCGGTGCTGCAGGGCGCCTCGCCGGCCGAAATCGGCCTGCTGGTGGGCGCGAAATCCATGCTCACCTTCGTGCTCGCCATCCACGGGGGCGCGCTGATGGACCGGCTCGGCACGCGCCGAGTGATGCTGTTCTTCACCGCGCTGACGGGCCTGCTCGCCGCGCTCTATCCCTTTTTGCCCTGGCTGCCGCTGATGGTCGTCATGCAGATGATGATCGGCTTCGCCAGCAACATGACCTGGATCGGCGCGCAGACCATCATCGCACAGACCACCGCCGGCGATCCCGGAAAGATCGGCAAGTTCAGCTTCTTCGCGCGCATCGGCAATGTGGCGGCGCCGATCCTGATGGGCCTGTTGTGGGATTTCGCCGGCCCCACGCTCTCCTTCTTCGGCGTGGCGTTCTGGTCGTCGTGCATGTTTCTGGTGGTCTCGCGCATTGAGAATCCGCAAGCGGCCCACACGCTCGTCGCGCGCGTGTCCTGGCGCGACGTGCTGCCGAAGCTGAGCGATTACACAGGTTCGCTGAAGCTCGCGCTCATTCCCGCCGTGGCGTTCACGCTCGCGATCTCCTTCACCCGCCACGCCACCAACGCCGCCGAAAACTCCTTCCTCATCGTCTATCTGCGCGAACTGGGTTTCGCAGGCGCGCAGATCGGCGCGATGTTCTCGCTCGCTGAAGTGCTCAACGGCGTGGGCTCTCTGCTTGTGGGGCGTTTCATCACCCGCTTCCCGCTGCACTGGACCATGGTGGCCTTCACCGGCTTCTCCATTTTCCTCCTCGCGCTCACTCCGTTTCTCGGTGGCGTCTTCGTGCTGCTGGCGGGCGCGCAATGCCTGCGGCGCATGTCGGAGGGAATCGTCCAGCCGCTGATGTTCTCGCTGCAGGCGAGGGCGGCGCCGCGCAATCTGCAGGGCGCCATCGTGGGCCTGCGCGTCACCAACAATCGTCTCGCCTCTATTCTCACGCCCATTCTGATGGGTCTGATCGTGCAGGCTTTCGGCCTTATGTGGGGCTTCGTCGCGATCGGCGCGCTTCTGCTGGCGGGCTGTTGCGCGCTGGCTGTAGCCGTGGCGCGCGCCGGCGTCTTCGCGACGCCCGGCAAGGCGGATTGAGCCTGCGCCTCAGGCTTCTTCCTCGCCGGGCACGTTCGTGTTCTCGCCCAGCGTTTCGCGCACCCATATTTTTTTGACAAGCGTCAGCGCGGCCACCGTGGCGGGGGCTGCGAGCAGCACGCCCGCGAGGCCGAACAACAAGCCGAACACGACGATGGCGAAAAGAGCCAGCGCAGGTGGAAGATCCACCGTGCGGCTCTGGATCATCGGCGTGAGCAGATAGCCTTCGATCTGCTGCAGGGCGATCACCACGGCCAATGTCCATGCGACGGAGCTGAGATCCAGCGTGAGAGCGAAGACCAGGGCCGGCGCGGCGCCGATCACCGGGCCGACATAAGGCACGAAATTCGTGAGCGCCGCGATCACCGCGAGCGCGAGCGGAGAGGGCAGGCCGATCCAAAGATAAGCGGCGAAGGAAATGACGCCGACGATGGCCATGGCGACGATCTGGCCGAGGAACCACAAGCGCAGCGCTGCGCCGGTCACGTTCATCGCCTCCACGAGGCGCGCGTGCTGCTCCAGCGGGAACATTTTCGCCGTCCCGCGCCGGTAGAGCGTGGGGTCGGCGGCGAGATAGACGGCCGCGAACAGGACGAGCGCGAGGTCTCCCAGCGCGCCGATCAGCGTGTAGCCGAGGCTCGCCGCGCGGGTGAGCACGCTGCGCCCGCCGCCCCCGCCAGAGATCGCCTCCTCCAGCGTGGCGCTGGCGTCCATGACGCCGAACTTGTCGCCGATCGCCTCGATCGCCTGCGGCAGTTTCTCGAACACATTCGTCATCTGGCCCGCGACCTGCGCCCCGAACAGCAAGAGGAAGCCGCCCGTCGCGCCCAGCGCGCCGAGCACGGCGAGGCCAAGCGCGAAACGGCGCGGCAGGCGCAGGGCTCGCGTGAGCAGGTCGGCCAGCCAGTCGAACAGGGTGGCGATGAGAATGGCGGCGAAGATGAGCGGGGCCACGCTCGCCGACAGCCACAGGCCGTAGCACAGCGCGACCGCGGCCACGACGATCAGCACCCGCCGGACGAAGGGCCATTCGCTCGTGCGCCCGCCCTCGAGTCGCGCCCGCGACAAGGCGGGGACTGAGGCGGATTGTCGCGCTCTCGCCGGAGGTTCGGCCATGGCGGAGCAATGCGGCTGGCGCCCGGCGCGTTCCATTTCAGGCCAGAGCGAGGCCATTTTCCCTTGACGAGGCCGCCCTCCCGCGCGAGTAAGCGGGCCATGACCGCCTTTTCTCGCCGATTCCTCCTCGCCGGCTCCGCTTGCGTCGCCCTCGGGGCGTGCACGCCCGCTGGCCAGCACGCCGCCGAGCTGATCGCCTCGGGCGTAGATCCCGCTTTCGCCGGCATGTACGGCGAGCTGCAGGACGGGCCGCACACCGTGCCTGCGCTCGACTTCAGCGAGATCGACCAGCGCCTGCTGCGTCGCGAGGTCCGCTATCCCACGAGCGAGGCGAAAGGGACCGTCGTCGTCGACGTCACCGCGCGCTTCCTTTATCTCGTGACCGGGCCCGACCGCGCGATCCGCTATGGCGTCGGCGTCGGCAAGCAGGGTTACGAGTTCCGCGGCGAGGGCGTCGTCGGCCGCAAGGCCACCTGGCCCGGCTGGACGCCCACGCCCAATATGATCGCGGACAATCCGCAGAAGAACAAACCCTGGGCGGGCGGCATGCCCGGCGGCGTGAACAATCCGCTTGGGGCGCGCGCGCTCTATCTCTATCGCGACGGCGCGGACACCATGTACCGCATCCACGGCACCAATGAGCCGTGGTCGATCGGGCAATCGGTCTCCTCCGGCTGCATCCGCATGCTCAATCACGACGTGATCGACCTGTTCAACCGCGTGCCGCAGGGCGCGCGCGTGGTCGTGCGCAATTCCTCGCGCGAACGCGTCGCGCGCATGCAGGCCGGCGCGGAGGATTAAGCCGCGCCTTCTCCGCGCGCGCCACGCTTGAAGGAAGCATAAGCCGCCCGCTTGCGCAGATGGCGCGCAATCGCCTGCCGCCGCGATAGCCTGGTTGGCGGGCGAAGATCGCGCGTGTACATTGCGCTATGGATTGTGCTTCAGCTCCAGTCTCCCGCCCCGCCTTCGACCCGCGCGCCTCCGCCCTGCGGACCCTGCGCCTTGAACGCGCAGGCCTGGCCGCGCTTGAGGCGGCGATGGCGGACGCCGACGGGCTTGGCGGAGCCTTCGCCCGCGCGGTCGAAACGATCGGCGCGGCCACGGGCCGCACGATCGTCACCGGCATGGGCAAATCAGGCCATGTGGCGCGCAAGATCGCGGCGACCCTGGCCTCCACCGGCGCGCCCGCCTATTTCGTCCATCCCGGCGAAGCCAGCCACGGCGACCTCGGCATGATCCGTGCGGGCGACGCGATCCTCGCCCTGTCCTGGTCGGGCGAGACGGCGGAGCTCGCCGACATCATCACCTATTCGCGCCGCTTCGCCATTCCGCTCATCGCCGTCACGTCGGGCGCCGACAGCGCGCTGGGCCGTGAGGCCGACGTGCGTCTGTGCTTGCCGCGCGCGGAGGAAGCCTGCCCGAACGGGCTCGCGCCGACGACGTCGACGACGATGCAGCTCGCCGTCGGCGACGCGCTCGCCGTCGCGCTTCTGGAGGCGAAGGGATTCACCGCGCAGGATTTCCGCCTGTTCCATCCCGGCGGCAAGCTCGGCGCGCGGCTCACTTTCCTGCGCGACGTGATGCATGCGGGCGAGCGGCTGCCGCTCGTGCGCGACGACGCGCAGATGGGCGAGGCTGTGGTGGAGATTTCAGCCAAGGGCTTCGGCTGCGTGGGCGTGCTCGACGCGCAGGGCAAGCTCGCCGGCATCGTCACCGACGGCGACCTGCGCCGCCACATGCGCCCCGATCTCATGAGCGCGCGCGTGAGCGACGTGATGACCCGCGGACCGCAGGTCGGCGCGCCCGATCAGCTGGCTGCGGAAGCCCTGCAGCTCATCAGCAGCCGCAAGATCGGCGCGCTGTTCGTGGTGAATGAGGCGGGACGCCCGCTGGGCATCGTCCACCTGCACGATCTTCTGCGCATCGGCGCGGCCTGAGGGCCGCGCCGGCGCAATGCGTCAGGCGTGTATGGCGCGCCAGACGCGCTCGGGCGTCAGCGGCATGTCGATGTGGCGCACGCCATATTCCTGCAAGGCGTCGGCGACCGCAGAGAGCACCGCCGCAGGCGCGCCGGTGGCGCCCGCCTCGCCGGCGCCCTTCACGCCCAGTTCATTCGTCTTGCTGGGCACGACGTTGAACAGCGCCTCGATGCTCGGCAGGTGATGGGCGCGCGGCATGCCGTAGTCCATGTAGGAGGCCGTGATGAGCTGGCCTTCCGCGTCATAGACGACGTTCTCGACGAGCGCCTGGCCAACGCCCTGCGCCACGCCGCCGTAGACCTGCCCGTGCACGATGAACGGATTGAGCACGACGCCGCAATCGTCCACCGCCACATATTGCACGATCTCGAGCACGCCGGTGTCGGGGTCTATCTCGACCTCGCACACATGCGCGCCATTGGGGAAGTTCTCGCTGTCGCCGTTGAACGTGACCGTCTCGTCGAGACCGGGCGCCACGCCTTCGGGCAGGCGCGCGGGATCGCGGGCGGCGGCGGCGACCTCGGCGAGCGTCACGCTCGCGCTCTGCGTGCGGAAGACGCCCGCCTCGAAGCTCACCTTGTCCTCTTGCGACTGCAGGAGATGCGCGGCGATCTTGCGGCCCTTCTCGACGATCTTGCCGGCGGCCATTTTAATGCTCATGCCGCCGACCATGGACGAGCGCGAGCCGAACGTGCCGACCGACATTTGCGGCGCGAGCGCTGTGTCGCCGTTGACGAGTTTCACCTTGTCGAAATCGACGCCCAGGAATTCGTGCACGAGCTGCGAATAGACCGTCGCATGGCCCTGTCCGTGCGAATAGGTGCCGGCGATCACGCTCACATCGCCATTGTCCTCGAAGCGCAGGCGCATGCCCTCCGTCGGGCGCGAGCCTGCGCCCTCGATGAAGACGGAGACGCCGATGCCGCGCTTCTTGCCGTGCGCGGCCGCTTGCTTGCGGCGCGCCTCGAAGCCCGCCCAGTCGGCCGCCTTCAGCGCCTTGTCCATCGTGCCCGCGAAATCGCCGGAATCGATGGTGAAGCCCAGATGCGTCTTGTAGGGCATCTGCGCAGGCGTGATGAAATTGCGCCGCCGCACCTCCTCGCGTGACAGGCCGCAGGCGCGCGCGGCCTCGTCCATCAGCCGCTCCATGATGTAATTGGCCTCGGGCCTTCCCGCGCCGCGATAGGTGTCGGTGCACACGGTGTTGGTGAACACGGGCTTCACGGAGAAATAGAAGTCCGGCACGTGATAGCCGCAGGGCGTGATGCGGCCGCCGCCTTCCATCGGCAGGCGCACGCCGTTCTCGGAGAGATAGGCGCCCACGTTGACGAAGGTGGCGAGCTTCAGCGCAACGATCTTGCCGTTGGCGTCGAGGCCCATCTCCGCATGGTTCACCTGATCGCGGCCGTGATAATCCGAAACAAAGGTCTCGGAGCGGTCGCCGCGCCATTTCACCGGATTGTCGAGCGCGCGCGCGGCGAAGGCCACCGCTACGGTCTCGGGATACATTTTGCTGCGGATGCCGAAGCCGCCGCCGGTGTCGTGCGAGATGATGCGCACCTTGTCCATCGGCAGTTTCAGCAGGTTTTGCGCAAGCGCCGTCTGCAGGCGCCGCCCGCCCTGGCTCGGCGTATAGACCGTGAGCGCGCCCTCCGCCTTGTCCCACAGGGCGGCGACCACGCGCGGCTCCATCGGGCTTGCGACGAGCCGGTTGTTCACGAGATCGACGCTGACGCGCTTCGCCGCTTTGGCGAGCTTCGCCTCCACGTCGGCCTGGTCGCCATATTCCCAGTGCACGACGACGTTGGAGCCGAACTCCGGCCACACCACCGGCGCGTCCGCCTGCGCGGCGCGCGCGGTGTCGGCGATGGCGGGCAGGGGATCGAAATCAAACACGATCGCCTCGGCGGCGTCGCGCGCCTCATGGTGGCTGCGGGCCACCACCATGGCGAGGCACTCGCCCACGAAGCGCGTCTGCGCGGTGGGGAAGATCTGCCGGCTCGTCTTGTGCATCGGCTTGCCGGCGCGGTCGACGTAATTGGCGTCGTTGACGAGGCGGCCCACGCCGGCGGCTTCAAGGTCGGCGCCCGTGTAGACGGCGACCACGCCCGGCGCTTCTTTCGCGGCGGAGACGTCGACGCCGAGGATTTTCGCGTTCGCATGGGGCGAGCGCACGAAGGCGGCGTAGAACTGGCCTTCGAAATTCAGGTCGTCGGTGAATTTCCCGCCGCCGGTGAGAAGCCGCGTGTCTTCCTTGCGCCGAACAGGCTGGCCGATCCCGAACTGCCCCATTCCATTCCTCCGCGTGATTGCGTTCGTCGTTGCGCTTTTAAACCCCGTCGCGCGGTCCGCCGCAAGCGTGGCGCGCGGGCGGCCAAAGGTCGAGCATAAGCTTGCCTTGCGTCGAAGATCGGTTGATCCTCGTCAATGTGGCGGCGGCGCGGGCGCGTGACGCTCGGGTCGCCCTCCGGGGGGCGTGGGTCGCAAACCACTCGTGAAAACGGGTTGCTTGGAGAAACGCCTTGGCCTTGTCGCCCTTTCCCAGGCTCATCGCAGCCTGTCTGTCCTGTCTATCCAGTCTCCTGGCGCTCGCCGCGCCCGGCGCTTTGGCGCAGGGCGCCATGCGGGAGCTTGCGCAGGACGCAGACCCCCTCGCGCGCGGCGCCCGTCTTGCGGCGCAAATCTGCGCGTCCTGCCACGACGTCGGCGCGAGCCCGGGCGCGGGCGCGGGGAAAGGATCGGGCGCGGCGCCGTCCTTTCACGCGATCGCCGGCGCGCCGGGCATGAACGAGCGCGCGCTCGCTGTCTTTCTGCGCACGCCGCACGCGCAAATGCCCGACATCATTCTCGCGCCCGACGAGATCGAGGCGCTCGCCGTTTACGTCATGAGCCGCCGGTGACGCGCGCCCCCGCATGACAGAGGAGAACAGCCATGGAGGAGACTATGATGACGAAAGACCTGTTGGTGGTGCTCGACGCGGAAGGACGACAGGCGCCGGCGCAGCGTTTCGCGCTCAGTCTCGCCGCGCAGACCGGCGCCCATCTCACCGCTGCCGGGCTGGCGGTGCAAATTGTCGCACCCGTCTCCTTCGGCGGCGAATATCCCTACGAACTGATGGCGCAGGCGCTTGAGCAGGCGCGCGCCACCGTGGCGAGCGGCTTTGAGGCTCTGCGCACGGAAGCGCCTGTGGGCGTGGAGCCGGAGCTTGTCGCCATTGAAGCCGTCTCCGGCCTCGCGGCGGCGCGGCTCGCCGGCCTTGCGCGCCATTTCGACATGACCATCATCGGACAGGAACATGACGGCGCCTCGGGCGATGAGTCCGGCTATATCGTCTCCGCGCTGTTCGATTCCGGCCGCCCGGTGTTCGTCGTGCCTTATATTCATGAGGGCCCTGCGAAGCTCGATCATGCGGTCGTGGCGTGGGACGGCGGCCTTGTGGCCGCGCGCGCTCTCGCTGGCGCGACGCCGCTGCTCACGCGCGCGCGCCGGGTGGAAGTCGTCACCATCGCGCCGCGTGACGAGCCGGTGGAGGAATTGCCGGGCTTCAACATCACGCGGCATCTGGCGCGTCACGGCGTCAACGCGCAGCTGCGCCAGCTCGCGCCCGCCGACGATGTGGGCGCGGCGCTGCTCTCCCATGCGGCGCAGACGGGCGCCGATTATCTGGTGATGGGCGCCTATGGGCACTCGCGCCTGCGCGAATTCGTGCTCGGCGGCGCCACGCGCAGCGTGCTCGCCTCCATGACCGTGCCGGTGCTGATGGCCCATTGACCCGCGCGGGCCGCGTCCCCTCCGTCCCGTCCTGCGGACGCAGGGCGGGATTTGCGCGCGCGCCTTCGCTCGCCTAGATTTCGCCCCCAATGCGAAAAGCCGGGGGGATGCGTGAATGGCCGCGGAGGCTGGATACGATTACGTGATCGTGGGCGCCGGCTCCGCTGGCTGCGTGCTCGCCAACAGGCTCTCGCAGGAGGGCGCGCGCGTGCTTCTGCTGGAGGCGGGCGGGCGCGACTGGAGCCCGCTGATCCATATCCCGCTTGGCCTCGGCAAGATGCATCACCATCGTCTGTTCGACTGGGGATACGACGCCGAGCCTGATCCCGCCCTGCATGGACGCGGCGTGGAGGCCATGCGCGGCAAGGTGCTTGGCGGCTCCCATTCCATCAATGTGATGGCCTATACGCGCGGCGACCGCGGCGATTACGACCGTTGGGCGCGCAATGGCGCGCAGGGCTGGTCCTATGCGGAAGTCCTGCCTTACTTCAAGCGCGGCGAGACATGGGAGGGCGGCGAGAACGCCTGGCGCGGCGGCTCAGGCCCCGTGCATGTGCAAAGCGCGCGTACGCCTGATCCCATTTTCGATGCATGGATCGAGGCGGGAAAACTTGCCGGCTACAAGGCCACGGACGATTTCAACGCAGCGTCAGGCGAAGGCTTCGGGCGCGTGCAGTTCACCATCAAGGACGGGCGGCGCCATTCCGCCGCATCCGCCTATCTTCGCCCGGCGCGCGCGCGCCGCAATCTCGTGGTGGAGACGCGCGCGCAGGCCACCCGCGTGCTGATGAACGGCTCCACGGCGACCGGCGTTGAATACAAGCGCGACGGCCTGCTCACGCGCGTGCGCGCCGAGCGCGAGGTCATTCTGGCCGCCGGCGTCTTCAACAGCGCGCAATTGCTGATGCTCTCCGGCGTCGGCCATGCGGACCATCTGCGCGCGAATGGCGTGACGCCGGCGCTCGACCTGCCCGTGGGCGACAATCTGCAGGACCATCTCGCCGCATGGTTCTCATGGACGCGTCGGGGGCCGGGCTATTTCCACGGGATCATGCGCGCAGACCGCATCGCGCTGGCGATGGCGCAGGCCTATCTTCTGGGAAGCGGCCCCGCCACCATGGTGCCCACGGGCCTGTTCGCCTTCATCCGCACGTCCATGGCGAGCGATGCGCCGGACGTGGAGTTCATGTTCCGCGGCGTCGCAGGCCAGAACCATATCTGGTTCCCCGGCGTGAAGCCCGCCTTCCAGGACGCCTATGGAATCCGACCCACCCTGCTGCATCCCAAGAGCCGCGGGCGCGTGCGCCTGCGTTCCGACGATCCTTTCGAGAAGCCGCGCATTGAATATGATTTCCTCACCCATCCCGACGATCTGAAAACGATCATCGAGGGCACGCACCGCGCCATCGACGTCGCCTCGCGCCAGCCGCTCGATTCCTATCGCGGCGAGCTTGCGGGGCCGCGCACGATCGCCAGCGACAAGGACATCGAGGAATGGTTCCGTCGCACGGCGATCACGGCCCATCATCCCTGCGGCACATGCGCGATCGGCTCCGTGGTCGATCCGCAATTGCGCGTGCTCGGCGCGCAGGGCTTGCGCGTGGTTGACGCCTCAGCCATGCCTGACATCGTGTCCGCCCATATCAACGCCTGCGTGCTGATGATGGCGGAGAAAGCCTCCGACATGATCCTCGGCCACGCGCCGCCGCCGCCCGCTCTCAACGCCTGATTCCGTTTCAACAGGAGAACGCCATGACTGTTTCCATGTACAAATGCTCCGCGCCGATCTTCCTGCAATATCTCGGCGGACTTTCGAACGTGCTCGATAAGGCGAAAGCCCATGTGGAGGCGAAGAAACTCGACGAAGCGTTTTTCATGAACATGCGTATTTATCCAGACATGTTCCCCTTCGTGCGTCAGGTGCGCTCGACCTGCGATCATGCGGTGAACGCCTGCGCGCGCATCGCGGGGCGCGAAGTTCCCACCTTCGCGAATGACGAGAAAACCTTCGACGATCTGAAGAAGCGCGTCGAGCGCGCGATGGATTTCGTGCGCACGTTCAAGCCGGAGGAGCTCGACGGACAGGAAGCGCGCGAAATCGTCGTGAAGTTCCCCAGCGGCGAGCGTCACTTCACCGGGCAGACGCTTCTGCTCAATTTCAGCCTGCCGAACTTCTATTTTCACGATACGGCGGCCTATGCGATCCTGCGCCATTGCGGCGTGGAGATCGGCAAGCGGGACTTCATGGGCGTTCCCGTCCAGAGCTGAACTGCGCTGAGTCGCGAGAGCCTTGCGCGCAGGCGCGCGCTGGGCTACGCGCAAGCGAACGAACATCCTGCGGGGCGAGGAGAGAACCCATGAAAATCTGCCGTTTCGACGCGGACCGTCTCGGCGTGGTTGAGGGCGACGTGGTGCGCGACGTCACGCCCGTTCTGGACGCCCTGCCGCCGCTGCGTTGGCCGGCCCCGTTCGGGGATCATTTCGTCGCCCATCTGGAGGCGCTTGCGCCGAAGATTCGCGAAGCCGCCAAAACCGCGCCCGCGCGCCCGCTCGCCTCGGTCACGCTCCTGTCGCCCGTGGCAAATCCTGCGCGCGTGATCGCGGCGCCGCTCAATTATCCGCTGCACGTGGCCGAGTCGCATAATCCCGCCATCAATCACGGCGTGCACATGCCCACCCATGAGGGTTTCGCCACGCCGATCGACAAATACGGCCTGTTCTTGAAGTCGCAGACCGGCATTATCGGCGCCGGCCAGAAGGTGCGCCTGCATTGGGACGGGCGGCGCAACGATCACGAGGTGGAGCTCGCCATCGTTATCGGCAAGACCGGCAAGGACATCTCGCGCGAGGCGGCTCTCAGCCACGTCGCCGGCTACGCCATCGGCCTCGACATGACCGTGCGCGGCACCGAGGACCGCAGCTTCCGCAAGGCGGCCGACACGTATTCCGTGCTGGGCCCGTGGCTCGTGACGGCCGATGAGATTCCCGATCCGGATTCGCTGGATTTCGGCATCGAGGTCAACGGCGAGAAGCGTCAGCGCTCCAACACGTCGCAGCTCATCTGCGATTGCCGCGACCTGATCGTGCGCGCCTCGCGCGTATACGCCCTGCATCCCGGCGACGTGATCATGACCGGCACGCCCGATGGCGTGGGCGAAGTGAAATCCGGCGACGTCATGCATGCGTGGATCGACAGGATCGGCGCCATGGACGTCGCCATCGCTTGAGGCTTACGGTCGGCGGATCATCGTGATCGCGCCAAACGATCCGCCGGCCGCGATGCGTGCGCGCGCCTGCGCCAGAGGCTCGCTCGCCACCTGCATGTGATGGCCGTTGGCGTGCAGCAGCGTCGAGGCGTCGCGCATGACGCCCACATGCCCCTTCCAGAACACGAGGTCGCCGCGACGCAGGCCGGCGAGGTCGTCGGTCACGGCGAGCGGCGCGCCGAGCGCGGCGGCCTGCATGTCCGTGTCGCGCGGAGCCGCGCGGCCGGACGCCTGCAGGGCGATCTGGATCAGGCCCGAGCAATCAAGCCCGAGCCAAGTCTTGCCGCCCCACAGATAGGGCGCGTGTTCGAACCGCTCCGCCACGCTCACGAAATCCGGCTCGCTGGAGTCATGCGGCGCGAGGTGCCGGGACCAGACGAAACCCTGTCCCACGCGGGCGAAGGCGCCGTCGTCGTCCTGCGCGCGCACAAGCGCGTTCATCGGCAGGGCCATCAGCGGCGGCGCCTTCATCGAGCGCGTGGGATAGATGAACGTGCGCGCGACGGCGACCCGATGGGCGGGCGCAGCGGCGGGATCGTCGGCGCACAGGTCTTCAGCCGCAAGCCAGCCCACATAGCCGTCGCGCGCAAGCTGCCCCCAGGCCCAGCCTTCGATCGTGCGCTCATAGACGTCGACGCGTTCGCCGAACAGCGCCTGCGTGTCCACGCTCGCCTCGGGCGTCGGCGCGCCGCGCAGCGCGCTCGCTTCGGCCTGCACGCGCATGGAGACGGGCGCGGCGTAGCGCTGCGCCGCAACGCGTCCGCGCAGGCTTTCGGCGGCGAGGTCGGGGCGCGCGGGCGTCACACGCCGATCAAGCCCGTCCGGCGCGCCGCCGCGGTCCGTGGTCATAGCTCGCGTCCCTTCGCCATCACGAGATCCCCGAGTTTCTCCACATAGAGCGCGCCCTTCACGGTGCGCTGCACGACGACGTTGCGCTTGTCGGCCTCATCGCGTCGGCGAGAGAGCAATTCCTGCTTGCCGAGCGTGTTGAGCGCGCGGGTGATCACGGGCTTCGTCACGCTCAGCCGCGCGGCGAGCCCGCGCACGGTGTGGGGCGGGGGCTCCAGATAGACCGTGAGCAGGATCGAGATCTGCCGCAGCGTGAAATCCGGCGCCATGCCCGCCTTGTCCTCGCGCACGAGGCCGAGGGAAATATCGTGCATGAGGCGCAGGGCCTGCGAGGGTTTCAGTTCGATGGCCATGGACGCCCGCAGCTCTCCACGCGCTGTCGCGGCTCAGCGCCGCCGCCGCGCAGGATAGCGCTGCTCCAGCAGCGCGTACAGCAGGCGCGCGGTTTGCGGCTCGCCGCCCTCCGGCCGGCCGGGCTTGCCTGCCGGGTTCCAGCCGTAGATGTCGAAATGCGCCCAGGCGCCCGCTTTCTCCACGAAGCGGCGCAAGAACAGGGCGGCGGTGATCGACCCCGCGAAGGGCCCGCTGCTGACGTTGTTCACGCTCGCGATCTTGCTTGAGAGCATGGAATCATAGGCGTCCCACAGCGGCAGGCGCCAGACCGGATCATGCGCCTGCGCGCCCATGCGGGCGATCTCGTCGGCAAGCGCGTCGTCGTCGCAATAGAAGGGCGGAAGATCTGGCCCCAGCGCCACGCGCGCGGCGCCGGTGAGCGTGGCGAAATCGAACAGAAGCTCCGGCGCCTCCTCATCGGCGAGCGCCATCGCGTCCGCAAGAATGAGGCGGCCTTCCGCGTCCGTATTGCCGATCTCAACCGTCAGCCCCTTGCGGCTGGGATAGACGTCGCCTGGCCGGAAAGCCTCATCGGAAATCGAGTTCTCGACCATCGGCAGGAGAACGCGCAGCCGCACGTCGAGCCGCGCGTCCATCACCATGCGCGCAAGCGCGAGCGCCGTGGCCGCGCCCGCCATGTCTTTCTTCATAAGCAGCATCGCGGAGGATGGTTTGATGTCGAGCCCGCCGGTATCGAAGCATACGCCCTTGCCCACGAGCGTCACCTTCGGCGCTCGCGGCGACCCCCAGGTGAAATCGATAAGCCGCGGGTCCTGGTCGGCCGCGCGCCCCACCGCATGGATGAGGGGAAAGTTCTGCTTCAGAAGCGCATCGCCGCGAATGACGCGCGCCTTCGCGCCATAGCGCTTCGCGATGCGCAGCGCGGCCTTCTCCAGCGCCTCAGGGCCCATGTCGTTGGCGGGCGTGTTGATGAGGTCGCGCGCCTCGAACACGGCGTCGCGCTGGCGCGCAAGACGTTCTCCGTCGACGCCGTCAGGCGTCTGCAGGTTCGCGCGCCCTGCGCTGCCGGCCTTGCGGTAGCGCGTAAAAGCGTAATCGCCCAGCATGAAGCCAAGCGCGGCGAGCTCGCGCGTGCGGGCGTCGCCGGGCGGATTGGCGAAGCGCCAGGAGCCGGCGGGCAGGCTTGCGGGCAATTTGCCTGGAAGGAAGGGATCTTCCGCAGCGCCGCGTTTCGCGCCTGCGCGGGCGCCCGCCTGCGAAGCCTCCACGCCCAACAAGGCGCCGGCGAGTTCGCCTTCGGCGTCGGGGAGCAGCAGGAAGGCGCCGGGTTTCGGCTCAAAGCCGCTCGCCTTCGCGAAGGCGGCTGCGGCGGGGGGAAGCGCGGCGCGCACCTGATCCCAGTTCGCGCTGGAGGCGAACCAAATCGGCGAGGCCGCCCCGCGCGAGCCCTTCTGGACCTTGCGCTTTTGTCCCTTGCGCTTTTGTGTCGCGCCCTTCTGTTTCGCCGCCCGCTGCGCCAGTGCTCGCACCATGCCCCGCTCCATCTCCATGCCGCCGTCGTTAACGGCTCGTTAGCCTTAACGCTTTATTGATCGTTCCATTGCGTGACAATTCATTTCAGGCCGCCCGATGAGATTACGTCCCTCCAGCGTCGGCAGCTCGCTTTTTCAAGGCCAGCAGTCTCGTATTTCCAGCGCCTCTGCGCAATCCTGCGTCCAGAGACGCGCGCGCGCCTGCGCCGCCGCTTTCGTAATGGCGCTTGCGCTTGGCGGATGTGGTTCCGGAGCCTCGCGCAATGCGCCTCTTCAGGTGGCTGTGCCCATGGAGCCTACGAAGGCGCGCGCCTTCGTGGAGGAATGGGGGCGCAGATATGATTCCGCGCCCAATGACAAGAACACCGCTATGACTTATGCGCGCGGATTGCGCGCCACCCAGCGCCATCAGGAAGCAACCGCCGTTCTGCAGCGGCTCGCGGCCACCAATCCCAAGGATATGGAAGTGCTCGCCGCATTCGGCAAGGCTCTGGCCGACGCCGGCCAGCACCAGGAAGCGCTCAGCGTTTTACAGGGCGCGCATACGCCTGAACGTCCCGATTGGTCCGTTCTCTCCACGCAGGGCTCGATCGCCGACCAGATGGGCGACCACGACGCCGCCCAAAAGTTTTACGTCTCTGCGCTGAAGATAGCGCCGGGCGAGCCCAGCGTTCTGTCCAATCTCGGCCTGTCCTACGCGCTCACCAAAAAGCTGCCGCAGGCCGAGCAGGCGCTCCGCCAGGCCGCGCAAAGCCCGCGCGCCGATGCGCGGGTCCGTCAGAACTTGTCGCTTGTTCTGGCGTTGCAAGGCAAGTTCCAGGAAGCCGAAGACGTGCAGCGCGTGGACGCAAGCCCCGAACAGGCGGCGGCCACTGTGGCCTCTATCCGCCAGATGATCGCGCAATCCGACGCCTGGCGGCGCCTGCAGCAGCCCGTTGCGCGCTGAGCCGGATCACTTCAACGCGGAGATCTGAATCACCGCAGGCGTGATAATGACGGCGAACAGGACCGGCAGGAAAAACAAGATCATCGGCACGGTCAGCTTGGGCGGCAGGGCGGCGGCTTTCTTTTCCGCCTCCATCATGCGGTGATCGCGCGATTCCTGCGAGATCACGCGCAAAGCCGATCCAAGCGGCGTGCCGTAGCGCTCCGACTGGATCAGAACGGTCGTCAGCTGCTTGATGGAATCAAGACCGGTGCGCGTCGTCAGATTCTCAAGCGCCGTGCGCCGTTGCGGCAGATAAGACAATTCCGCAGTCGTGATCGCGATCTCCTCAGCCAGTTCCGGCGATTGCGTGACGATCTCCGCAGCGACTTTGTTAAAGGCCGGCTCCAGCGCCATTCCAGACTCTACGCAGATCAGCATCAGATCAAGCGCGTCAGGAAAGGCGCGGTTCATCGTCATCTGGCGTTTCTGGATCGTATTCTTCAGGAAGATTTCGGGAATCTGCAGCCCAATCAGCGCCGCCCCCAAGCCTATCAGGATCTTCATGATGAGGGGAAGATCAGTGTCGAGCAGGGCCAGCTGGAAGGTCGCTGCGATAAAGAGAGCGACCGGCAGCGTCGCGCGGGCGAACAGAAACGTGTATTCCGCCTTCTGCGAGCGATGGCCTGCCTGCATCAGAAGAGTTTTCGCATTGGAGGTCGAGAAATAATCCTGGAGCTTGAATTGCTCCACAATCTCTTTCAGCGTCCCGCGCGCCTCGCTCTGACGAACCTTCGGCTTCTGGGTGGCGAGCTTTTCACGTTCGCGCTGGCGAATGGCTTCGCGCTCGGAGATTACGCCTTTCATGCGCCCTTCGAGATTGTCTTTCTTGAAGGAGGGCAGAAGGGCGGTCACAAGCGTCGCGACAGTGCCAATCGCTATGAGCAGTCCCAAAAGGAACTGCCCGTCGGCCATCTTCAATGCGATGTAATCGATCATGACATTCGCCTAGAAATCGAAGTTGATCATCTTGCGCATGACGGCGATTCCGCACGACATCCACATGCCCGCCGCCACAAGGACGACCTTGCCCGTCGGCGTCGTCCACATGAGCTTGATGTAATCGGGGCTCGTCACGTAAATGAGAATGGTGACAATGAAAGGCAGCGAGCCGATGATCGCGGCGGAAGCGGTTGCTTCCGTCGCCATGGCTCGGATCTTGCCGCGCATTTTTTTGCGTTCACGTAAAACGCGCGACAGATTGCCAAGGGCTTCGGAGAGGTTGCCGCCTGTCTTTTGCTGCACCGTGATGACGATGGCGAAGAAATTGGCTTCCGGCGTAGGGATGCGCTGCGCCATACGTTCGACGGCTTCGCTCATCGTCATGCCCATCTGCTGGGATTCCACGAGGCCGCGGAACTCGGTGGCGAGCGGTTCAGGCGCTTCATTCCCGACGATTTTGATGCATTCGGAGACGGGCAGGCCGGCCTTGATGCCGCGCACGATAACGTCAATGGCGCCCGCGAAGTCCGCGCCGAATTTCTCAAGACGCTTTTTTCGCAGATAGGCCAGCATCCAGGTAGGCACGCCCACGGCGCCTATCAGCGCGCCGAGCAGGCCCATGAACAGCGAGGCGCTGATGAACAAGGTCAGCAGGCCGATCACGAGGCCGCAGCCGGCGCAGAACATGAAATACTGGCTCTCGGACAGGTTGAGCCCCGCCTGACCGATGCGTGTGGCAAGCGACATTTTACGCTTGGCGGAGCTCGTAATGTCGAGCGCGCTCTCGATCTGCTTCCGGCGTGCTGCGTCGCGATCCTTCTTGGAAGCGGGGCGGCCTTCCTGCGCCGCCTTGCCGACCACCGCCTGCTGGCGCGATTCAGCTTTCAGCTCGCCAGAAAAATACGGCAACACGAGCGCATAAGCGATCCCGCCAACGCTGGCGACACCTAGCAGGATACCGATCCACATTGCTCTCGCCTCCTCAGCGTTGGTTCTGGTCAGCCCTCAAGGCTTTGATCGAGCGCGGCTGCGAGACGCTTCTCCTCGTTGAAGTAGCGGGCGCGTTCCCACATGCGCGGGCGTCCGATGCCGGTTGAGCGGTGCCGACCGATGATCTTGCCGTTCTCGTCCTCGCCGACGACGTCGTAAACCAGGAGGTCCTGCGTGATCACCACATCGCCTTCGATGCCGATCACCTCCGTCACATGCGTGATGCGGCGGGAGCCGTCGCGCAGGCGCATGGCCTGGATGATGATGTCCACCGAGGAGACGATCATTTCACGAATCGTGCGTTGGGGCAGGGAGAAGCCGCCCATGGTGATCATGGATTCCAGACGTCCGATCGCCTCGCGCGGCGAGTTGGCGTGCAGCGTTCCCATGGACCCGTCGTGGCCTGTGTTCATCGCCTGCAGAAGGTCGAAGGCTTCGGGTCCGCGAACTTCGCCGACGATGATCCGCTCAGGACGCATACGAAGGCAGTTCCTGACGAGGTCGCGCATGGTGATGGCGCCGCTGCCTTCGAGACTGGGCGGGCGGGTTTCGAGCCGCACCACATGCGCCTGCTGGAGCTGCAGTTCCGCAGCGTCCTCGCAGGTGATCACTCTCTCTCCATCCTCAATGAAATTCGTGAGGCAGTTGAGAAGCGTCGTTTTGCCCGAACCCGTGCCGCCGGAGATCAGAACGTTGCAGCGCACGCGGCCGATGATCTTCAAAAGCTCCGCGCCAGCCTCGGAGATCGCGCCGAAGCGCTGGATCTGGTCGAGAGTGAGCTTGTCCTTCCTGAACTTACGAATCGTGAGCGCAGGGCCGTCGATAGCGCAGGGCGGCGCAATCACGTTGACGCGCGAACCGTCGAGCAGGCGCGCGTCGCAGATGGGCGAGGCTTCGTCCACGCGCCGGCCGACCTGACTGACGATCCGCTGGCAGATGTTCATGAGCTGGTTATTGTCGCGGAAGCGCACATTGGTGAGCTGGATCTTGCCGCCCACTTCGATGAAGGTGCGTTCAGCGCCGTTCACCATGATGTCGGCGATGTCGTCGCGCGCCAGCAGCGGCTCCAACGGGCCAAAGCCCAGAATGTCGTTGCAGATGTCGTCGAGCAAATCCTCCTGATCCGAAAGGGACAGGGAGATGTTCTTGATCTGGATGATCTCGCTCACGATGTCGCGAATCTCCTCCCGCGCGGTGGCCGGAGGGACTTTCGCGAGCGACGCGATGTCGATCGCCTCCAGCATGGCGCCGAAGACGACCGTTTTGGTCTGGTAGAAGCTTTCCGAGCGATGAGCGACCACGGGCGGAGGCGGCGGCGGCTTGCGCACGGGCGCGGGCGCAAGAGCAGGCGCGGCGGCGAGTGATTCGAACATGGCCTCCGCGCCGTTCGGCGCGGCGACCTGCGGAGCGACGTCCTGCCTCGGGACGCTCGCTGTCGCCACATTCATGCGAGCGGCGAGCGGGGACGTGGTGCTGCTGCGTTTTCCGAACATCGGGCTCTCGTCCTTCAGGAAGCTTTCTTCATGCGCGCAAGAATTGATCCAATTGGCGCAAGCAATGATTTTTTGGCGGGCTTCGGCGGCTCGGCGACCTGCGACATCACCCTGCGGGCAAGTTCGGCGATGTTTTCGTTGATCTTGCTCGAGGGATCGGTCTCAGCGAGCATTTGTCCGTTATTGGACGCCGAGCCGAACAATTTCGCATCATAGGGAATGATCGTTGCGGCCTGAGCATCAAGCGCGCCTACGAATTCGGACGGCTCGATCTCAGGACGCTTGGGCGCGCCGACCATATTGAGAACCAGTTTTGGCGCAGCGTCATTGGGTCGCGATGCCCGCAATGTGTCGAGCAGGACCTTCGAATTGCGTAAATTGGGCAGATCGGGCGAGGCCACGACGACGACTTCATCCGCGCTCATCGCCGCAGACTTGATCCATCCGGTCCATGCGTGGGGCAAGTCAAGGATGAGGTTCGGCGCCGCGGTGCGCAGCAGGTCCAGAAATGGATCAAAGGCGTCTTCCGAAAAGTCGCAAACCGTGTCGAGCGTCGCTGGCGCAACGATGAGATTCAGCATCTCGGAGCAGCGGAACATCACCTTGTCGAGCGTGCTTTGATCAAGACGTTCGCCCAGCCCGATCACGTCCATAATGGTCGTTGATGGGTCTTGGTTGAAGTTGAGCCCCGCCGTGCCGAACGCGACGTCGAAATCGACCAGGATCGCCGGCATATTGAAGCTTGTGGCGACGCTCCACGCGAGGTTATGGGCGATCGTGGACGAGCCCACGCCGCCCTTGGCGCCCATGACGGCGATCACGCGTCCGATCGGCTTGCCCGCGGTGCTCGCGAACAGGTTGGCGACCAGCGCGACGAAATTGATCACGTCCACCGGCGCGCACAGATATTCGCTCACCCCCAGCGACATCAGCTCGCGATACAGCGTGATGTCGTTGAAGGGGCCGATGATGACCACCTTCGTGCTGGGCTCGCACAATTCTGACAATTGCTCCAGATGACCGAGCAGCGTCTCGCGGTCGCCTGTCCCCTCAAGGATCAGGAGATTGGGCGTCGGCGAGTCGCGATAGGCTTCGATCGCGGCGGCGCCGCCGCCCATGTTCACCTTCACATGGGCCTTGCTCATGCGACGGTCCATGGCCGCTTGATTGATCGCGCTGGCCGTCGCCTGCGTTTCGCAGAAGGCCTGGATGGAGACCCGGGGAATCTGCGCAATCTGTAGATTCGCATTCCCCTCGCTGGGAGTTTGCGTGTTCACTGTTTCGCGCTCGCTGCTGGCAATGCCTGAGTTTGGCCTTCACGCGCCTGCTTGATGGCGCGCGTGCGCATGACGACGTCGGAGGCGCCCTCGGCGCGCGGGCCTGCAAGATCGCGCGGATCGGCGACCTGCTGCGCGAACGCGTTTTGGAAAGCGCATCCATGGTTCCAGTGGCTCGTGTTCTCCCATCCCTGCAGAGAGGAGCCCGAGGCGAGGTCCGACGGCCACTGGCCGCACTGATGAGGAACGCGGGCCACGAGGCCGAGATAGGAAATGCGGATCGGCGCGGCGTGCTTTGGGTCCGCAACGTCATAGGGGCCCACAGCGACGGCGCTGGTGACGCCCGACGCCGCCATCTCACGACGAATGGCTTCCGTCATGGCGCGCACATGCGCGTCATTCATCGTGCCGCGCGGCGTCTGTATGGCGATCGGGCCGCGACCTTCGCGCAGGTAGGAGTGCGAGAACGCGCGCACTTTTTCGCGTGATGCGGCGTCGAGCGCGCCCATGCCGACGGGGAAAACGTCGACGGAGCGCGGGCCTTCCGTCAGGCCGATCTGGTGGCGCGCTCTGTAATCGCCGCTGGTGACTTCGGTCGGCGGCTTAGAGGCGCAGCCCGCGGCGGCGCCGGCGAGGCAGGCGACGCCTAGCCAGCGCGCAGCGCGCGCCAGCCGGCGGGAAGAGGCGTGTGTGATGAACATGGCGATTTCCGTTCCGCTGATCAATCGACGATGAATCCAAACCGGCCTTGTGAGGGCCTGACGGGGCTTGCGCCTGGCGCCGCATAAAGCTTGTTGACGCGTCCCAGGAACCAGCCTTGCGGGTCGGTGGCGTCCGCGAAGCCCTCGTCGGGTCGCGCGAGCGCGGAGGCGCTCGAGGATTTCGCGATGTAAGGGGTGACGATGATCAGAAGCTCCGTTTCGTCGCGCAGATACTCGCGCGAGCGGAACAGGCTGCCCAGGATCGGCAGGTTGATCAGCCCCGGCATGCCTTCGATCGCGTGGCGGGAGTTCATCTGCAGCAGGCCGGCCGAGACGATCGAGCCGCCGGAAGGCAGTTCGACGCTCGTCTCATTGCGTCGGGTGCGGAACGCCTGCACTTTCGCGCCGGCGATGGTCGTGCCCTGCGTATTGTCGACTTCGGTGACTTCGGTCGACACTTTCAGCGCGATGCGGCCCTCCGAGAGGACGAGCGGAGCGAAATTCAGGCTGATGCCATAAGGCTTGAAGGCCGCGCCGCCGGGTATGCAGACCTGCTTGTTATTGGCGTCGACGGAGCACGATTGGCCGGACGGAATAGGCAGTTCGCCGCCGACCATGAATTTCGCGACTTCGCCGGAGACGGCCGTCACCGTCGGTTCGGCTAGCACGCGGGCGACGCCATAACGCTCCAGCGCGCTGAGCGTCGCGGTGATGTTGCCCGCGCCGCCAAGCGTAAGCGAGTTATTGGGATTGCTGATCGGACTGGCGAGTTTCAACGCTCCCCAATTGCCGCTAAGCTGCGAGGATGTGACGCCGAGCTGCTTCACCACGGTGCGCTGCACCTCGGAGATGGTCACTTTCAGCATCACCTGGTCGCGCCCGCGCACGGTGATCGTGTTCACAAGCTTGCCATTCGCCTGTGTGGCGGCGCCCGCGCCGGCGCCGGAGCCGCCTTCCGCGTTTGCGCCGTTGTTCATGAATCCAGCGGCGATATCCATCGCCTTCTGTGCGTCGGCGAGGTTCGCCACGCTGCCGCTCAGGATGATCGTGTCTTCAACGGTGCGCGCCACCACATCGCTGTCGGGCAGCGACAGGCGTAGAATGCGCATCAACTCGCCGACATCGCGGCCGATGTTGATTTCAACCGTTGCGATTTTCTGCCCTGCCGCGTCCATCGCGAAAATGGTGGTTTGGCCCGCCGCCGCGCCGATCACATAGAGACGACGCGCCGAGCGCACGACCGCATTCACCACTTTAGGATTGCCGACGAAGATTTCAGCGGCGTCGCGTGGCAGATCGACGATCACGGATTTTCCGACGCCCATATTGATGCGCTGCATCGATGGGTTGCCGGTGATTTGTCCAGCGGAATCGAGCCGCGGCGCCTGCGCCGCGGATCTTGTCTGCGCAAGCGCTGTGGCGCTTGCATGAAGCGAGACGCACAATGCGACGGGCGCAAGCAGTGCGGTCATGGGAACAGGACGAAACATCACGTCACTCCAAAAAAACAAAAATGAATGCAAACGCAAACGCTTACTTGCGGATCAGCGAGGTAGACGCGCCATTCCTGATAATCGTCAGGCTGCGGTCGCTCGCCTCAACGGCTGCGGGCTCCGCCTTGCGGTTCATCTCCAACATGCTCCGCAGAACCAGGGTCAGCTGGCCGCCGCGCTGGGCGGCCGCAACGATCTCCGCCTGGTTGGGCGTCAGTTCCAGGGTCGCGTTCGAACCCACCACGACGCGCTCGCCATTCTTCTCTTCTATGTTCTGACCAATCGCCAGAACGCGGATGTTGGTGAGAATGGTTTCTGATTCGCCGCCTTCATTGGTCGACATAACCCGCAGAACGTCGACACGATCATTGGGCAATATGAAGCCGCCGGCGGTCATGGAGCCGCTCGCATCGATATTGATCGCCATGGCGCGCAGGCCAGGTGGCAGAAGCGCGGACAGGAAGCCGGTGTTGCCCGCCTTCACAAGCTTTTCGCGGCGAATAGGTTCGCCGTGGAAAAAGGACTGGCGCGCTACGCTGCCCTGCAAAGTCTGTATGGCGTTGGGATCTTCCGACATGCGGACCGAGCCCGGCCCCGCGAATTGCCGGGGCCATTGAACCCAGACGAGATCCTTTTCGGTGACGACGGATCCAAGCGGGATCTCGTTTTGCGCGACGAGCACGCTTTCCGTATCAAGCTGGGGAGCGGGCTGGCTGGGCGCCTGCGCCTCAGAAACGGGGGGAGGCGCCTCCGGCGGCGATCCCGAGGTTGCGATGAGAAGAAGCGCAAGAAGACCGGAAGCGCCCGCGCCTGCGATAATGAATTTGCGATTGGCCTTCATGAAAACGATCCAACTGAAAATGATTCAAACCGTGGATCAGTGTAGATCGGCAAAGCTCAAATTAAGGTTAATCAATCTGCTTGAATTCGCAGTTCAGCAGATCATGCGAGCGCGAGACTCTTCCATACGCCGGTCTCCGTATACAGAAGAAGGCCTGCGGCTGCGAGCGCAACCCCATATGGCACACCGGTTTTTTCATTATGGAGGCGTTCGATCCAAGCGTATCCGACAAGCCTTGCAGGCAACGGCTGTTTACGCCCAAGAATAATGGCGAGCGTCAAACCTCCGCCGAAAAAGCTTGCGATCAGCAGATATTCCGCGCTCAGCGGAAAACCCATCCACAATGCGACGGCGGATGCGAGCTTCGCGTCCCCGCCGCCCATCCAGCCCATGCAGAACATGACGAAGGCGATCGCGAGAACCGTCGCCGCGCAAGCCACATGCGTGAGCACGGTTTCGAGGGGTTGGCCCGTGGCGGCGGCCATGCCGAAATAGGCGACCCCAAGAGCAAGCGTCAGCTTGTTGGGGATCGTCATCGTCAGTATGTCGGAAAAGGCCGCATAGGCCATCATCAGTGGGAAAAGGGTCAGGCCTGCGATCGCGACGATCATTTGAAATGTTCCTGGTGGGGAATCGATGACGCGCAACGATGAAGGGACGCGCGGACTTGTCCGCGCGCCCCTTCCTGGAACCTCGCCGGCCGGCTCTGGCCGGTCGATCAGCTCAACGGAGCTGCGAGCTGACCTGCGTGAAGGTGCTGGACAGCTTGGTGCCCATGGTGAGGGCGGCGGCGATGATCGCGACGCTGATCAGAGAAGCGATCAGGCCATATTCGATGGCGGTCGCGCCGGAATCGTCGGCGATAAAGCGAGCGAAAGAATTCTTGATCATGTGATGCAATCTCCAGAACACAATTGAACGGCTTGCGTCAGCCGTGAGGAAACACTAGCCCTCGCCCTCTTACGATCGGGTTAAGTTCGAGCTGGGTTCGGCCCCTGGCGCGGGTTGCTATGATTTTGATTGATGGAAAGTTGCGGCGACTTCTTTCCTTGCTTTGTCCATGGGATGACGTTGAGCGAAGCTTTCTTTGCCCGGTGCGTGGCTTTCTCGCCTTCAAACTTCCTTCACCATTTTCGATCAAAGTGTCCTCCATTCGGTTTGTTCATCTCGTTGCTCAAAGAGATTACGCCCATGCGTTTTGACATCCTTTTCGCCCATGTAAGAAACCTTTGCCTCGCGGTGACGGCTTCGGCGTCGCTCTGCGGCCCGGCGAGCGCGCAATCCTCGGGCGATATGATCACGCTCACTCTCGACAAGGCCACGATCCTGAGCCTGCCGCAGAACGCCATGACGGTGATCATCGGCAATCCGGGGGTGGCCGACGTCACGATGATCAAGAAAACCAATCAGATGGTGCTCACCGCTAAATCGTTTGGCCGCACAAACATGATTGCGCTCGATCGCGATGGGAAGTCGGTCGGCGAATCTGTGATCCGCGTGGTCGGCTCCTCGACGAATCTCGTTGTTCAGCGCGGTCTCGAGCGCGAGTCCTGGGATTGCACGCCCCGCTGCAATCCCGTGGTCAGCCTTGGCGACGCTCCGCGTCATCTGACTGAGGCGATCACCCAGGCCCAGGCTCGGTCGGGCTCCATGATGCAGAACAAGTAAAGCGACGGCGCGGCTTTCGTCTCCGTCGCGCAATCGCCGCCAAAGAGAAAACGCCCCGGCATGCCGGGGCGTTTTTCTGTTTGTGGAGCGACGCTTGGCGCAGGGCTCGCGCGCGAGCCGGGTCAGCGCAGCTGCGTGCTAACCCGGGTGAAGGTCGAGGAGAGTTTCGTGCCCATCGTGAGGGCGGCGGCGATGATCGCGACGCTGATCAGCGAGGCGATGAGACCGTATTCGATTGCGGTCGCACCGGTTTCATCGGCGAGGAATTGGGCGAATTTCTTATTCATTTGACACGATCTCCAGAGCTGGGGGTGCGGTCCTGAAGCTCAAAACTAGGACGTCGTTGTTACGATCCAGTTAAATCTCCTGTTGCGTCATGGCGGGCGGCCAAAAAGAAACGCTCCGGCGGGGCCGGAGCGTTTGCATTCGCCGCGCAGGACGCTTCAGATCGTTTGATTATAGGCGCCGACTTCCTTGTGCTGACGGATGATCGCGTCCACGGCGGCGAACATTTCGCGCATCCGCGTTTCTGCGGCCGGGCTTTCCACCACCACCACGAGCTCCGGCTTGTTGGAGGAGGCGCGCACGAGGCCCCATGTGCCGTCTTCCACCATTACGCGCACGCCGTTCACAGTCACCACGTCAACGATGGACTGTCCGATCAGCTTTTCGCCGCGCGCATGCATCGCTTTCACCTGTTCGGTGATCTCATCGACGATGCGATATTTCACTTCGTCCGCGCAATGGGGCGACATGGTGGGCGAGCCCCAGGTCTTGGGCAGATCCGCATAGAGGTCGCCCATCGACTTGCCGGGATTGCGGTCGAGCATCTCCAGCACATGGATGGCGGTGAGCACGCCGTCGTCATAGCCGCGGCCCACGGGCGCATTGAAGAAGAAATGGCCCGATTTCTCGAAGCCCGCGAGCGCCTTCAGGTCGGTCACGCGGCGCTTGATGTAGGAATGTCCGGTCTTCCAGTAATCCGCCTTCACGTTCAGGCTGCGCAGAACGGGGTCGGTGGCGAACAGGCCGGTGGACTTAACGTCCACCACGAACGTGGCGCCGGGATGCAGCTTCGCAAGATCGCGCGCCAGCATAACGCCGATCTTGTCGGCGAAGATCTCGTGGCCCTTTTCATCCACCACGCCGCAGCGGTCCCCGTCGCCGTCGAAACCCAGCCCCACGTCCGCGCCCGTCTCGCGGACCTTGTCGGCCATGGCGTGCAGCATTTCCATGTCTTCAGGATTGGGATTGTAGCGCGGGAAGGTGTGGTCGAGCTCTGCGTCGAGCGGAATGACCTCGCAGCCCAGCGCCTCCAGAATGCGCGGCGCGAAGGCGCCCGCCGTGCCATTGCCGCAGGCCGCGACCACTTTCAGCTTGCGCTTCAGGGGCGCGCGATTGGTCAGGTCCGCGATGTAGCGTGCGGGGAAGTTCTCCACGAAACGATAGCCGCCGCCTTCCGCGTAACGGAAGCGCCCCTCAAGCACGATGTCGCGCAGACGGCCCATTTCGTCCGGCCCGAAGGTCACAGGGCGTTGCGCGCCCATCTTCACCCCGGTCCAGCCATTGTCGTTGTGCGAGGCGGTCACCATGGCGACGGCGGGCACGTCGAGTTCGAACTGGGCGAAATAGGCCATGGGCGACATGGCGAGGCCGATGTCGTGCACTTTCACGCCGGCCGCCATCAGGCCGGTGACGAGCGCATATTTGATGGAGGCGGAATAAGAGCGGTAATCATGGCCCGTCGCCAGTTCCGGCTTCACGCCCATCTCATGCAGCAGCGTGCCCAGGCCGAGCCCGAGGGCCTGCACGCCCATCAGGTTGATCTCTTTCTCGAACAGCCAGCGCGCGTCGTATTCGCGAAAGCCCGTCGCTTTGACCATCGGACGGGATTCGTAATCGTAGGTGTTGGGCGTGAGCTGCGGGACGGGCTTTGGATACATGGCGGCCTCTGGTTCGGGGCGGTGACAATAAACCGCTTCCGGGCGCTTGTCTGCGCTCCTTGCGCGGCGGAAACAAGGCGCAGGTCAGGGTTTGAGCAGCAATTGGCCGGAGGCCACCTCAAACCCGCGCAGTTTGGAGAGGAAGCTCATGCCCAACAGGCTTGTGGCGCCGGCTCCCTTGGGCATGACGATGGCGGGCACGTCATAGGCGACGACGCCATTCACCCGCACTTCGCGCAGCCGCGTCCGGGCGGCCTTCAGCTCGCCGCTGGCGGTGATGAGCGGCATCGTGAATTCATGCGGAAGGGGGCGCAGGCCCATCGAGGCCGCGTCGTCATGGCTCAGCGAGAGGAAGGTCGCGCCCGTATCCACGAGCATTTTCAGCCGTCGCCCGTCGATCTCCACATTGGCGCTGAACTGGCCGAACCTGTCGGCTTGGATCGAGACAGGCGCCCCGGCG
>CAZYBF010000035.1:0-28036 GCA_964645525.1 uncultured Beijerinckia sp.
GTCGTCCGCGCCGAAGCCGAGGCCCTTCACCTTGTCCTCGATGCCGGCGAGGCCGGAGAGAATCAGGATCGGAGTCTTGACCTTCGCGACCCGCAGCGTCCGCAGGACCTCATAGCCGGACATGTCCGGCAGATTCAGGTCGAGAAGGATGATGTCGTAGTCGTAGAGCTTGCCGAGGTCGATGCCCTCTTCGCCAAGGTCCGTCGTGTAGACATTGAAGTTCTCGGACTTCAGCATCAATTCGATGCTTTGGGCCGTTGCGCTGTCGTCCTCGATCAACAATACCCGCATGTCAGGTCCCCACCCTTGCCCCGTGAATACGACCGTCGGCCATTCATGCGTCCGTCCGCGCCCCATCGGGCGATTCAAATCATCAGCGACGAGACGTTAACGCGTAATGGTTAACAAACCGTGATTCCCCATGGCAAGCGCCGCATTCGTCGGCCGCTCGAAAAAAGATGCGTCAGACGAAAGACGCAAGGCAGAGCCCTGATAATCCTTCGCCTCATCGACTCCGGTTCGGTCCGTTCGCGCGCCTTAACGCAATGAAGCAGGGTCCGTCCGGTGGTCGACACATCCTTAACCGAACCGGTTAACAGACGATTAACCGGCGCCCACGGGCCCATGCGAATCATGAGCATGGCTTTTACAGGGCGAAGTCGTCTTCCCTCAGTAACGAAAGAGCAACTTTGCTCCGTCATCCTTAATTCGTCTCGCGGAAAGCCGCTCGCCGCGTCAGCGCGGCGAGTCCTTGGAATGTGTTTGCGTTGGAGTGTCGCGTATGAAGTCGCGGGATAGCCTTGTCCGCCTCAAGAGATTCCAGGCAGAGGAGAAGCGCCGGCGCGTGGCGCAGATCGAAGCCATGATCGCCGAGTTCTCGCGCATGGTCGCCGACCTTGATCGCGAGATCGCCGCCGAGGAGCAACGCTCCGGCATCGCCGACGCGGCCCATTTCGCTTATTCCACCTATGCGCGCGCCGCGCGCACGCGCCGCGACAATCTCGCGCAATCGGCGAACGAACTTCGCCAGCAGCTCGAAGAGGCGCGCGCCGCCCTCGACGAGGCGCTGGAGGACGTCGCCCGCGCCCAGAGCCTCGAAGGCCGCGAAAAGGGCGGGGAGCGCGCCGGAGACCTGCGCGACATGGAATCCGCCGGCTTGCGGGCCGCGGGAGCCTGAACGAGACCTTTGCGCGGTTGTTTTTTGCGCTGCGGGCCTGCAGCGCACTTGAATCCTGCGCTTGTCCGTGCACGTGATGAATTGCGTCGGCGACGCCCGCAAAATGGTGCGCCGCGCAATGAGGCCTTTTCCCCGCCGCCGTAAGACGCGGCGTGGGCGCAGGCCGCCGCGAGGGGACCTGCCGCGAGGGGAACGTGAAGCGCATTCGGGATTTCTTCTGGCCGGCGATCGGTCTGGTCGCCGTCGTGTGGTCGGTTCGCCTTCTCTACGTAAAAATGCAGGCGGAGGTCTCCGCGGACCCGGCCGTGAAGGCGCGGCTCGACGCGCTCGGCCTGTGGGGCGACGTGCAGGTGATCTCCTCCGTGATCGCGGAGAAGCTCACGGGCATTCCGCCCACCGCTTATCTGCTCGCCTTCGCCTCCACCCTGCTCGCCTACGCCGCGCTGGCCTGGTACGACCGCATCGCGCTGATCCATCTCAACCGGCAGCGGGGCATCTCGTTCATCTATGTGGCGGTGTGCTCTTTCGTCACCTACGCGCTCTCGCACAATATCGGCGCCTCGGTCTTCTCCGGCGGCATGGTGCGTTTTCGCGCTTATACCGCCAAGGGACTTTCGGCCGCCGAGGTCGCGGTTCTGGTGGGCCTGTGCTCCTACACGTTCGCGTTCGGCGTGATCATTCTGCTTGGCCTCGTGCTTGTGTGGGAACCGGGCATTCTTGCGCCGCTGAGCGAATTGTCCGCCTCGTTCGGCTTGAGCGAAATGGCCGCGCGCGGCTTCGGCGTCGCCCTGCTCGCCTTCTGCGCCCTCTACACGATCGGCTCATGGCGGCATTTCCCGCCGCTCAAGATCGGCGGCTTCGAACTCGTCTATCCGCGCCTTCCCATCGTCGCGCGCCAATATATCGCCGCGCCCCTTGAGCTGATCGGCGCGGCCGGCATCATCTATTTCGCGCTGCCGCACGAGAACACCACGTTCATGCTGGTGCTGGGCGCCTTCCTCCTGTCCTTCTCCGCCGGCCTTCTTTCGCAGGTGCCCGGCGGCGTGGGCGTGATGGAGGCCGTGTTCCTGGCGATCATGCCGCAGGTGCCCGCGACCTCGGTGTTCGCAGCGCTGCTGGTGTGGCGGCTGTTTTATCTCATCCTGCCGCTGGTGGCCTCGATCCCCGTCGTGCTGCTGTTCGAACGCTCGCAGCTCGGCAAGGCGACCCGCAACATCGACCCGCCCACAGCCCTTCACCGCTGAGGCGCGCGGGCGGACCTGCCCTGAAAAAGCGAAAGCCGGCCCCGGGGGGCCGGCTTCGAGAACGCGGTGAGGCGCGCGCCTTACTGGCGGTAGTGCTGGATGCGCGTGGTGCGCAATCCCGCGAGTCCGTGCTGGTCGATGGACATCTGCCAGCTGAGGAACTCGTCCACCGTGAGGGTGTAGCGGTTACAGGCCTCCTCAAGCGACAAAAGTCCGCCGCGCACCGCCGCGACGACTTCCGCCTTTCGCCTGATGACCCACCGCTTCGTGTCGGCGGGGGGCAGGTCGGCGATCGTGAGGGGACTTCCGTCGGGCCCGATGACGTACTTGACCCTCGGGCGATAGGGCTCGGTCATGGTTTACTCAAACTCCAGCACCACTCCACTGAAGCCACATTAGCGCGCCACCCTTTAAGAAAGGTCTAAGCGGAAGCTCCGCGTAGGGGCCAAAAAACGCTGCAAAACCATTGTTTTATTGGGAATGCGTTAGGAATTGGCCGCTCTCCGTGCCCTTTTGGGGCGCCTTGGGAAGGGACCGTTAACCATAAGCCGGGGAGCCCCCGCCGCGCCGCTTTCGCCGAATCGCCCGCGCCCGGGCCAAGGCTCGCCTTGCAATTCGCGCGCGGCGTGCTTTTCTCTGCCCCCACGAGACCCATGTAGAGGCGGCTTCCCCGCTCTCCCATCGCCGCCGCATCCATGACGACGACCCTGACGCCCGCCAAGCCCGAGCCAGCCCCGGCGCCCGCCTCCCCGGCGGCGCTGAATTCGCTCGGCCTGCCCAAGCCCCCGGCGCAGACCCGGGTGGTGGTGGCCATGTCGGGCGGCGTCGATTCCTCCGTCGTCGCCACCCTGCTCGCGCGCGAGGGCTATGACGTGATCGGCGTCACGCTGCAGCTCTACGATCACGGGGCGGCGACCAAGCGCAAGGGCGCCTGCTGCGCGGGCCAGGACATTCTGGACGCGCGCCGCGTCGCCGAACGAGTCGGCTTTCCCCATTACGTGCTCGATTACGAGAGCCGCTTCCGCGAGAAGGTGATCGACCCCTTCGCGCAATCCTATGCGGCGGGCGAGACGCCCATTCCCTGCGTCGCCTGCAACCAGCACATCAAGTTCGCGGATCTGTTCGAGACCGCGCGCGATCTGGGCGCCGATGCCCTCGCGACCGGCCATTACATTTCCTCCGCCGCCCTGCCCGACGGCGGGCGCGCGCTGTTCCGCGCCGCCGATCCTGAACGCGACCAAAGCTATTTCCTGTTCGCCACCACGCGCGCCCAGCTCGACCTGCTGCGCTTTCCGCTTGGCGACCTTCCCAAGTCGCAGGTGCGCGAGATCGCGCGCGAATGCGGCCTCGCCGTCGCCGAAAAGCCCGACAGCCAGGACATCTGCTTCGTGCCCACCGGCCGCTATACGGAAGTGATCGAGAAACTGCGGCCCGACGCCGCCGAGCCGGGCGAGATCGTGCATGTGGACGGGCGCGTTCTCGGCCAGCACCAGGGCATCATGCGCTACACGATCGGCCAGCGCCGCGGACTGGGCGTCAGCGACGCGGCGGCCACCGGCGGCGAGCCGCTGTTCGTGGTGCGGCTCGACGCCGCCGCGCGCCGCGTGATCGTGGGCCCGCGCGCCGCGCTCGCCACGCGCGTCGTGCGGTTGCGTGACGTAAACTGGATCGGCGAGGGCGAGTTGAGCGACCTGCCGCCCGGCGGGCGCGAGATCCATGCGCGCCTGCGCTCGACCCGCACGCCGGCGCCGGCGCTGCTGCTGCGGGACGAAGCGGGCGTGAAAGTGGAATTGCTCAACGGCGAGGAAGGCGTCTCGCCGGGACAGGCCTGCGTGTTCTATGACGGCCCCGGAGCGCGCGCGCGCGTTCTCGGCGGCGGCTACATCCGCGCGACGGAAGCCGCCATCTGACTCCATCATTCGTTTCCGCAACATTTCCGGGAGGGGAAATCGTGCACGGAGAAACCGCGGGCGAAGGCGGTCGACGCCTCGCCGACATCACCAACGAAAACGTGAAGGACGCATACGCACGCTGGGCGCCGATCTACGACGCCGTCTTCACCCTCGCGATGAAGCCCGGACGATTGGCCGCGGCGGCCGCGATCAACCGGCTGGGCGGACGCGTGCTCGACGTCGGCGTGGGCACCGGGCTTGAACTGCCCATGTTCGAACGCCACGTGCGCATCGTCGGCGTGGATCTCTCCGAACCGATGCTCGACATCGCGCGCCGCCGCGTGGCGGAGAAGGGCCTCGCTAATGTCGAGGACCTGCGCGTGATGGACGCGATGAATCTCGAATATCCCGACGCCGCATTCGACGCGGTGGTCGCGCCCTATGTCGTCACCGTCGTTCCCGATCCACGGCGCACGCTGGAGGAAATGGCGCGCGTGACGCGCCCGGGCGGCGAGATCGTGATCGTCAACCACATCGGCGCCGACCGCGGCCCGATCGCGGCGATCGAGGCCTTCATGGAGAAGCGCGCGGAGAAACTGGGCTGGCGCCCGCAGTTTCCGTGGGAGACCATCGGCGATTTCGTCGACTCCCGCCCCGACCTCACGCTGCTCGAACGCCGGCGTCTGGCGCCGCTCGGCCTGTTCACCCTCGCGCGCATTCAGAAAGCCGCCTGAGGACGCCCCCGGGCGCGCTCCCGCAGGCGGCGCGCGGACCTGCGCAAAAAGGCCCGCCGCAGCCCGCGGCGCGCCTTGACACCCCTCGCCCGGCCCTCCTATATGCGCCTCGTCTCGCGCGGCCCCCCGGGCCTGCGCGCGGGGCGGAGTAGCTCAGCTGGCTAGAGCAGAGGAATCATAATCCTTGTGTCGGGGGTTCGAGTCCCTCCTCCGCTACCAACTTTCCCCATGACGTCGTCATAACTGCCGGCCCGCTCGTCTCAGGCGCGCATCGCTCAATCGCTCGTCTGGATGTGCTCGCGCACCCGCGGATAGATCGCGGTTTCCCATTTACGTCCGTTGAACACGCCGTAATGGCCGACGCCGGGCTGCAAATGGTGCGACTTCATGTAAGGGCGCAGGCCCGTGCACAGATCATGCGCCGCCATCGTCTGACCCGGCGCGCAAATGTCGTCCTTCTCGCCTTCCACCGTGAACAGGAACGTGCGGCGGATCGCGCCGGGATCGACGCGGCGGCCCTTGAACGCAAGCCTGCCGCGCGGGAGGTCGCAGCGCTGGAAGATCGTCTCGATCGTCTGCAGATAGAACTCGGCGTCGAGATCCATGATCGCGAAATACTCCTGATAGAACGCACGGATCTGCTCGGCTTTGGCGTCGTCGCGGGCCAGGCGCGCGCGATAGAGCTCGCCAAAGGAGCGCGCGTGGCGCTCCGCGTTCATGCTCATGAAGGCGGTCAGCTGAAGGAAGCCCGGATAGACCTTGCGGCCCGCGCCCGGAAGGCCTGCGGGCACTGTCGAGATCATATTGTCGCGAAACCATTCGATGGGCTTCGACGTCGCAAGCTCGTTGACCTTGGTGGGCGAGACCCGCGTGTCGATAGGCCCCGCCATGAGCGTGAGGCTCGCGGGCGCGCAGGCGTCCCCATCCTCCGCCATGACGGCGACGGCGGCGAGCGCGGCGACGACCGGCTGACAGACCGCGACCACATGGCCGCCAGGCCCCATGAACCGCAGGAAATCGATGACGTGCTGCACATAGCCGTCGAGCGTCATCACGCCCTCGGCGAGAGGAATGTCGCGCGCGTTGCGCCAGTCCGTCACATAGACGTCGAAATCGCGCACGAGCGCGCCGATCGTGCCGCGCAGCAGGCTCGCGTAATGGCCCGACATCGGCGCGACCAGCAGGACGCGCGGCAGGCCCTGCGCATCCGCGCGGCGAAACCGCACAAGGTCGCAGAAAGGCGTGCCCATGGCGCGCGTCTCGCGCACAGGCGCCCCGCCGCCGTTATGGCCCACGACTTCATCGACGCCGAAGCCCGGATGGACATGGGTGAAGCCCGAAAGCTCCACCAGTTCGCAGGCCGCCGCCGCGTGATCCCAAAACCAGGAGGCGGGCCGCATGTCGCCCAGAACGCGCAACCGTCGCTCGAGTCCGGCGGCGCCAATGCGCGCGGGCGCGCAGACGTCGTCGACGAGTTTGTAGGCTTGATACAGCATGGCGCCCCGCTTCTCTGACGAATGGTTAAGCAAGCGATATGCCACGCCTCCCATGCGCTGGTACGCCGCTTGCTTTGCTTGCGAAAGTCAGGGAAGCGCGCGTCATGTCCGAGATCACGCTCACGATCAGCAGCAGAACCTATTCCTCATGGTCGCTGCGCGGCTGGCTGATGATGAGGATGTCCGGCTTGCCTTTCAAAGAGATTCAGGCGCCTGCGGACGATCCGGACGCGCGCGCGGAGCTTCTGCTTTTGTCGCCGTCGATCCTCGTTCCTTCAATCACGCTCGACGGCGAGCGCGTCTGGGACACGCTGGCGATCGGCGAATTGCTCAACGAGCTTGCACCCGAAGCAGGCATGTTGCCCGCAAACATCATGCAACGTGCCCATTGCAGAGCCATATGCGGCGAGATGCATTCCGGCTTCTCGGCCCTGCGCTCGGCGCTGCCGATGAACCTCAAAGCCCATGCGCCCGGCTTCCGGATCTGGCCGAAAGCCCAGGCCGACATCGACCGCATCGCCCATATCTGGCGCGACTGCATCGCGCGTTACGGCGGCCCCTATCTTTTCGGCGGACTGACGATCGCCGACGCCATGTATGCGCCTGTCGCGACGCGGTTTCAGACCTATGGCGTCGCTCTCGATCCCATATGCGCAGCCTATCGGGATGCGATCTACGCATGGCCCGCCATGCAGGATTGGATCGCGCAGGCGCAATTGGAGCAGGAAGAGATCGAGGAGCTCGAAGTCGAGTTCTGATCCTGCAATGGAGGCGGAGCATGTTTGACGAAACGTCGACGAAATTCTCCCATGTGAAGCCCGACGACACGCAATATGTCTCCGGCGGCCTGCGCGACTTCTTCCTCTACCGCGACCTCGGCGTCGCCGACGCCACCAACGGCAAGGTGATCGCCCATCTCGTGAAAGCCAACGCGCCACCCACCGGCGGCACGGGCTGGCACTATCACGTGGCCGATTTCCAGATCGTCATCATGATGAAGGGCTGGGCGCGCTTCATGTATGGGGACAAGGTGACATTGGTGAAGGCCGGCGATTGCGTTCACCAGCGTCCGGGCATCGTCCACTTCCTGTTCGATTATTCGCCGGACATGGAATATCTGGAGATCGTCGGGCCGGCGGATTTCAAGACAGTGCCGGTTGAGGGGCCGTGCCCGGTTCCCCCGCCAACGCCCTGGGCCGTTTGACGCGCAGCCTTCACCGGCTCTGCGACGTGACGCGGCACTCATCCGATTGTTTGCCGCCGTTGCCGAAGGAATAGGTGATCGTCGCGCCCGATCCGCGCTGGACGAAGGCGAAGTCCGTTCCGCGCCCCGCCACATAGCCGCGCGCGTTGAGCGCGCCGCCGTCCTTCGTCAGGCCGCGCAGCACGAGCTGCGTCTGCGCGCCGCCCTGCGTGGAGACGAAGCGCCCCTGATCGTCGTCGAGCGTCAATTCATAAGGACCGCGCGCGCCCTGACAGGCGAGAACGAGAAAGCCCGCCTGCGCCCCGCCCGCAACGCAGGACAACACAAGCGCGAGACCCAGAGCAGGCGCATGGACGCGAACAAGCGACGTCATCGGGACCTCCATTCACGCGAGGCAGCATGACCCCTATCGGGCGGCCGTCGCATGATTCTGATCAATTCAGACCGCTTTTCTTGCGCCAGGGACCTGGATTTTCGTGAATAATTTTGTCCGCCATTCGCTTACGAAGCTGAATGAAGCCCGCATGACCCATCGATTCAACATGTTGGGAATCGGCGCGCGAAGGGCGCGCCAGAGGGGTCTAATTGCGCGCATTCGCCATTGCGCTAGCATTTCCTTGCGAGGAGACGGACGGAGGGGGCGCCGTGTCTGGCAGTGGAATGGACGCGCTTGCAGTCGAGCTGCAGATCCATCTGGAGAACTCCGTTTCGGAGAGTCTCCGGCGCTCCTACAGCGCGCCCGACTTCGCCGATTGCGACGCGCTCACCATCGAAAAACTGCGCAAGACGCACCAGAACCTCGTCAAGGCGGCGCAGACCCGCGGCTATTCGGCGCGCAGTTTCGCAGAACATGTGGTGCGTTACTTCCGCGATATTGACCGACCGCCCGAGCTTGCGCGCCAGATCACCAACGCCTGCTTCGTAGAGATCGCGGAGGCGCTGCACTTCTCGATGGCGCGCACGCCGACGAAATTGCGCGCCGCCGTCTCATTGCAGCTCGACGCCTTCCAACGCGCGATAAAATTGCTCGACGTCGCCATCGAGGCCGGCTGAGGCGCAGGCCTCAATCGGCGCGCGCGGCCCCATCATTGCGCCGCAGGGCGGCGAGCGCGCGCGCAGCCAGCGGATCAAGCCCCGCGCCGCCAGCGTCGAGATGGGCGTAGACGTCGCGACGCATGGCGGGCGTCCAGAAGCTGCGGACATGTTCGGCCACGCCGGCCTCCCGCTCGCCCTCCGGCTGGCTGGCGAAAAAGGCGGCGACCTGATTGACCATGCGCACGAGCTTCTCCGCGTTCATGGCGTCTCCTCGCTCAAGACGTTCTCCGCCCCGTTGAAGACAAGCGCGCCGCCGTTGCGCGCGAGCGCGACGAGCGTCACGCCGTGCAGTTTCGCGCGCTCCACCGCAAGCGAGGTGGGGGCCGAGATCGCAACCACTGCGCGCGCGCCGAAGGCTGCGACCTTCTCCAGCATTTCAAACGAACACCGGCTCGTGATGACGAAGAAGCCATCCGCCGGAGACGCTTTCTCGCGCAGCAAACAGCCGATCAGCTTGTCGAGCGCATTATGACGGCCGACGTCCTCGCGCACCGCGCGCACGTCCCCCTCCCGACCGCACCAGGCGGCGGCGTGGGTCGCGCCGGTGCGCGCGCCAAGGCTCTGGCGCGCCACCAGCTCATCAAGCGCGCGCTGCATGGCGCGGGTGGACAGCGTGAAGGCGGGCGCGTCGATCGCCCGCGCGCAGGGCATGGCGGACAGATCGTCGATCCCGCACACCCCGCAGCCCGTGCGCCCCGACAGGCTGCGCCCGCGGGCCAGATGACGCTGCATCTTGTCGCCCACCAGCGACACGACGAGCCGCAAGCCCCGCTGCTCGGGGTCTTCCTCCACATGCACGGAACGCACGTCGTCGATGGAATCGATGACGCCTTCCGTGAAGGAGAAGCCGATGGCGAAATCTTCAAGATCCTGCGGCGTGCACATCATCACCGCGAAGGGGATCGGCGCATAAACGATATTGACCGGCGTTTCGACCGCAGTCTCGCGCGCCTGCGCCTCGCGCCCGCCCGCGAAGGACACGCGCTCGACCTGTTCCTCCACCGCCGGCGCGGGCAGGCTGGCGTCACTCGGCGGCATCGGTCCGCCCCGCGATGATGCGCATGAGATCAGCGCTGCGCCGATCCTCCTCCTGCCAGTCCGACCAGCGGTTCGTGCGCTGCGCTTGCACCGCCGTCACTTTGTATTCCGGGCAATTGGTGGCCCAGTCGGAGAGATCCGTCGTCACCACATTGGCGCCCGTCTTGGCGTGATGGAACGTGGTGTAGACCACGCCCGGCTGCATGCGCTCAGAGATATGCGCGCGCAGCGACACTTCGCCCGCCCGGCTTTGCAGGGCTACGAGATCGCCTTCGCGCAGGCCGCGCTGTTCGGCGTCAAAGGGATGAATCTCAAGCACGTCCTCGGCATGCCATGCGCTGTTGGCGGTGCGCTGCGTCTGAACGCCGACATTATACTGCGAGAGAATGCGCCCCGTCGTGAGGATCAGCGGGAAGCGTGCGCTCGTGCGCTCGTCGGTGGGCACATATTCCGTGACCATGAACTTGCCCTTGCCGCGCACGAAACGGTCGACATGCATGATGGGCGTGCCCTGCGGAGCCTGCGAATTGCAGGGCCATTGCACCGAGCCCATTTCGTCGAGCTTCGCATAGCTCACGCCTGCGAACGTGGGCGTCAGCGCGGCGATCTCATCCATGATCTGCGCCGGATGGTCGTAGCGGAAATCGCAGCCAAGCGCGCGCGCGAAGCCAAGCGTCGCCTCCCAATCGGCGAGGCCGGCAAGCGGCGCCATCGCCTTGCGCACGCGGCTGATGCGCCGCTCCGCATTGGTGAAGGTGCCGTCCTTCTCAAGGAAGGAGGAGCCGGGGAAAAACACATGCGCATATTTCGCCGTCTCGTTCAGGAACAGATCCTGCACGATCACGCATTCCATGTTGCGCAGCGCCTTCGTGACATGCTGGGTGTCGGGATCGGACTGAGCGATGTCCTCGCCCTGCACATAAAGCCCCTTGAAACGACCTTCGATCGCCTCGTCCAGCATGTTTGGAATGCGCAGGCCCGGCTCCCGCGAAAGGCTCACGCCCCACATCGCCTCGAACATGTCGCGCGTAGCGTCATCCGACACATGGCGATAGCCGGAGAACTCATGCGGGAAAGAGCCCATGTCGCAGGCGCCCTGCACGTTGTTTTGTCCGCGCAGCGGATTCACGCCCACGCCCGGCCGCCCGAGATTGCCCGTGGCCATGGCGAGATTGGCCATGCCCATCACCATGGTGGAGCCCTGCGAATGCTCCGTCACGCCGAGCCCGTAATAAATCGCCGCGTTCCCGCCCGTCGCGTAGAGCCGCGCGGCGGCGCGCAGCTCGCCGGCGGGCACGCCGGTGATCGCCTCCGCCGCCTCGGGCGAATTGCGCTCATGCGCGACGAAGCGCGCCCAGGTCTCGAAATCCTGCAGGTCGCAACGCTCGCGCACGAAGTCTTCGTTGATCAGCCCTTCGGTCACGATGACATGGGCGAGCGCATTGATCGTCGCGACGTTCGAACCCGGCAAAAGCGCGAGATGATGGGCCGCCGCCACATGGGGCGAGCGCACGAGATCGATGCGACGCGGATCGATCACGATCAGCTTCGCGCCTTCGCGCAGCCGCTTCTTCATGCGCGCCGCGAAGACGGGATGGGCGTCGGTGGGGTTGGCGCCAATCACCATGATCACGTCGGCCTGTGCGACGGAGCGGAAATCCTGCGTGCCAGCCGACGTGCCGAAGGCCGTCTTCAGCCCATAGCCGGTGGGCGAATGGCAAACGCGCGCGCAGGTGTCCACATTATTGTTGCCAAAACCCGCGCGGATCAGCTTCTGCACGAGGAAGGTCTCCTCGTTGGTGCAGCGCGAGGAGGTGATCCCGCCGATCGCCTCGCGCCCATGGCGCGCCTGAATGTCGCGAAAGCGCTGCGCGGCGAAGGCGAAGGCCTCCTCCCAGCTCGTCTCGCGCCATGGATCGGTGATCGCGTCGCGGATCATCGGCTTCGTGATGCGGTCCTTGTGGGTGGCGTAGCCCCATGCGAAACGCCCCTTCACGCAGGAATGGCCCTCGTTCGCCTTGCCCGCTTTCGAGGGAACCATGCGCACGACCTTGTCACCCTGCATTTCGGCGCGAAAGCCGCAGCCAACGCCGCAATAGGCGCATGTGGTCTCGATCGCGCGCGTGGGCGCGCCCATCTCGATCACGCTTTTCTCGTTGAGCGTCGCGGTTGGGCAGGCCTGCACGCAGGCGCCGCAGGAGACGCATTCCGATGAGAAGAAATCCTGCCCGCCGGTGGCCACCATGGAGGCGAGGCCGCGCCCGTCGATGGTGAGCGCGAACGTGCCCTGCACCTCCTCGCAGGCGCGCACGCAACGCGAACAGACGATGCATTTCGAAGAATCGAACGTGAAATAAGGATTGCTGGCGTCAGGCGCCTGCGTGCGGTGGCGCGCGCCATCCTGCCCATAGCGCACCTCGCGCAGGCCCACGGCCCCGGCCATGTCCTGCAATTCGCAATCGCCATTGGCGGAACAGGTGAGGCAATCGAGCGGATGGTCGGAGATGTAGAGCTCCATCACGCCGCGGCGCAATTGGGCGAGGCGTGGCGTTTGCGTGCGCACGACCATGCCCTCCTCGACCAGCGTGGTGCATGAGGCGGGCGCGCCGCGACGCCCTTCAATCTCCACGAGGCAAAGCCGGCACGAGCCGAACGCCTCCAGCGAATCCGTGGCGCACAGCTTGGGGATCTGGAACCCGGCGCGCATCGCCGCCGCCATGACCGAGGTTCCGCGCGGCGCGCGCACCTCCTGCCCGTCGATCACAAGCAGCACGCTTTCGCCTTCCCGCGCAGGCGTGCCGAAATCTTCTTGTCTGGGCGCGGACATCGTCTGCTCCTATTCGGCGGCGGCGGCGCGAGAGCGCGCGCCCGGCTCGAAATCCTCCGGAAAATGCTTCATTGCGCTGCCGACGGGCAGATGCGTAAGCCCGCCAAGGGCGCAGAGCGAACCATGCTCCATCACATCCATCAAGTCCGCCAGAAGCGCGCGGTTCGTCTCGGGCTCCTCCCCGGCGAGCGCCTTGTCGAGCGTCTCAAGCCCGCGCGTCGAGCCGATGCGGCAGGGCGTGCATTTGCCGCAGCTTTCCAGCGCGCAGAAAGCGAAAGCGAAGCGCGCCTGGGCGGCCATGTCCACGCTGTCGTCGAACACGACGATTCCGCCATGGCCGAGAAGTCCGCCGGCCTGCGCCAAAGCCTCGTAATCGAAGGCGACGTCGAGCATGGAGGCGGGGAAATAGGCGCCGAGCGGCCCGCCCACCTGCACAGCGCGCACGGGCCGCCCGCTGGCGGTTCCCCCGCCGATCTCCTCGACGATTGTGCGCAGGCTCAGCCCGAAAGGCGCCTCGAAAAGCCCGCCGCGCTTCACATTGCCCGCGATCTGTATCGGCATGGCGCCGCGCGAGCGCCCCACGCCCATGGCCGCGTAAGCCGCGCCGCCCTGCGCGAGAATGAAGGGCGCGGCGGCGAGCGTGAGCACGTTGTGCACCACCGTCGGCTTGCCGAACAGGCCCGCGTGCACAGGCAGCGGCGGCTTGGCGCGCACCTGCCCGCGCCTGCCCTCGATGCTTTCCAGAAGCGCCGTCTCCTCGCCGCACACATAGGCGCCTGCGCCCACGCGCACCTCCACGTCGAAGGCCGGGCCCAGAAGGCCCGCGCGGCGCGCGCGCCACACGGCTTCGCCCAGCGTGCGGATGGCGTCGGGATATTCCGAGCGCACATAAATCACGCCCCGGTCTGCGCCGACCGCAAGGGCGCAAATCATCATGCCTTCCAGCAGAAGGAAGGGATCGCCCTCCATCAGCATGCGGTCGGCGAATGTGCCGCTGTCGCCTTCGTCCGCGTTCACGACGACATATTTGCGCGCGCCCTGCGCCTTCGCCACCGCATCCCATTTGATTGCGGCGGGAAAGCCCGCGCCGCCGCGCCCGCGCACGCCCGAGGCGGAGATTTGCGCGATGATCGCCTGCGCGCCGATCTCGCGCGCGCGTTCAAGGCCGACGAAACCGCCATGGGCGCGATAATCATCAAGCGAAAGCGGATCGATCACGCCGCAGCGCGCGAAGGTCGCGCGCATCTGCCGGCGCATCCAGTCGAGCGCGTCGATGCGGCCCAGCGCCAGAGCATGCGCGCCGCCCGCAAGAAAGCCTGCGTCGAACAGGTCTTTCACATCCGCCGCGCGCACAGGCCCATAGCCGATGCGCCCCTCGGGCCCATCGATCTCGACGAGCGGCTCAAGCCACAACATGCCGCGCGAACCGGTGCGTACGATCTCGCAGGGCATGGCGCGCGCCTGCGCCTCCCGCGCGATGGCGGCCGCCGTCGCATCCGCGCCCACGGAGCGCGCCGCCGCGTCGCAAGGCACATAAATGCGCATGGCGCTCATCGGCGCGCCTCCGCGAGAATTGCGTCGAGACGGGCGTCATCGAGGCGCCCGATCAGCGCGTCGTCCAGAAGCGCGGCGGGGCCGAGCGCGCAATCGCCGAGGCAATAGACGCTCTCAAGGCTCAATGCGCCATCCGGGCTCGTCTCGCCGGGCGCAAGGCCATGGGCCTTGGCGAGATGCGCGACGAGGCTTTCGCAGCCCTGCGCCTGGCAGGCTTCCGCGCGGCAGATTTTCAGCACGCGACGGCCCGCGGGCGCGCGGCGGAAGTCGTGATAGAAGGAAACGACGCCGCGCACCTCCGCCTGCGAGACGTTGAGCATGCGCGCGATAAGGGCGTCGGCCTCCTCATGGATGAATCCGAACGCATGCTGCAGGGCGTGCAGGATCGGCAGAAGCGGCGTCGCGCCTTCTCCGTCCGCGCCGAAGAAATCCCGCGCGCGCGCCATCTCCGCGACGATGATGCGCTCCGCCTCCGCGGAATCGAAGGCGGCGTCGTAAGTGCGGCTGGCCGTGGCGCCCAAGGCTTTCTCCCCGATCTTCTGAGGCGTTTTGTGCCACGCCCGCGCGGCAAAAGCGAGACGGCTAGGACGCGGCTGGGCCCGCGCCCGGCGCGCCGAAGACGAGGCTCTTCACGGTCACCGGAATCATGGCGGAAGGCATGCGGATGCGTCCCACGTCCACATAGTCGAAATCGCGCAGCACGATCCCATCAAGCGCGAGGACGTCATTCGACAGCCCCATCTCCTCGCGCAGCATGGCGCCGAGGCTGGCGGCGACGTCGCCCTCGAGCATGAAGTAAAGCGCAGTTCCAGCCTGCACGCGGTCCTGCAGCCCCTGCGCGAGCCCCTCCGCAAGCCCACGCACGCGCTCCCACGAGGCTTCGCCCCGCCAACGCAAGGCCACAACCACTTCGCGGGCGGCGTCCCAATCGTCGAACAGGGCGCGGCTGCGCGTGACCGCCTGCGTCAACGCGGCCGCGTCCACGGCGCCGGAGAAATCAAACGCGGGCTGCAGCACTGGCAGGTTGCGGCGCGGCAGCAGGACGGCGTGCGAGCTGACGTAGCTTGTGTGGCCGCTCATCTGCACGCTGTATTCCGAAGCCCCCAGCGCGGTGGCGCGAATGCATTCGCCCGCCTCCAGAAGCGGCCAGCGCGCGCGGCCCTGATCCCACCGCCAGCGGATCGCGCGGCCAAGCCGCCAGCCCATGTCGCCGAAATCGCGCGTTTCACGATGATAGACATATTCCGCCACGCCGCCGGAGAACATGACGCCGTCGAGGGCGCCGAAATCCTCGATCGGCTCGGTGAGAAAGAGCGCGCGCACGGCGGCGGGCATGGGCCGCGTGAACAGGGCGTCGAACAAATCATCCGCCATGCGGTCGGCCAATGCGCGCAGCCCCTCCTTGTCCGCGCGCGCGCCCAGCGTCCAGTCGAGCCCCGCGCGGCGCAGGAATTGCGCGCCCGGAGGATCAAGCCGCGTGATGCGCCCCTCGAGATCCATCGCGATCTGGCGCCCGCCGATGTCGAGCGCAGCGGCGGCCAGCACGCGGCCGCTCTCGACGAGGGCGAGCTTCGTCGTCGCGCCGCCGATGTCGATGTTGAGGATGCGCGCCATCTCGCGGCGCGAGCGCTCCACCGCCCCCGATCCATAGGCGGCGAGCATCGCCTCCATATGGTCGCCCGCGGCGGCGGCGACGAGCTCGCCGCCCTCCTGCGCCAGCGCGTCGAGAATGGTCGCCGCATTGTCCTTGCGCGCGGCCGCGCCGGTCATGATGACGACGCCGGTCTCCACGTCGTCAGGCGTGACGCCGGAAACCACGAAAGCGCGGTCGAGAATGTCGCGCAGTTTCGCGCCGTCGATGAAATCGCCTTTGAACGGCGTGAGCGATACGGGCGAGACATAAAGCGTCTCGCGCGCCTTGGCCTGCCGTCGCATGGCGAGCGGCTCGCCGGGGCCGCGCATCAACAGGCGCGAGAAGACCACCTGCACGCCTGAGGAGCCGACGTCCACGCCCATGCTGATGAGCGGCGTCTCGACGTTCTCGCGCGGATCCAGCACGAGACCATCGTCGGCGTCATGATCGTGGTCGGCTTCTTCGCCAGGCGCATGGGCGTGGCGCGCAAGGGCGCCGAACGCGTGGTCCGCCAGCGTATGGGCGGCTGCTTTGCGGGGTGGAACGGGCGCGTCCGCCAAGACTGTCCCCGGGCTTGAAACGAATTGCGGTCAAAAGGGGCCCGGCGCCGCGACGCCGGGCCGCAAGGCTTACTTCTTCGGCTTGCGCTCGCCGCGCAGATATTCACGCACCACCTCGGCGGTCAGCGTGACATAGGGATCGTACTCGGGCGCATCCTCGATCTGGTTGAGGTTGTTCAGCCCCATCTGGCGGAAGATGCGCGCCTGCGAGGAGATGAGCCGCACCGGCCGATCGGGATCGGCGTTGAAGTGCTGGTGGATCGTGTTCGGCGGAATGTAGATGTAATCGCCGGCTTCCCACTCGAGCTTCTTGACTTCGGCCTGCGGCTTCCACTCGAACGTGTCGGTGATCTCCACGTCGCAATCCTGATGCAGGTCGTAGCCGCGGCCTTCGAGCACATAGACGCATTCCTCGGCGAGGTGGCTGTGCTTGCCCGAACGCGAGCCCGGCGGAATGATCTGCATATAGGCGTCGACCGTCTCGATGCGCGTGTTCATCGATTCGTTCATGAGGTGCTTCAGCAGCCCCTGACGTGACATTTCCCACGGCATTTCGTGGGGCTTCACGATCTTCTTGCGGCGCGCGTTGCGCGTGGGCGCATCCTGCGCCTCGTCGAGCAGACGCTGATACAGGCGCTCGTTGGAGGCGCCTTCAAGCCATGCGGCGGTTTCGTCCCAGGCCATCAATAGCCTCCCTTCGGATGGTTGTAGTCTTCCTCGATCTCGCGGGCGACGAAGCCTTCGGCTTCCGGCGTCACCTCCACGGGGCGCTCCTTCACAGTCTTCTGGAAGAGCATGTTGAGGAAGAGATACATGGGCTTGGTCTTGATGACGAGCGCGCGGGCGGGCTCGGTCTTCGAGGCGTTGAAGTGCTGGTGCACGCAATTGTTGTGCACGATGGCGATGTCGCCGGCTTCCCAGTCGTAGCGCACGCCGTCGTGAATCTCGTAGCCCTTGCCGTCGAGAATGTAGAAGGCGGCCTCGTTCACGTGCCCGTGCTTCTGCGAGGAGGCGCCGGGCGCGTATTCCTCAAGATGCATGTGGAACGTCTGGGTGATGCCGTCCTTCGGCTCGACGTAATGGCGGCTGAAGCACAGCGGCCCGTCGATAAAGCCGAGCTCCTTGGCCTTGCGCACGCGCGGCACGGCGCGCAGGCGGTCAAGCTCCTGCTTGACGTTGTACTCGCCCTGGATGCCGCGCACGAACACGCGGTCTTTCTTGTTGTGGTACATGGTGGCGCGCTTGTCATCGAGCGCCTCGGAATTGTGGCCCATGGCGCCCACGGGGGCGGCCTTGGTCACGCGAGCATCATCATCCATGTCGGATCCTCCGCTGAACGTCGTCCCACTTTTGGGGCCGTCGCGATGGCCCAGAAATACACGGCGGGGGCGGCGCTGTCATGTCCCGCGCCCCGGGGCGGCGGCCCATTTTCCGCTTTGCCCCCGTCCCCAAGCCGGGCTATGTGTCCCCCATAGCAAAACCATAGGTCCGCCGGAGGAACCCGCCGCATGCGCTACATCGACTGCTTCAACCATTTCTTCCCCAAGGCCCTCTGGGACAAGATGCTCGCCACCCCCGGCGCGGCGGCCGACATCGGCTCGCGCATGCGCGGCATTCCGTGCATTTACGACCTCGACGAGCGCAAGCGCGTCGTCGACATGTTCCGCACGAAACACAACTACACCCAGGTGATCTCGCTCGGCATGCCGCCGCTCGAGGCTCTGGGAACGCCCGAGCAGGTGGAGGAGTTCGCCAAACTCGCCAACGACGGCATGGCTGAGCTCGTGGCGAAGCACCCGGATTACTTCTGCGGCTGGCTCGCCGCCCTGCCGATGAACTCGAAGGCGCGCGAGAAGGAATATGAGCGCGCCATCTCCATGGGCGCCAACGGCGTGCAGATCCACACGAACATCAACGGCGTGCCGCTCGACGACGAGCAGTTCCGCCCGCTGTTCGCCATTTCCGAGAAGCACGAGAACCCGGTGTTCCTGCACCCCTCGCGCGGCGCCTTCGACCTGCCCGACTACAAGACGGAGAAGAAGTCGAAGTATGAAATCTGGTGGACCTTCGGCTGGCCCTACGAGACCTCGGCCGCCATGGCCCGCCTCGTGTTCGGCGGCGTGATGGACCAGTTCCCGAACCTGAAGGTCCTCGCCCACCACCTCGGCGCCATGGTGCCCTTCTTCGAAGGCCGCGTGGGCCCGGGCTGGGACCAGCTCGGCAACCGCACCACGGACGAGGACTACAAGACGCTGCTCAAGAACATGAAGCGTCGTCCGCTGGATTACTTCAAGGACTTCTACGCCGACAGCGCGGTCTTCGGCTCGAAGGCTGCGACCGAATGCGGCCTCGCCTTCTACGGCGCCGACCGCGTGCTCTTCGCCTCGGACTGCCCGTTCGATCCGGAGAAGGGCCCCGGCTATATCCGCGAGACGATCGCGATCCTGGAATCCCTGAACCTCAGCCAGGAAGAGCGCGAGAAGATCTGCTACAAGAACGCGCAGAAGCTTCTCAAGATCAAGTGAGGCGCAAGGCGCGCGCGGAAATCGCGCGCAGCCGACCCTCGCAAAACGAAAAAGCCGGGCGCAAGCCCGGCTTTTTTATACGCGCTTTGCGCAGACTCACTTCTTCTTGTAGGGACCGAGCTCTTTCAGCGTCGTCTGAATGAAGCTCAGGTCGATCACCTGCTCCACGTCCACATTGCCCTTCACGTCGCCCTGCGCCTTGAAGAAGGCGAGATCCTTCCTGAGGCTGTCCACGTTCATCGCGCCATCAGGATGGGCGCCGTGCACGGTGAGCGCGCGCAGCACGGCGGGATCCTTGACGTTTGAGTATTTGGCGAGGATCTGCACGATCTCCTCGCCGCCGGGGCCTGCGAGCTTGCCGCCTTCCACCGCGTCGTTGAAATCGCGCGTGGCCTTCACATAAGCGCGCATGAACTTCTGCGCGGTCGCGCGCTTCTTGGTCGCGAAATCCTCGCTGAACAGGATCACCGCCGTCTGGTGGTTGGGATAGAAACTGTCGTTGCCCATCAGCACATGGGCGGCGCCCAGTTTAACGATGTTGGAGACGGAGGGCTCGGTGGTGACGGAGCCGGCCACAGCGCCGTTCTGCAGCGCGGCCGCGTGCTGGGGAAATCCGAGATAAACCTTCTCCACGTCGTCATAGCTCAGGCCGACGCTTTTCATCGCCTCATTGAGCACGGAGGCGTCGCCGCCGCCCTGCCCGCTGATGGCGACCTTGCGCCCCTTGAGATCCTTGAGGCTCTTCACCTCGCCTTTGTCCCACAGCGGTTTGCTGATGAGAAAGAACTGGAACGGCGCGCCCTGCTTGTTGTGCGCCTTGTCGGCCACCATGCGGATCTTGATGCCGCGTTCGATGGCGTTGTAGAGGCCCGCCGAGGGCGCGCCGCCGCCCACGTCGAGCTGGCCTGCGCCCAGCGGCGCGACCATTTTGGCGCCCGTGTCGAACGTCACGAACTCAGGCTCGATGCCCTCAGCCTTGAAATAGCCTCTGGCGTCGGCGATGAAAAAGCCCACGTCGCTCACCGCATTGACGATGGCGACGGAGACCTTCTCGGCCCGCGCGCCGCCCGCGAAGGCGGCCAGCGCAAGAGCGGCGCAGGCGGCGCCGAGGGCGTGACGTTTCACCATGGACGTTCTCCTCCTCAAGAAAGCGAAAGGCCGCGCTGTCGCGCGGCCGGCCGCATCATTTCTGCTCGACCTCGTCGGCGAGCTTTTGCAGGATCGGGCGCCACATGGCCTGTTCGGCGCGGGCGAATTCGATCAGCTCCTGCGGTCCCAGCAGGCCCACGAAGGAGCCGAGCTGGCGATAGCGCTCCTGCATTTCCGGGCGCTTCTGCACGGTCATCAGATCGGCGCTCACCTTGCGCACGATGGCGTCGGGCGTGCCCAACGGGGCGAGCACCGCGTTCCAGCCGCCGGAGCGGAAGCCCGGCAGCGTTTCAGCCACCGTCGGCATGGATTCGAAACCCGTGAGACGCTTGTCGCCGGAATGGGCGAGCCCGTGGATCAGCCCGCCGTCGATCGCCCCGCCCACGCCGGGATAGCCGTCGAGCACGATGCCCACGCGCCCGGAGGTCACGTCGTTCATCGCAGCCGCAGGGCCGCCGGTGTAGGGCACGAAGGTGAGCTTCACGCCGGCCATCTGCTGGAACAATTCCATCGTCAGATGGGTGACGCGGCCGCGGCCCGTCGCGGCGAAGGAGATTTCGCCCGGCCGCTTCTTGGCGAGCTCGATCAGCTCCGGCACCGTCTTCACATTGAGCGCCTTCGACACGCCGATGAACATCGGCTGCGTCATGAGAAGCCCGACGGGGAGAAAGTCCTTCGGCAGTTCGATCGGCAGGTTGGGCGACACGCCCGGCGCGCCCTTGATCGCGAGGAAGGTGGAGGAAGCCGGCACGTAAAGCGTGTAGCCGTCAGGCTCGGCCTGCGCGGCCACGCGGGCGGAAATGCCGCCGCCGGCGCCGGGATGATTGAGCACCTGCACCTGCTGGCCCCACAACTGGCTGAAATGATCAGCCAGCACGCGGATGGTCACGTCGTTGGAGCTTCCCGCGGCCGAGTCCGAAATCAGCTTCACGGGCTTGTTGGGATAATTGCCCTGCGCCTGCGCGCCCGCGCCGATCAGCGCAAAGGCCAGACCAAGACCGATCAGTTTCATCGCCTTCATGACCTACCCCTCTCGTGTTTGAGGCGGCCGCAGGCCGCCTCGTCGTTCAGGTCCGCCGCTTACTTGTCGGTCTTGGAGAACCCCGGCCCCATGTTCCAATCCATCGCGTAATAGGGCCGCTCAACGAGCCGGCACCAGTTCTCCCAGCCGCGCTCATAGGTGAAGCCCGCGCGCCCGCCGGCGTTCTTGGCGACTTCCTCATCGCTCATCGCGACCACTTCGCCCTCGCCGAGCTGATAGGCTTTGATGAGCATGTCGGCGTTGATCTCCATATAGACGGAGGTGAACACCACGTCGCGCAGCGACTTGCCCGCCACGACGGAGCCGTGGCCGCGCATCAGCGCGACGGTGCGCTTGCCCAGCGTCGCCGCAAGGTCGCGGCCCATTTCAATGGAGGTGACGAGCAGGTTCGTCGCGCCGAATTTGTGCGCGATGTCCCAGGTGGGGATGTCGGTGCCGATGGGCGCGCACATATGCATGATGGGCCGCATCTTCTTCTTCGACTGAACGGTGAAGGGCACCACGTTCGGGCTGTGGTTGTGCACCACCGCCATCACGTCAGGCCGCGCCTCATAGACCGCGCCGTGGATGAAGCGCTCCGAATAGGGCTTGCCGGGCTCGTGGCCGACGACCGTTCCGTCGTGCTTGAACTCCATGATGTCGCCGATCTCCACGCAATTGGGAGCGCGCGCGCGCGACATCAGGAAATGGTTCGGATTGTCCGGATGGCGGATCGACACATGGCCGAAGGAATCCACCACGTGGTGATAGGCCAGGATGCGGTTGGCGGTGACGAGATCGTCCTTGATCTGGCTAAGGTCCGACATGAATCCTCCCGAGTCTGTCGCCGTTTCCTAGCACGTTTACGCCAAGGGGAAAGAGCGGCCGGGCGCGCGGGCGAATTCCGAAAAATGGGAACGCAGCGCCTTAAAGGCCCAGATATCGCGCCGCTCCACGGCCGGCGGCGGCCCCGGTGGCGAAACAGGCCTGCAGCAGATAGCCGCCCGTGGGCGCCTCCCAGTCGAGCATCTCGCCGGCGACGAAGACCCCCGGCGTTCTGACAAGCTGGAGATCAGGCCCGGTCTCCTCCCAGGCGAGCCCGCCGGCGCTGGAGATGGCGCGGGCGAGCCCGTCCATGGCGCGCACGTCGAAGGCCGCGTCCTTCACGCGCCGCGCGATCGCGAGCGGCTCGCGCGGGATCGGGCCGGCTTCGCGCGCAAGCGCGGCGGCCGCCGGCGACAGGCCGCAGGCCTTGCGCAAGAGATTGGAGAGCGACTCCCCTGCGCGCGTATCGAGAAGGGCTTGGACGCGCCGCGCAAGCGCGTCTTCGCCGATATCGGGCCGCAGATCGATGCGCAGACGCGCTGCGCCATCGGCTGCGATCGTCTCGCGCAGATCCCGCGAGAGCGCATAGACCGCGCCGCCCTCAAGCCCGCCGCGCGCGATCACGCATTCCCCGCGCAGACTGCGCGCGCCCACGCGCAGCGCGACGTTCTTCAAAGGCGCGCCCTCGAAACGCAGCATCGGCTGCGACCAGCCGATCAGCGCCCCGCTGTTGGCGGGCGCGAAAGGCGCAATCGAGATCCCCTTGTCCTGCAGCGCTTTCGTCCATCCGCCATCGGCGCCGAGCCGCGGCCATGAGGCGCCGCCGAGCGCGAGAACGACGACGTCGCAGGCGACGCGTTCGCGCGCGCCCTGCGCCGTTTCGACCGTCAGCGCGCCGGTCTCCACATCGCGCAGCGCGCAACGCAGGCGCATGGAGACGCCCAGCGCCTCAAGCCGGCGCAGCCAGGCGCGCAACAAAGGCGAGGCCTTGAAGCTCCTGGGAAACACGCGCCCGCTCGTGCCCACGAACGTCTCCTCGCCGAGCCCCGCGCTGAAGGCGCGCAGATCGTCGGGCGTGAAGGCTTCAAGCGCCGGCCGCAGCCGGCTCGCCTGCGCGCCGTAACGGGCGAGGAAATCCTCAAACGGCTCGCTGTGGGTGAGGTTGAGCCCGCCGCGCCCCGCCATCAGGAACTTGCGCGCCGGCGAGGGCATGCGCTCGAACACGACGACCCGCGCCCCCGCCTGCGCCAGAACCTGCGCGGCCATGAGCCCGGCGGGACCCGCCCCGACGACGGCGGCGAGCGGGCGGGCGGGACCGGACGAGGACGCGCGGACGGGCGACTGGCTCATGACGCCTCCTGACACGGCGCGGGCGCGCGCGCAAACCATGGGCGACGCATGCGCGAAACATGCTAAGGACGCGCCCATGAACAGACGCGCGAAAGACCGCCAGCAGCGAGGCTGGGACGAGGCCGATTACGAATTCGTGGAGGCGCCCGAGCCCGCGCCTGCCGCCCCCGCGCGCCCGCCGCGCGCCGCCCCCGCTGCGGGGACCCGCGCCTATGAGGCGCAGGAGGCCGACGCCGGCCTGCGGCTCGACCGTTTTCTGGCCGCCCGCGCGGAGGAGGCCGGCGAGGCCCTGTCGCGCACCCGCCTGCAAGGGCTGATCGAGGACGGGCGCGTGCGCATCGACGACGCCCTCGCGCGCGATCCCAAGACGAAAGTGCGGCCGGGCCAGCGCGTGAGCGTCGAGGTTCCTGAAGCCGCGCCCGCCGAGCCGCAGGGCGAGGCCATCCCCCTCGCCGTCGCCTATGAGGACGCGCATCTGATCGTCATCGACAAGCCCGCGGGCCTCGTGGTGCATCCGGCGGCGGGCCACGAGAGCGGCACGCTCGTGAACGCGCTCATCGCCCATTGCGGGGACTCGCTTTCCGGCGTGGGCGGCGTGCGGCGGCCGGGCATCGTCCACCGCATCGACAAGGACACCACCGGCCTGCTCGTCGTCGCCAAGACCGACGCCGCCCATCAGGGCCTCGCCGCCCTGTTCGCCGACCATGGCCTCACCCTGCCGCTCGAGCGCGAATATCGCGCGGTGGTCTGGGGCGCGCCCGCCCGCGCGCGCGGCAGCGTGGACGCGCCCATCGGCCGCCACCCGTCCCATCGCGAGAAACAGGCGGTGGTCAACGCCCAGCGCGGCCGCGAGGCCGTGACCCATTGGGAGGTGGAGGAGCGTTTCGCGGGCGCGGACGGCGCCCCTGTCGCCGCCCTGCTGGCCTGCCGGCTCGAGACCGGCAGGACGCACCAGATCCGCGTGCATATGGCCCATGTGGGCCACCCGCTGCTGGGCGACCCGCTCTACGCCACGGGTTTCCGCACCAAGGCGGCCCATCTGTCCGAGCCGGCGCGCGCCGCGCTGGAGGCGCTCGGCCGCCAGGCGCTCCACGCCGCGCGGCTCGGCTTCGAACATCCCGTCACCGGCGAGTGGATGGAGTTCGAAAGCGAGCCCCCCGCCGACATGCAGGCCCTGCTCGCCGCCCTGCGCGGCTGACCGGCACGTTCGCGCCCCGCCGGGCCGGGGCGGCCCCTTGCGCGCCCCGCGCCCCCGCGTGTACAATGTTATATTGTAACAGGAGCGGAGCATGAGCCTGTCACCGGGGTCGGCGCGCGAAGCTCAGGCGCGCCCGCATTCACATTCATCGGGCCAGACCCAGGGCCACACGCACGATCATGCTCACGATCATGGTCACGCCCATGATCACGCCCATGATCACGCCCATAATCACGGCCATGATCATCACCACGCCCATGACCACCGCCCTGCCGGGGAGGCGGGACGCGGGCCGGCGCCGGCTCCCGAACGCGCGCTCTCGCTGCTGCGCATGTCCGCCGCCCAGCGGCTGGCGGGCGCCTGCGCGCTGTCCGCGCTGGTCTGGGCCGGCGTCATCTGGGCGCTGCAATGAGCGCGATGGACACGCAGGCTCCGCACGATCACGCACAGCGCCGCGCCCCCGCGCTGCGGCTGAACGATCTCACTTTGTCTTACGACGGACATCCCGTCGTCCATCACCTGACGGGCGAGGTCGCGCAAGGCGCGCTGCTCGCCATCTGCGGTCCAAACGGAGGCGGCAAGTCGACGCTGCTGAAAGCGCTTGTGGGCGCCGTGCCGCCGGCGGGCGGGAGCGTGGAGCTGCTCGCCTGCGCGCCGCGCGACCTCGCCTATCTGCCGCAGGCCGCGGACGTGGACCGCACCTTCCCCATCGACGTGTTCGATTGCGTCGCCATGGGCCTGTGGCGGCGCATCGGCTGGTTCGGCGGCGTCTCGAAGACGCAGCGCGCGCGCGTGCGTGAGGCGATCGCCGCCGTCGGCCTCACCGGCTTCGAGGACAGGCCCATCGGCTCGTTGTCAGGCGGGCAGTTGCAGCGCGCGCTCTTCGCGCGGCTTTCCTTGCAGGATGCGCCCATCGTTCTGCTGGACGAGCCTTTCAACGCGGTGGACGAGCGCACCGTGGGCGAATTGCTGGACATGGTCGCGCGCTGGCGCGACGAGGGGCGCACGATCATCGTCGTCTCGCACGATTTCACGCTGGTGCGCCGGGTGTTTCCACAGACGCTGCTGCTCGCCCGCGAGATGATCGCCTGGGGCGACACGGCGCAGGCGCTCGCGCCCGAAAACCTCCTCGCCGCGCGGCGCATGGTGGAGGCTTTCGACCGGCAGGCGCATGAATGCGAGCGCGCCGCATGAGCAAGGACGCACGCGCTGCTTCCGGGACGCGCCATCATGCAGGACGCCGCTATGTATGACGCGGTCATAGCGCCGTTCCTCGAATTCGAGTTCATGCGCCGCGCGCTCGTGGGCGCCTGCGCGCTCGCTGTCGCAGGGGCGCCGCTCGGCGTGTTCCTGCTGCTGCGACGGATGAGCCTCACCGGCGACGCGATCGGCCACGCGATCCTGCCCGGCGCGGCGATCGGTTATCTGGTTTCGGGCCTGTCCCTGCCGGCGATGACGCTCGGCGGCGTGGCCGCGGGCCTGTCGGTCGTCTTGCTGGCGGGGCTTGTGGCGCGCGTGACGAGCCTGCGCGAGGATGCGTCTCTCGCAGCGTTCTATCTCGTGTCGCTGGCGCTCGGCGTGACCATTCTCTCCGCCGGCGGATCGACTGTGGATCTGTTCCACGTGTTGTTCGGCAATGTGCTCGCGCTCGACGAGGCGACGCTGCTGTTCCTCGCCGCCGCCTCCACGATCACGCTTCTGGCGTTGGCGCTCATCTATCGGCCGCTGGCGCTGGAGACTCTGGATCCGGGCTTTCTCGCCTCGGTCAGCCGCGCGGGCGGGCCTGCGACCATGGCTTTCCTCAGCCTCGTCGTGCTCAATCTCGTCGCGGGCTTCCACGCGCTCGGCACCCTGCTGGCGGTGGGCGTGATGATCCTGCCGGCGGCGTCCGCGCGCCTGTGGACGACGGACGTCACGCGCATGACTTTGCTCGCCATGGCGACGGGCGCGTTCGCCTCCGCCGCCGGGCTGATCCTGTCCTATCACATGAACCTGCCGCCCGGCCCGCTTGTGGTGCTCACCGCAGGCGCATGGCACGCGCTCTCCCTCGTGTTCGGACGCAGCGGCGGTTATTTGCGCCGGCTTGCGCCGCGACGCCATCTCGAAGCCTGACGCCCGAGGACAAATCCGTGTCGAACCTTTTTCTCAGAGCCCTGCATATTGCGCTCGTCCTCGCCCCCGCCCTTGCGTTTGCGCAAACCGCGCACGCCCAGCAGGACGCGGGCGCGAAAACGCGCGTCGTCGCCACGTTCTCCATTCTCGGCGACCTCGCCGCGCAGGTCGCAGGCGAGCGCGCGCAGGTGAGCGTCCTCGTAGGGCCCGGCGCCGACGCCCATGTCTATTCCCCCACCCCCGCCGACGCGAAAACGCTGGCCGGCGCGAACCTCGTGATCGTGAACGGACTGGGCTTCGAGGGCTGGATCGACCGGCTCGCGAAAAGCGCGCAATCGAAGGCGCGCGTGATCGTCGCTTCGAAAGGCGTGAAGGCCCTGCGCCCTGGCGAGAAGGGCCATGCGCACGGACACGGACATGGCCACGGACATGCGCATGGCGCCGTCGATCCGCACGCCTGGCAGTCGGTGGCCAACGTGAAAATCTACGTCGCCAATATCCGCGATGGCCTGATCGCAGCCGATCCGCAGGGCCGCGCGGCCTATGAGGCGAACGCCGCCGCCTATCTGGGCAAGCTCGACGCGCTCGAGGCCGAGGTCAAGACGGCGGTCGCGGCCATCCCCCCGGCGCGCCGCAAGATCGTGACGACCCACGAGGCGTTCGCTTATTTCGAAGCCGCCTATGGCGTGCGCTTCATCGCGCCGCAGGGCGTCTCCACCGAAAGCGGCGCCTCAGCGCAGGACGTCGCGCGCATCATCCGGCTGGTGCGGCAGGAAAAGGCGCCTGCGGTCTTCGCCGAGACGATCAGCGACCCGCGCCTCTCGGCCCGGATCGCGCAGGAGACCGGCGCCAAACTGGGCGGCGCGCTCTATTCCGACCAGCTTTCCCCGCCCGGCGGCCCCGCGGGGACTTACATCGACATGGTCCGCCACAATATAAGGGAGCTGACCCGGGCGCTGGCCGATTAGCCTGCGACGCGCGGGGGCGTTTTCGCGCAAGCCGCGCGCTTTGATTTCGCGGCATCGCCGGTCTATGAAGCGCCTGTGATTTATGCGGCGCGCGCCATAAGTAGGTTAGTGGTGGAGCGCCCCTCTCGCGAGCCGGCGGGCGCGGCCTCGCCGGCGCCTCTGCGGAAATGGTTCAGGCATACGCGCATGCGCGTTGGAGTAAGACATGGCCGATAAGATTCCCGTCACCGTGCTCACAGGCTATCTGGGCGCCGGCAAGACGACGCTTCTCAACCGCATCCTCTCCGAGGACCACGGCCATCGCTTCGCGGTGATCGTGAACGAATTCGGCGAGATCGGCATCGACAACGACCTCGTGGTGGGCGCCGACGAGGAAGTGTTCGAGATGAACAACGGCTGCATCTGCTGCACCGTGCGCGGCGACCTCATCCGCA
>CAZYBF010000036.1:0-27869 GCA_964645525.1 uncultured Beijerinckia sp.
CCCCCTCCCGCCGCTTGGCCTGCGCTATTCCCAAGGCTGATTGCAGGCGTCCTGATATTCTGGCAAGAGGGCCGTGATCGCCGGCCGCCCCGAATCCGTCACAATTCGGGAGCCGACGCAGAAAAGCCAGTTTGACTGGGATCCCGGAGACCGAAAGGGCGGAACTCCATGAGCGCATTGACATGGGTGATTCTCGGCGGACTTCTGTCCGTCGTATACGGCGCGTATACGATCGCGGCCGTGATGAAGGCTGACGCCGGCAACCAGCGCATGCAGGAAATCGCCGGCGCCGTCGCGGAGGGCGCGCAGGCTTATCTGAAGCGCCAGTACTTCACCATCGCCGTGGTCGGCGTGGTCATTCTGATCGCGATCGGCCTGCTTTTGGGCTGGCTCGTCGCCATCGGCTTCCTGATCGGCGCAGTGCTTTCGGGCGCGGCCGGCTTCATCGGCATGAACGTCTCGGTGCGCGCCAACGTGCGCACGGCGCAGGCGGCCACCCAGTCGCTGGCCGGCGGCCTCGACATCGCCTTCAAGGCGGGCGCTGTGACCGGCATGCTCGTGGCGGGCCTCGCGCTGCTCGGCGTCGCCGTCTATTTCTGGGCGCTCACCGGCCCGCTCGGCCTCAAGGCCAACGACCGCACGGTGATCGACGCGCTTGTGGCGCTGGGCTTCGGCGCTTCGCTCATCTCGATCTTCGCGCGTCTGGGCGGCGGCATCTTCACGAAGGGCGCCGACGTGGGCGCCGACCTCGTGGGCAAGGTGGAAGCCGGCATTCCTGAAGACGATCCGCGCAATCCGGCGACCATCGCCGACAACGTGGGCGACAACGTCGGCGATTGCGCCGGCATGGCGGCCGACCTGTTTGAGACCTATGCGGTGACTGTCGTCGCCACCATGGTGCTCGGCGCGATCTTCTTCGCCACGCAGAGCGGCGCTCTGTGGACCTCGATGATCTATCCGCTCGCGATCTGCGCGGCCTGCATCGTCACGTCCATCGCGGGCACCTACGCCGTGAAGCTGGGCGCAGACAATTCCATCATGGGCGCTCTCTACAAGGGCCTCATCGTCACCGGCGTGCTGACCATCGGCGGCCTGTGGCTCGTCACGCAGCTGCTCGTCGGCTGGGGCGAGATGGGCAAGGTCGCCGGCCAGTCCATCACCGGCCTGAACCTGTTCATCTGCGGCCTCATCGGCCTCGTGGTGACGGGCGCCATCGTGTGGATCACCGAATATTACACCGGCACGGGCAAGCGCCCGGTGGTGTCGATCGCGCAGGCTTCGGTGACGGGCCATGGCACGAACGTGATCCAGGGCCTCGCCGTCTCCCTCGAGTCCACCGCGCTTCCGGCGATGGTGATCGTGGGCGGCATCATTTCCACCTTCCAGCTCGCCGGCCTCTACGGCACGGCGATCGCGGTGACCACCATGCTCGGCCTCGCCGGCATGATCGTCGCGCTCGACGCCTTCGGCCCGGTGACGGACAACGCCGGCGGCATCGCGGAAATGGCCGGCCTGCCGAAGGAAGTGCGTCATTCGACCGACGCGCTCGACGCGGTGGGCAACACCACCAAGGCGGTCACCAAGGGCTACGCCATCGGCTCTGCGGGCCTTGGCGCGCTCGTTCTGTTCGCCGCCTATACGAACGACCTGCAGGCGTTCATCGCCGAGGGCCGTCCGTACTTCAAGGACGTCGGCCAGGTCTCCTTCGACCTGTCGAATCCCTATGTGGTGGCGGGCCTGATCTTCGGCGGCCTCATCCCCTATCTGTTCGGCGGCATCGCCATGACGGCCGTGGGCCGCGCGGCGGGCTCCGTGGTGGAGGAAGTGCGTCGTCAGTTCCGCGAAATGCCCGGCATCATGCAGGGCACGCAGCGTCCCGACTACGGCCGCGCGGTGGACATGCTGACGCGTTCGGCGATCAAGGAAATGATCATTCCCTCGCTGCTGCCCGTGCTCGCCCCGATCGTCGCCTACTTCGGCGTGCTCGCCATTTCGGGTTCGAAGGCCAACGCCTTCGCGGCTCTCGGCGCCTCGCTGCTCGGCGTGATCGTCAACGGCCTGTTCGTCGCCATCTCGATGACCTCGGGCGGCGGCGCGTGGGACAATGCGAAGAAGTCCTTCGAAGACGGTTTCGTGGACAAGGACGGCGTGAAGCACCTGAAGGGTTCGGAAGCCCACAAGGCCTCCGTCACCGGCGACACCGTCGGCGACCCCTACAAGGACACCGCCGGCCCGGCCGTGAACCCGGCGATCAAGATCACCAATATCGTCGCCCTGCTGTTGCTCGCGGTTCTCGCGCACTGAGCGGGCGTCGAAGGCAAGTCGAGAAAGGCGGGGGAAACCCCGCCTTTTTCTTTGGCGCGGGAGCGCCTTCAACCAAAAGAAAAGGCCGGCGTGACGCCGGCCTCATGGTTTTGCGCGCGCTCGCTGCGCGCGCAGTGTCGCGCGCGTCGCGTCAGCTGAAGCGCATCAGGTTCGTGAGCATGTTGCGGATGAAGGAGGATTCCGCGCCCGCCGTCGGCGTCGTGCGGGTGATGAAGTCCACCACGCGGCCGTCCTCGATGCCGTAATTGGCGATGCGCTCCACGCGCTTGCCCTTGCCGAAATAGACGGCGAACACGCGCTGGTCGGTGACACGGGGCTGCATGAAGGCGAGGGTGCGCTCCGTGCGCTGGCTGATGTAGTACCAGGCGTCGCCGCCCACGGTGGAGGTGGTGGAGGGCGTGCCCATGACCACGAGCACCTGTTCGGCGGAGGCGCCCACGCGCACCTGCGAGACGGTCTTCTCGTCGAGCACATGGCCGCGGATATGTGTGCCGTCGTAGCCGCAGCCGCCGAGCGCGACCGCGCCGCCAAGCGCGCAGGCCAACATCAAGACGCGCGCCGCGCGCCCCGTCGCGCGAGCCTTCGGGGCGGCGAAGCCGAGGGACTGAACGCCGTCTACGCCTTGCATGTCGTCACTCCGGGTCGAAGGGGCCGCAACATCGCGTCTGGACCGCGCGTCTGGGCCGCGCATTTGGTTTTGGCATTTGGAATTTGCTTGCATCCACGCGGATCGATGCCTAACCCCCGGTCTGGCGAAAAGCAAGGCGGACGGCGAGCCGCCCTCCGCGCGCGACAAGGAGAAAGCCCGGTGTTTGCGCAAATCCTCAGCCTGTTTCGTCGGTCGCCGAACCAGCCGTTGATCGACCGCCTGCATGGCGAGATCATGGCGGCGGCCCGCCAGCCGGTCCTGTTCACCGATTACGGCGCCGCTGACACGGTGGCCGGGCGTTTCGAAGTGCTCTGCTTGGCCGCCGCCGTGGCCGTGGGACGCATCGGCGCGCTGCCCGAGCCCGGACCCGCCATCGCGCAGGACGTCACCGATGCGCTGTTCCGCCATCTGGACGTCGCGTTGCGTGAGATCGGCGTGGGCGACGTCTCCGTGCCCAAGAAGATGAAAACGCTCGCCCAGGGCTATCTGGGCCGCGTGGCCGCCTATGCGGGGCCGCTGGAGGCGGGCGACGCCGAGGCGCTGGCCGCCGCCATCGCGCGCAACGTGTTCGGCGACGCCGGGCGCGCGCAGGACGCGCAGGCGCAACGCATGGCCCGCTATGCGTTATCATGGCGGGCGGAGCTCGCCGGCCTCACGGTCGAGCGCCTGCTCGCCGAGCCCTTGCCCCAGCGCGACGCGCGCGCCGTGTCCTGAAACCGCCGTTTCCCGAACCTGCGAGGCCTTCCATGCCGAAAAGCCCCGTTTCCACGCCAGCAGAGGACGGTCCGCCCTTTTCGCGTTCCGTCTCTGTTGAGGAGCTGATGCGCCGGCCGGACGAGCCTTATGTGATCGAGGCCGATCCCGAGGAACGCGCAGCTCTTGCCGCGCTCGACGCGATCCCCGCCATTCACGCCCTCAAGGCGACGTTCAAGGTCGCCCGTCATGGCAAGTTCCTGCGCGTGACGGGGGAGGTGCGGGCCCGCGTCGCCCAGACCTGCGTGGTCACGCTCGAGGATTTCGACAGCGAGATCGTGGAGCCCATGGACGTGCGCTTTGCGGAGCCGCCCCCGCGGATGGCCGAGCCGAAGCGCGAGCCGGAGGGGCGCGCGTCGCGCCGCCGGGCCGAGACCCTGCGGGCGGAAGCCTCCCGGGCTGAAGCCGCCCGCAAGGCCGCGCCGGCCCCTGCCGCGCTTGAGGAGGAGGGCGACGAGGATCCGCCGGACCTGATCGTGGACGGGCGGATCGACCTTGGCGCGCTCGCGGCCGAGTTTCTGGCGCTTGGGCTTGATCCCTATCCGCGCAAGCCGGGCGCGGCCTTTGAGCCAGGCGAGGAGGAGGCCGGGCGCGACAGCCCCTTCGCCGCGCTCGCGCGCCTGCGCGGGGACGCAGACGACGCCCCTTAGGGCGAGGGGCCGGCTGGTCAAGAGGCGGCCGCGCGGAGAGGATTGCCTTCGCCCAGCAAACGGCTATTGTCCGCCGCCCGTGCGACCCGGGGGGCCGGGAGGCGCCGGCAGACGCGCAGTTCGGCGCGCAGGAGCAGTCCAATCCGATGCCCAATTCCGTGCGGATCGCCCTTGACGCCATGGGGGGCGACCATGGCCCGCAGGTGATCGCGGCCGGCGCAGCCCTTGCGCTGCGCAAGAGGCCCGACATCCGCTTCCTTATGTTCGGCGACGAAGCCGCGGTGCGCGAAGCCGTCGCCGCCCATCCTGGCCTCGCCGAGGCGACCACCATCGTTCATTCCGCTGTGTCGATCCGCATGGACGACCAGCCGAGCCAGGCCTTGCGCAAGGGCCGGCGCACATCCTCCATGTGGATGGCGATCGACGCCGTGAAGCGCGGCGAGGCGGACGCCGCCGTCTCCGCCGGCAACACTGGCGCGTTGATGGCGATGGCGAAAATCTGTCTCCACACCATGAAGGGCATTGAGCGCCCCGCGCTCGCCGCGCGCTGGCCGACCATGCGCGGCCAGTCCATCGTGCTGGACCTCGGCGCGTCGATCGGCGCGGATTCCGAACATCTCGTCAATCTGTCCGTGATGGGCGCGGCGATGGCGCGCATCCTGCTCGGCATCGAGCGCCCGAGCGTGGGCCTGCTCAATGTGGGCGTGGAGGAGATCAAGGGCATCGAGGAAGTGAAGGCGGCCGCGCGCACCCTGCGCGAAGCGGATTTCCGCGAGCTCGAATACAAGGGTTTTGTGGAGGGCGACGGGATCGGCGCGGGCGCAGTGGACGTCATCGTCACCGAGGGTTTCACGGGAAACATCGCGCTCAAGACGGCCGAGGGCACCGCCAAGCAGATCGGCGCCTATCTGAAAGAGGCGATGAGCGGCGGGATCTTGTCGCGAATCGGCTATCTTTTCGCGCGCGGCGCTTTCGCACAGCTCAAGGAGAAGATGGATCCGCGGCGCTCCAACGGCGCAGTCTTCCTGGGACTGGAAGGAATCGTTGTGAAAAGTCATGGCGGCGCCGACGCGCTGGGGTTCTCGGTCGCCATCGACGTGGGGTATGAAGTGGTGCGGCAGGATCTGCTCGCACGGATCGGCGAGCTGATCTCCCAATCGCACGACGCGCTTGCGCAATCCGCAGCGGCCGCCGACGCGGCGGCCCAGAACTGAACACGTGACGGAAAAGGCGCGGGGCGCATGAGCGAAATGCGAAAGGTGTGGCGTTCCGTCGTTGAGGGAGTCGGCGCGCGGCTTCCCGAAAAGCGCGTCACCAATTCCGATCTTGAGAAAATCGTCGACACGACCGACGAATGGATCGTGCAGCGCACCGGCATCCGCGAGCGTCGCATCGCGCAGGAGGGCGAGACCACCTCCACGCTGGCGACCGGCGCCGCCCAGGAGGCGCTCGCCAATGCGGGGCGCAGCGCGGCCGATGTGGACCTGATCGTCCTGGCGACCTCCACGCCCGACTACACCTTTCCATCCACCGCGACGCAGGTGCAGGCCGCGCTCGGCATGACGCGCGGCGCCGCCTTCGACGTGCAGGCGGTGTGTTCCGGCTTCGTCTACGCCCTCACCATCGCCGACAAATTCATCGTTTCAGGCTCGCATGAACGGGTGCTCGTGATCGGCGCGGAGACCTTTTCGCGCATTCTCGACTGGAACGACCGCACCACCTGCGTGCTGTTCGGCGGCGGGGCAGGGGCTGTGGTGCTCGCCCGCGCGGAGGGCGAAGGCAAGACGAGCGATCGCGGCGTGCTGACGACGCATCTGCGCTCCGACGGGCGCCATCGCGAAAAACTCTTCGTCGACGGCGGGCCTTCCGCCACCGGCACGGTCGGGCGGCTGCGCATGTCGGGCCGCGACGTGTTCCGTCATGCGGTGGGCATGGTGACGGACGTGATGACCGACGCTTTCGCCGCCACAGGCACCACGGCCGAGGATCTCGCCTGGTTCGTGCCGCATCAGGCCAATGAGCGCATCATCGACGCCTCCGCCGAGAAGCTCGGCATCGCGCCTGAGAAGATCGTGAAGACCGTGCACATGCATGGCAATACGTCCGCCGCCTCCATTCCGCTCGCTCTGGCGACCGCTTGCGGCGACGGGCGCATCAAGAAGGGCGACCTTGTCATGCTTGAGGCGATGGGTGGCGGGTTCACATGGGGGTCGGCGCTGGTGCGCTGGTGAGGCCCCTTTAGGCGTGTTTGCGCGTGGCGTCCGGATCGCTTGACATTACACAAGCTTGAGCCTTAGAACGTTTTCGTTCTCCGTTTTTTGATTATCATTTCGACTCCAATGATTGGTGCTGTCATGAAGGCGGACAATTTTGAAACGCGTGAAAGCCGCACCGTCACCCGTGCGGATCTTGCGGAAGCGGTTTACCGCCGCGTCGGTCTGTCTCGCGCAGAATCGGCGGAGCTCGTGGAGGCCGTGCTGCAGGAGATCTGCGACACGCTCGAACAGGGCGAAACCGTAAAGCTTTCCTCCTTCGGTTCCTTCATCGTTCGAGACAAAGGCGAGCGAATCGGGCGTAATCCGAAAACGGGCGTCGAAGTGCCGATCTCTCCGCGCCGGGTCATGGTGTTCAAGCCGTCCAACATCCTGAAGGCCCGGATCAACGGACAAGATGTGGCCGACGAATAGCCGGACGACCATGACGGAGTCCGACCCGCCCAAAGATGCGAGCGGATCGGAATCCATGGAAAAGAGCAGCGACGCTTACCGAACCATCAGCGAAGCGGCTGAGGAGCTCGACCTTCCCCAGCATGTGCTGCGGTTCTGGGAGACCCGCTTTCCGCAGGTGCGGCCGCTCAAGCGCGGGGGCGGGCGGCGCTTCTATCGTCCCGACGATCTCGAATTGCTGCGCGCCATCCGCCATCTTCTGTATGGCGAGGGCTATACGATCCGCGGCGTCCAGAAGATGCTCAAGGAACATGGGCCGCGCCAGGTGGTGGCGCAGGCGCAGGCCCTGGGAGCCGGCGTGGCGGCGCCTGCGCCCGCGCGCAAGAGCGCCGAGGCGCCTGTCCCTGTCGAGCCGCCTTTCACGCGCGACGAGCCCGTGCTGCGGGCCGAGCCGATGATGCGCGTCGAGCCGGTGATGCTCGAGCCCGACCTTTCGCCTGCGGAGCCTTTTGGCGCGGAAGGCGAGCCCGGCTCGCTTTTCGCCGCAGCCCCGCCGGCCGCGCGCGCCCCTGAGGCGCGCGACCTGCCGCTGTTCCACCGGGAGGCGGAGCGCCCCGCCCCCCGCGGCGATGCGGAGCCGGGCGTCTTTTTGAGCGAGGGGGACCTGCGCGCCCTTGAGAGCGCGCTCGCCGAACTGGAGGAATGTCGGCGCCTTCTCCACAACGCGGCGGCCTGAACGCGAAGAGTTTCGCGCTCGCGCGAGCCTGCGGTTGCATGCGGCCGGGCGCTTCTCTATAAGGCCCGCAGTCGGAGTGTAGCGCAGCCCGGTTAGCGCACTAGTCTGGGGGACTAGGGGTCGTGGGTTCGAATCCCGCCACTCCGACCATTTTCTCTTGCATCTTGATGGCCGCTCCGGCGCGCTCCAGCGCACGGGAGCGCATTCCCAAGCATCCCAGCGACGCAATGCGAGCGCGTTCGCACCGGTGGCGCAGGGCCGCGCCCGCGCGCGGTTACAGGCGGGTTACAGGGTGAGGGACGATTGCGGGCCATCATGCGCAGACGCTGAACGGGGCGCAGACGCTACGTTGTTCCGCCTTCCGGGAGCGCGTGATCCGGGCTATTCTGCCCTCAATCAGGGATGAATGGCCGGCCATCTGGGAGACGTCGGCTTGAACATCTGATCCGCGCCGCTTCCAGACATATCAGCGGGCGGGACTTGGAGGGGAGCAGCCATGGCGTCGATCGCATTCACAATCAATGGCCAGTCGATGACGTTGGCGGCGGAGCCGAACGCCTCGCTGCTTTGGGCCGTACGGGAACAGATTGGGCTCACGGGGACGAAGTTCGGCTGTGGATCCGGCCTGTGCGGCGCGTGCACGCTGCACGTGAACGGCGAGGCGGTCCGCTCCTGCCAGACCAGCCTGCAAAGCGTTGCGGGCAAGCGCGTCACCACCATCGAGGGGCTGTCTGCGAACGCAGACCATCCGCTCCAGAAGGCGTGGATCGCTGAGCAGACGCCGCAATGCGGCTATTGCCAGTCCGGCCAGATCATGAAGGCCGCTGAACTGCTGGCGAAAACGCCAAAGCCCACCCGGGAGCAGATCGTCCAGCATATGGACGGGAACCTGTGCCGCTGCGGCGCTTATCCGCGCATCGCCCGCGCCATCGAACGCGCTTCGAAGGAGGGCTGAGCATGACCGCCTCTGACATGACCCGCCACGGCCTTTCCCGCCGCGCCGTTCTCGGCGGCTCCGCCGGCCTCTCGTTCGCTTTCGCGCTGGGGTTTGAGCCCGGCGCCGAGGCGCTGGCCGCCGGACCCGGCGGGCGCATCAACGCCTATGTGCGCATTGCGCCCGACGGTGCGATCACCATCGTGAACCCCGCCGCTGAAATGGGGCAGGGCGTCAACACCGCGATCCCGCTCATCATCGCGGAAGAACTCGACGCGGATTGGTCGCGCGTGACGGTGGAGACCGCGCCGGTCGATCCTGTCTACAATCATCCCGTGCTGCGCACGCAGATGGTCGTCGCCAGCATCAGCGTGCGCGGCTATTGGACGCCCTGCCGCATGGCGGGCGCGCAGGCTCGCCGCGTTCTGATGGAGGCCGCCGCCGGCCGCTGGGGCGTGCCGCTGGCCGAGGTCTCCACGGAGCCGAGCGTCGTCATCCACAAGGCGTCAAGCCGCCGGATGACCTATGGCGAGATCGCGGCCTTCGCCCAGGTTCCGGAGAAAATGCCGGAACTGAAGCCTGAAGAGCTGAAGCCCGTCGCGCAGTTCCGCTTGTTGGGCAAGGACGTGACGCGCGTCGACGTGGCCGCCAAGTCCACAGGTCGGGAGACGTACGCCATCGACGTGCGCTTGCCCGGCATGCTTTACGGAACCCTCGCACGCCGCCCCGTGCGCGATTCTGGCCCGCTCTCGTTCAATCGTGACGAGATCCGGAAGATGCCCGGAATCGTCGAAGTCGTCGCGCTCGACCATGGCGTCGGCGTTATCGGCGAGACCGTCGAGGCCGTATTCGCCGCGCGGCAGAAACTGAAGATCCAGTGGAAGGACGCGCCGGGCTTCAAGATGAACTCGGAGACCGCACGCGCCGAATATCTGGCGAAGGTGCGCGACCCTTCCGCAACGGGCGTCGTGGGGCGCAACACCGGCGACGCCGCAGGCGCCTTCGCCGGCGCGGCGCGCGTCCACACGAGCGAGTTCACGACGGATTACGTCTACCACGCGCAGATGGAGCCCCACGCCTGCGTGGCCTCCGTCACCGCAGACGGGCTTGAGCTGTGGGCGGGCACCCAGTGGCCGACCCGCACCGTCGAAGATGCGGCGAAGGCCGCGGGCGTTCCCGCGTCGAAGGTGAAGTTCCATCACCTCACCATGGGCGGCGGCTATGGTCGCAACGCCTTCGTCGAATACGCCGTGGACGCCACGCTCCTGTCGAAAGCGGTCGGCAAGCCGGTGAAGATGATCCAGAGCCGCGAAGACGACATGGCCAACGGCAGGTTCCGTCCCATGACCGCCCAGCGCATCCTTGTCGCGCTCGACGCGCAGGGCAAGGTCAGCGGCTGGCGTCACCGCATCGCAGCGGACACGATCGTGCCGTATCTCTATGGGCAGGAGCGCATGGACGCCCAGAAGGGCGTCGATCACATTGTCGTTTATGGCGCCGACATGCCCCATTACGACGTGCCGAACCATGTCGCCGAGCACATTTATGAGGAGCGCGGCGTGCGCACCGCCGCCTGGCGCGGCATCGGCGCCGGCCACAACAATTTCGCCATCGAAGTGGTTCTTGACGAGCTCGCGCGGCAGGCCGGGCAGGATCCTGTGGCCTATCGTCTGGCGCTGCTGAAAGATCCTCGCGCGAAAGCGGTGGTGCAAAAAGCTGCGGAAATGGCCGACTTCTCGCGCAAGCGCGAAGGCCGGGCGCTCGGCGTCGCGTTCTCCAAACTCGGCGCCCCGCCTATCGGCTTCGCGCTCATCGCCACTGTCGCCGAGGTTTCCGTTGACCGCGCGTCAGGCAAGATCGGCGTCCATAACCTCTGGATGGCCGCGGATGTCGGCTTGCCGCTGCAGCCTTCGAATATCATCGCCCAACTGGAGGGCGCGGCGATCTACAGCCTTGGCGCGGCGCTAAAGGAGCGTGTGACGATCAAGAACGGGCTCGTGGAGCAATCGAACTTCCACGATTACGAGATCATGCGCATGTCGGAGATTCCCGCCATGCATACGGAGCTGATCCGCAGCGGCGACATTCCGTTGCCGGTGGGCGAACTCTCCATGGGGGCGCCCCTGCCGGCCATCGCGAACGCAGTGTTCGCGCTGACCGGCAAGATCCTGCGTCATGCGCCGTTCACGCCGGACCGGGTGAGGCAGGCGCTCGCCTGACAAGACGCCAAACGCTTGAAGCCAGCGGCCAGTCCGAACCATCGGGCTGGCCGCTTTCTTTTTGCGAGGCGACGCAATCAATCAGGCGATGAGATTTTTCACCGGCGCGAGATGCGCCGTCTGCGGGAATATCTTGTCGCCCAGAACCGCCGGCGACAGACCCAGATGATCGGCGAGCGCGCCTTTGAGAACGGCGCGCAGATCGATGGTCGGCTTCAGGTCGCGCCCCTGATAGAGCTGTGCGTCCTTGAGCCCCGGCCAGTCGGCGACGACGCGCCCGCCATTCACCGCGCCGCCCGCGAGAAAAGCAGCCGTCGCCACGCCATGGTCCGTGCCGCTGGCGCCATTGACGCGCGCGGTGCGTCCGAACTCGGTGACCACGACGATGATCGTATCGTCCCATGCGGGGCCGAGGCCGCGTTGAAATTCGTCAATCGCGCCGTCGAGGCCTGCGAGCAATTGCGCAAGACGCCCTGTCGCCGCGCCTTCCGCGATATGCGTGTCCCAACCATCGAAGGCGAGGGCGCCGATGCGCGGCCCGTCTTCCGCAGCGAGTAGTTTGGCCGCGCCGTGCGCAATCGCGCGCATGGCGGCCGCGGCGCCTGCGCCCTGTGGACGCTTGTCGCCAAGGTCGCGTGTGGCGACGCTCTCGATGGCGAGGCCCTGCGCAAGCGCGGCGCCAAGCGCTGGGTCGCGCGCGGCGTAAAGATCGCGCAGGCGCATCGCGAGATCGTCGTCCGCATGGGCGAGCTGGCTCGGCGCCCAGCCGGTGATGGCGGCGGGGCCACGCAAGACGAGCGGCGTCGCAGCGCCGACGGCAAGGCCAGCGCGCACGCCCGGGCCTTTTGGCAATTCGAGCAGCGCGCGATTGAGCCATCCTGACTCTGTGCGGCCGGGGCCGGGCTGCCCGCTCTCCAGCACGTCTTGTCCATCGAAGTGCGAGCGCTCGCGATAGCCGGTTGCGACCGCATGGATGATCGTGGCGCGTTTGCGCGCGAAGAGATCTGCGATGGTCGTCATCGAGGGATGAAGGCCGAAGAATCCGTCGAGCGGCAGCGCAGCGCCGTCGCCTGATTTGCGCAACGAGAGCGCGCCGCGCAGCGCGGCGTAATTGGGATCGCCCAAAGGCGCGACCGCCGAGAGGCCGTCGAGCGCGCCGCGCAGGATGATTGTGATGAAGCGAGGATCGCGCCTGCTCGCGCCCTGCGCGATTTTTGGCATGAAGGCGGAGGCGAAAAGCGCGCCGCCGATGGCCGTCACATCACGGCGCGTCGGGCGGAGAAGGGTCCGCTGTTGCTTGCGCATCGGCTTATCTCCGTTGGAATTCGGGCGACATGAGAAGCAGGGCGAAGGCCTGGCGTCTGGATTCCGCGCGCGCGACCGTCTGGCGCGTCTCCTTTGAGGCGGCGGAACCGAAGGCGATCTCCAGAAGATCGATGGCGTTGAGGGAATCGCCGGCGCGGCGCGCGATCTCGTTTGCAACGTCGAGCCGCGCCTTCACGCCTTGCGCGGAGGCCCAATGGGCCGCCGTGTCGGGGAATCCGTTTGGCCCGGGCGGCTGCCACACAGGCTGGCCGAGCGAAGCGGCGGCGGCGTTGAAGCGCCCCGGATCTTCCGGCATTCGGCCTGTCAGGCGCGTCGTGGCGATGAGAAACTCCTGCGGCGTGCGCATTTTCGTGAGAGGCGGCGCCCATGCGTCATCGTCGCCGATCAACGCGAGGGCGAGCGCCTTCAGGTCGCCGTCCGTCTTGGTGAAGACCGACGCGAGGCGCTTCACCAGGCCTTGCGGGGGAACGTCGGCGACGAAGTGGCGGGCGAATTTCGTCGCGATGAAGGTCGCGGTCGCGGGATGGCGCGCGATGGCTGCGAGCGCGCGTCGGCCCTGTTCCTCGCCGGCGGATGGATAAGCTCTCCCGAGCAGCTTCTCGTCGCTCGGCTCATGGGCCTGCGGCAGAAAGACGAACGCGCCCACCTCGCCAATTCGCGCCTGCGGGCCTGCGAGCGTCCAGCCTGTGAGGATGCGCGCCAGCGCTGCGACATCGGCTTGCGTGTAGCCGCCGCCGACGCCCAGCGTATGCAGCTCGAGAATCTCGCGTGCGAAGTTTTCGTTGAGCCCGCGCTTGCGATCGCGGCCGGCTTGCGAATTGGGTCCGAACGAAGAGGTGTTGTCGAGATATTGCAACATGGCGGGATGGCGCTCGACCGCGAGCAGCATGTCGGCGAAACGCCCCAGGACGTGGGGACGGATCGCCTCGCGCTCAAACGCGCCCGCGCTTGCGCGCACGAGTCCGTCCTTGGCGACGGACACGCAGAAATGGTTTGACCAGAAGGCGACAAGCCGCTCGATGAACCCTGCCTCCGCAGCGCATTGCCGCTGCCAGCGCGCGAGGCTTTCAGCGCGGAAGAGCTGTTGCAGCAGGCGCGCGTCGGCTTGTTGGGGCGGTTGCGTCGGCATGGAGTCGCCGGACGCTGGCGGGGCAGGTTGCGCCTGCCGCGCAAGCCGCATCTCTTCGCGCCGGGCGAAAAGCGCCTTCAGGTTTTCCGCTGAGGATTGAAGGCCGGGCGCTTCAAGAAGGCCTGCGCCCGGGCGGGACAATTCGCTCTTCAGAAAGCCGCGCGGATCACGCGCCGCGCTTTTGAGATCGCCGCTGGCGCCGCCGCGCGCGCCAAGACCGAAGCGATGCAGCGCCACAAGGGCGTTATGCTCGGTCGCGGCGACGGCCATGGCGGATCTCCCTGTGCGCGCGTCGTTTTAATTCTAGCACGAAATGCGGCGGAGCGGCGCCAGAGCGAAAACTCCCCCGCCGCGCAAGGCCGTGCTTAAGAGGGCTTGAATCTCGCTCGCCCTTCAATGGCCGCTCCGGCGTACGCGAGCGTAATGCAGCGCAGCCTGGCGACGGCGCGCGGGCGCGTCTTCGTTGGCGGCGCATGTTCGCGCTGACATTTTGATGACCGGCCGCATGGGTCATGGCGGACATTGTTCGCGCGATAGCGCGCGCCAACGTTGGTCAGACGGGCAGGTTCTCTCCCGGCGCCAAAATCACCAATTCACGCGCGCGCCCGCATTCCCTTCAGCGTTAACGGCGCTCATCCCTTCGGGGCGCGTGTTTCCGCGCGCACAGGGCGAGGCGCGCTGTTGCGCGGGATGTGCCGCGCGACCAGAGCGCTACGCCTACTACACCTGAAGTAGATACAACCATGCCATTAAGGAAACGAACGTGCTCTAAAGACTATAGACGTAACTGAATTATTTACGGGCAATCTCGGCTGTGTCACTAAATCCGAGGTCGGGCGGGCTTACTGAAACGTTCTGATCAGGAGGTTTAAATGGACATTCGGTCAATCATGACCAGCGTCGCGTTCTCAATCGCGTTTGCTTCTTATGCGTCGGCCCAAACGGTCGTTTCGGGCGCCCAGTTCACCGTTCAGGTGACTGTGAATGCGGGCTGCAAGATCGATAGCGGACCGAGCGGAACCATCAATTTTGGGTCCGCGTCAGGCGTTGCCGCCGCGCCCGGCGACGTGACCTCAAGTTTTGCGGTCACCTGCACGAACACGACGCCATACAAGTATTACTTCGCGAGCTCCAACGCTGTGACCAGCTCTGTGAACCGTCAGATGAAGAACGGTTCGTCGAGCGTTGGTTACAAAATTCTGCAGGGAACGACCGAAATGCCGAATGTTGCGACGACTGAGGTCGGCGCGACAGGGTCTGGCGTATCGCAAACCTACCCGCTGACCTTCAGGGTGACGAACTGGACCCCGACCGCGCCGGGCGTTTACACCGACACCGTGACTTTGAGCGTCGAATTCTAGCGCCGCAACGGGGCGCGCGCACTCAGGCGCGCGCCTTCGGCCTTCCCTCACATTTCAGAAGAGAGGCTTCATGGGACGAGTCCATCGTCATCTGAAGACGCTTCGTCTTGCCTGCTTTCTGTCGCTGGCGACAGCAGGGATGAGCGAAGCGGCGTCGCTCGCTGTCTCGCCCATTCGGGTCGAAGTTTTGCAGCCGGCGAGTTCGGGCGCCGTTACGCTGCGCAATGAGAGCGCACGTCCCATCGTTGGGCAGGTGAGAGTGTTTGAATGGACCTTGCGCGATGGCAAGGATCACTTCGCGCCGACAGATCATGTTATCGCATCGCCTCCCATCGTCCAGATCGCCGCGGGATCCGAGGCGCTTGTTCGTCTCATCCGCATTCAGGGCGAGCCGATCAACGGAGAAAAATCTTACCGCCTTGTCGTTGACGAAGTGCCCGACGCCAATCGCGTTCGCAACATGGGCGTCAACCTCGCCATCCGCTATGCGCTGCCGCTGTTCTTCGTCCATCCAGACGCGAGCCCGTCCAGACTGGTCTGGTCGATCGAAAATCGCAGCGGGCGAAGAGTGCTTGTTGCAGCCAATTCCGGCGACCGCAGCGTTCGCATTTCCGATCTTTCGATTGGAGGCGTGAAAATTTCTTCCGGCCTTGCTGGCTATGTTCTGGGTCGTTCCGAACGCGTCTTCGATCTGCCGCGCGGGGCCCTTAGCGCGGGCGCGATCTCAGCGGAGACTGAAAAAGGGCGGCTCAATGCGCAGGTCAGTCGCTAAAGCGATCTGCGTCGCATTGTGCATTTGGCCTGGTCGCGCTGCGGCTGAGGGCGCGCTGCCTCCGATCACGCCACAGCCGACCCTTCTGGAGCAGTCCAGACATGTGTGGCTCGAGGTTCTGGTGAATGGCGAGCCTGTGAGCCCGCCTCAGCCCTTCCTTCTGGATCCTGCGCGCGGGGGCCTTTTTGTCGCGCGCCGGGTGCTTGCGGGGGCGGGCCTGCGTGTGAGCGCGGGCGTTCCAGAAGAGGAGATCGCAGTCGCAGCGCAGGGCCTTGCGTTTGAGCTTGATGACGCGCGTCTCCAGATCCGCTTTCAGGTCAGCGATGCGCAGCGCGCGCCGCGCGTGTTTGATGCAGCGGTTCGCAGGCAGAGACCGCAGCCGCGCTCCGATGTCGGACTTCTGATGAACTATTCCTTATTCGGCGGCGCAATAAACGACATAAAGACGGGGCGTCTTTCGTTCTCGGGAGCCAATGCAAATCTTGAAGGGCGTGCGTTCAGCGATTGGGGCGCTCTGGCGCAAAATCTGATTATCGGCGCAACGCCTTTCAATCCAGCGCCCAAAGCTCTGCGGCTCGACACATTCTATTCGTATGGAGATGTGGAGCGTGCGCATGAGGTGCGTCTGGGCGATACGATATCCGGCGGGCTTGCATGGACGCGCCCGTTGCGAATGGGAGGCATGCAGATACGCCGTGACTTTACGTTGCGATCGGACATTGTCACGCGCCCCATTCCCGTCATCAGCGGCACAGCGGCGGCGCCCTCCACGGTTGATGTGTTTCTGAGCGGCATTGGCGCTTACAGGCAGAATGTGGGAACTGGTCCATTCCAGATTACGAATATTCCTCTGCTTTCGAGCGGCGCTGGCGATGCGCGGGTGGTGGTGCGCGACGCGAGCGGACGGGAGGTGGAGACAAGTGTGCGCATCAACGCCCCGATCAGCATGCTGGCGCCGGGGTTGACGGATTATTCCGTTGAGGCGGGTTTCGCGCGTCGTAACTTTGGCCTTCGCTCCGCAGATTATGACCTGCGTCCTATCGCTTCCGCGACGGTCAGAAGAGGCTTGAATGAAAAGATCACGCTCGACGGGCATGTGGAAGGCGGGGCAGGGCTCATCCAGGGCGGAATAGGCTCGACAAGCTCTCTCGGGCCCTTCGGCGCGCTTATGACCGCCGCCGCCGGAAGTCACAGCGCGCGCGGCGCGGGCGCTCTCGGCTATGCCGGCTGGCAAGGGACACATCGGTGGTTCACGTTGTCCTTATCGAGCCAGCGCACCTTTGGTCGCTATGACGACCTTGCGTCCGTCACCGCCAGCAATGATGCGTTCAGGAACCTGTCCCCTTTCGAGAGGTTCAGCTTCTCGAGTCTGGGCGGCGAAACCCGCGCGCCCCGGAAGCTCGATCGTGCGTCACTCACCGCCTATGCGTCTCAGGCGAACGTCTCTTTCAGCATTGGATACATCAATCAAGTCAGCGAACAGGGCGTGCGCGCGCAGGTGACGACTTTGTCGGTGAACAAGCAATTCCCGTGGCGCGTCACCGGGTTCCTGAATGGGTTCGTCAACATCTCGGGCGCGCGAAACAAAGGCTTCTACGTCGGCCTTTCCATGCCGCTTGGTTCCGACATGTTCGCGTCGCTGGCTGCGACTGTCGGATCGGGCGGACGCCCGGGCGCATCGAGCGAAATCATCCGTCCCCAGCCACTGATGGAGGGTGAATATGGTTGGCGTGTGCGCGGCGCAGCCGGGGGAGATCGCACGACGCTCGCCTCCGGCACTTACCGTACCGCGGCAGGTCAGATCGGCGCGCAAGCCTCCAGCTATTCGGACTCTGTCTCCGCTGCTGCGACCTTCGATGGCGCGGTGGCGCTCATCGGCGGCGGGCTCACGTTCGGCAATCGCGTGAACTCCAGCTTTGTCGTGGTGGATGCAGGAATGCCGGGCGTTCCTGTTTTGCAGGACAACAGGGTCGTCGGTCGCACAGGCGCATTCGGGCGCAAGCTCGTCGGCGACCTTAGACCATGGGAGGAGAATCGCATTGGCGTCGACATTTCCGATTTGCCGCTCGCCTATTCGATCCCCGCGAGTCATGACACGGTGACGCCAGCAGCCAGAGCGGGCGTTTTTCTGGATTTTGCAAAGAGCGCATCAATGCGAAACGCACTCGTCGTCGTTGTCGATGCGACCGGCGCGCCGGTGCCTGTCGGGACTCGCGGGCTCCTGTCGCCCGCTGGGGAAGCGATAACGCTCGGCTATGATGGTCAGGCCTATCTGCGAAACCTTGCCGCATCGAATTCTCTGACCATGGATCTTGGCGCCAGCTCATGCACGACGACCTTCGATGGACCGGCGACGGGCGAGCAGCTCATGCGCCGAACGCTCGTATGCCAGGAGGGAGATAAAATGCGATGAGTGCTCCTTGCATATCCCGCATCGTTCGTCAGGCGTTTAGGAGAATGGTTCATCCGGCCTCATTTCTCGTCTTGGCCGTCTTTATGGCGCTCTCCAGTCCTGCCGCTCTGGCGCAGGTCACATGCACTGCGTCGTTCAGCTCGATTTCTTTTGGCGCGGTCAGCGTGCTCCAGGGCGCGGCTGTGAATAGCGCCGGCGCGTTATCCGCCTCCTGTTCGGGTTTTCAAGGCGCAAATGATCGGGTGCGTATGTGCTTCACAATGGGGGCCGGTACATATCCGCTCTCCGGCTCTTTGCGGCAATTGGGCAGCGGCGCGGATCGCGCTGCGTTTCAGATTTACTCGGATGCTGCGCGAACTTCGGTCTGGGACGCCTCTCTCACGAATGCGCCATCGGTGATTTTGACGCGTGATGCGCCCTCTGCGGTCATTCCTGTTTACGCCCAGTTGATCGCTGGTCAGAAAACAACGCCGCCAGGAGCTTATTCCACCTTGATGAACGTGGCGCGCTATCAGGCTGTTTACAACGGGCAACCTCCACCCTGCGCATCCATCGTATCGGCGAGCGCCCTTAGCTTCCCGGTGGATGCAACCATCCCATCTGGTTGCTCTGCGACGGCGACCAATCTCAGTTTTGGCTCGGTGTCGGATTTTTCCAACGCCGTAGACGCCTCAAGCATGATCTATGTGCTGTGCACGAACTCAACGCCCTATCATGTGCGTCTTAACGCGGGCGCTTCCGGCCTTAATGCGTCGCAACGTTCGATGAGTTTTGGTGCGAATAGCATTCCTTATGACTTGTATCGCGATGCTGCGCGGACGCTGAAGTGGGGAGCGAGCGATGGCGTCGACACCGTTGGCGGAATTGGAACGGCGGGGTCCGTCGGGCATACAGTTTATGGCCGCATTCCAGCGCAACCGCGAAAGCCGCCGGGCGCCTACACGGACACCGTGATCGTGACGATTTCATTTCTCTAGAAACGGCTCTGAGGCTGCGTGTCGAACGCGACTGCAGGGCGCGGCATGCGGCATGCGGCGTTCGGTTGGGGGCGAGGCGCTGTGGTCGTCCGCCGTGCGCCATGTTCGCGCCGAACGTTTGAGCGTAACCGCTTTTGAGCGGCGAAAGGCGATCGCCCCCGTTTTTGCGCGCGACCGCGCTGAGCGCGGGCGCCGGCCCCAAAGCTTCAGCGGTCCCGCCGGGGGCTTGACAAGGCTCGCACACTTGTAATGTTATATTATTACAAATAACGGAGCTTTGCTGTGCCAAAAGTCGTTTCCCCCGGTTCGGTCGCGGTTTCCGCGGTCTTCACCCTCATTTTCACGCTGTCGGGGGGCTTTATCGACCCTGCGCGCGCTCAGACGGGAGGCGTTGAGGTGCGCGCCTGGCGCAACCCCGAGGCGGCGCGCGCGGCCGAACAGCGCGCCGCGCAGGAGCGCGCGCATGGACATGGCCATGTCCATGGCCACGCCCATTCAAATGCTCATGGCGGCGCGGAGCATGGGGTTGAGACGGAAAACGTGTTCGGCTTCACGCTGGGTTCGGACACAGAACATCAGGGCGCCTCTGGCGTCGCGGTCGAGAGCGTCGCTCGTTTTAGCAAGCGGGGCGGCGCTTATGCGGCGATTGGGCAGAAGCTGGAATTCGCTTATGGCGTCACGGACAATCTGTCGATGTCGGCGGCCTTGCTTGGCGATTATCACCGCGTGCGCCCAAGAGGCGATGACGAGCGTCTTGAGCCTGTCGCCCCGCGCTACCTTTTCAACGGCTTTGGCGGTGAGATTCGCTACCGCTTCCTTGATCGCCGGAACAATCCCTTCGGGCTGACTTTGCACATAGAGCCCAGCATCGCGTTCTCGGATGAGGCCTCCGGCCTGCGCGGGCGCAAGTACGGAGCGGAGAACAAGCTGATTTTCGATCGCGAGCTTGTCGCCGAACGCCTCTTCCTCGCCTTTAACCTGCTGCATGAAATCGAACGCATGAAGGAGCGCGGCGCGCCCGAAATCGAGCGCGGCGTGAAGGCTGGCGCGTCTCTGGCGCTCGCCTATCAGGTTCTCCCCAACGTCTTCATCGGCGCGGAAGCCAGATATATGCGCGCTTATGAGGGGTATCGGCTTGACGCTTCTCTCGGCGACGCCTGGCATGTCGGGCCCATGCTGTCGGCGCGCATCCATGAAAAATATTGGTTCAGCCTCGCCTATAGCGGCCTTGTCGGCGGCCGCGAAAAGGGCGCTGCGGACCGGCTCGACCTTGCGAATTTCGAGCGCCATCAGGTGCGCCTGAAGTTCGGCTATGAATTCTGAAGGCGCGCCATCATGCTTCTGCGGTTAATTCGTTTCTTTCCCGCCTGTTTCGCCGTGCGAGCGCTCACTGGGCTTTTCGCGCTTTCTTTGTTGATCGGCCTGCCTTCCGGCGCCGGAGCGCAGGGCGCGAAAAAGCTCGAGGTCGTCGCGAGCTTTTCAATCCTCGCTGATCTTGCAAGGCAGATCGGCGGCGAGCGCGCGAACGTTCGTTCGCTTGTTCCGCCTAATGGCGACGCCCATGCGTTTGAGCCGACGCCCGCCCATGTGCGTCAGCTCGCCGGCGCAGACGTCTATATTCAAAACGGCCTTGGCTTCGAGCCATGGGCGGATCGTCTTCTGCGCGCCTCGTCTTTCCGGGGCGAGCAGGTCGTGGCCGCGCGCGGCGTGAAGGCGTTGCGGGCGGGGCGAGACGTCGATCCTCATGCCTGGCACGACGTGGAAAATGTGAAGATTTATGTTTCGAACATTCGCGAAGCCTTCGTGCGCGCCGATCCGCATGGACGAGATGTCTTCGACAGAAGGACGCAGGCTTACCTCGCGCGGCTGGAGAGCCTTGATCGCGAAATCCGCGCAGGGCTTTCGTCGCTGCCGGCGCAGAAGCGCCGCGCTTTCACGTCGCACGAGGGACTTAACTATTTCGCTGACGCTTATGGCGTCGCCTTTTTCGCGCCGCGCGGCGCATCCGGCGAGGGCGCTCTTGGCGCGCAGGCCCTCGCAAAGGCCGTCCGGCAGGCGCGGGATGAAAATATCGGCGTGATCTTCTACGAGAGCGGCGGCGCCGACAGACGTTTTGCGGAAAGCCTCGCGCGGGAAGCGGGCTTGCGTCTGGGAGGGCGGCTGTTCTCTGACGCGCTCAGCCCGGAGCAAACCTACGTCGCGATGATGCAGGCGAACTTGCGCACGCTGCGCCGCGGGCTGGGCGACTTGTGACGCCCCAGAGCTCAGAGCTCGCGGCCGATCTTGCGGTCGATGGACAAGGGCCCGCCGCCGCGTAGCGCGATGGCGAAGAGGATGAGGCCCCACAGGAGCGTGTATTCATAGCCGCGCGCTGTCCAGCTGAAGCCTGAGCCCCAATAGATGTAGAAGGTCAGCACGGCCATTTCGACCGCGGCGGCGGCCGCGAAGAATCGCGTGAACGCCCCCAGCGCGATGCACACGCCGCCGATCAGTTCGATCACCATGAGGACGAAGGTGATCTCCGCGCCGATGGAGGCGAGCTCCGGCAGGCGCTGCATCAATTCATTGGGGCCGCGCGTGCGCCCCACCTTGCCCCAGCCATGAACCGCGAGGATCAGGCCCGCGGAGCAGCGCACAAGCGCCCATGAGAGCGGAATGGACAGATCGTAAAAGCGGTCGAGCACGGGAAAGAAACGCCTGGGCTCAGGGCTCTGCGCGGCGTGCGTTTCGACTGTGGCCTGCTCCTCCATCGTCGCTGCTCCATTTTGTTTTTTAAGTCGGCGCCGAACGGTTTTTTCTTAGTCTGCGACCGAGCGGATATAGGCCCAGAGCGCGTCGAACTCCTCATCGGTGAACGTGCCCGCCCAAGCGGGCATCTGGCCTTTGCCCTGACGCACCGAAACGTCGAAGCGCGCGCGCTCCTCGCGCCCCAATCCGCGCAGATCGAACAGATTGTTGGGATTGCTCAGGCGTTCGCCATGGCAGGGCGCGCAATTGGCCTCGAACAGGACCTCGCCCGTTTCCGCCGGCGATTGCGCCAGCCCCGCTTGCGCGCCCCAAAGCAGGATCGCTGCGGCCAGCGCCGCTCGTCCCCAGTCCCTTCGCTCCCAGGACACTCGCTCCAAGCCCCTTCGCTCCCAGGCCATCCCTTATCCCCCGAACCGCTTGTCACTTGCCTGACAAAGTGATCGAATGAACGCGCTGGCACAAGTCCGTCAAACAAGGCTTGGCCCACGGGGAGGACGACATGACGAAAAGAGCGCTTGGCGCAGCAGTCGCTATTCTCACGGCGACCAGTTCTCTTGCACTGGCTCAGGTGAAGGACTTCAAGCCCGTCACGGCCGATGTTTTGAAGAACCCTGATCCCGCCGACTGGCTGATGTTGAACCGCACCTATGACCAGCAGCGTTACAGTCCCCTCAACCAGATCAACAAATCCAACGTCAAGAACCTGACGCTCGCCTGGTCGCGCGGCATGCCGGCCGGCACGCAGGAATCAACGCCCCTCGTCTATAATGGCGTGATCTATCTCGTGCGTCCGGGCGCGGCCATTCAGGCGCTCGACGGGACCAACGGCGACTTGATCTGGGAATACAATCGCAATTACCCGAAGGAAATGGCGGACGCCATCGGCGGGCCGAACAGCGCGCGCAGCAAGGCGCTCGCGATCTTCGAGGACATGATCTATTTCGACGCGCCCGACGGTTTCCTCGTGGCGCTCGACGCCGCCACCGGCAAGCTGCGCTGGGAGACCAAGGTTCACGACTTCAAGGACAAGACGCAACATACGGGCGGGCCGATCGTCGCTGACGGCAAGGTCATCACCAACCGCACCTGCGAGACGCGCGCGGGCTGTTTTCTCTCCGCCCATGACGCGCGCACAGGCAAGGAGGTCTGGAAGTTTTACACCACCGCCGCGCCGGGTGAGCCCGGCGGGGACACATGGGCGAAAGTGCCCGAGGAAAAGCGCGTCGCAAGCTCATGGGGCCTGCCGGGCTCCTATGATCCCGCGCGCAACGTGATCTATTGGTCGATCGCCAATCCAAAACCTTACACGCGCCTGTTCCGCCATGGCGATCCTGAAGCGGTCGGCCGCACGGCGCCGGCGGATCTCTACAGCAATTCCACCGTCGCGCTCGACGCGGCCACGGGCAAGCTCGTTTGGTATTATCAGCATCTGCCCGGCGACGACTGGGATGCGGACCATATCCATGAGCGCACGCTCGTGCGCACAAAGGTCAATCCAGATCCCAAACATGTGAAGTGGATCAACCCGAAGGTCGCGAAAGGCGAGGAGCGCGAGATCGTCGTCGCGGTGGGCGAGGCGGGCGGCATTTGGGCGCTCGACCGTGCAAGCGGCCAGTTCCTCTGGGCGCATCCCTTTCCCTATGACGTGCCGGAGTTCAACATCTCCAACATCGATGTGGAGACCGGCCGCGTTCACATCAACTGGGACAAGATCTTCAAGAAAGACGGAGACCGCATCGTCGCCTGCTATCACAATGTGCGCAGCTTCTGGTCCACCGCCTATCATCCGGGCAAGAACGCGCTCTATGTGCCGTTCAACGACAATTGTCTCGACATGACGGCGAACGCCAAGAACCCGCAGGGCTTCGGGCCGCGCACCGGCATTCTGCGCCCCGGCGCCAAGCCGGAAGAATATATGGGCATGGCGAAGATCGATCTCGCCACCGGCGAGATGAAACGCATCCACACGCAGCCCGCGCCCGGCAACGGGTCTGCTCTCGTGACAGGCGGCGACCTTCTGTTCTGGGGCGATATGAACCGGCGCTTCCGCGCCTTCGACGCCGACGACGGCAAGATCCTTTGGGAGATGCCGGTCGGCGGCATCGTTCAGACGAGTACGATCAGCTACGCGATCAACGGGCGCCAGTATGTCGCGATCTTCACGGGCGACGCGCAATCAGGCACCGCCGGGCCCTTGCAGGTGGCGCGCAATACGCGGCCGCCGCGCGCGCATAACGCGATCTATGTCTTCGCGCTGCCTGCTCCCTGAAGGCGCGCAAGAGTTGGCGAGGCGCGCGCACGCGTGCGTCTCGTCGCAGGCCGTGAAGAAGGGGAGGCGGATGATGCGCAGCACCTCGAAAAAAATTCATATTGTCTGCGCGGCGCTCGCGCTCTCTTGTGGCTTGGCAGGCCCGGCGCTTTCGCAAGCGGGCGAGGCGGAGGCGTTTTACAGGGGTAAGACCGTCGATCTCATCATCGCCTCCGAGGCGGGTGGCGGTTACGACCTTTACGCACGCCTCGTCGGCCCTTTTCTTGAGAAGCATTTGCCGGGCAATCCGCGCTTCGTTCCCAAACAGATGATCGGCGCAGGCGGCATTGTCGCCACCAATTACCTCGCCAATGTCGCGCGCAAGGATGGAACCGTCATTGCGCAGGTGCAGAACACGGTCCCGTTCCAACCCTTGTTCACGCCTGATGCCGTGAAATTCAAGGCGCTTGAACTAGGCTACATCGGCTCTGCGAATAGCGAGGTCTCGCTGTCTTTCGTTTGGAGCAGCTCGCCCACGCAAAGTTTCAGCGACCTGCGGGCGCGTGAGACTATGATGGCTGGCGTGACCGGATCGATCAGCTCTCAATATGCGCGCGCCATGAACGAACTCGCCGGCGCGCGTATTAAGCTGATCGTCGGTTACGTCGGCGCAAGCCAGTCGTTGCTGGCGATTGAGCGTGGCGAGGTCGAGGGATATCCCGCGATTTTCTGGTCCACGTTGAAAGTGACCAAGGCTTCCTGGCTCGAGAAGGGCGACATTCGGCTGATTGCGCAGATGGCGCTCAGGAAACACCCCGAACTGCCCAACGTGCCGTTGATCTTCGATTTCATCGACAATGATCGAAACCGACGCATTGCGGAACTGCTGTTCGCGCCGCAGGTCGGCGGGCGGCCATTCATCACCCCGCCTGACGTGCCCGCGCAGCGGCTGAAAGCCCTGCAAGAGGCCTTCGCCGCGAGCCTGAAGGATCCTGAGTTTCTGGCGGAGGCCGAGCGGCGCAAACTCGAGATTCAATTCGTCGGAGGCGATGAATTGCGCGAGCTGGTGAAGCGCGCCCATGAGACGCCCGCCGACGTGGTGGCGGAAGTGCGCCGGATTTACGACGGCAAGTGAGGGCGGCGCGCGACACGATCGCGCCTGCATGCGTCCATCGACGAGGCGCGCCATCGTAGTCTTGAACAGGCAGGCTTGTGTGTTCACAAGGCCAGCGGTGTTGCGACATTGAATCCTAAATGCTGGACAAACCGCACCTTCGACTTTCGATATTTCCGAAGTTCTTACATTCGTAGCCACGCCCCGCCCCACGGCCCCGTTAAGGTCGCGGCGAAGTCTTCGTTCAAGCCGGGGCGGTCTCTTGTCGAATATTCGCGGCAAAGCATATGCGATGAACGTCATCACGCCGATGCGGCGTTGGAAATCGCCAATCTTGAAGGCGGCGTTCAAACTGTTCACGGTAAAGGTCACCCAATGGGAGCTGCGCAGGCTTTCATTCATTCACTTTGCGCGTTGGACTTCGATTTCGTGCGCCAACATGGCGCATTTCCCCGAGATGAAGAAGCGCGAGTCGTTTGGCTACGACTATCTTCTTTTCGAAAGCAATTTTAACGGCAGCTGGAACGAATACGTCGATGCGTTCCATTCCGTGCTCGCGTTTAAACTGAACCTCGTTTGGATGTGGAGCGAGAACTATCCCGGCTCAATCCCGCTCGTTCCCTTCAAAAACTACATTGAGCACAATCAGCTCTATAATGATTACTATTACATGGCCTATCCGGGCTCGACGGTGAGCGACGTCAAGAATGCGGTTGACGTGTCGTGCGCGTTTCAGGACCTGACGAAGTCGCTCGACGCCTCCGATGAAGCCTTCGCCAGCGCCTATCGGGCCTTCCTATACAAAGTGCAAAACAAGCTCGGCTCCAATGGCGGGGCCGGACCGCGCATGTCCTGAGGCCTCGTCATGAGCAACCACTACGATAATTTCTATGGCTATACGGGCCTGTTCCCAATCATCGACGATTTGCAGGCTGAATCGCATCTGGACATTCTGCGGGAGTCGCTTCTGGCGCTTCCGAACGGCAAGGGCTCGCTTTTCGCGCGCACGGGCCTCGTGCATGGCGCGCGTCTCTTCATCGTCGACGATGTCGTCTACAACGGTCGGCCCAGCCGCGAGGAGCACCTTGCGTACTCCTATGTGGCGCTGTCGATGACCTTCGACGGAACGCTCGAGGCGCTCGCAGAGCGCATTGCGGCAGTCGCTGCAGACGAGTTCGCCTCGATCTTCTCCCATTGCTACGGCTTCAAGGGCGCGAACACTGCGGCTGATGTGCTGGCCTACCTCAAGGCGTGCCAGCATGAGACGACGTTTCTCTACGTGGATTGCGACGCCGACTTGCCGACGACGCTAAAGGCGCTCGCCGCGCAGCCGAAGATCGCCGACATGATCGAGCGCGGGCAGGGCGCAAGCGTGCAGGAGCGTAAAGCGCTTGTGCGTGAAATGGCGGCTCTCCTGAAAAACGCAAGCACGCCGGAACCCGGCGATTTCGTTCCTCCCAATTCGTGATGTCGAACATGCAGCTTGATCTTTCCGATATTCAGGGCAATTTGCTGCGCGGCTATCGGCTGCCTTTCGCCCGATACATCTTCCTTCGCTTCACGCAGGCTGACGCCGCGCGCGCTTTTCTGGGTGGCGTCGCGCCTTTGATCACCAATGCGGAAATCTGGGACGAGGGAAAGCCGGAAAACACGCTGAACGTCGCGATTTCCGCATCAGGCCTGCAGGCGCTCGAGCTGCCCATCGAGACGCTCAACACATTCCCGCCCGAGTTTATCGAGGGTATGGCGCGTCGTAGTGAAATCCTCGGCGATCGCAACGCCTCCGCCCCCGACAAATGAGAGCCGATGTGGAGCGAGCGCATCGACGCGTGGATGTCGATCAACGCCCTGTCGCCGGCGGCGCGGGAGGCGGGATACAAGCGCGTCACCGACCTGATCGAAAAGACGAAGGGCGCCGTGGTCGTCGGCACGCAGGATGCCGGCGTTCTGTTCGTCAATGGCAAGCCAGCGCCTGTTGAGCATTTTGGTTATGCGGATGGATTTGCGCAGCCTGATTTCGTCGGTGGACAGGCCGTGGATACGCCCGGCGACGGCAAGATGGCCAAACACGGCAAGTGGGACGAGATCCAGACAGGTGAGTTCATTCTGGGCTATCGCAATGAAGCCGATGAACTACCGCCTTCGCCCAAGCCCTGGATCCTCGCGAAGAATGGCTCGTTCATGGTGTATCGCAAGCTTGAACAGGACGTGAAAGCGTTCCGTTCTTACGTCGAGGATTGGGGGAAGCGCTATTCGGGCGGGCCGGAAAAGCTGATGGCGAAAATGGTCGGCCGCTGGCGCGACGGCACGCCGCTAGCGCTTTCGCCCGACAAGATGGACAAGTCCATCGTCTCGGATCCCCAGCGCGTGAATAATTTCACCTATGGCGATGATCCAGAGGGCGCGAAATGCCCGCTCGGCTCGCACATACGTCGCGCCAATCCGCGTGACTCTCTTGGCTTCGAGGGTCGTCTCGCGACCCGCCGGCGCATCGCGCGCCGCGGCCTTCCCTATGGCTCCTATGTGCCGGAGGGCGAACCCGTCGATGATCAGGAGCGCGGCATCATCTTCATGGCGCTGAACGCTTCGATCTCGCGCCAGTTCGAATTCGTGCAGCAGCAGTGGATCAACTATGGCAACGACTTCGCGCTCGGCGAGGAGGCGGACCCGGTGATTGGCGGCAATCATGGGAAGGGTCGCTTCGTCATTCCCGGCGACGCACGGCGTAGCGAAGAACCGTTCATCTGCAGCAAGCTGCCGAGTTTTGTTACGGTTCGGGGCGGCGGATATTTCTTCCTGCCCGGCCTGACCGCTTTGCGCTTCCTTGCAGCCGGAAACATCGATCCGCG
>CAZYBF010000037.1:0-12219 GCA_964645525.1 uncultured Beijerinckia sp.
AGCTGCTCTCCCTGCGCAAGGGCACGACGCTCACCAAGGAGATGTTCCTCAACCATCTCTATGGCGGCATGGACGAGCCGGAACTCAAGATCATCGACGTGTTCATCTGCAAATTGCGCAAGAAGCTCGCCAACGCGAGCCAGGGGCGCAATTACATCGAGACCGTTTGGGGCCGCGGCTATGTGCTGCGCGAGCCCTCCGAGTCCGACGAACGAATCACCGCCTGAGCCGCCTGTCCGCGGCCTGTGACGCGCCTCGCCAGACCGGCGGGGCGCGTTTTTCTTTGCTCTCACGCGCCCACGAGGCGCAGGCGCGGGCGCTGGAGCCCGCCCGTCTCGCCCTTGCGCTGGGTCGCCAGCCAGGGATGGTGCGGGTCAGCCCTGAACTCCTCGCCGCTCGCGTTCTCAGTCGCCCCCACGAACAGATGGCCGTCCTGCGCGAGGGCCTGCGACAGCCGGCCGAGCAGCGTGCGTCTGCCGGTCGAATCGAAATAAAGCATGAGGTTCCGGCAGAAGATCACGTCGAACTCGCCGGGCCGGAAGGCGCGCTCCAGCACGTTCATGCGCTCGAACCGCACCCGCGTGCGCAGGTGTTCGGAAATCGTCCACATCTCCTGCTTGCGGTTGAAATAGCGCAGCAGATGGGCGACCGAGAGGCCGCGCTGCACCTGAAACTGGTTGTACATGCCTGATTTCGCCACATCGATCGCGGTCTGCGACACGTCGCCGGCGAGAATCTCGATGCTCCAGCCCGACAGCGCGCGCGCCTCCTCGTCGAGCGTCATCGCGATCGAATAGGCCTCCTGGCCCGTCGAACAGGCGGCGCACCAGATGCGCAGGCTGCGCGCCCGCGACCGCGCGGCCAGCAAGTCGGGCAGCACTTTCGCGCGGAAGATCTCAAAAGGCGTGCGGTCCCGGAAGAAGGAGGTCTCGTTCACCACCATCGCGTCGATGATCGGCCCCTGGACCTCCGCATGGCGCGGCCCGATCAGCGCCCTGCACAATTGCTGCGCGTCCGCAAAGCCCATGTCACGCGCAAGGCCGGACAGGCGCGAGGCGGCGAAGGCCGCGCGGTCGGGCTCGAGAATGACCCCGGTCGCGCGCTTCACTTCGCGGCGCAAAATCTCGAACCAGGAGAGCGGGCCATCAGACATGGACGGCCTCGACGCGGATGAGAATGGAGGCGGCAAGCTCCTCCGGCGACATGCTGGCGCGGCTGAGGCCCGCGGCGGTCACGCTGAGGGGCATGGATTCGGCGGCGCAGGTCTGGGGCGATTGCGTCAGCACGCGCCCGCCCCGCGCGACCACGGCGCGCGCGCCCGCAAGCCCGTCCTCGCCCATGCCCGTGAGGACGAGGGCGAGCAGGCTCGGCCCGTAGACTTCGGCGGCGCTCGCGAACAGGATGTCCACGGACGGCCTGTGGCTGTCGCGCGGGGTTGCGGGCGCGCTTTCCGCTTGTGGCAGGCCAAGCCGTCGCGACACGCGCAGATGCGTGTCGGGCGCGGCGAGATAGATCGCATCGGCGGTCAGGCTCGCGACGCTGCGCGGAGCGATCACCTCGCGCCCGCTTTCGCGCCGAAGGGCGTTAGCCACCGCGTCGCAAAAGCGACCCGGCGTGTGCAAGGCCACAAACAGCGGCGCGCCGAGGCGCCGGCCGGCGAGGGCGCGCAGGATCGTGGTCAGAGATTGCAGCCCGCCTGTGGAGGCGCCGAACGCGATGGCGCGCACGCTTTGCGCGCGGCGAGGCGCGCGCAGGTTTGGCGCCTGCGTCGCGAGTCTGTTCAGCACAACCCGATTTCCTGCAGTTTCGAATGCATGATTTCGCGGTCGAACGGCTTCATGATGTATTCGTCCGCGCCCGCGTTGACGGCGCGCGCGATATGGGCGACGTCGTTCTCGGTCGTGCAGAAGATCACCTTGGGCGCGCCGCCGTCCGGGCGCCTGCGCAATTCACGCAGGAACTGGAGCCCGTCCATGATCGGCATGTTCCAGTCGAGCAGGATCGCGTCGGGCATGCGCCGGTTGCAGGCGACCAGAGCCTCCTGGCCGTTCTCCGCTTCCGCGATTTCGAAGCTCATGCCCTCGAGAATGCGGCGGGCGACTTTTCGGATGACGCTGGAATCATCCACGACAAGAATCTGTTTCATAGCCTGCTCCTAATTTTTTGTGATGAAATCCACGGATGGGCCGTCGTCGAGCACGACGGCGCGCAAATCGATGATGGGCAATAAGCCCGAGGCGCGCGCATAGACGCGCGAAGTGAGCCGGCGCATCGTATTCGACATGCCGACCGGAGCGATGGTGGCGGCCGCGCCGGATGCGACGTCGATCACTTCGCCGACCTTGTCCACCACGATCGCGAAGGAATCGCCATCCACGTCCACGGCGATGGCGAGGCCTGAATGGAGACCGCCCGTTGAGCGCGGCGCGTCTGGCAGGCCAAGGCGCGCGCGCAGGCTGATCGCGGTGACGATCGCGCCGCGCAGGTTTATCAATCCGAGAACCCATGGAGGCGTGAGCGGAACCCGCGCCACGTCGCCCACGAAGAATACGGTGCGCACGCGGTCTATCGGCAGACCCATGGTCTCCGCGCCCACATGGACGACGAAGACGCGCTCAGCCGCGTGTTCCGCGGGCTCGCGCCGCATACGGCCGTCCGACAGGCGCGCAGGCGCGCGTCGCTTCAGCTCCACCCGCGTCATGCGACGAGTTCTCCCTGCGGGGCGCGGCGCGCGCGCTGCTGGGCGCGGGAGACGTGGGCGACGAGCGCCTGAGTCACAAGCCTTCGATCCGCCTTGCAGATTATTTCGTCGAAGGCCGCCGCCTCGTCGCGTGGAAGCTCGGGCGCGTCACGCTCCGCCAGCCCCAGAACGGGCGCGGAGAAACGCAATTCGCCGCGCAACACGCGCGCGAAAGCCGCGCCGTCCATCTCGCTCATGCGCAGGTCGGCGAGCGCGGCCTCGAAGGAATGTCCCTCCCGCACGAGAGCGAGCGCCTGGCGCGCGCCGACGGCGGGCATGATCTCGAAACCGGCGGCTGCGATCACAGGCCGCAGAAGCTCAGAATGGAAATCGCCGTCGCAGGCGAGCAGCACGCGCGGCTTGCGCCTGTTTTGCGAAGCCAGCGCGCGCGGGCGCGCGCGTTCGAAGAAGACGCCGATGTCGACGAACTCCGTCGGCGCGCCGCGCACCAGCGCGGAGCCGATCACGCCTGCGCTGGAGGCGTTGTGGTGGGCCATGTCCACTTCGAGCGATTCGTGCACCATGTCCACGATGTCGCGAATGAGCAGGCCTACGGTTTCGCCCTCGAGGCTTGAGATCAGGATCGGCCACTCCTCGCCCTTCCTGCTGCGCGAGAAGTCGCAGAGCGGCGCGATGGGAATGAGCTTGCCTTCATGCGGGAAGGCGAGGCCGCCTTCCACCCGAACGATTTGTTCGGCGGGCGCCATGACGATGCGGCTGACAAGGGACAGCGGAATGGCCTTTTGCGGGCCGTCGTCCGTGCGAAACAGGAGCAGGGCCGCGCTTGACGCCGGGCGCGCGGGCTCTCGTTCTTTCGCCTCCTCCGCTGCGCTTTCCACGCCGCACATGTCGGCGAGTCCGTTGGGGTCGAGGATCAGCACGACGGAGCCATCGCCCAGAATCGTCGCTCCCGCATAGGCGCCCGCCGTCAGCAAGGTGCGGCCGATGGGCTTCACGACGATCTCCTGCACGTCTGCGACCGCGTCCACCAGCAGTCCGAACGTGGCGCGCGCGGTGGAGATGACGACGATGAGGCCGCGAAAGGCGAGCGGGTCTTCGAGCGCAGGCAGGCCCAGGGCTGCGCGCAGATCGACGATGGGGATGATGGAGCCGCGCAGATCCGCGAACAGCGCGCCGCCTGCGCGGCGCAGGCGGCTGTCTTCGCTCTCGCTGGCGTGGGTGGATATGGCCTCGACCACCGATTGCTGGGGCAGCGCGAAACGCACATGCGCGCAGCGCACCACAAGCGCCGGCGCGATCGCCAGCGTCAGCGGCAGCCGCAGGGTGAAGCGCGCGCCCCGTCCGGCTTCGCTCGCCACTTCCACTGAGCCGCCCGCGCGCGTGATCTTGTGCAGGACTACGTCCATGCCCACGCCGCGGCCGGAGACGTTCGTCACATGGCCTGCGGTGGAGAAGCCCGGCGCGAAGATGAACCGAAAGATCTCCTGATCGTTCATGGCGGCGAGTTCGTCTTCGGTGGCGAGCCCGCGCTGGGCCGCGACGCGGCGGATCTTGCGCACGTCGAGCCCGCGTCCGTCGTCCTCCACGCAAACGATGATGGAGCCCGCCTCATGCCATGCGCGCACGCGGATGCTGCCCGTCGCGGGCTTTCCGGCGGCTATGCGTTCGCCAGCCCCTTCCAGTCCATGGTCGGCGCAATTGCGCACGATATGCGTGAGCGGATCATTGAGCGCTTCGAGCAATTGTCGGTCGAGCTCGGCGTCCGCGCCCTCCACGATCAGGCGGATGGGCTTGTCCAGCTCAACCCCCAGGTCGCGCACGAGGCGGGGCAGTTTCGAGAACACGCGGCGCACCGGCTGCATGCGCGCGCGCATCACCCCGTCCTGCAGGTCGCTTGTGAGGGCGGAAAGACGCTGCAGCGGGCCCATCACCTCGGCGTCCGGGCGGTTGCGCGTCACCTCCAGCAATTGATTGCGGGTGAGCACCAGCTCGGAGACGAGGTCCATGATGCGTTCCATGGACGCAAGCGACACCCGGATCCCGGCGGCCTCCGAGCGCAGGATGTCGCCGGGATCGCCCAGCGGGCGCGCGGGGACTGGCGCGTCTTGCGCGGGCCGCTCCTCTTGCGCAGCCTGCTTGTCTTGCGTCTCGGGCGCGTCTTGCGCTGCGGGCGCGGGGGCGGCGAGAGGCGCTTTGGCGGCGGCCTCGAGACGGGCGATCAGGGCCTCGTCCGCCTCTTCAGGTTCGCGCCCCTGCGACTGGATGGCGCCGAGCATGTTGCGCACGCGCTCCACGGCGAGAACGGCGAGGCCGACCGTCTCGGGGGATGCGCCGCCGTCGTCGCGCACGCGGCCCATGAGCGTCTCGGCCGCGTGGGCGAGCTTCTCCAGCCGGGGAAGGTCCAGAAAGCCGCAGGCGCCCTTGATGGTGTGGAGGAGACGAAAAATGTCCGCGACGGCGTCGCGGTTGGATGGGTCGCTCTCGAATTCGAGGAGCTGGGGCGCCACCGCCTCCATGTTCTCCGCGCTTTCGACGAGAAACTCCTGCAGCAACTCATCCATGAAAACAAACTCCGCCGCTTAAAACGCAATGCGGCGAAGGCAGGATGAAGCAGGAACGTTAAAAGGTCGTTGGCGGCCGGCTTACGCTTCGTCGGGTCGCGGGGCGGTCTGTTCGTCGCCGCTCGAAGCGTCCTGCGCCTGCGCCTCGTTTGCCTGCGCGGGCGCCGCGCGCACGACCACGCTGGCCTCCAGCGTCTGCGCCTCGATGCGCAGACCGCTCTCGCGCGCCACCAGGCCCGTGTAATAGGCCTGCACGCCATGGGCGTCGACCGAGCCGCTTTCAGGCTCGCCGGCGAGCAAGGGCGAGACGGAGCTCGCCAGCCGCAGATTGGGGCCGGCGACTGTGACGGTGAGCACGGTCTTTTCGTCCGCGCCCTCCACCTCCACCTTCATCAGCCCGCCGCGCGGAATGCAGGCGCCGGCGATGAGGCACATGTTGAGGAGCAGTTTCACCTTGTTCTTCGGCATCAGCGCGCGCGGCGCGTTCCATTCAAGCCGCGTGCGATCGTCCTCGAACAGATTGCGCGCCACCTGTTCGGCGTCGCCGGTGTCGATGGAGGCGCCGGCCGAGCCGGCTGCGCCGAAGGCGAGGCGGCAGAACTGCAATTTGGCGGAGGCCGTGCGCGCGCTCTTGCGAATGAGGTCGGTGGCGATGGCGCGCATTTCTGCGTCCTTCTCCTCCTCCAGCACCTCAAGCCCGTTCACGATGGCGCCGACAGGGCTGATGACGTCGTGGCAGACGCGCGAGCAGAGCAGGGCGGCGAGATCGAGGGCGTCGAGTTCGATGGCGGGCATGGGCGTGGTCCGGGTGGCTTGTCCGAAAGGCGGGTCTTGTTTCGAACGCAAACTGTGCGGAGGCGGGCGCGAATCAGCGGCGGCGGCCTGCTCGCAAGGGTCTAGACGCCGGCGCGCGGATTGACCAGTCCGGGCGAGAGGCGCGTCCGCGCCCCGCGCGGCGGCGAAGCCAAGCCGCAAACCTTTCGCAGCCTTCCGCTTTCGCCGGGCGGCGCAGCCTGCGTCCACGGATCGTTAACCCTCTTTGTGCACTGTGCCCGCACAGGCGATGCGGGCGTCCCGCGCCATGGGAAGGTCACGTTTCGTCCCCTGTTTCGCCAAAGCCCGCCGCCTAGAAGGCGTGGGCTCAGGGTTTTCGGGCTCGGGGTTTTCGGGAGACCAGCATGCGTTCGTATTCGCGCCGCGACGCGATCAAGGTTCTCACTTCCGCCGCCGCCGCCGCCGGCGCCGCGGATCTCGCCGTTGCGCCCGCGCTGGCGCAGGCCGGCCGGCCGCAGCGCTTCACGAGCCGCGAGCTTCTGGACAGCGGCCATCAATTCTTCGGCGCCGTGTCGCGCGGCCTCGCCTCGGTCGTCGAGGAGGCCACGCGGCGCTGGGGCCAGCCCAACGCTTATATCCTTGGTCAGGAAGCCGCCGGCGCCTTCGTGGCCGGCGCGCGCTTCGGCGAGGGCGTCATGTACACGCGCAACGCCGGCGACATGCGTCTTTACTGGCAGGGCCCCTCGATCGGCTTCGACGCCGGCGCGGACGGCGCGCGCACGATGATGCTCGTCTACAACCTGCCCTCGCGCAATGCGATTTACCGGCGCTTCGGCGGGGTGGACGGCTCGGCTTACTTCGTCGGCGGGTTCGGCTTCACCGCGCTCACGGCCGACGACATCGTGGTCGCGCCCATCCGCGCGGGCGTGGGCGCGCGGCTTGGCGTGAACCTCGGTTATCTGAAGTTCACCGAAAGCTCGACCTGGAATCCTTTCTAGACGCTTTCGCGCGTTAAGCTTTCCGCAGCGGCGCCGCAATAATCACGCGGCGCCGTTTTGCGTTCGGCGGTCTTGCGTGCGATGCTTGCGCATCGACGTAGTTTTCTGGCGGCGCGCGTGATCGAACAGGCGATGGTGTTCAGCCTAGGCTTCCTGTGCGCAGGACTCCTGGCCTTGCTTCTGCTGCCTGCCGTCTGGCGGCGCGCGGTGCGCCTGTCGCGCCGGCGCCTTGAAACGCTGACGCCCCTCTCAATGGACGAGATCCTGGCCGAGCGCGATCTCTTGCGCGCGCAATTCGCGGTCGAGCGGCGACGCCTCGAACAGGCCAAGGAGGCCGTGGAGGCGACGCGCGCGCGCGACATGGCGGAGCTGGGCCGGCGCGCCGTCGCCCGCGCTGCAGCGGAGGCGCGGCTGGAGGAGGCGCAAGCCGAACTGGCGCAGGCGCGCCGGCGCATCGAGGCGCTGGAGCGCCGGCTTACGCATGCGCGCACGCGGGGCAAGAAGCTCGCGCAGGAGCGTGACGCGCAGGAGGCCGCCGACGCGGCGCTGCGCGAGGCCATCGCGACGGTGGGGGAAGACGTGACGCGGCTCTCCGCGCGCCTCGCCCTGTCGCGCGAACTGGCCGCGCGCGAAGACGCCCGCCCGCCGGAAGACGAGCGGGAAGAGGATGCGCGGGCAGGCGCGCGCGAAGAGGGCGCGCGGGAGGACGCCGCCGCCTGGAGCGCGCCGCCTGCGCCCGAAGCGCCCGTTTCCCTGCCGCCGGCCGCGCTTCCCGCCGCCGCCGGGGCGAGCCAGCCGCCTGCGCGTATGGCTGCGGGGGAGTGACGCTCTTTTGCTTGCGGGGCGTCCCGGGCGCCGTTATGAGAAGGGCGTTCGCCGCAAGGCGACCCCGCGCTCCCTTCGTCTAGCGGTCTAGGACGTCGCCCTCTCACGGCGAAAACAGGGGTTCGAGTCCCCTAGGGAGCGCCAATTAAATCAGTGATTTAGCCTCGTTTCCCGACGCCCGTCCGCCCGCGGCCGCCGCTCGCGCGCGTGACAAGCGCGCGCTCTTTCCCTCATACTCCCCGTCAATCGCGCGACCAAGACAAGCGCGGACCAGAGGGAGGAGCGCATGCGCAGCATGACAGCAGGCGTGGCTTTCGCGGCGGCCGGGTGGGTCGCTCTGGGCGCCGGCGGCGCCCTGGCGCAAAGCCCTGAAGCCTTCTATCGCGGCCGGACGGTCGAGCTTTATGTCGGCACGGATCCCGGCGGCGGATATGATCTCTATGGCCGGCTGGTGGCGCGCTATATCGGCAAGCATATTCCCGGCGCGCCTGCGCTGATCGTGAAGAACATGCCCGGCGCCGGCCATCTGCGCATGGCCAATTGGGTGTACAGCGCCGCGCCGCGTGACGGAACCGTGCTCGCCATGGCGCCGCAATCCATCGCCATCGAGCAATTGCTGGGCACCGCAGGCGTGCAATATGACGCGCGGCGTTTCAGCTGGATCGGTCGCGTCGCGCCCGTCGTCGAGGTCACCTACACCTGGCACACGTCGCAGACGCGCACGCTCGCCGACGCCACGCAGCGCGAAACGGTGATGGGCGGATCGGGCGCGGCCTCGCCCACCGTGTTCTATCTGAAGGCGCTCAATCAGCTGGCCGGCACGAAGTTCAACGTCATCTCCGCCTATCCCAGCAACGCCGAGACGAATCTCGCCATGCAGCGCGGCGAGGTGGAGGGCGGCAGCAAGGCCTGGGCCTCGATGAAAGTCGACAACGCCGACTGGCTGCGCGACAAGAAAGTGAACATTCTCGTGCAATACGCCACGTCGCGCGATCCTGACCTGCCCGACGTGCCGCTGATGATGGAGCTCGGACGCACGGACGCCGAGCGGCGCGCGCTCAATCTGTTCGCGATGGGCAACGCCATGGGCCGCTCCGTCATGGCGACGCCCGACATCGCGGCCGATCGTCTCGCCGCGCTGCAGGACGCCTTCGTGAGCACGATGAAGGACGAGGAGCTCGTCGCCTTCACCCGCGAACGCCGGATCGACATCGGCCCCATTCTCACGGGCAAGGAATTGCAGGCGCTCGTCATGGAGACCATGGCGACGCCGCCGGAGGTGGCGAGGCTCACCAAGGCCGCGCGCGGGGATTGAGACGGCGCGCCTGTCTGGCGCATTTGGTCTCCCGCTTGGTCTCCCGCCTGCTCTCCTGCTTGGCCTGCCGCTTGGTCTCGCGCTTGGCCTCGCGCTTGCGCTTGGCCGCCGGCCTGCGCGATATGGGCGGGTTGCGTCTCCGCGTGATTCTTCGACAAGGGCTTTCTATGCACTTGCCTCCAGTCAGCCAATGGCTTCGCCTGCCGGGTTTCCTGCGCGACTTTCAGGCCTATCGCGCGCAGGCTCTGGCCGCCAGCCTGCGCCCGCCGCTGTGGCGTGACTGGCGCCCGCGCATGGAGGACGCAACCGCCCAGACCGGGTTCGACGCGCAATATCTCTATCATTGCTCCTGGGCCGCGCGGGAGCTTGCGGCGCGCAAGCCTGAGCGTCATGTCGATTTCTCATCCGCGCTCTGGTTCGTGGGCCTCGCCTCCGCGATCGTCCCCATCGAGCATTACGATTATCGGCCGCCGGCGCTCGAACTCGACGGCGTGCGCGTGGGCGCGTGCGACCTGAAGCGTCTGCCGTTTGAGGACGGCGCGCTCGCCTCGATCTCCTGCATGCATGTGGTGGAGCATGTGGGGCTCGGCCGCTACGGCGACGCGATCGACGCGGCCGGCGACCGCAAGGCGATGGACGAGCTCGCGCGCGTGCTTGCGCCGGGCGGCGTGCTTTTGTTCGCGGTTCCTGTCGGGCGTCCGCGCGTCGTCTTCAACGCGCATCGCATCTATGCCTATGAGGAGATCGTCGCCGCCTTTTCAGGGCTCACGGTGGAGCGTTTCTCGCTTGTCACCGACGGGCGGCATGGCTCGCGCTTTCTGCAGAACGCCGATCCCGCGCTCGTGGCGCAGCAGAAATACGCCTGCGGCTGCTGGGTTTTCCGCAAGCCCGCCGACGCGGCGAGCTAGGGCGCGCGATGGACGCCTCCTCCGCGCCCACGGTTCTCGTGCAGCTTCATGGCGGTCTGGGCAATCAATTGTTTCAGGCCGCCGCAGGGCTTGCGCTTGCCGATCGTATGGGCGCGCGGCTCATGGTCGATCTTGCGCGGTTTCGCGACAGAAGCCTGCGCGGCTATGCGCTCGCGCCTTTGCCTGTGGGCGCGCAAATCTGGCCGGGCGGGGGGCCGGGAATGATCGAGCGGCTGCGCGCGCGCTTCGACAAGGCGCGCGGCGGCAAGGGCGTGCGGCGCCCGCCGGGCTGGCGGGGAAAGGTGCATGCGGAGCCGCATTATCATTATGACCCCGCCTTCGAGGCTCTCTCGGGCGATCTCTCGGGCGATGTGCTCATCGCAGGTTTCTTTCAAAGCGCGCGTTATTTCGCAGGCCGCGAGGCTTTGGTGCGCGCGCGGTTCGACGCCAGCGGCGCGGTGAGCGATCACGCTCGCGCCTGTGCGGCGCTGCTTGCGGGCGAAGACAGCGTCGCGGTCCATATCCGGCGCGGCGATTACGTCAACGATCCGCGCGCGGCCGCCGTCCATGGCGCGCTGACGGAGGATTATTACCTGCGCGCCTTGGACCATGTGCGCGCGCAGGCGCCTCACGCGCGCGTGTTCGTTTTCTCCGACGATCCCGCTTTCGCGGCCTCCTGCGCAGCGCGCTGCGGCGGCGAGTCCATGGCCGGCGCAAGCGCGCTCGACGATCTCTGGCTGATGAGCCTGTGCCGGCGCCATGTCATCGCCAATTCGTCCTTCTCCTGGTGGAGCGCTTTTCTTGATCCGCGGCCTGACGCCATGGTCATCGCGCCCGTGCAATGGTTCGCGCCGGCGATGATGGCGAAGACGCGGGTGGAGGACGTCTATCCGCCGCACTGGCTGCGGATGTGATCAGCGCCGCACGCGCAGAATCGATGCGCGCGACCGCTTGGGCATGAAAGATTTCAGCATGTCGCGCGCGAGGCAGCGCAGCCATGGCGCACTCCCGAGAAAGGCGATCTGCCAGCGGATGCGGCGCGCAGCCGCAAGGGGGCTGATCCATCTGCGGCGGCGCAATTTATCCCATGCGCTTTCGCGCCCAAGCGCGCGCGGGCTGAGAGCGTCAATCGACGATGCGTCGAGCACGTTGGCCTTGGTGGGCGGCGGCAGAACGCCATAGGTCGCGAGGCCCCAGTCCCACGGGCGGCGCATGTCCTCATCAATGGCCCACACGCGCAGGCCGCGCGGCGCCGTGGTTTTCGCAGCGCCGGCGCGCGAGATGAGATAGCAGCCCAGATTGTTGGGCACGCGCGCATAGGCGACGAGTTCGCCCGCAGCGCCCAAATCCGCCCATGCGACATAGGCCGATTTCGAGGGATTGGAGAGACGCACAAGGTCGAAGCCCTGCGGCAGAGCGTCGACCTGCGCGAGAAAGGCGGGCAGGCGCGCGCTGATCTCGACATCATCCTCGAACACGAGGGCTGCGTCGAAATCGCTCGCCAGAAGGCGGCGGTGCGCGCTCAGATGGCTGGCGTAGACGCCGATCTCGCCGGGGGTGAGCGTCGGGCTCGGCGCGCCCTCCGGCGTGAAGAACCACGCGCGCAATTCATCGGGAACCGCAAGGCCGAGCACGGCGGGAAAGCGCTCCCATGCAAGTCCGAGGGCGTCGAGCTGCCGCGCCATGAAGGCGAGCCGGTCCTTGTCGCGATCGAGATTAATGACGAAGACGGCGATGCGCATGGATCACGTCACGAACGCCGAAGGGCGATGAAATTCGTCGTGGTGAAGGCTTCGTCGCTTTCCCGATAAGACGTCAGGCGCTGCGCGCCGACAGGCGTGATGCGATGAATGTCGAACCCCGCGTCCCCGAAGAGCGCGAAGAAGTCGCGCAGGAAAGTGCGCGTGTCGATGTTCGCGCCGCCGAATTCGAACTGAACCGCTTGCGTGGCGCCAAGCGCTGCGCCCATGCCGGCGAGCGCATCCAGTTCATGTCCCTCGATGTCCAGTTTGATGAGATCAATGGGCCGTTCCTGCAAGACGTCGCGCCAATAGGCGTCGAAACGGATCACCTGAACGCCCTCGCTCGCATCGAAGGGAATGTTCATGTGGTCGAGGTTTCTCTTGGTCAGACTGCC
>CAZYBF010000037.1:12319-27552 GCA_964645525.1 uncultured Beijerinckia sp.
CGCGCGCGCAGGGCCGCTGCGTAATGGCCCACATTGCCGCCGATATCGACGGCGAGCTCAGGCTTGCGTCGCAGGAGCGCGCATGCGGCCTCGACTTCCTCGGCGATGGAGAAGGCGCCAAAGCCCTTTCCCTGCAGCCGCGCGGCTTTGCGCTCAACGCGGCGCAGGAGATCGAACCATAGTTTCGGCGCGGAGATCATCGCGTGCCTTTGTGCGAAGAATGGGGGTGAGCCCGACGCGAAACGAGAAAGGAAGGCCTCGTTCGCCGCACGTTATAGCATCCTGCGCCGGGGGGCTGCAAAGCGGGCGCGCTTCCTGTAAGCTCCGGCCGCCGTCCCGGCCATGGTGGATGTTGTGAGCTCCGTTCCCCTTTCAGCCTTTCTCATCACGCATAACGAGGCCGCCCGGCTCGGCCGGACGCTTGAGGCGCTGAAGGGGCTCGCCGACGAGATCGTGATCGTCGACTCGGGCTCGACCGACGAAACGCCCGACATCGCGCGCGCCCATGGCGCCACATTCATCGTGAACGCGCCCTTCCCCGGCTATGGGCCGCAAAAGCGTTTCGCGGAGGACGCCTGTCGCCATGACTGGGTGCTGAACGTGGACGCCGACGAAGTGGTCTCAGACGATTTGCGCGCGGAGATCCTCGCGCTCTTGCGCGCGGGCGGCGTGAATGCGCAAGACGGCTGGCGCACGCCGATCGTGGACGTGCTGCCCGGCGAGGAGCGGCCGGGCCGGTTCGCCTATCGCCTGAGTCCGGTGCGGCTCTATCGCCGCAGCGTGGGGCGCTATGCGGAATCGACCGTGCATGACCGCGTGCGCTTTCCTCCGCAGGCGCGCATCGGCGCCCTGTCCGGCGCGCTGCATCATTACTCCATCGAGAGCTTCGGCCGGCAGATCGACAAGCTGCTCGCCTATACGCGGCTGCAGGCGCAGGATTACGCGGATCGCGGCCGAGCTTTCTCGCGCCTGCGGCTTGCGACCGAGTTTCCGGTGGCTTTCTTCAAGGCCTATGTGCTGCGTCGCTATGCGCTGCGCGGCGCGCCGGGTTTTCTCGCGGCGATGAACTACGCGATCTTTCGCCATGTGCGCGTCGTGCGCATCTTTGAGGCCTTGCGCGAGAACGCGAAGCGCTAGACCTTCTTCAGGCCGAGATTGTCGCGCAGCGTCGCCCCTTCATAGGCGGTTCGATAGAGGCCGCGCTGCTGCAATTGCGGGATGACGAGCGACACGAAATCATCGAGGCCGCCGGGAAAGACGGGCGCCATGAAGTTGAACCCGTCCGCCGCGCCTTCCTTGAACCAGCGCTCCATCTGATCGGCGACCTGCGTGGGCGTTCCCACCAGGGCGAAATGGCCGCGCGACGCCGCGAAGCGCTGGTAGAGCTGGCGAATGGTGAGCCGCTCGCGCTGGGCCGCCTCCACCATCTGGTCGACCCGGCTTGAGAGCACGGCGTTGGCCGGGATTTTCGGCAAAGGCCCGTCCACGTCGCAGCCGGAGAGATCCACGCCCATCTTGCGCTCAAGCAGCGCGACGCCGATTTCGGGATGGATGAGATCCTGCAACGCCTGAAACTTCGCATGCGCCTCCGACTCGCTGGGCGCGACCACGACAAAGAGGCCGGGCATGATTTTCAGCTCGTCGGGCGTGCGGCCAAAGCGCGCCATGCGCCCCTTCACGTCCGCATAGAAGGCTTGCGCGCCCGCCATGGTCTCATGGGCGGTGAAGACGACTTCCGCCGTCTCGGCCGCGAGTTCGCGCCCCTCGTCGGAGGCGCCCGCCTGCACGATGACGGGGCGGCCTTGAGGCGTGCGTGGCGTGTTCAGCGGCCCGCGCACCTGATAATGCGCGCCATGGTGGTTGAGCTCGCGCATCTTCGCCCAGTCGAAGAAGAGCCCGCTCTCGCGGTCGCGCACGAAGGCGTCGGCGTCCCACGAGTTCCACAGGCCCAGAACGACGTCGAGAAATTCGCGCGCCTTGCGGTAGCGCTCGGCCTTGGGCAGATGCGGCTCGCCGCCGAAATTCTCCGCCGCGATCGGATTGCCCGTCGTCACCACGTTCCAGCCCGCGCGACCTTCGCTCACAATGTCGAGTGAGGCGAAACGGCGCGCGATGGCGTAGGGCTGCTCGAAACTGGTGCTGGCGGTGCAGACAAGGCCGATGTTGCGCGTGACGGCCGCCAGCATGGAGAGCAGCGTGAAAGGCTCGATCCATGCGACATAATGGGAGCGGTTGAGGCCGCGCATCTGCGCGGTGTAGGCGGTGGGCGAATCCGCCGAGAACAGCATGTCGAACAAGCCGCGTTCGGCGGTCTGCGCGATGCGCACGAAATGGCGTGGATTTTCGCCGGCGTCCGGCGCGCCCTGCGGATGGCGCCAGGCGGCGATGTGATGGCCGCAGGGGCGCAGAAACAGGCCGAGTTTGATGAGCCTTGCGTCGCGCAGGTCGTCCTCCCGTTCCGTTGATCGGTTTTGTGACGCTATGTTCGCGCGAAAGGCTCGCGCTGTCGAGCCGCGCCCATTCTCAGCCGCCGCGCGCGCGACATCGGGCGAGCGCCGCCGCATAGGCGTTTTGATGCGCGGCGAGCCCGCCGCCCATGCGCTCCTGATCGTTCATGGCGCGGCGTCGGGGCGCCTCGCCGGCGATGGGATTGGGCAGGCCTTGCGAGGTCCCTGCGATCGCCGGCGCGCCGGAGCGCGGCGCCACCATATTCGCGTAATCGCGCGCGCTCGCTTCGCATGAGGCGCGAGACTGCGCGTGAACGGGTCCGCCCGCCAGCGGCGCGAACAGCGCCGTCAGCAGCGTGATGCGAACCGCAAGGCGGGGAGCGGCGCGTGGAACCATGCGCCATCTGACGCCGGCGCAGGCTGCGCCGCAAGCGCCTTATCGGCCGCAGGCTCAACCGCTGCCTTGGCCAGCGCGGGTCTGGCGCGCCGCCTTGTCGGGAGCGGGATCGGGGCTTGCCGCCTGACGCGAAACGCGACACTTTCATGCCAATAAATCAGGGGAGGGTTTTCATGGTTTCGTCCACGCCCGCACGCCTTCGGCCGCGCAGCCTGCGCGGGCTTATGTCCGGCGCGCTCGCCGTCGCCGCCGCATGTTTCGCAGCGCAGTCTCAGGCGCAGGAGTTTCCCGCCAAGCCGATCACGATGATCGTGCCGTTCACCGCCGGCGGCGCCGGCGACATTCTCGCGCGCACGCTCAGCCAGAAGCTGGAGCAAAGCTGGGGCCGCGGCTTCGTGGTGGAGAACCGCGTGGGCGCGGGCGGCGTCGTGGGCGCTGTGGCCACGCAGAAGGCGCCGGCGGACGGTTATACGCTGATGATCGCGCCAAGCGCGACGATGGCCGTCAACGTCACGCTGTTCAAAACCCTTCCCTACGATCCGGCGAAGGATTTCATCCCGCTCGCCCTGCCTGCGCGCACGCCTTTCGTGCTTGTCGCGCATCCTTCGCTGCCGGTCGCCTCCGTCGCCGACTTCGTGAAATATGCGAAGGCGCCGCCAAAGCCGCTGTTCTACGCGACGGCGGGGCCTGGCGTGCCGCATCATCTCTTCGCCGAGCTTCTCAAGAGCCTCGCGGGCATCGACATGCAGCCTGTGGCCTACAAGGGCAGTCTGCCGGCGCTCAACGACGTGATCGCGGGCCATGTGCCCGCCATGTTCGTCGATCTGGGGCCGGCGATCGCGCAGGTGCAGGCGGGCGCGGTGCGCGCGCTTGGCGTCTCCACCGCCGCGCGCCTCGCCTCGCTGCCCAATGTGCCGCCAGTCAATGATTCCGTGCCCGGCTTCGACGTCGCCTCCTGGCAGATGATCGTAGCGCCCGCGGGCACGCCGCGCCCGATCGTCGAGAAGCTGCACCGCGACATCGCGCAGGCCATGGAGGACCCCGCCGTGCGCGGGCAGATCGAAAAGGCGGGCATGGTTCCTGTCAGCTCGCCCTCGCTCGCCGAACTGCAAGGCTTCGTGGGCAGCGAGATCGCGCGCTGGGGCGAAGTGGTGCGCAAGGCGGGCATCGAAGGCTCGCAATAAGCGGCCGCGCTTTCGGCGGCCGCGCATGCGATAGCGCGGCGTCCGCCGCCGGAGAACCTCCTCGCCGCGCCGCCGGGCGCGGCGTCGTCGGTTCGAGCGCGTCGGGCAAGTCCCGCCGCCGCGCTGTCTTTTGCGGCTGTGATCAGGGCTGTCAGTCGCGGAGCGATCCATTCGGCGAGCCTGCGCGTATTCTCGGCGAGACGCTTTGCGAAATGGATTTGAGATGCGCGACAATTTTGACATGCGTCACGCAGCGGCTTCCGCCTCATCCTTCCGTCGCCGCTTTTTCCTCATGCGGATCGTGCGCAGGACGTTGGCGGGCGCATTTGCGGGCGTCGCGGCCCTCGCTGGCGCGCTGGCCTTCGCGCCGGCGGCGCAGGCCGACATCACCAAGGGCGTGTGGCGGCGCGAGGATGGCAAGGCTCACGTGCGCATCGCGCCGTGCGGATCGGCCCTGTGCGCGATCAATGTATGGATCCGGGATCCCGGCGACGAGAACGTGGGCGACCGTCTCGTGCTTGAGGTGCGGCCCACGGGCGAGGGCGTGTGGGAAGGCTCGGCTTTCGACCCCAAGAGGAACCTGCGCTTTTCGAGCCGCATCACATATGAAGGCGATCGGATGACGACGAGCGGCTGCATGCTCAAGGTCTTCTGCAAGACGGTGGCGTGGACGCGAACGCAGTGATCCCTGCGCCGCTTGCGCGCAAGAGCGGCCATTCATGAGCCTTGCGCCGCGTGCGCCGATCCGTTAGCAGCGTGATCGATGCGGAACGCGCCGACTCTCGTCAAGCAAGGCTTTAAATTCATCATTCGCCCCTCCCGTATTCAGGGCAGGGGGCTTTTCGCGGCGCAGGCGATCGCGGAAGGCGAATGGGTGATCGAATACACAGGCCAGAAGGTCAGCCGGCGCGAAGGCGCGCGACGCGAGCGCTATTACAATTCGATCGGCTATTCGCTCCTGTTCGATCTCGACGATTGCTATCTTGACGGGCTGATCGGCGGCAATGAATCGATCTACATCAACCATTCGCTGCGTCCCAATCTTGAGGCGCGCGTGCGGCGCGGCGGCGTGTGGTTCCATTCTCTGCGGACCATCCGCAAGGGCGAGGAGCTGACCTTCGACTACGGGTTCGATCCAACGAAGCCGTTCAAGCGCTAGGCGGCGGCGCGCGACAGGGGGCAGGTATGAAGGCTGTACGCATTCACGCCCATGGCGGGCCGGACGCGCTGCGTTACGAGGATGTGGAGCTCGCCCCGCCCGGGCCCGGACAGGCGCAGGTGCGCCACACCGCGATCGCGCTCAATTTCTCCGACGTCAACGTGCGGCGTGGCGGCTTCTACCAGTCTGAACCCATGCCTATGCCGCTCATCCCCGGCAATGAGGCCGCGGGCGTCGTCGAGGCCGTCGGCCCGGACGTGGCGGACGTGAAGCCGGGGGACCGTGTCGCCTATGTGGGCATGCATGGCCCGTTCTATCGCGACACCGGCGCCTATGCGCAGGCGCGCAATGTGCCGGCGAGCCGTCTCGTCCATGTGCCCGCCGACGTCACTGACGAACAGGCCTGCGCGCTTCTGTTGAAAGGGGCGACTGCGGCCACGATCGTGGAACGCGTTTTTCCGCCGCGCGCGGGCCATGTGATCCTCGTTCATGCGGCGGCGAGCGGGGTCGGTCTGTTGTTGACGCAATGGGCCGCGCATCTGGGCGCGCAGGTGATCGGCACGGTGGGCTCGCAGGCGAAGGCCGACGTCGCGCGGGCGCATGGAGCGGCCCACGCCATTCTCTATCGCGAGCGCGATTTCGTCGCCGCCGTGAAAGAGATCGCCCCTGAGGGCGTCGACGCGGTCTATGACGGGGTGGGCAAGGACACATTCGTGCGTTCGTTCGATTGCGTGCGCCCGTTCGGCACGCTCGTCAATTACGGCAACGCGTCCGGCCATGTGCCGCCCATCGACATGATCGATCTGGCGCAGAAGGGCTCGCTCTCGATCTGCCGGCCGGCGGTGTCTTTCTATCTGAAGGATTCAGCTCTGCGCGCCACGGCGCAGCGGCTGTTCGATCTTGTGGCGCGCGGCGTGCTGCGCGTGGAGATCGCCGCGCGCTATCGTCTTGAAGACGCAGCTCAGGCCCATCGCGACCTTGAGGCGGGCTTGCGCGCGGGCTCCATCGTCCTGCTGCCCTGAGGCGCGCGCCGTTTGTTTTTTCCTTGCGGGCGATTGCGGCGCTGGTAGAGTCGCGACGTTATAATCACGACTCGATTTGGAGATTCTTTTCATGCGTCGCTTTTTCAATGGCGCGCTGTTTGGCGCGCTTTCGCTTGCCCTGCTCGGCGCTTCGGTCAACTCGGCGGCTGCGGCCAATCGCGTGGTCGAGATCATCAACGCCACCGGGATGACGATGGTGGAGTTCTACGCCTCAGTCAGCAACACCAATTCCTGGGAAGAGGACATCCTGGGCGACGAGGAGCTGGAGGCGGGCGACAGCGTCGACATCAACATCGACGACGGCTCCGGCAAATGCATCTTCGACTTCAAGGGCGTGTTCGAGAACGGCGTCGAGGTCGTCAAGCAGGGCGTGAACGTCTGCCGCATCGGGACATTCACTTTCGAGCGCTAGGCGCTCACGTGCGCCTTCGAGCGCGAAGGGCTTATGGCGCCGGCTCCGTGAAAGCGTTGGTGAACACCGTTGTCGGCGCCAGCTCCGCCAGGGCGGGCGCGTTCCATGCGCGTGCGGCGAGCGCCAGTCCGCGCCGCACCGCCTCCGCATCGCTCAGCCCGGTCTCGGACAGGCGTGCGATCACCTGTTCGTAAAGACGTTCGGTGAGCGCCTGGTCGCTTGCGTTCACATAACTGCGCAGAAAGCGGATGGTCCAGGGCCGGTCCGCCTTCATATGCGCGACGGCGCGATGGGTGGCTGCGAGAAAGTCGCGCAATTGCGTGGGGCGCGCGTTGCGTATGTCGGCCCCCGCGGAATAGCCGTAGATCGCCGTCCGGTCGGACCCGTCTGCGAGATCGACGAGCACCCGCGCATTGCCATTGGCCACTTCGCGCTGGGCGACGGCGGCCGAGTAGAGCACGGCGTCGAGCTCGCCCGCGCGCAGGTCCGGCACCAGCGCTCCGGGGCCGCGCGTCAGGAAATCATATCGCACGCCCGTCGAATCGGAGAGCCGCTGGCTCGCCATATCCGCAACGCTCAGGCGCGGCCCCACGCCGATCCGCTTGCCGGCGAGGTCGCTCGCCTTTTGCGCCGGGCTCTCCGTGCGCACGATGACGCTCCAGCCGTAAAAGCCATGGGTGGCGGTGGCCACGATCCGCAGATCCGCGCCCGCTGCGATCGCGCGGCCCGCATAGGGAATGGTGTGGTCGATCACGTCCACATGGCCGGCGGCCAGCGCTTCCTCCGCCGCCGCCGATCCGCGCAGCGGCACGATGCGCACCGCAAGCCCCCGTTCTTCGAAAAAGCCGAGCTCCGCGGCTGCGGCGACCGGCGCGAAGACGGGATTGTCGCCGACCGACAGGCCGAAGCGCACTTCCTCGCGCGCCTGCGCGGCCGAGGCGAGCGCGCAGGCGGCCAGAAGCGCTGCGGCCGCCGCGCCGGCAGGCCTCGCCCGCACGCTCGCGCGTCCATGCGGAGCCGCGGCTGTTGGCGCATCAGCCTTCAAACTGGCCTCCCAATCGACGTTCAGAACAGCCCGCGAAGCTTCAGGCGCATGCGTTGCGGCGCGCTGCGTCGTTTGCGCGCTGACACGCCGTCGATGGAGGCCGCAGGGCCGGCTTGTCAAGGCTCGCGCCAATGCGGGGCGGCGAGCCAGCCTTGTTTCCGAAACGCGAGGTCCGCCTCCCCGCCGCGGTTGCGGGGGTCGGGCGGGGCGGGCTTGCTCTTGGCCTTGGGGCCTCGTCCGTCCCGTCTCGCGCGTCGCGAGGCTCCTTTGGGCGCGCTTTGGAGGCGGAACGCGACCCCTCGGCCGGGGTTCCTTGAAGGAGGGGCGCGCCGGCCGACGGTTTGAGGCGATTTTCGGCGGCGCCCTCTTTCGGCCACGGTTGCGCCTCCCTATATCGAGGCGCGTGCGGCCGGCGTTTCGCGGCCGCAATAGGGTCCGCCCGCATGGGGGCCCCAAGGAGGATGGAATGAGCGCTGCGCTTCCGGCTCTGTCGGCCGATGGCGGGTTGTCCCGCTACCTGGCGGAAATACGCCGGTTTCCCATGTTGCAGCCCGAAGAGGAGTACATGCTCGCGAAGCGCTGGCGCGAGCACGGCGACCGCGGGGCTGCTCAGAAGCTGATCACGTCCCATCTGCGGCTCGTGGCGAAGATCTCCATGGGCTATCGGGGCTATGGCCTGCCCATCGGCGAGGTCATCTCCGAGGGCAACGTCGGCCTCATGCAGGCCGTGAAAAGATTTGAGCCCGACAAGGGCTTCCGTCTCGCCACCTACGCCATGTGGTGGATCAGGGCGTCGATTCAGGAATACATCCTGCGCTCCTGGTCGCTCGTGAAAATGGGCACGACGGCGAACCAGAAGAAATTGTTCTTCAACCTGCGCAAGGCGAAGAGCCAGATCTCCGCGCTGGAGGAAGGCGATCTCAGGCCCGATCAGGTGAAGACCATCGCCACGCGCCTCGGCGTCTCCGAACAGGAGGTCGTCGACATGAACCGCCGGCTTGGCGGCGACGCCTCGCTCAACGCGCCCATCCGGCAGGAGGGCGAGGGCGAATGGCAGGACTGGCTGGTGGACGAATCCTCCGATCAGGAATCCGTGCTCGTGCAGCAGGAGGAGGCGGACAACCGGCTCGCCGCGCTGCGTCAGGCGCTTTCCGTGCTCAATGAGCGCGAGCGGCGCATTTTCGAGGCGCGTCGTCTCGCCGACGATCCGGTGACGCTGGAGGAATTGTCGGAGGAGTTCGGCGTCTCGCGCGAGCGCGTGCGCCAGATCGAGGTGCGCGCTTTCGAGAAGGTGCAGGCGGCGGTGAAGGCCGGCGTCGCGCGCATCGAGGCGATCGCGCCGCCGGCGTCGGCGCCGGCGCTCCCGGCCCATTGACATCGCCGCAGCGGTCTTCGCGCCGCGCGTCCTGATGCGAAAAACCCGCGCTGTGCGCGGGTTTTTTTGTCGCTCTGGGCTCCCGCGTCGCGCGCTCAGAGCCAAACGTTTAGCGCCAGATATTTAGCGCCAAGCGTTCAGCGCCAGATTTTTAGCGCCAGGCGTTCAGCGCTTCCTCGATCAGCTTGTCGCCCACCGCGCCCTTCTCGATGGTGATTTTGGCGATGCGCCCATCGGCGATGCGCAGGGGGAAGTCAAACCAGCCGCGCGTGCGCATCGTCTCAAGATTGCGCGCGACGAAGGCGGGTTCGGCGGTGAGCGCGATGATGAAAATGTTCTCGATGACCTTCGCCTGCACGCCGGCGAGCGGATCGACGGCGGGGGCGGCCTCGTTGCGCATCTGCGGCGAGCCGAGTTCGGCGACCGCGGGAAAGCGGCTTTCGGGATCGGGGGTGAAGCGCAGCGTCATGATATGCGACGCGCGGAACGTGGGGTCCACGTTCTTCTCGATGGTCATCGTCAGGCGCAGGCGGATTTCCGGAAGGTCCACGTCGGCGCGCAGGGCCGGCAGATCGTTGGCGCCGGGCCGTTGGCTTGGCTCGATGCGCCAGACGGTCGCGCCCACATAGGTGAGAATGTTCTGCGGGTCGCTGGCGGAGGCCTGCACCAGCATGGCGGCGCGCTGGCTCGTCGGCGCCGCCGCAGGCTGCTGGGGCGCGGGCGCCGGCTGCTGCTGGGCGGGGCGCTGGGGCTCCACGCGCACGCGGCTCTGGGGCTGCGGGGCCGCAGGCTCGCCGGTTTCGCCGCCGGCGGCGCGCTGCTCAACTTTCGGCGATCCGGGCCGCTCGGCCTGCGTCTGCGCGGAGCGCGGACGGGCGAACTCCTCCTGAGGCACCCGCAACTTCCAGGCGAGGGCGCCCACGGCGACGCAGAGCAGCAGGACGATCGGCAGCCAGATGATGCGGCGGTCAAACCGGCCTTCGGCGGCCTCGCCGGGGGCGGCCGGGCGCGCCTGTTCGCGCGACAGGGCGGGCGCGTCGACGCGCGGCGCGCCGGGAGCGCGAAACGCCACGGCGGGGGCGCCGCCGTCGTCGTCGTCCTCGACATGGGTCTGCGGCCGCACGGTCCCCTCCGGCCCGGCGGCGGAGGCTGCGGGAGCGGCAGGCGGAGCGCTCGTCTGCGCCGCCTCAGGTTTGGCGTCAGGTTTGGCGGCTTCCGGCAGGGGTAGCGGCCGCAGCGGCTGCTGGGGCGGCAGCGGGCGCACGGGCGGCATGGGCGGGCCGGAGGGCGGCGGAGCGGGCGGAGCGGGGGGCGGCGGGGCGGGCGGCGGCGGCCGCGTGGACAGCGGGGGCGGGGGCGTGGGCGCGGGCGGGAGCGTGGGCGCCGTCGTTTCGGCGCCGCCGCCGGACAGGAGGTTCAGGTCCGCCAGGGCGATGTCGGCCTCGATGCGGGCGATGGCGTCGTCGAGCGCGTCGCTTTCTGTCTTGATGTCCGCCTCCGCCATCGGCGGCTGCACGGCGCGCAACTGGCCGATCAGCGCCTTGCGCGCGCGCTCATAGACCGCGCGCCGGGAATCCGGCGTCGAGTCGGGCAGGGCGGACACGGCTCTCGAAAGGAGCGGGAAGTAATCGGCCATCGTCGTTTTTCAGACCATTCCAGCGCGCGCGCGTCAATCCCGGTTCTGCGACCTCTTGCAGCGGCATGTGTGAGGCCGGGGCTCGCGACGGAAAATGTCGCGCCAACGGTCGCCGCTCAGTCGCGGAAAGGATTGTGGACGAGGATCGTATCCGACCGTTCCGGGCTCGTGGACAGGAGAGAGACCGGGGCGCCGATCAATTCCTCAACGCGCCGCACGTATTTAACGGCGGCTGCGGGAAGGTCCGCCCAGGAGCGCGCGCCCCGCGTCGTCTCCTTCCAGCCCTCGATCGTCTCATAGACGGGCTCCACGCGCGCCTGCGCGGCCTGCGAGGCGGGCAGATAATCGATGGTCTCGCCGTCGAGCTTATAGGCCACGCAGACCTTCAGTTCGTCGAAGCCGTCGAGCACGTCGAGCTTGGTGAAGGCGATGCCGTCGATGCCGCAGGTCTTCACCGTCTGGCGCACGAGCACGGCGTCGAACCAGCCGCAGCGGCGCGCGCGGCCTGTGACGGTGCCGAACTCATGCCCGCGTTCGCCGATGAGCTGGCCGATGGAATCTTTCAGCTCCGCCGGGAAGGGGCCTTCGCCAACGCGCGTGGTGTAGGCCTTCGCGATGCCCAGCACATATTGCAGCGCCTTGGGGCCAAGCCCCGCGCCGGTGGCCGCGTTCGCGGCGACCGTGTTGGAGGAGGTCACGAACGGATAGGTGCCGTGGTCGATGTCGAGCAGCGCGCCCTGCGCGCCTTCGAACAGGATGCGCTTGCCGTCGCGGCGCAGATCCTCCAGCAGCGACCAGGTGCGGTCCATGTAGGACAGCGTCTCCTGCGCGACGGGGGCGAGTTCGTCGCGGATCGCCTGTTTGGAGATTTCCGGCAGGCCGAAGCCGCGACGCAGCGCGTTGTGATGGGCGAGCAGGCGCTCGATCTTGCCGTCGAGCGTGGAGAGATCGGCGAGATCCATCACGCGGATCGCGCGCCGGCCCACCTTGTCCTCATAGGCGGGGCCGATGCCGCGCATCGTAGTGCCGATCTTCGTGCCGGCGGCGGCGTTGTTCTCGCGCAGCGCGTCGAGCTCGCGATGGACGGAGAGGATGAGCGGCGCGTTCTCCGCGATGCGCAGGTTGTCGCGGTTCACCGTGACGCCCTTCTCGCGCAGCGCGGCGATCTCCTTCACCAGATGGTGGGGATCGAGCACGACGCCGTTGCCGATCACCGAGAGCTTGCCCGGCCGCACGATGCCCGAGGGCAGGAGCGACAATTTATAGGTGACGCCGTCGATGACGAGCGTATGGCCCGCGTTGTGTCCGCCCTGGAAGCGCACGACCACGTCGGCCTCGATCGAGAGCCAGTCGACGATCTTGCCCTTGCCCTCGTCGCCCCACTGGGCGCCGACAACCACAACATTGGCCATGATGAGTTCGCTCTGTTGGGGGCGACAGGCCCCTGCGCGGATGGTTCTGGCGCAAAAAACCCGGCGGCAATCCTGACGGCGCCGGCCGGGTTCATTGCGCCGATCCTCTACCGGATCGGGGCGGGCGAGGCAAGGCGCACAGGGGCGGCCGGCGCGGCGCGCGCCGCTTAGCCACGCTCCAGCGTCGCCTCGATCTCGCGGCGCAGCTGCGGCGTGACGTCGGGGCGCGGGCCGAACCATTTTTCGAACGCCGGCCGCGCCTGATGCAGCAGCATGCCCAGCCCGTCCACCGCGCGCAGGCCACGCGCCCGGGCGCGGGCGAGCAGGTCCGTCTCCAGCGGCGCATAGACGATGTCGTTGACGAGCGCGTCCTGCGGCAGCGCGTCGAGGGCGATGTCGAGCGCTGGCTCGCCCACCATGCCCATGGAGGTGGCGTTGACGAGCAGGGCCGCGCCCGCCAGCGCGTCCGCCCGTTCCTCCCAGCGCACAGGCGTCACGGCTGCGCCGAACTCCGCCGCCAGCGCCTGCGCGCGCTCCAGCGTGCGGTTGGCGAGGCGCACCTGCGGACAGCGCGCCTCGAGCAGGCCGGCGATGAGCGCGCGCGACGCGCCGCCCGCGCCCAGAATGACGGCGGGCCCGGCGGCGGGATCGAAATCGGGCGCGCGCTCCTGCAGCGCGGCGATGAAGCCGAAGGCGTCGAAATTATAGCCTTCGAGACGTCCTTCGTCCGTCACGACGACGCAATTGATCGCGCCGATGCGCCGCGCGAGCGGATCCACGCTGTCGACGAGCGTCAGCGCTTTCTCCTTCAGCGGGATCGTGAGGTTCACGCCGCTGAAGCCCAGCGGATGCAGCGCGCGCAGGGCCTTTTCGAGCCCCTCCGGCTTCACCAGAAGCGGCGCGTAATGTCCGGCGAGTCCATATTCGGCAAGCCAGCGGTTGTGAATCCGCGGCGAGCGCGAATGCATGATGGGCGAGCCCATGACGCCGGCGAGGAGATAGCGGTCGGGATGCTGCATGGCGCCATGATAGCACAGCGGGGCGGCGTGTTCATTCGACCTGCGTCCAATGGCTCAGGTCGCCCCCTGCGCTCACGCGCCGCGCAACGCATTCTCCATATAGGCGCCCACGCGCGCCCATGCGCCGCCCGCGGCGAGCGCCTCGCGCCATGAGGTCACGATGCGTCCCGCGACAGGGGAGGCCTTGGCCTTCGCGTCGAGCACGTCCTGCGTCTTCTCGCGCGCCGCCTTCACCACATCCGCGGGGAAGGCGGTGACTTTCGCGCCGCCGCGCGCCAGCTCCAAAAGCGCGACCGCGTTCTGGCGCTCGGCTTCCGCGAGGGCTGCGGAATGCTCCGCCTGGCAGGCCGTTTCGATGATGCGTTGCAGGTCGGCGGGCAGTTTGCCGAAGGCGGCGAGCGAGATCAGCGCCTCGCCTGCGCCATTGGGCTTGTTGAAGCCCGGCATGTAGTAATAGGGCGCGATGCGATGCAGCCCGAGCGGCAGATCGTTCACGGGCGCGAGAATCTCCACCGCGTCGATGGCGCCTTTCTCAAGCGCTGAATAGATGTCGCCCGGCGGAATCGATTGCGGCGTCGCGCCCAGCGCGGCGTAGACCTCCCCGCCCATGCCCTGCACGCGGATGCGCAGGCCGGCGATGTCCTTCAGGCTCTCCACGGGCTTGCGGAACCAGCCGCCCATGGACGGGCCGGTGTTGCCCGCAAGCAGGCCGCGCACGCCGCGCGGGCGGTACAATTCGTCCCACAATTCCTGCCCGCCGCGCTGTTCGATCCAGGTCTGGTGTCCAAGCGGGCCCATGCCGAACGGCGCCGTGGTGAAGAAGGCCGCGCCCGGCAATTGTCCGTCCCAGAAGAAGGAGGCCGTGTGGCCCATCTCCACCACGCCGGTCGAGACCGCCTCCATCACGCCGAAGGCGGAGACGATATGGCCGGCGGGAAAGACGTCGATGCGCATGCGTCCGCCGCTCATCGACTGGATGCGCTGCGCGAGCCGGTCGGCCGACACGCCGGGGCCGGGCAGGCTCTTGGTCCATGACGTCGCCATGCGCCAGACGATCGGCTGATCCTGCGCGCGCAGGACGGCGGGTGCGGCGAGCGGGGCGCTTGCGGCGCCGGCGATGAGCGTGCGGCGCGTGGGCGCCGACATATGCGTAGACATGGCGTCAGGCTCCGGGCTCCCTGAGGGGAGTCTTCGCGTGCGATGAAGGGAAAGGTTGCGGGCGGCGAGGCCGCCGCCCGCCCGCGTCGGTCAGGTCTTCAGATAGAGCTGGCCGCCCTTTTCGAGGAATTCGCGGCTCTTCTCCGCCATGCCTTCGAGCGCGGCCTTCTCGTTGTCGAGCATGGCGGCGGCTTCCACGCGCAAATCCTGCGTGATCTTCATCGAGCAGAATTTCGGCCCGCACATGGAGCAGAAATGCGCCGTCTTATGCGCTTCCTTGGGCAGGGTCTCGTCGTGGTATTCGCGCGCGGTGTCGGGATCGAGGCCGAGGTTGAACTGGTCTTCCCAGCGGAACTCGAAGCGCGCGCGGCTCATCGCGTCGTCGCGGATCTGCGCGGCCGGATGGCCCTTGGCGAGATCGGCGGCGTGAGCGGCGATGCGATAGGTGATGACGCCGGTCTTCACGTCGTCGCGGTCAGGCAGGCCGAGGTGCTCCTTGGGCGTCACGTAGCAGAGCATTGCGGTGCCGAACCAGCCGATCATCGCCGCGCCAATGCCCGACGTGATGTGGTCATAGCCCGGCGCGATGTCGGTCGTCAGCGGCCCGAGCGTGTAGAAGGGCGCCTCGCCGCATTCGCGCAGCTGCTTTTCCATGTTGACCTTGATCTTGTTCATCGGCACGTGGCCGGGTCCCTCGATCATCACCTGACAGCCCTTCTCCCAGGCGACCTTGGTGAGCTCGCCCAGCGTCTTGAGCTCCGCGAATTGCGCGGCGTCGTTGGCGTCCGCGATGGAGCCCGGACGCAGGCCGTCGCCCAGCGAGAAGGACACGTCGTATTTGCGCATGAGATCACAGATCTCGTCGAAGCGCTCGTAGAGGAAGCTCTCGCGGTGGCCCGCAAGGCACCAGCGCGCCATGATCGAGCCGCCGCGCGAGACGATGCCG
>CAZYBF010000038.1:0-2656 GCA_964645525.1 uncultured Beijerinckia sp.
GCGGTCCCTTGCGCGGTCCCTTGCGCGCGGGCGCCCTCAAGCGTCGCCTGCAGGGCCGCGAGCCTTTTCAGGCCCGGGCTGGCGTCTGCGTCCGCGGGCGGGTCGTCCGGCGTCGCTGGCTCGGCGTCCAGGATCGGCGGCTGGCTTGCGGGATCGAGCCGGCCGGCGCCGCCGGGGCCGAGGCGCTCCACCGGCGTCTCCCAGACGAAGGCGTCGATGCGTCCGGTCGCGGGGGAGGCTGGCAGCCATTCGTCAGACGTCACGCCGTCGGCCACCCATGCGGGATCGCGCGCGGCGCGGGCTGCGCGGGCCAGCCATTCGCGCATGCGGCCGGAGGGACCGTGTTCGGTCTCCTCGATGTCGGCCATGGCGAGGCACATGCGCTGGGTGGGGCGCCGGCCGTTGGCGAACAGATCCGCCATGGCGTTGCGGGCGAGGGCGAAGTCGCGCGCCTCCAGCGCCGCGCGCGCCAGAGTGAGCGCGCTCTCCGCTTCGCCCGGCGCGATGCGGGCGAGGGTTTTGGCGCGCGCGAGCCGGTCGGATGCGGAATCGCCGCGGCGAACCTCCACATAGGCGCGCGCGACGTCGGGATGAGGCTGGATCCGCCAGGCGCTCTCAAGCAGTTTCGCCGCGCGCCGAAACTCGCCGCGCTGGGAGAGCAGCGCGCCTGCAAGCACGCTTGCGGGAATGAGCGCGGGATTGAGGCGGATCGCCTCGCGCGCGAGCGAGAGCGCTTCAATGGGATCGCGTTCGCGCAGTTCAAGCGCCAGGGCGGTTTTCAGCGCGGCGCGCTGGCGCTTCGCGCTCTCGCGGTCGATCGCCTTGCGCGCGGCGCTCGCCTCCACGATCGTGAGCGCGCCCTTCCAGTCGTCGGACATGGCGGCGCGTTCGAGCATCGCCTGGCTCGCCCAGTCAGGCGCGGCGATTTCATGCGCGCGGCGCGCATAGGCGTCGGCGGCCGCATCGTCCCCGCGTCGGCGCGCCTCGCCGTGCAATCCGCGCAGGCCGAGGATCTGCGTGTCGGACCGCTCGCTCATGCGCAGGAACACACGCTCCGCGCGCGCGCGGTCGCCGTCGAGCTGGGCGGCCTGGGCGGCGAGCAGCAGCGTGAGAGGCTCTTCCTCGAGAAGCCGCTCGGCTTCGCGCGCGGCGCGCGTGGCGACGCGCCGGTCGCCGGCGCCCACCGCCAGCATGCCGCGCGAGAGAGCCGCGAGGCCCTTGTTGCGCCGGCGCATGCGCGCGGCGAAAGACATCAGGCTCGGAATGCGGAAGATGAAGCGCAGCACGCTCCACACGAGCATCGCCGCGCCCAGCGCCGCAAGACCAAGAGCGAGCGCGGCGACGAGACTCGTCTCGTATCGATAGCCGCCGAGCGTGAGAGTCACGCCGCCGGGCAGATCGGCCACCCATGCGAAGCCGAACGCAAGCGCGGAGAGGATGGCGAGAAAAAGCAGGATGCGGATCATGTCTCGGACGCCTCGCCTACGGCCTCAGGGTTTGCCGAGACGCGCGAGCGCCTCGGCGAACAGCGATTGCGCGGCCTCCTGCGCGCTCTGACGCGCGCGGGCGGCCTTCGCCCATTCGCCGCTGGCGGCTTTCGCCTCCTCCGGCAGCCGGTCCCATTCCGCAAGCGCTGCGCGCAGGTCGGCGCGCGCAAGGGCGCGTTCGATGCGCGCGGGCGCGTCGGCTGCGGCGGTCGCGTCGGGCTCGCCCACCGGGCGCACGCGCACAAGGGCGCCTGCGCTGCGCGCGAGCCGGTCGAGCAATGACGTCTCGCCTTCGCTCGCCGGGTCGGATTTCGCCAGCGCCTGCGTGAGCCGCGGTTCTGTTTGCGCGAAGGCGCGCGCGATCGCCTCCAGCCGCGGCGCGCCCGTGGCCGCCAGCGGCCTCAGCGCGTCGAGCCGCGCGGGCGCGCCACCAAGCGCGGCCAGCGCGTCGAGCTCCGCGGCGAAGGGCCGGCCCTGATCGAGCGCGGCGACGAGGGATTGCGCGACGGCGGCCTGCGCGGCCGCGCGCGACAGATCGGCGCCCGTCTGCGCCCGCGCGGTCTCAGCCGCGTTCGTCTTGCGCAGGGTTTCGCGCATCTGGTCGAGCGCGCCGGGCATGGCGGCGAGGCGCTCCTCGAAGGGCTTCAGCCTTTCTTCGAGCGCGCCGAGGCGGGCCTCCAGCGGCGCGAGATCGACCGGGGGCGCGGAAACGGGCGCAGGAGTTGACGCTGGCGCGGGCGCGCGCACGTCGGGCTCGGCGCGCGTCTCGCTCTTGGGGGCGGCCAGCGCCTTCTCCACCGCCTCGAGCCGGCTGGCGAGCGCGGCCAGCGCCTCGCTGGCGGGAGCGGGGGCAGGTTCAGCAGCAGCAGGAGCAGGAGCCGGCGCCGGCGCGGCCGCTTTGGCGGCTTCCCCAGCCTGCCGGACGGCCTCGGCGAGAATGGACTGGCGCGCCTGCGCGAGCGCCTCGATTGTTCTGCTCTCCGCCGCCTTCGTCGCGCGCTCCAGCGCGCCCACGCGCGTCTCCAGCGCGGCGAGCGCGGCGGGATCGGCCCCGCCGGTCCCCGCGCCGCCCGAAGGCAGGAGGGCGTAGAGCGCGCCCGCGCTCACGATCGCCGCCGCGCCCAGCACCAGAAGCGGGGCGAGCAGGGGCGGCCGGGTCTTTTCCGGCG
>CAZYBF010000038.1:2756-27465 GCA_964645525.1 uncultured Beijerinckia sp.
TCTGTTGCGCAGCCGTCTGTTGCGGGTGCGCGGGTTCGGGCGACGCGGCCGCCTTCGGGGGGTCGATCCGTTCGGCCTCGCCGTCGATGACGGCGGGCTCGCGGGGCGGGCCGTCGCGGTTGGGCGTGGCGGCGGATGAGGGAGCGGGGTTTGTCTTCACTTTCGATTTCGACCTGGATCTGGGGCCTTGCGGCGATGCTGCGTCACTCATCCTGCTTCACCCCGAAAGCGCATCCGTAGGCTTGCGGGGGCCGGGCCGCCGCCGCTCCGCTGGCCGACCATAAGCCAGAGGCGCGCGGAACGGAACTCTTACGCTCAAGTTTTCGCTCCAGAGGCGGCCTCTATGGCCGCCGCCAGCTCCAAAACCCGTCTCGCGCCAGCCACATGGAGGCGTTCCACCATGCGCCCGTCGATGGCGAGCGCGCCCTTGTCTGCGTTCTCCGGGGCGTCGAAGGCGCCCGCCACCTTGCGCGCCCAGTCGATCTCCTGCGCGGAGGGGGCGAGGGCGGCGTTGCAGGGCGCGATCTGGGCGGGGTGGATCAGCGTCTTGCCGTCGAAGCCCAGCGCCCGGGTCTGCGCGCATTCGGCCGCGAACCCTTCCGCATCGGCGAAATCGTTGTAGACGCTGTCGAAAATGTCGAGCCCATGGGCTCGGGCGGCGAGCGCGCAGTCAAGAATCCAGGGCGTCAGATTGGCGCGGCCCGGGCCGGGCGCCACGCGGGTCTCTTTGGCGAGGTCGTTGAGCCCCAGCACAAAGGCGGACAGGCGCGTCGCGGCGCCGCGGGCGGCGATGGCGCGCACGTCGAGCACGCCGGCGGCGGTTTCGATCATCGCCCATAGGGTGGTGCGCGGGGGCGCGCCGGCCATGGCGGCGCAGGCGGCGTCCACGTCCTGCGCGCCGCCGATCTTGGGAAAGAGCAGGGCGTCGGCGCCCGCGCCGCACATAGCGGCCACGTCGGCCTCGCCCCATGGCGTGTCGAGCCCGTTCACCCGAACCACGATCTCGCGGGCGCCATAAGCGCCCCCCGCCGCCGCGCGCAGGGCCTCCAGCACGGCTGCGCGCGCCTCCGCCTTGCGTTCGGGTGCGACGGAATCCTCAAGGTCGAAAATCAGTCCGTCCGCCGGCAGAGACCTCGCCTTCTCCAGCGCGCGCGCGTTGGAGCCGGGCATGAACAACATGCTGCGGCGCGGCTTCAGGCTCATGCATAGGTCTCCGCGGGCGTTCAGGCTTTTAAGCACCATAGCGGGGCCGCGCAGGGGCCGCCATCGCGCTTTCGTCGCCCGCGGGGCCTAGATGCGGCCCATCAGCAGAAGCACGATCAGCACCAGGAGGGCCACGCCCAGCACGCCGCTGGGCCCATAGCCCCAGGAGCGGCTGTAGCCCCAGTTGGGAATGGCGCCCACCAGCGCCAGCACGAGGATGATGAGGAGCACGGCGCTGAGGGACATGATGGCCTCGCTTAGGTGCGTCCGTCGCTGACGGACGTCGGCTGAAGGGCGTTGGCGGAACGGCTCCCGGGCCAGTCCGCAAAGCTCCGGGTCACGGTCTCAATGCGCGGCGCCGCGGCGGGGTTCCTTCGCATCCCCGTTGAACTGCGGCCGTGGTTCCACTAATCCGGCCTTACAAAGGGGCGCCGCCGCATGAGACCTGTCGTCGATTCTGAGTTTCCCGCCGCGCTCGTGCGCGGCTATCGCGCCTTTCTGGGGGAGCGCTTTCCCGGCGAGCAGGCGCGCTACCGCGAGCTTGCGCAGGCGGGCCAGAGCCCCAAGACCATGGTGATCGGCTGTTGCGATTCCCGCGTCTCGCCGGAAGTGATCTTCGATGCGGGGCCGGGCGAATTGTTCGTCGTGCGCAACGTCGCCAATCTCGTGCCCCCTTACGCGCCCGACGATGATTATCACGGCACGTCGGCGGCGTTGGAGTTCGCGGTGATGGCGCTGAAGGTGCAGCATGTGGTCGTGCTCGGCCATGCGCAATGCGGCGGCGTGCGCGCTTATGCGGAAGGCGAGACGCAGGCCGGCGGCGGGCCGCTTTCGCCGGGCGATTTCATCGGCAAGTGGATCAAGCTGCTCGGGCCCGCCCATGAGCGGCTTGGCCCGCCGCGCGGCGCCTTGCGCGATTACGTGGAGGCGCTGGCGCTTGAATCGATCAAGCAATCCCTCGCCAACCTGCGCACGTTTCCCTGCGTGCGCACGCTTGAGCAACGCGGCGCGCTGGCTTTGCACGGCGCCTATTTCGGCGTGATGGACGGACGCCTGCGCGCCTATGATCCCGAGATCGAAGGCTTCCGGCCCATAGCGGGCGAGGCCCATGAGGCGGCGCTGGCGAGCGCGCGGTTCTGAAAGCCTGCGCGCAGGCTGAACGAAAAAAGCCCGGACGATCGTCCGGGCTTTTGCGTGTGTGCGTGTGTGCGTTTGCGCGTCTGTGCGTCGTGCGGCGCCCGGCTTACGCGGCGCTGGCGCGCGGAGCGATCAGCTTGCGGTTGACCAGCACTTCGGCGATCTGCACCGCGTTGAGCGCGGCGCCCTTGCGCAGATTGTCCGACACGCACCAGAAGGCGAGGCCGTTCTCCACCGTCGCGTCCTCGCGGATGCGCGAGATATAGGTGGCGTCTTCGCCGGCCGCCTCATGGGGCGTGATGTAGCCGCCAGGCTCGCGCTTGTCGATGACGAGCACGCCGGGCGCCTCACGCAGAATGTCGCGCGCCTCGTCGGCGGTGATCGGCTTCTCGAACTCCACGTTCACCGCTTCCGAATGGGAGATGAACACGGGCACGCGCACGCAGGTGGCGGTGAGCTTGATCTTCGGATCGAGGATCTTCTTCGTCTCCGCCATCATCTTCCACTCTTCCTTGGTGAAGCCGTCCTCCATGAAGACGTCGATCTGCGGAATGAGGTTGAAGGCGATGCGCTTGGGGAATTTCTTCGACTCGACCGGATCGGAGACGAAGACGGCGCGGGTCTGGGCGAACAATTCGTCCATCGCCTCCTTGCCGGCGCCGGAGACGGATTGATAGGTCGACACCACGACGCGCTTGATGACGGCGCGCTCATGCAGCGGCTTGAGGGCCACGACGAGCTGGGCGGTCGAGCAGTTCGGATTGGCGATGATGCCCTTCTTGCGGAAGCCGGCGGCGGCGTCGGCGTTCACTTCCGGCACCACGAGCGGCACGTCGGCGTCGTAGCGCCATTGCGAGGAATTATCGATCACCACGCAGCCCTGCGCGGCGATCTTGGGCGCCCATTCCTTGGAGACCGATCCGCCGGCGGACATCAGGCAGATGTCCACGTCGGAGAAATCGTAGGTGTCGAGCAGCTTGCACTTGAGGGTCTTGTCGCCGAAGGAGACCTCCGTGCCGATGGAGCGGCTGGAGGCGAGGGCGACGACCTCGCTCACCGGAAAGCGGCGCTCGGCGAGGATGTCGAGAAGCTCGCGGCCCACATTGCCGGTGGCGCCCGCGATGGCGACCTTGAAACCCATGATCTTTCGTCCTGTGCGTGGAAAACGGAAGGGTCGGGAGCCCCGGCCCGCCTGATCGCGGGCCAGAGACACGCGCGCGCCGGGAAAGTCAATCGGGAGCGCAAGCGCGGCGTTAACCCCGTCCGTTAAAGGGGCGTTGACCCTGAACCCAGACGGGGCCGGAAAAGTAACGACTCGATGAAGCCCACGCTTCAAGATTGAACGGTTCCCGGCTCAGGCGCCGCCTTGTCGGGGAGCGTGAGCGTTGGGGTGGGTGAATGAGTTTTGCGGATGCGTCCGGGCCGGAGCCGGCCCGGTTCGATTTATCGGCGGTGCGCGGCGCGCTCGCCCGTCGGGCGGAGCCCGCCGAAGGGCGCGGGGCGCGCCTCGCTGATTCCGCTTTCGGCAAACGGGCGCGCGCGCTTCTTGAATCCCGCAACGCCGCCCGCGGCGGGCTCGCCATCGCCGCGCTGCTTGGCCTTTGGCTCGGCTATTCGCCGCCGGCTCCGGTCCCTGCGCCGGAGCCCTCCTTCGGCGAGCCGGCCTCCGCCTGGCTCGACATCGTGAAGCCGTTCCAGCTTTACGAAGTCGCCTCCGTCGAGTTCGAGGACTCCTGGGGCGTCTACGAGGCGCAGCACAATCTGCGCGGGGGCGGCCGGCGCGACACGCTGTCGCTCGGCGCTTTCGACAAGGGCGAATCCTATCTGCGCGTCTCCTTCTATCGGATCGGACGGGAGAGCGCGCCCGAACCCACGATGTGGGTTGAGATGGCGCGCCGCGCGGCGGGCGTGGGCATGGCGATCGACCGCGCTTCGACGCCCACGCTGTTGCAGACGCGCTTCGGCGCTTTCGAGACAAGCGACCTCACCATGTCGGGGCCCGCAGGCGTGCGCCTGTGCATCGGCTTCCGCCTTTCGGAGTCGTCGCCGCGGTTCCGCATCTCCGGTTTCGCCTGCGGCGAGCAGGGCCGGGCGTTCGACCGCAGCGCGCTCGCCTGCGTCATCGACCGCTTCGATCTCGTGGCCGCCGGAGAGGATTCGCAATTGCGCGCCTTTTTCGCACGCGCGGAACAGGACCGCCGGCCCGAATGCTTCCCCCGCTCCATGGCGCAAAACGCCAATTGGCTGGCCCCGCAATCGCCTGCGCCGGCGCTGCGCTCGACTGCGCGCGAGCCCGCCCGCCCGCAGGGGCGCGAACGCCCGCGCGGCTGAACCCGCGGCGCGGGGAACCCGACGCCTTCGCCCCGCGTCTCTCCTCACACAGGAGAACGCGCATGGCCCCTTCTCGTCTTTCCTGCATCGCGGCGCTGCTGGCGCCCGTCCTTCTCGCGCCCGCCCTTCTCGCCCTTGCGCCCGCGCAGGCGCAAACGCAGCGTCGCGAGCCGGCGCCGGCGGCGCGCGCCGCCCGCCCTGCGGCTCCCCCGCTCGTCATCCAGCGGCGCAGTTTCCTCGATCCCGGCAAGGTCGTGCCGCGCGGCTCCATGCACAATTACGTCGGCATGGACACATGGCTGCGCGAGCCCGTGTATTGGAGCCAGCGCGGCCTGCTCGGCCTCGAAAACCTGCCGCAGCGCTTCGATCCGCCCGGCAGGCCGCAGCCCTTGTTCGAATATTGATCGCTGCGGGGGCGGCTTATTCAGCCGCCTGCTTGCGCGCGCGCTCGTTGATGATGCGCCACAGTTTGTGCGGGGTGGCGGGCATCGGCACGTCCTCGACGCCCAGATGGCTGAGCGCGTCCACAAGCGCGTTGCCCACCGCCGGCAGCGCGCCCACGCAGCCCGCCTCGCCCGCGCCTTTCACGCCCAGCGGATTTGAGGGCGTGGGGCAGGAATGGCTCTTCACCTCGAAGGAGCTCATGTCGTCGGCGTGCGGCATGGCGTAATCCATGAACGAGGCGGTGAGCAATTCGCCGTTCTCGTCGTATTTGAGGTCTTCAAGCAGCATCTGGCCGATGCCCATGGCGATGCCGCCGTGGATCTGGCCCTTGAGCAGCAGCGGGTTCATCACCACGCCCACGTCGTCCACGACGTTGTAGCGCAGGATCTCGACCTTGCCGGTCTCCTCGTCGATCTCCAGCTCGCAGATATGCGTGCCGGAGGGATAGTTCGCCTTGCGCTGATGATAGACGGCGCTGGCGTTGAGGCCGGGCTCCATGTCCTTGGGCAGTTTGTTGGGATTGGCGGCGAGCAGCGCCACCTCGCGCATGGTCATCGTCGCATTGCTCTTGCGGTTGATGAACACGCCATCCTTGAAGTCCACCTCGTCGACGCCCATCGCATAGGCGGCGATCCTGCGCGCCTTGTCCACGATCTTGTTGGTGGCCATCAGCATGGCGCCGCCGCCGATCGAGGAGGTGCGCGAGCCGCCCGTGCCTTCGCCGAAGAAGATCACGTCCGTGTCGCCCTGTTCGTAATGCACGTCCTTGGGATCAAGGCCGAGCGTGTCGCAGACGAGCTGTTTGAAAATCGTCTCGTGGCCCTGTCCATGGCTCACTGCGCCCGACAGGATCGTCACGCCGCCGCCGCGGTCGAAGCGGATCTCCGCGCCCTCATAGCCGGCGGCGCCGGCTTTCTCGATTGAGTTGGAAATGCCGATGCCACGCAGCTTTCCGCGCTTGCGCGCTTCCGCGCGGCGCTTTTCGAAGCCCTTCCAGTCCGCCATGTCGAGGGCGATGTCCATGCACTTTTCGAACTCGCCGGAGTCATAGGTGAAGGAGAGCGCCGTCTTATAGGGCAGGGCGCTGGGCGGGATCATGTTCTTGCGCCGCAGCTCCACCGGATCGAAGCCGAGCCGGTCGGCGGCGATGTCGATGATGCGCTCGATCACATAGGCGGCCTCGGGGCGTCCGTTGCCGCGATAGGGGCGCATCCAGTGCGTGTTGGTGAAGGCCGCCGTCACGTCCACGTGGATGGCGGGCGTCGTATAGACGCCGGCGAGCGTGCCCAGATTGCTGACCGGGCCGCCGTCGGAGCCCGGCTGCACATAGGCGCCGAGATTGGCGAGCGTCTTGATGCGCAGGGCGAGGAACTTGCCGTTCTTGTCGAGGGCGAGCTCCGCATCGGTCACGTTGTCGCGTCCGGCCGCGTCGGCGAGGAAGGCTTCCGTGCGCGTGGACGTCCATTTCACCGGGCGGCCGATGATCTTCGAGGCGAGCAGCACAAGGCCCACTTCGTTGTACACGCCCGACTTCATGCCGAAACTGCCGCCGATGTCGCCAGCCACCACGCGCAGCTTGCTTTCAGGAACGCCCAGCGTCTCCGCGAGCTTCTCGCGGAAATCGAGCGCGCGCTGCAGCGTCGTGTAGATCGTGTAGCGGTCGGACGCTTTGTCATAGACGCCGACCGAGCCGCGCGGCTCCATCGTGGCGGCCATGACGCGGTTGATGACGAAGCGATGCTTCACCACATGGGGCGCGCTGGCGATGGCGGCGTCGGTGGCGGCCTTGTCGCCTTCCAGATGGACGAAGCAGATGTTGTCGGGATTGGAGTCGTGCACGGCGGGCGCGCCGGGCTTGAGCGCCTCCTCGGCCGTGAAGACGGCGGGCGCGACCTCGTAGTCGACGTCGATCAGCTCCAGCGCGTCGAGCGCCTGTTCGCGCGTCTCGGCGACGACGAAGGCGACGAAATCGCCCACCCAGCGCACGCGGTCGCCGGTGAGGCCCGGCAGATGGGGCGCGAAGATGGGTGAGCCGTCGCGCTTCTTCTTGCCGGTGGGCAGGGGCAGCGAGCCGTAGCCTGACGCCGCCCAGTCCTTGTGGGTGAGCACGGCGAGCACGCCGGGGGCGGCCTGCGCGCGGGCGACGTCGATCTTCAGGATTTTCGCATGGGCGTGTTTGGAGCGCAGGACGACGCCATAGGCCATGCCGGGCAGGGCGAGGTCGTCCACATAGCGCCCGCCGCCCTGGATGAGCCTGGGGTCCTCGAAGCGGGACACCGGTTGGCCGAGCGCATATTCACCCATCGTTTTCTCCCCTGATCGGCTGCGGGCGTGGCGCCTCGCGATTGAGGCCCCATATCATGGCAAGCGCCGCGTTTCGACAAGCCCCGTCCGGCCGGCGGGGGAGGCGGGCGGCCAAGACCGGGGAATGCGGGATGTTCGAGGGCGTCAAAAGCTTCATCGCCGAGCTTGTCGGCGCGCCGCGCGGGGGCGCTTTCGACGAGGCGGACTACAGGATGGCGGCCGCGGCCGTGCTCGTGCACGTGGCCGACGCGGACGGGGTGATCGACGAGCGCGAGCGCGCCCGTCTGCGCGCCCTGCTGGCGGACCGTTTCGCCATGCAGGCCGAGGAGGCCCGGCGGATGACGGCGCAGGCCGAGCGCAGCGAGGCGGAGGCGGTGGACCTCGCCGGCTTCATCGCCGTGCTCAAGCGCGCGCTGGACGAGAACGGCCGGCTCAAGATCGTGGAGATGGCCTGGGAGCTCGCCTACGCCGACGGCGCCCCGCTCGAGGTCGAGGATTCCGTCGTCGCCCGCGTCGCTGAGATGCTCGACGTCGGCGAAGCGGAGGTGAGCGTGTTGCGACGGGCGAGCGCGCCCGGCCTGCGCGGGGCGGGCCGCGCATGAGCCGCAGACTCGTTCTCGTCACCGGCGCCTCGCTTGGCATCGGCGCCGAGCTCGCCCGCGTCTTCGCGCGCAAGGGCCACGACCTCGCGCTGGCCGCGCGCAGCCGCGACCGGCTGGAGGCGCTCGCCGACGAAATCGCTGCGACCGGCGCCCCGCGTCCGCTGGTGTTCGAGGCGGACCTCGCCCGACCCGGCGCCGCCGACGCGCTCGCCGAAGGCCTCGCCCGGGCGGACGCGCAGGTCGAGATTCTCGTCAACAACGCAGGCTTCGGCCTCATCGGCCCCGTCGTCGCGCTCGACCGCGCCGAACAGGTGGAGATGATCGACCTCAACGTGCGCGCGCTCGCTGATCTCACCCTCGCCTTCCTGCCGCAGGTGCGGGCGGCGCGCGGGCGCATCCTCAACGTCGCCTCCATCGCCTCCTTCCTGCCGGGCCCGGGCATGGCGGTTTATTACGCCACCAAGGCCTTCGTGCTTTCCTTCAGCGAGGCGCTGTCGCACGAGCTGCGCGCGGACGGCGTGCGGGTGACGGCGCTGTGCCCCGGCCCCACCGCAAGCGGCTTCTTCGAACGCGCCGGCGGCCATATCAAATACGCTGACACGCTGCCCGGCCTGTCGGCGGCGCAGGTGGCGCAGGCGGGCTATGACGCCCTGATGGCGGGCCGGCGGGTCGTGGTGCCGGGCCTTGGCTTTCGCGCGCTCGCCTCGCTCGCCCGTTTCGCCCCCCGCGCCCTCTCCATGGCGATCGTGGGGGCCATCCAGACAAAACGTGGAAGCGTGTGAGCCGGCCTTGATCCCGCCGCCCGCGCAGGCGATGAATGCTCATGCCTTCGCCGTCTTCGCAGGGCCCCCGGGGTCCGATCCTCGTCGTGCTGCATCAGGAGCATTCCTGCCCCGCCCGGGTGGGCCGGCTGCTGTCGCACATGGGCCATGCGCTCGACATGCGCCGGCCGCGCTTCGGCGAGGCGCTGCCCTCGAGCCTGCGCGGTTATGCGGGCGCGGTGATTTTCGGCGGGCCGATGAGCGCGAACGATTCCGATGAGTTCATCAGGCGCGAGATCGATTTCGCCGGCCTCGCCCTGAAGGAGGACAAGCCTTTCCTCGGAATCTGCCTTGGCGCGCAAATGCTCGCCCGCCAATTGGGCGAGCGCGTGGGCCCGCATGAGCAGGGCGAGGTGGAGATCGGCTATTATCCCGTCACGCCCACAAGCCATGGCGCGCAAATGTGCGAGGAGGCCTTTCCCAGCCATTTCTACCAATGGCATCGCGAGGGCTTCGGCCTGCCGCGCGGGGCGACCCTGCTCGCCAGCGGCGAGACGTTTCCGGTGCAGGCCTATTCCTACGGCAAGGCGGTGGGGCTGCAATTCCACCCGGAGGCGACCTATTCCACCATCTGCCGCTGGACGACGCGCGGCGCGGATCGCATGAATGCGCCCGGCGCACAGCCGCGCCATCTCCATCTCGAGGCCTGGCACCGCTATGACGCGGCGGTGGAGCGCTGGATCGCGTCTTTCCTGCGCCGCTGGATCGGCGAGGGCGCATCTGCGCGTGAGCCCGCGCGCGCGTCCGCGCAGGTGCGCGCGTCAGCGCCTCAGTCCGCCAGTATCAGCGCCCAGTAAACCTTGTATTTCGTGCCCGGCGCATAGGCCGTGGCGATGCCCATGCGGCGCGCCTCGCGCATCAGCATGTTCGCATTGTGCGGCTTCGAGGCGCGCCAGCCCGAGAAGGCCTCAGCCAGCGTGTAATAGCCCGCGCTCACATTCTCGGCCGCGGCGCGCATCGTCACGCCCTGTCCGGCGAGGCGCTGGCCGAGCGGAGTGAGCCCATGGGTGACCTGACCGGCGCGGGCCATGGAATCGGCCTGCGCCTGCGCGGCGCGGATGAGCGCAGGGTCCACGACAAGCGGCGCGAGTCCGTTGTTGGCGCGGTAAAGCGAGATCATGTCGCGCGCGGCGTTCGCGTCCACTTTCATGTTCGCCGATGCGAGCGTGTCATAAAAGCTTGGCGCTGCGGGCGCGCGCGTGGGCGGCGCGCCGGCGCAGCCAGCGAGCGCGAGCGCGCCGAGCCCGGCGCACAGAACGGCCGTTGCGCGTCGCGCGCGGATGGCGGCGCGCGAAGGCGCGGTCTGCTGGGGCGATGAGGTCATGAATCGATCCTTGCGACGCCGCAGCGATAATGCGCGGAGGTTGACGATTAATTGCCGATCTTCACCACGACCGGGGCCGCAGGCGGCGGCGACAGGTCGATATGAGCTTCCCGGAAGCGGTGGAAGATGGCGAAGTTGAGATCGCTGCGCACTTTCTGCGATTTCTCGACGTCGCCGATGAAACAGATCAGCTCGAAACGCAGCGTCGCGTCCGCCATGGCGACGAACATCACCTGCGGGGCCGGATGCTCCAGCACGAGCTCCTGCCCCTTCGCGCATTCAAGCAGAAGCGCGCGCACCTGATCGGGCTCGGCCGCCATCGCGACGGCGACGGGGATCTTGATGCGGCCCACCCGGTCGGTGCGCACCCAGTTCTTCACCACGCCGGTGACGAGATTGGAATTGGGCACGATCATCGTCGCGCGGTCGAAGGTTTCGATCTCGGTGGAGCGCACGTTGATGCGCCGCACATAGCCCTGTTCGTCGCCCACCACCACCCAGTCGCCCACGCGGATCGCGCGCTCCCACAGAAGGATCAGGCCCGAGACGAAATTGTTGACGATGGATTGCAGGCCGAAGCCGACGCCGATGGAGAGCGCGCCGGCGACGATGGCGAGCTTGTCGAAGCTCATGCCCACCTGCGCGGAGGCGATGGCGAGGGCGAGGATGAAGCCCGCATAGCCCACGCTCGTGCGGATGGAGTTGCGCAGGCCCACGTCAAGCTGCGTGGTCGGCAGATATTCGCGTTCGAGCCAGGATTGCAGGACGCGCGTCGCGCCCACCGCGAGCGCGAACAGGATCACGGCGACGAGCACCGCCGACAGCGAGATCGTGACGTCGCCGACCTTGAAGCCGAAAAAGGCGGCGCGGAGATTGCCGATCATGTCGTCGGATTCGACGCCCCAGGGCGCAAGCGCGAGCAGGATCGCCACGAGCAGGATCGCGACATTGGCGCCGCCGCGCAGGAGAATGGCGATCTGGCGCAGGGATTCCCGCTTCAGGCCGATGCTGGCGCGCGCGGCGCGCCCGGCCGCCGTCTCCGGCGCGAGCGCCGCGGCGAAGGCGGTGTCGCACACCGCATGCAGCAGATAGGCGCCCGCGATGACGAACGTGGTCCAGACGATCTGGTCGACGAGGAAGTTCGCGAAGGCCACATAGCCCACAAGGCAGGCGGCGGCGATGGCGACGATGGCCGCCCAGGCGCCGTTGCGCCACAGGGCCCACCAGTCGCGGCGCGGCTCCAGCGCAGGCCCCAGTTCCTCGCACGGGTCGGGCTCGCGCTCCTGCGCGCCGAAGCCATAGAGAGCGCGCGCCATGACGCCCGCGACCGCCAGCGCGCCGATGGCGCGCAGCAGGACGGCGAGGGCGACGGAGGCGGCGGTGAGGTCGAGGATCGCGTCGAGTATTTTCATCGCCGACACGATCACGGCGACGGAGACCGCGAGCCGCGCCAGGCGCTCGCAGGTGGCGGTGGAGAGTTTCAGCAGGCGCCAATCCGGCTTGTCGATCGCCAGAAGGCCGCGCGCGAGGGCTGCGGTGATGGCGATGCGGCGCACCGCGTCGAACAGCGCGGCGACGAGCGGATCGAGCCGCGGCGGAAACGCCTCGTAGAAGCGCGCAAGCTCAATCACCGCGAGCGCGGCCGCGATCGGCCCTGCGGCGACGACGACGCTCACCCACACGGCGGCGCCGGCTTTTTGCAGCGGCGTGGGGTCGCGCATGGCGGGCGCGCGCTCAAGCACGCGGCGTGCGCCGACGCGCGCGAAGGCGAGGAGGAGCGCGATGGCGCCGAGGCCCGCGACGAGTCCTGCGAGCGCGGAGCCCTGCAATTTGGCGGACGCGCCCGCCGCCCAATCGCCGGCGAGGGTTGCGAGCGCCTGCGCGCTGCGCGGCAGATCGAGCGCCGCATTGTACCAGAGGCGCGGGCTGAGCACGCTTGCCGCGCGCTGGAACAACGCCTGCCGGAAGAGAGCGCGGCGCCGGTTGGCGATTTCCGAGAGCGCCTGATCGGCCTGCACGTCGAGCAGGCGCGCGCGCTTGGTCAGGCCGTCCCATTCGTCGAACGCTTTCTGCGTCTCCGCGCGTTCGGCGGCGGCGGCCGCCGCCGCTTCGCTTGTCGGCTCCACGGGCCGCGGCGACTCACCCGGCCGTTCGGGCTTCGCCGTCTCAGGCTTTCCAAGCTGGTCGAGGCGCTGGCGCGCGGCTTCACGCCGCGGCTCCAGCCGGCGCAGCACGTCCTCGATCTCGGCGGCGATGGGATCGATCTCGCCGCGCAGCGCCTGCAACGCGGAGTCGGAGATGTCCTTGCGCTCCAGCGCGCGTTCGATCCGCTCGAGCCCGGCGCGCGCTGCGTCGAGGCGCTGGGATTCCTCGGGCTGCGCGAAGGCGGCGCAAGCGAGGCCGGCCCACAACGCAAGGCCGGTCAGAAGAGATCGAAAGGTGCGCGAACGGCGCATGGGGCGCGACTCCGGGCAGGCGGCGAATCAGTCTCGCAGCATAGCGGAGGCGCAGGCTCGGGGGTCAGGCGGGATCTTCATAATCATGCGCGCGGCCCTGAAAATCGGTCACGCGCCAGCGGTTTTCGCCATAAGGCTCGGCGGCGGAGGCGGCCACGGGCGCCTTGCCGAAGCCCCCCGGCGCATCGAGCACGTAATGGGGCTGGCACAGGCCCGAGAGCCGCCCGCGCAAGGCGGCGACGATCTCGCGCCCGCGCGCAAGGTCCACGCGCAGATGCGCCGTGCCCGGCGCAAGATCCGCATGGTGAAGGTAATAGGGCTTCACCCGGCATTCCACGAAAGCGCGCATCAGATCGCCCAGTACTTCAGGGTCGTCGTTGACGCCTTTCAGCAGCACGGTCTGGCTCACCATCGCCAGGCCCGCATCCACAAGACGCGCGCAGGCCGCGCGCGCCTGCGGCGTCAATTCGCGCGGATGGTTGGCGTGCAGCGCCACGTAAACGCTGCGGCCGAAGGCTTTCAGCGCGTCGATCATCTCCGCGTCGATGCGCTCGGGCGCGACGACGGGTACGCGCGTGTGCACGCGCATGATCCGCACATGGGCGATGTCGCCGAGCGCGCGCGCCACCTCGCGCAGCCGCCGCGCGGACATGGCGAGCGGATCGCCGCCGGTGAGGATCGTCTCCCAGATGCGCGGGTCGGCGCGCACATAGTCGAGCGCGCGCGCGAGCGCGTCCTGCGAGAGCGCCTCGCCGCCCGGCCCCACGCTTTCGCGGCGAAAGCAGAAACGGCAATAGACCGGGCAGGCGTGCAGCAGTTTCAGGAGCACGCGGTCGGGATAGCGATGGACGATCCCCTCCACCGGCGCATGGACGGCGTCGCCGATCGGGTCCTCGCGTTCATGGGGGCGCGCGTCGAGTTCGCGCAGGTCGGGCACGAACTGGCGGGCGATGGGATCGTTGGGGTCGGCGGGGTCGATCAGCCGCGCCATGGCGGGCGTGATCGCCATGGCGTAGCGCGCGGTCACGGCCTCAAGCGCCGCCGCGCGCGCAGGATCGACGAGCCCGGCCTGCGCAAGCTCCGCCGGGGCGCGGATGGGTCTGGACGGTGCGGGATCGTCGCGCATGACGCTGCTTAGGCCCCTGCGCGGCCGCTGGCAAACCGGCCTGCGGGAACGCTGCGGCGCGCGACGGGTTGGTTCAGGCGGGGCCCCCAACCGCATAGGCGCGCAGATGAGCGATTTCGACCCCAAGCGGTGCGCCGATTCCGATGGCCTCGGGGGCGTGCGCATCACGCCAGAGCAGGCGCGACAGGGGCGCGAGGGCCGACCTGTCCTCTATGTGCTGATCGCCGGGCTCGCGCTGACGCTGCTCGCCTGGGTTGGCGTCGAGCATTACCCGCGCAGCGCAAGCCGCACCGCCTCCATTCCCGCGCCCTTGGGGGCGCAGGCGCCCGCCCGGTCTGAAAGCCCGCCGGCGCCCGCCTCGCAGGACAGCGCGCCCGCCTCCAGTGACAGCGCGCGCTGAGGCGTCAGGGATCGGGCGTCCACATGACGCGCGCCACCTCGCCCGCGCCGGTCGCGAGCATGACGACGCGGTCCGCGCCCATGGCGATTCCGCTCGCCTGCGGCATGTGGGCGAGCGCGGCGAGGAAGTCCTCGTCGATCGGGTGGCGTTCGCCATAGAGGCGTTCGCGCGCGTCCATCTGCGCGACGAAGCGACGGCGCTGTTCTTGCGCGTCGGTGAGTTCGCCGAAGGCGTTGGCGATTTCGACGCCGCAGGCGTAAATCTCGAATCGCTCTGCGAGACAGGGGTTTTCCGCAAGCGGGCGCGCCAGCGCCGCCTCGGATGCGGGATATTCGTCGAGCACGCTCATGCGGCCCATGCCAAGCCGCGGCTCCACGCGCTCGCTGAGGATCTTGCTGAACAGGTCAGACCAGGAATCGTCGGCGCTGACGCGCAGGCCGAGGCTTGCGGCCATGGCGGCCAGCGCGTCGCGGTCGTTGGCGCCGTCCGGCCGCAGGGTCGCGGCGAGATCGACGCCCGCATGGCGGGCGAACGCCTCGCACACGGCGATGCGCTCGGGCGCGGCGAAGGGATCGCACACGGCGCCGCGATGGCGGAAAACGTCAGCGCCCGCCGCCTGCGCGGCCAGCGCGCACAGGGCGCTCGCGTCGGCTATGAGATCGCGATAGTTCGCGCCGACGCGATACCATTCCAGCATCGTGAATTCGGGCTGGTGCAGGGGGCCGCGCTCGCCGTTGCGGAACACATGGCCCAGCGAAAAAATGCGCGTCTCTCCCGCCGCCAGCAGTTTCTTGCAGGCGAATTCGGGCGAGGCGTGCAGGTGCAGGCGCCGGCGGGCGCCGTCGAGGGCGACGAAATCCGTGGCGAAGGCGGCTATATGGGCCTCATTGCCCGGAGACGCCTGCAGCGCGTTCGGGTCGACCTCAAGGAAGTCTTTGTCTGTAAACCACTTTCTCCAAGCGGCGAAGGTGCGGGCGCGCGCCAGCAGCAGTGGTCTGCGATCCTCGTGGACGCGCCGGTCCCAGAACGGGCTCGCCGCCGCCGGCGCGCCGGGCTGGCCGGCCTTCCGGGGGGCGGGCGGGTTCTCAACGTTCGTATGGGGCGGGATACGGCTGGCCATTCGCGCGTGAATCGGTATTGTGCGCCCGAATTCCGCCGGGCGCGCGCAGTCTTGCGCAGGTCATAAGCCGCGCCGCCCCTGCACATCAAGGACAGAACCCGTGAAAGTGATCGCCAGCTCCATCCGCAAGGGCAATATCATCGAGCGCGAGGACGGCCAGCTCTACGTCGTGCTCTCCGCGGAGAGCTTCCATCCCGGCAAGGGCACGCCGACGACGCAGATCGACATGCGCCGCATCTCCGACGGCGTGAAGGTCTCCGACCGCTACAAGACCACCGAACAGGTCGAGCGCGCCTATGTGGAGGACCGCGACTTCGAGTTCCTCTATCAGGACGGCGAAGGCTACCACTTCATGAACCAGGAGACCTTCGATCAGGTGCAGGTCTCCACCGACGTGCTGGGCGACGGCGCGCAATATCTGCAGGAAGGCATGAAAGTCATCCTGAGCGTGTTCAACGGCGTGCCTGTCGCGGTGCAGCTCCCTCAGCGCGTCACCTTCGAAGTGGTGGAGACCGAGCCCGCCATGAAGGGCCAGACGGCGTCCTCCTCCTACAAGCCCGCGACGCTGTCCAACGGCGCGCGCTGCATGGTGCCCCCGCATATCAGCGCCGGCACGCGCATCGTCATCCAGACCGAAGACGGCACCTATGTGGAGCGCGCCAAGGACTGATCGTCCGCGCGCCGCGCAGTCCGCGCCTTTCGACGCCCTTCCGCTCTGCGGGAGGGCGTTTTTCTTTGCGCGCGGGCGCCGCTTTAACGCTGCCTTAACTTTGAGAAAGGGTGGAGAGGTTCGCTTAACTTGGACGTAAGCGTGCGCGCGCAGCCTCCCGCATGGGAAGGTCGAAACGCGTCTGCGGTCCGTCGGGGTCCGCAGGTTCGGCCGCCCGCGGGATGAGTTCAGTCATGGCCTTGCGTTTGCGTTCCTGCCTCCTGATCGGGGCGATCACCCTTGCTCCCCAGGCTCATGCGGCTGACTGGTACACGGGCGCCTCGACCCGCGCGACCCATCGCCCTACCGCCTCCTTCGACCTGTCTTTGTCGGGCGCCTCCATGGCCTCCATGCACGGCGTGGGGATCGGCACTTTCGCGCCCTACGCCTTTCTGGATGAGAGCGGCATGCGGCTGCGGCTCGCCGCAACCATCGGCGCCTTCATCTACACATCGAGCGTGACGGGCGTGGGCGAGGTGCGCGGCGATCAGGGAATCATCACCGCGCTTGCGGGTTATGAATGGGTCGCGCCCGAGATGACGGCGTCGGTCTATGGCGGTCTCGACGTGTGGCGTAACGTTTTCGACAAATACGACCCTTCGAACGAGACGGCCGGCACGACGATCGGGTTCAAGCTCGCCGCCGACGTCTATGTGAATCCCACGCGTTTCACGATGGCCTCCGCCAGCGTCACGTTCACCACCGCGCACCAGAGCTATTACGGGCGCTTCAAACTGGGCATGGCGGTGTCGGAGAAGACCTTCATCGGGCCAGAGCTTGTCGCCATCGGCGACAGTTTCAGCCAGCAATACCGGCTCGGCGCGCATGTGTCGGGCTTCAAGGTGGGGCCGCTGCAGTTCGGCGTCTCCGGCGGCTATTCCAACGACCGCGTGCGCGGTTCGGGCGGCTACGGGACGTTCGACGCCCGCGTCACCTTCTGAGCCGTTAGCGATGCGTCAACCATGACGCAGCGTCCGGCGACCGTTCTTTCATGATCTGCTTGGTCTTAACCTTATTCAAACCTTCCCTCGCGTAGCGTCAATGCGTTCTTGAAGGTTATTTTCAATGGCTTCCGCCTTGCGTGCGTTCGCGTGGATCTTTTCAGGGGTGGCGGCTGTCCTCTTTCTTGGCCAGCCGGTCAGCGTGGAGACGCAGTTCGCTCTCGCGCTCGCCGTGCTCATCGCCATGGCCGCCGTCTGGCGCTTGGGGTCGGGCCTGCTGCAGCGCCAGCTCTTCGTGGCGCTCGGCAGTTTCGTGGTCATCCGCTATCTCTACTGGCGCATCACCAGCACGCTGCCGCCCGCCACCGATCCGCTCGGCTTATCGCTGGGCGCGCTGCTTCTGCTGGCTGAAATATATTGCGTGCTGATCCTCGTGATCAGCCTGACGATCAGCGCCGAGCCCCTGAAGCGCAAGCCCCTGCCGCGCGACCCCGACGAGGCGCTGCCCGTCGTGGACGTGTTCATTCCTAGCTACAATGAGGACGAATACATCCTCGCCGCCACGATCGCGGCGGCGAAGTCGATGGATTATCCCCCCGAGAAACTCGTGGTCTGGCTGCTCGACGACGGCGGCACTGACCAGAAATGCAACGATCCCAACCCCGCCAAGGCGCTCGCCGCGCGCGAGCGGCGCGCGTCCTTGCAGGCGTTATGCGCGCAGCTGGGCGCCCTCTACCTCACCCGCGCGCGCAATGAACACGCCAAGGCCGGCAATATGAACAATGCGCTCGCCGTCTCCCGCGGCGAGATCGTGGTGGTGTTCGACGCCGATCATGCGCCTTTCCGTTCTTTTCTGCGTGAGACGATCGGCTACTTCCTGCGCGATCCGAAATGCTTTCTCGTGCAAACGCCGCATGTCTTTCTCAATCCCGATCCGATTGAGAAGAACCTGCGCACGTTCCACCAGATGCCGTCTGAGAACGAGATGTTCTATTCCGTCACCCAATGCGGGCTCGACAAGTGGAACGGTTCATTCTTTTGCGGATCCGCCGCGCTCCTGCGCCGCAGCGCGCTCGAACGGGTGGGCGGTTTCTCCGGCGTCACCATCACGGAGGATTGCGAGACAGCGCTCGATCTTCATTCGCAGGGCTGGACCAGCGTGTTCGTGGACAAGCCGCTCATCGCCGGCCTGCAGCCGGAGACGTTCGCCTCGTTCATCGGCCAGCGCTCGCGCTGGTGTCAGGGCATGTTCCAGATCCTGATCCTTAAGAATCCCGCGTTCAAGAAAGGGCTCAGCTTCATCCAGCGCGTCGCCTATCTGTCGAGCATGACCTATTGGTTCTTTCCGCTCCCGCGGCTCGCCTTCATGCTCGCGCCGCTTCTGTTCATCCTGTTCGACGTGAAGGTTTTCGTCTCCAACCTCGATGAGGCGATCGCCTATACGCTCACCTATATGGCCGTGAACCTGATGATGCAGAATTATCTCTACGGCCGCGTGCGCTGGCCGCTGATGTCGGAGCTTTACGAATATCTGCAAGGCGTCTTTCTCGCCAAAGCCATCGTCTCCGTGGTCGCCAATCCGCGCAAGCCCACGTTCAACGTGACGGCGAAGGGGCTCACGCTCGAAAACGATCACCTGTCCGAATTGTCCTGGCCCTTCTTCGTCATCTTCGGCCTGCTCGCGCTTGGCAGCGGGGTGGCGGCCTGGCGCTATTTCAGCGAGCCTGCTGTCGCGGAGCTGATGCTGGTCGTAGGCCTGTGGAACACGTTCAATCTGCTCATCGCCGGCGTCGCGCTTGGCGCCATCGCGGAGCGTCGCCAGCCGGATCGTCATCCGCGCCTTGGCGTTGAACGCGCGGGCTTTCTACATGCGGATGGAATGGCGGTTCCCGCGCGCATCGTCGATGTGTCGGCAGGCGGCGTCGGCGTGCGGGTCGAGGGCGTTTTGCCGGAGGCGTTCCGCACGCAGCAGGTTCTCCTCACCATCGAGCCCATGGGCGAGATCGTGGGGCGCGACGAGCCTCTGCCGCTCGTTTTCCGCCATGCGGCCGCGCGTGAAGGCGGCATGCTTTACGGGTTCGAATTCGGCGAATTGCGCGGACGCGATCACTTCGTTCACGCCGATCTCATGTACGCGGACAGCGAGGCGCTGCCGCGTTTCCTGATGAGCCGCCGCAAGCACAAGAACATGCTGCTGGGCTTGCTGCAGTTCCTTTATTGGGGCGTGAGCGAGCCGGTGCGCGCCTTCGCTTATGCGCTGGGCGCGCAGAAGGCGGAGGCGGCCGCGCAGCCGGCGGGCGTTCAGCCCTCCACGCTGGGGCTGCGCCGCCTTCTCTCCCGCATGCGCCGGCGTAGCGCGCAGGAAGCGCATCTCGGCGGCCAGAAGGGAGCGGCGTGACATGACGCGTGAGATGACGCCCTTCTCGCTGTTGCGGCCGGCTTTCGCCGCCGCTTTCGCCGCTCTCGCGTTTGTCCTCGCTCCCGCGCTCGCCAGCGCGCAGGCGTCTGGCGTCCGCGCTGCGCCTGTGGTCGTGCGCACGCCCGTTCCTCTCGCCGAAACCGGCCCCGAGCGCACGAACGCCGACACGTTCATGCGCCATCTCACCAATAACGTGCAGGGTTTTCGCCTGACGGGCGAGATCGGCCAGTCGGAATGGCCGATCTATCTCACCGAGGCGCAAACGCGTCGCAAGCTGTCCTTTCGCATTGGTTATCTCGCGGCCATTTCCGTGATGCCCGAAGCCTCGAAACTGACGCTGAGCATCAATGACCAGCCGATCGGCCAGGCGCATATCATCGGCACGCGCGGCGTGCGCACGGCGAGCTTCGAAGTGCCGCCGGGGCTGATGAAGCCCGGCTTCAACGCGATCCGCATCTCCGCCGAACAGCGTCATCGCGTCGATTGCTCGCTCAAGGCGACCTATGAATTGTGGACGCAGATCGATCCCACCCAGACCGGGCTTGAACTGGCGCGCGCGGATTCCGCAGTCCAGACCATTGGCGATCTCGCCGCCCTGCCGGTGAACGAACAGGGCGCGCTCCCCATCCGCGCCATTGCGCCGCCGCGCGCCTCCACGGGCGCGGTGGAGCGCATCGTGCGCGCGGTGCAGATGATCTCGCTCGCCGGGCGTTTCGCGCAGCCGGTGGTGGATTTCGGCCCCATGGCCCAGGGCGATTTCGGTTTGAACCTCGCCATCGGGCCGATCGCGCAGCTCGCGCCGCAATTGGGCGGCCTGTCCGTCGGCGCGGTTCTGGGGCCGCGCGTTCTCGTCTCTCCCATGGGCGAGGGACGGCGCACCACCGTCGTCGTCACGGGACGCGACGACGCCGACGTGGATGAGGCGCTCAAGCAATTCGCGGTGGCGGTGGTCACGCGCGGCTCGCCCGAGGGCCTGCGCGCTGCGGCGGCTTTTCCCGGCTATCGGCTGAACGGGGGCGAGCGCATCAAGCTGCGCGATCTGGGCTTCGCGAGTCAGGAGTTCAGCGGGCGGCTGTTCCGCGCCGGCTTCAACGTCGTCATGCCGCCGGATTTCTATCCTGCCGATTATGCGAAAGCCTATATGGACGTCGCCGGCGGCTATGCGCCGGGGCTTGCGCGCGGCGCGCAGATCGTCGTGAGCGTCAATGGACGCAACGCGGTCAGCTTCAAACTCGCGAAGGCGAGCGGAGAGGCGTTTAAGCACAATCCCATGCCGCTGCCGCTCGGCAGCATGCAGCCGGGCCTCAACCGGATCGAGATCGAGGCGCATCTGCCCGCCGAATCCGACGAGCAGTGCGATCCGCTTGTCGCGGCCAGCGGGGGCAATCGTTTCCTCATTCTCGACGACACGCAGATCGAGATTCCGCGCATCGCCCGCATCGCGCGCATGCCCGATCTTTCCGTCACGGCCACAGGCGCCTTTCCCTTCAGCCACGCGGGGGCGCGCCCCATGCTCGCCATTCTCTCGCCCTCGCGCGAGACTGTCTCGGCTGCCGCGACGCTCGCCGCCCATCTCGCCATCGCCGCCGGCGGCATGATCGATTTCAGGCTGTCGCTCACCGAGCCCGCGCGTGGAGAAGGGCCTGCGCTCGTCGTGGGGCCGGCGAACGCCTTGTCGGATGAGAGCCTGCGCAGGGTCGGCCTGTCTGCGAACCATCTCGCCTCCATCTGGCCTGCGCGCGAGGCGATCGAGAGCGATGGCGCGGAGAGCCTGTCGCGTTTCGAGCGTCAGGCGCGCCATCGCCTCGTGCTTCAGCGCAATTTCCCCGCGACCTGCCATCTTCCCACGCCCGCTGGCGGATTCGGCAATGCGGAGCGGCGCGCTGCGCTGGAGGTCGATCGCGCGGCGGTGGGCTCGTCCGAAGCGCCGCAGCCGCGCGACCTCTATGAGGAATGGAGCAGCAATCTGCGCGCGCAGACGGGCCTTTTCGCGCGCATCTCCTTTGCGGCGCAATGGCCGTTCGTGCGCGCGGGCCAATGGGCGGCGAGCCTGCGCGACAGCGCGCTGGCCTGGTTCGAGCCCTCCGTCGAAGCCTCCACGCTCACGCGCCAGGCCTCCCTCGTGGTGGCGCAGCAGATCGAGGGCGATCAGCCCTCTGACGTGGTGACGCTGGTCACGGCGCCGGACGCTGCGACCCTGCTTCACTCGGTCGATTGTCTCGTCGATCCGCGTGTGTGGCGTCAGATCGGCGGCCGGGTGGCGGCGCTCAACATGTCGGACGCTCAGGTCGTCGCCATGCAGGAGACCGATCCGCGCCTCATCAGCACGCAGCCTCTCTCGTTGCAGAACGCGCGGCTCATCGCCGCCGGCTGGTTCTCGCTCAACCGGCAGATCTATGTCGGGCTGGCGCTGTTCATCTGCCTTTGCCTCGCGGCGGCCACGACGGCCTTCGTGCGCAATGTGGGGAGGCGCCAATGAGCAGCCGCGCTCTTCTCGGCCTCTGGCTGGCTGTCGCGGCGTGCGGCGGCGTCTTCGCGGGCGGCGCTTTCGCGCAGCAATCCGCGGCGGCTTTGCAGACGGCGCCGGCTGCGCAAAGCGCGCCGGATGCGCCGCCGCGCGTCCTGAAGCTCGACGGGCGCGCCCTGCCGCTGGGCGGCGCGCTCGCCGGATCGCCGATGTGGCGACAATACAAGGCGCGCTTCGTCACCGGTTCGGGCCGCGTGGTCGACACGGCGAACGGTCTCATCAGCCACAGCGAGGGGCAGGGCTACGGCATGCTGCTCGCGGTGGCCGCCAACGATCGACTCGCTTTCGAGCGCATCTGGGGCTGGACGCGCGCCAATCTCATGGTGCGCGACGATCAGCTTGTGGCCTGGCGCTGGGAGCCGGGCCAGCGGCCCGCAGTCTCCGACATGAACAATGCGAGCGATGGCGACGTTCTTATCGCCTGGGCGCTCGCGGAGGCCGCGGAATTATGGGCCGACGCCGCCCATCGCGCCGCAGGCCGGCGCATCGCGGTGGAGATCGGCCGCAAGCTGGTTCTCTTCAAGACGGGGGAGGGCGCGGTGCTTCTGCCGGGCGTTGCGGGCTTCTCCGCGCAGGAGCGTCCCGACGGCCCGGTGGTCAACCTGTCCTATTACGTCTTCCCCGCCTTCGCGCGGCTTGGCGTCGTCGCGCCTGAGATCGATTGGGCGGGTCTTGCGCGCACGGGCCTCGATCAGCTGCGCGCCGCGCGCTTCGGCCCGGCGGAATTGCCGACGGACTGGATCTCGCTGCGCGATGGGGCGCCGCGTCCCGCCGACGGTTTCCCCCCGCAATTCTCCTACAATGCGATCCGCATTCCGCTTTATCTCGCCTTTGCGGGTCTGGGCGAGTGGGAGCATTACCGTCCCTTCCACGCATGGGCGGCGGGGCGACGTTCGCTCTCCACCGTGGACGTGAAGAGCGGGCGTCAGGTCGAGCGGCTGGATGAGCGCGGCTATGCGAGCCTTGCGGCCCTGCTCGCCTGCGTGATCGACCGCGCGTCCTTCCCCTCAGAGCTGCGCGCGGCCAGCGAGAGCGATCATTACTATCCCGCGACGCTGCATCTTCTCGCGCTGGCGGCCGTAAACCTCAGGTATCAGTCATGCGTCAAAGGATGATCCGCGCTGCGCGTCCGCGCTTGCGGACGGCGCTTTTGCTGTCGGCCTGCGCGGCCGCGACGTGTGCCGGGCCGGCGACGGCGCAGACCAGTTTCGTGATCGAGGCGTCGGATGCGGCTGGGGCTGCGCGCGAGGTCGCGCGGCGCGATTCCGGTTCGCACGCGCCCGCCGGCGCCGTTCAGCCTGTGGCGCTCGACGGGCTTGCGCCTGACGAAACTGCGCTGCGTTATTACGCCAGCCAGGGACAGCGCGCGCGCGTCGAGACGGAAATCGCGCGGCTCAAGCGCCTCCATCCGGGGTGGCGCGCGCCGGACAATCTCTATGAGCCGGTCGCGCCCTCCGGCGAGGACGAGCAGGCGCTGTGGGATTTGTTTGGCGCCGACAAGATGGAGGATCTGAAGCTCGCCATCGCCGCCCGCGAGCGCGCCGAGCCCGGCTGGAAGCCGTCGAACGAGCTTGCGCGCAAGATGGAGAGCAAGATCCTGCGCCTGCGCATCCTCGACCTGTGGCGGCAGGGACGGCTCGACGACGTCATCGCCACCGTGCGTGAGAAGGGCATGGGCGAGCATGCCGACATCGATCTGCGCTGGACGGTCGCGGAAGTGAACGCGCGCATGAAAAAGCCCAGCGAGGCCGTGGCGATCTATCGCGACATCCTGCAAGCCTCAAACGATGCGCGCGACCGGATCGCGACGATCCATAAGGCGATGGACAATCTGCGCATCACCGACGTGGAGCCGCTCATCGCCATGGGGCGGCGCGACGTCGCCGGTCGCAGCGAGTTCGACGCCATCGCCCATGACGTCACCCGCGCGCGCATCGCCGCCTTCCTGCATGACGAGCGCACGCAGCCCGTGCCGGATGCGGAGTTCCGCCGTTTCGAGGATTACGCGCGCAGCGTGTCCGACGCCAATCAGGCGGGGCTCGTCGCCTGGCATCACTACAAGACCAAATCTTTCCGCGACGCGCTTGAATGGTTCAAGATCGCGCTGGAGCGCGGCGGCGATGCGATGATCGCCCATGGCCTCGCCCATTCGCTGCGCGAGCTTGGGATGACGCTCGAGGCGGAGGAAGTCGCCTACGCCTGGCGCGAGCCGCTGGTGAACAACGCCATCCTCTTCATCGACGTGGTGGAGCGCGAGCTGACGCGCGCGGTTCCCCCGCCCATGGAGCCTGAGCGTCTGCGCCGCTACGCGCAGACCACGCTCGATCTCGCCTCCGGCGAAGGGGCGCAGGCGCTGGGATGGTACGCCTACAACACGTGCCAGTTCGAAGTCGCTTATGAATGGTTTCAGCGCGCCGTCGCCTGGTTTCCCAAGGAGGCGACCGTCGCCGGGCTTGCGATGAGCGCGCGCCGTCTCAAGCGGCAAAGAGAATTGTTCGATCTCGTGAACCGCTACGACGGCCTGTTCCCCCGCGTCGTGGAGATCGTGTTCCCGGACGGCTATGCGCGTCCGCCGTCCGCCTGCGACGTGTTGGCGGCTGGCGCAGGCGCGCGGCGCGAACGGCAGGCGGCGGCTTCGGGCGCGCCCGTCGGCGCGTGGGGCGTTCCGGCGCCGGCGCCGGCGCCTGTCGTGGCGGGTTCAGGGGCCGCGCGCCATCCCGGAGGGGGCGGCGCGCCCACGCCCGGGGTCGGCGTCGCGCCGCAGGCGGGGCCCGGCGGGGGCGCGCAGGCCCTGCCGCGGGGGCGGGGCCGGGCGCCGAGGCTGGGCGGGCCGCCCCCGCCCCGC
>CAZYBF010000039.1:0-22782 GCA_964645525.1 uncultured Beijerinckia sp.
ATTCATGGACCCCGAGCTTCTCCAGCAGTTCGCAACCGTGGATGATGCCGCGGCCGCCGCAGCCGCGGCCAACTTCCGGCCCGCCGAGCTCCATGGCGTAAACGCCGTCGCGCTTGAAACAGACGTCGCCGATCTTCACCTCGTCGCCAGCGAGCTTCTTGCGCGTGGAGGTTTCGATGATCGTGGGACAGGCGCGTCCGCCAAACAGAAGCGAGGTCGTGTCGCTCTTGGGATCGCAGCCGATCAGCAGCACTTTCTTGCCCTGCTGGGCCATCATGTAGGAGAGATTGGCGAGCGTGAAGCTCTTGCCGATTCCGCCCTTGCCATAGATCGCGATGATCTGCGTGTCTTTCTTGACGGGCCCTGCGGCCGGCGCATCCGGCTCCATGGCGGCTTCCTCACGCAGCCTCTTGTCGGCGGCGGCCTGCAACATCGCGCCCACGGCGGTCCCTTGATCGGCGGTCATGCGCATGTTCTCCAATCGAGCACCATTTTCAGACAGGACGAATCCTCGAAGGCGGTGCGGTAAGCGTCCGGCGCGTCGCTGGCGTCGCGCACATGGGTCACAATGTCGTCGAGCCGCAGCGCGCCGCTTGCAAGAAGCGCCTGCACCGCAGCGAGATCAGCAGGTTTCCATTCCGCGGCCACGCGCAGGCGGGCCTCGCGCATGAACGCTGGCGGAAAGGCGAAGGAAGGCCGGGCTTCATAGAAGCCCGCGAGCACGATTTCGCCGCCCGGCGAAAGTCGCGCGATGAGTTCGTCGAGAAGGGCGGAATCGCCGCTGACGTCGTAGATCGAGGAATAGTCGCGGCGCGCGTCTTCCGAGGGATCGCACACGCGATAGCCTGACGCGCCGGCGCGCCGCGCGGGCGCGCTTTCCCACACGACGGGCGCGGCATGGCCGCAGGCGATCGTGACGCGCGCGAGCAGGCGCCCAAGCACGCCATGGCCCACGATGAGCTGCGGCGCCGCTGCGCCAGGCGCGGCGAGCGCGTGATAGGCGGTGGCCGCAAGCGCGAGCAGCACGGATTCGGCGCCGCCGCCCTCCTCCACGCAGGCCACGCGCGCAGCCGGCGTGACAAGACGGCGCGCCGCGCCACCGAACAGGCCGCGCACGTCGGCATAACCGCTGGAGCCTGGAACGAAGACGCGCTCGCCGATGCGCGCGCGCGCCGCTTCGCCCGCATCCACGATGCGGCCCACCGATTCGTATCCGGGGACAAGCGGATAACCCATGCCCGGGAAGGCCGGCATGCGCCCGCTCCACAACAGCCGTTCGGTTCCCGTGCTCACGCCGCTGAACTCGACGTCGACCACCACGTCCTCCGGGCCCATCGGAATCAACGCGACCCGGTCGAGCTGGAGCTCTCCGGGCGCTTTGAGGACGATGGCGAGCGTATTCATGGGATCTCGCTGGCTAGGGACTCGCTTCTTGACGGGCGTCAAAACCAAGTGTCAGTAAAACACGACATTCTAAGTTGTCAATCTTTCTAGACGATTTGTCAGGCCGCTTCCACCATGCTGACCAGCAGGGGCCGCGGCGCGGGCACGTCGCGCACCTTTTTGAAGCCCGCCTGCTTCAGCATGGCCTTGATTTCCTCCGCCGTGCGGGGCCGGCCGCTGCCCATGGCGAGGAGATAAAAGCCGAAATAGGCGTCCCCCATGCGCTGTGCGCCCTTGGCCTGCGCCATGGGCTCAGCCACCAGCAGCCGCCCGCCGGGGGCGAGCGCGGCGCGGATGGCGCGCAACAGCGCCATGGCGGGGGTGTCGTCGTGGTCATGGAGCACGCGCACGAGGCTCGCGAGCTCCGCCCCGGGCGGCAACGGCTCGGAGAAAAAATCGCAACCCTGCGCGGAGAGGCGGCCGGCGAGCGCGCGTCCCTCGAAATTCTTTTGCGCGCGCGCGGCCACCGGCGGCAGATCGACCACCATGCCGCGCAGATCGGGATGGCGCTGCGCGGCGGCGCACAGAAAGCCGCCCTCGCCTCCGCCCACGTCCATCATCATGCGCACGCCGGCGAATGAATAGGCGTCGAGAACGTCGTTGCGCACGAGCGTCTGCGATGCGTCCATGAGCAGGCTGTATTCGCTCACGCGCTCGTCTTCGAGGCCGCGACGTTCGGGCGCGCGCGCATAGGCCCAGAAATCCGACAGCCCGCCCTCGGCAGGCCCGCGTCGCAACAGGCCCACGGGATCGGCGAGATCGCGATAAACGAGGCGATGATGCTGAACCATCGCAAGCGCGCCCGGATTGCCGAGGAATGCGGCGCCCTTCATGCCAAGCGCGAAAGCGTCGGCTTCGCGCCGCTCCAAAAGGCCAAGGGCGGCCGCAGCAAGCAGCAGACGCTCCGCGGCGGGCTGCGAGAGATCCATCTGCGCGGCGAGATCGCGCAAGGGCTGCGGGCCGGCGCGCAGACGTTCGAACACGTCGAGTTCGACGCAGGCGAGCAGGATTTGCGAATAGACGAAACCCGCCGCCAGATCGAAGGTTTCCCGCGCCTGTCGCGCCGCGACGCCGCGCGTGAGCGGAAAGCGCGCGGCGAAGGATTGAAAGCGCGGATCGGCGACAAGATCGTTGCGCCAGTCGCGCCAGCTTCTCCGAGCCATCACGCCGCCAGTCGCGCTATGTCCTCAGGCAGGAACCGGCGCGCCTCCTGCCTGATGAGCCCGGCCAGCTCCGCCCCGCGCGCGCAAGGGGGGATCGAGGCGCAGGCTTCCGCGACGAGTCGGTTCAAGCGCTCGATGGCGCCCTGGACGCCGAGCTCGATGCAGGCGCTGGGGCGCGCAAGCGCGGCGTCGCGCCCGACAGGCTTGCCCAGCGCTTCGGCGTCGCCAACAGCGTCGCGGATGTCGTCGGCCACCTGATAGGCTTCGCCGATCAGCTCGCCCACACGCCGCCAGGCTTCGTGATCGAGCCCCGCCGCCGCCGCGCCCGCCATGGTGGCGGCCGAGAACAGCGCGCCGGTCTTGGCGCGGTGATAGCGCGACAGATCGATCTCGGCCTCGCATTCCCAGGCCTGTCCGGCCGCGATGCCGCCGGCCGCGCCCGATGCGCGGCTGACGATGCGCGAGAGCGGCGCAAGGCGCTGTGGACGCTCGCGCGCGGCCCCGGCGAGCACGTCGAAAGCCATGACGATCAGCGCGTCGCCCGCCAGCACGGCGAGCGGCTCGCCAAAGGCGCGATGCAGCGAGGGCTTGCCGCGCCTCGTGTCCGCGTCGTCGAAACAGGGCAGGTCGTCATGGGCGAGCGACGCGCAGTGCAGCAGCTCGATCGCCGGGCCCGCCGCCGCCACAAGAGCGGGATCTTCCGCCCCGCAAGCCCAGGCCACGCTCATGCAGAGTTTGGGGCGCAGGCGCGCCCCGCCGGGGAATACGGCGTAGCGCAACGCCGCCGCCAGCCGGCCGGGGCAATCCGGCCCGGCGTCGAGAAGGGCCGCCTCCAGCGTGCGCTCGATCAGCTCGAGGGCGTCCATGCTCACCTCCGTCCCCTTTATGTCGTCTCAGGATGACATTGCAAAATGTATTGTCAACCTTACACTGACAAGGACGTTATCCCGGGAGGCGCAAGCGTGGCAGGACGCAGGATCGTGATCGTCGGCGCGGGCGTTGGGGGCCTTATGGCGGCGCTGATCCTGTCCGGGCGCGGCTTCGAGGTGCTGACGCTCGAGCGCGCGCAAGCGCCCGGCGGCAAGATGCGCCAGACCTTCCCGCGCGAGGGGCGCGGCATCGACGCCGGCCCCACCGTGTTCACCCTCAAGCGCGTGTTCGAGGAAGCCTTCGCCAGCGTGGGCCTCGACTTCGACGCCTGCGCGCCCACCCAAAAGGCCGACACGCTCGCCCGCCACGCCTGGAACGGCGCGGGCCATTTCGATCTCGCGGCGGACGTGGATCGTTCGATCGAACATGTGCGCGCCTTCGCGGGCGATCGCGACGCGGCGGGCTTCGCGCGCTTCTGCGCGGATTCCGCGCGCGTATGGCGCTCGCTCGAGCGCTCATTCGCCCATGCGCCGGCGCCTGATTTCATGGGGCTCGTAAAGGGCGCAGGCTTCGCAGGCCTGCCCGACCTTCTCGCGGTCAGCCCCTTCGCCAACCTATGGCGCGCGCTCGGGCGCTATTTCACGGACGAACGGTTACGCGTGCTGTTCGCGCGTTACGCCACCTATGTCGGCTCATCGCCCTTCCTCGCGCCTGCGACTTTGATGCTGATCGCCCATGTGGAGCAGGACGGCGTTTGGATGATTGAGGGCGGCATGCACCGGCTCGCGCAGGTCCTCGCCGAACGCGCGCAGGCTTTCGGCGCGCAGACGCGTTACGGCGCGCATGTGAGCGAAATCGCGCCCATGTCTTCGGGCTTCGAGCTGACGCTCGCGGACGGAGAGCGCGTCACGGCGGACGCGGTCGTGTTCAACGGCGACGCAAGCGCTCTGGCGCAGGGGCTTCTCGGCCCCGATTGCGCGCGCGCCGCAGGCCTCACGCCCCCGCAGCGCAGGTCGATCTCCGCCGTCACCTGGACGTTCGAAAGCCGCACGCGCGGCTTCCCCATGGTGCGTCACAATGTGTTCTTCTCCGGCGACTACCGCGCCGAGTTCGACGCGCTTGCGCAGGGCCGCATGATCGCGGATCCCACCGTCTATGTGTGCGCGCAGGACCGCGGCGACGACGACGCGCCGCGTGCGGGCGCCGAACGGCTGCTGGCGCTTGTGAACGCGCCTGCCGACGGCGACGCGCGCACGCTCGATCCGCGCGCGCGGGCCGCCTGCGCGCAGGCGATGCAGGCGCGGCTTGAGGCCTGCGGCCTGATCCTCGACGATCCGCCGGACTTCACGCACATGACGACGCCTGCGGAATTCAACGCGCTCTTTCCCGGCACGGGCGGCGCGCTCTACGGGCGCGCCTCGCATGGATGGCGCGCCTCGTTCCAGCGGCCGGGCGTGCGCACGCCCATGCAAGGTCTTTATCTCGCCGGAGGCAGCGCGCATCCCGGCGCGGGCGTGCCGATGGCGGCGCTATCAGGATGGGCGGCGGCGAAATGCGTGACGGCGGACCTGACTTCTCGATAAGCGTGCCCGACGACGGCTACGCCTGGTGGTACGTCGACGCGATCAGCGACGACGGGCGCCACGCGCTCACCATCATCGGCTTCATCGGCAGCGTGTTCTCGCCCTATTACAAATGGGCGCGCCGCAAGCAGCCCGCCGATCCGCTGGACCATTGCGCGATCAACGTCGCGCTCTACGGGCCGCGCGGGCGCTGGGCCATGACCGAGCGCGGCGCCGACGCCGCATGGCGCAGCCGCGACCGCCTCGCTGTCGGCCCAAGCGCCATAAGCTGGGACGGCGACACGCTGACGATCGACGTGGCGGAGCGCGCGGCGCCTTTGCCACTGGCGCTGCGCGGGCGGATTCGCCTGCGCGTGGACACGCTGTTTGCGCGCAGTTTCGAACTCGACGGCGCGCAGCGGCATCGCTGGACGCCCTTCGCGCCCTTCGCGCGGGCGGAGGTGGAGATGACCCATCCTTCACTGAAATGGAGCGGAGCGGCCTATTTCGACCATAACGTCGGCCTTGAGCCGCTGGAGGCGGGTTTCACACGCTGGGACTGGGGACGCGCCCACGGGGCGGCGGGAACGACTATTCATTACGATTCGCTTTTGCGCAGCGGCGCGCAATCCGCGCTCGCCCTGCGCTTTGCGCAGTCGGGCGAGATCAGCGCCTTCGAGCCGCCGCCACGCCAGAACCTGCCCGCCACGCGCATCTGGCGCATGCCGCGCGCCGCGCGCAACGATTCCGGCGCCGCCCCCGCCGTGCGCAAGACGCTGGAAGACACGCCCTTCTATGCGCGCTCCATCATCGAAAGCACGGTCGCGGGCGAACGCCTGACAGGCGTGCACGAAAGCCTCGACCTTGATCGCTTCTGCGCGCCTGTGGTGCAGATGATGCTGCCCTTCCGCATGCCACGCGTGCGCCGGTGAGGCGCGCGCCTCAGGCGGGCTCAGCGTCCGTGCGGCGCCCGTCGCGGTTGCGTTCGGATTCCTCAAGGCGGTGGAAAAGATCGATCACGCGCGAGAGTTTCGAGCCCGGCGCGCGCGGACGCGGCGGATCGAAAGGCGCGGCCGCCTCCACGAGATAAGCGGCCTCAGGCAGCGGCGGCTCCGAAAAGCCCGGACGCGCAAGCGCGGCGGAGCCGTAAGCGGAGGCGAGCAAGGCGAGTTTGCGCGGACTCGAGACGACGGCGCGCACGCTCACGCTGTCATAGCCATTGCGCGCGATCCGCCGGCCGATGTCGGCGTAGATGCGCCGCGCCGCCCAGATGGCGGGCCGCGCATCCGCCGGCAGACGCGCGACGCCGCCCTCCGCACGCCAGTAAAGCCGCTGCGCCGCGCGCAACAGGCGCTGCGTCATGCGCGCCACCTGCGGACATGGGCGCGGATCGTCCATCCAGGCGTCGGGATCGAGCCCTTCCTCAGCAAACCAGGCGCGGGGCAGATAGAGCCGGCCGGCGCGCGCGTCCTCGCCCACGTCGCGGGCGATATTGGTGAGTTGCATGGCGACGCCGAGGTCGCTCGCTCGGGCGAGCGCCTGCGCGCTGCGCACGCCCATGAGCAGCGTCATCATGACGCCGACAGAGCCCGCCACGCGCACGCCATAGGCGCAGGTGTCGGAAAGCGTCTCGCACCGCCGGCGCGCGGCGTCCCATTCGAACCCTTCGATCAGCGCAAGCGGCAATGCGATGGGCACGTCGCGACGCGCGACCATGGCGGCGAAGGCGCGGTCCACCGGCGTCTCGCGCGGCGCGCCCGCATAAGCGCGCTCAAGCCGTTCGCGCAGCGATCGCGCGGCGGCGAAAGCGTCCGCCCCGTCGTCCACCTCGTCGTCGGCGACGCGGCAAAAGGCGTAGAGCGCATAAACATCGGGCCGCATTCGGCGCGGCAGAAGGAGAGAGGCGGCGTAGAAGGATTTGGAGCCCTCGCGCAGGAGCTCGCGGCAGGCTGCGAGATCACGCGTGCGCTGCAAGCCTTCTGCGGCGACTGGCGCGTCAAGACGCGTCGGCATGGCGCTCCCTTCCTTCCACGCGAGGCGCGCGCATCAGCGGCTGCGAGGCGGCTGGCGCCTCCTCGCGCCAGACAAGATCCATCGAGGCGGCCTCCCCGAACGACCGCCCGCCGGCGCGCGCGCGCGCAATGATGGGCCAGGCGGACCAGGGCTGGCCCACAAGCGGCCATGGATCGCGCCAGGACCAGGTGACGTCGCGCGTCGCAAACAGCGCGCCCAGCGCGCCCGCGAAAGCGCGCAGATTGGGCAGGCGCGCCTGCGTCTCCGACAAGCAGGGCCAGAACTGCTGCAACACGCGTTCTTTGCGCAGCCGCAGCGGCGCGGACGGATCGACCATCGCAGGCGCGATGTCCGCCGTCTCGAAGAAATGCACGCCGCTCGTCAGGCGTGGATTGCATTCTATGGCGTGCGGCACGCCGCTCTCGTCCACGATGAAATCAAAGGACAGGAAACCGCTCCAGCGCGTCGCCGCCGCAAACGAAGCGACCCAGCGGGCGATGGACGGATCCTCCACACGCTCGAAGCGCACGGCGACCGTGCCGGACATAAGCGCGCCGCGATAGACGACGCAGCCCTGCACATGCCCCTCATGGACTAGCGCGCAGGCGCTGCGCTCCTCGCCGACGATAAGCCGCTGCACGAGCGCGCCGGGCTCCCGCCGCCAGATGGCGCCGGCCGGATAGCGGCGCACGCCCATGCCAGCGCAGGCGTGACGCGGTTTCACGACGAAGGGGCCCGAAGCGGCGATGTCTTGTGCGGCGGGCGACTCCGCGAGGGCCGCCTGGGGCGCGGTCAATCCATTGGCGCGGGCGAAAGAGGCGAATTGCGCCTTGTCGTGGGCGGCCAGAAGATCGTCCTGCGGCATCGCGAACACGCGCACGCCGGCGGGAACGCAGTCACGCAGAGGCGCGACGTGGAGAATCTCCTCGGACACGGGCGCGACGAAGGACACGTCCCATGCCTCGATCGCGTCGAGCAGGTCTTCGCGGAAGCGCTGCGGATCATCAGCGGGCGAAGCGACCTGAATGGAGCGCGCGACGCAGCGCGAGGCGCCCACCACATGGCGGGCGAAGGGATCTGCCACCACCACCCGCCAGCCCGCCTGCGCAAAACTGCGCGCCACATCGAGCCCCTTGGGCAGCCGCCCCAAGGTGAGAAGGACCGTGCGGCTCATGGCGACGACTTCCTCACATGGCACATGATCTCGCGCATAGGCCGCGTCGTCAGACGCGCGGCGGGACGCACCTGCGCACCCGGGGCCAGCGAGAAATCATAGCGCCGCGCAAGCTCGGCGATGATGAGCGTCGCCTCGACGGTGGCGAAGGCCGCCCCCGCGCACACGCGCGGACCAAGCCCGAATGGAATATAGGCGCCGGGCGTGAGCTCGCTTTCGCGCTCGGGCAGGAATCGGTCGGGATCGAACAGATCGGGATCGCGCCAGTAGAGGCGATGACGATGCAGCACCCAGGGCGCAACAATCACGAGCGCGCCCTTGCGAACGCGCCGTCCGCCGATGCGCGTCTCCTCCAGCGCCACGCGCGGCAGGAAAGTGATGGGCGGATAGAGCCGCAGCGTCTCGCGGAAGACGTTGCGCACAAAGGACAGCCGCTTGACGTGCTCGAAGCCGATCGGCCCGTCGCCGGCGATCGCCGCGACTTCCGCACGGATGCGGGCGACCGCGTCCGGCGCGCGCGCAAGCAGGTAGAACGCCCATGTGAGCGCGCTGGCGCTCGTCTCATGGCCTGCAAGAAACAACACGCCAAGCTGGTCGATCAATTCCTCGCGCGTGAAGGCGCGGCCCTCGAAATCATGCGCCTGCGCGACCTGTCGGGCGATATCGTCGAAACGCGCGCCCTCAGGCCCGATATGGTCGTCGAGCAGGTCGTCGAGATGGCCGCGGATGCGACGGCAGGCGTCGAGCACGTCGTCGCGCTGGCGGATCTTGGTCCAGGCCTTGTCCATGATGAGCCGGCGGATCTCCACCTGCGCCACGCTGCGCTCGAACAAGGTGAACGCCTCGAAGACGTCGCGCGAGGCTTCGTGCTCAAGGCTGCGGGAGAAGGCCGTGCGAACGATGACGTCGGCGGTGAGATGCGACATCGCCTGATCGAGGCTGAACGCCTCGCCCCGCGCGGCGCGACCATCGAGGAAGCGCATGGAGGCCTCAACGCCGGCGACGATCGCGGGAAAGGCGCGGTTCACGCGCATCATGGTGAGCGCGGGATCGATCATGTCGCGCTGGCGGCGCCATGTGGCGCCGGAGGAGACGAAAATGCTGTCGCCGATCAGAGGCTCGAGCGCGTTCACCATCAGATCTGACTTAGGGAAGACTCCCTGCGGATCCGTCAGGACCGCGCGCACAAGGTCGGGCCGGTTCACCACGATTGTGGAGCGGCGCGACCAGCCAAGCGGCCCGATCTCCATGCGATAGGCGGCGGCGGGCAATAGGCCGAGCAGGTCGCCCTCTCCGCTGAGCGCGGCGCGCAGCAGGCCGAAAAGCGCCGGCAAGGGCGCAGGGCGAGGCGGCCGCAGAAGCGGCGGCGCGCTCTGCGTCGACAACGGCTTTGAAGAGAGCGGCGCGTTCATATCATCAGCGCCTCCGACGAAAGCGCGCTTGCGTTTCGCGTGCAATATGCGTCAAATGCGTCTGCGGCGCAGCGGTTTTTCGCATTGCGTCGCAGCCGGTCGAAACGCACGAGGACGTCTCCATGGAGCACAGGCTGTTCGAAATCCTCGTGGCGGCGCATATCGTCACCGGCGCAAGCGGCGCGCTCGCCTTCTGGATTCCCGTGCTCGGACGCAAAGGAGACCGCACCCATCGCAAGACGGGCGCTTTCTTCGTGACGGCGATGATCCTCACCGGCATGTTCGCGATGGGCATGAGCACGCTGACGCTGATCGAGCCCATGGGCACGCATCCGCATCTCGTGGGAAAATTCGAGCCTGCTTTCGTGCGCGGAATTTTCGGCTGGCTGATGCTGCATCTCGGGCTGCTCACCATCAATCTCGCCTGGTACGGCTGGATGTGCGTGCAGCACCGCACGCGGCGCGAGCGCATGCGCGAATGGCGCAACCTCGCCCTGCAGCCGCTCCTGCTCGTCGCCGCGCTCAATTGCGCAGCGCAAGGCTGGATCATCGGCGAGCCGCTGATGATCGGATTATGCGTGATCGGCGTGGCGACGGCGCTCACCAATCTCTGGTTCCTCTATAAGCCCGCTCCCGGCGCCATGGACTGGCTGAAGGAGCATGTGAAGGCGCTGATCGGCGCCGGAATCTCGGTCTATACGGCCTTCATGGCGTTCGGCTCCGTGCGGCTGATGCCGGAGCTGGCGCTTAGTCCCGCCATGTGGGCCGCGCCGGCGGCCACGGGAATCGGATACATCCTGTGGCGTTGGCGCATCATCGATAAAAGCCATCGCGCTCAGATGCGCGCGCCCGTCGTCTCCTCGTGAAAACGTTTGGCGGAGGGCGCGAGATCGCCGACGATCTTCGCCGATGAGAGAACGCCCGGCAGGCCGGCGCCCGGATGCGTGCCCGCGCCCACGAGATACAGGCCCTTGGCCTCCTCGCTGACGTTATGGGGACGGAACCAGGCGCTCTGGAACAATTGCGGCTCGAAGGAAAAGGCGGCGCCCTTCACCGAGCAAAGCCGGTCGCGAAAATCCAGAGGCGTGAGCACGCGCGAAGTGACGACGCTGCCCGACAGGCCCGGCATGATCGTCTCCTCCAGCCGCTTCTCTATCGCCAGGCGATAGGGCTCGGCCTTGCGATTCCAATCGACTCCGCTGTCGAGATGGGGCACCGGCGCCAGCGCATAAAACGCGTCGCATCCCTCCGGCGCAAGCGAGGGGTCGGTCATGGTGGGGCGATGGAGATAGAGGCTGAAATCCTCCGCGAGCGTCTTGTGGGTGAAGATGTCGCGCAAAAGCGGCTCGTAGCGCGGCCCCAGAACCATGACGTGATGATAGACGTCGTCGAACTTGCGGTTGGTCCCGAAATACCAGACGAACAGGCTCATCGAATAGCGCGCGCGGGCGAGTTTCGCATCGGTCCAGCGCCGGCGCGGCGTCTGCGACATGAGCTTGCCGTAGGTCCAGGCTGCGTCAGCGTTAGAGACGACGATGTCGGCCTGCACGATCTCGCCGCCGGCGAGCCGCACGCCCTGAACGCGCCCCTCCTCCACAAGGATCTGCTCGACTTCAGCGCCATAACGCAGGCCGCCGCCCATCCGCTCGACGAGGCCCACCATGCCCTTCACGATCGAGCCCGTGCCGCCCATGGCGAAATGCACCCCATGGGTGCGCTCCAGATGGGAGATGAGGCAGTAATAGGCCGTGGTGGTGAGGGGATTTCCGCCGATCAGCAACGGATGGAAGCTGAAGGCGACGCGCAGCTTATCATTGGTGAAGTAATCACAGACTTTCGCATAGACGGAGCGGAATCCGCCCAGGCGCACAAGATCGGGCGCAGAGAGGAGAAGGGAGCGAAATTCGTGGAAAGGCTGATCCGCAAGCTCCTTGAAGGCGACTTCGTAGATCGCGGCGCTATCGAGAAGAAAGCGATCAAAGCCGGCGAGATCCTGCGGAGCGATGCGCGCGACCTCCTCGCGCATGTCCTTCACGTCCGCAGCGCAGCGCAGCGTCTCCCCGTCATCGAAGCGAATGACGTAGAAGGGATCCATCGGCCGCAGATCCACGTCCTGCGAGAGGGTGCGGCCCGCGAGCGCCCATAATTCCTCGAGAATATAGGGCGCGGTGATGATGGTTGGGCCGGCGTCGAAGGTGAACCCATCCTGTTTGTAGACATAGGCGCGCCCGCCGGGCGCATCGAGTTTCTCCAGAATGGTGACGCGCCAGCCTTTGGCTGCAAGGCGCACAGCGACGGCCAGCCCGCCGAAGCCGGATCCGATCACTACCGCGTGAGGCGCTGCAAGGTCTCTCATGGCGCATTCCCCTGCACATTCGGCAATCCATGATCGCGAGCGGCTTCGATGATGCGCGCGGCGATGTCCTCGGGCTTTTCCTCATGGGCGAGATGGCCCAGTCCGGCGAGCTGGGTGATGCGCGCGTGCGGCACGAGGCGGCGCAATTCGAACGCGCGTTCGGGCGAGACCGTGCGGTCGCGCGAACCGACGAATAATTCAAGAGGCGTGGTGAGCTTCGGCAGATCGCGTTGCAGCGAGGGCAGATCCCAATGCGCCATCATGCGCAGCGTGGCGGCCACGTGGCCTGCGTTGCCCGCAAGCCTGCGATAGAGCGCGACGCCGCGCGCGTCGATGCGCGAGCCTGTCTCCGCGAGCAAGCGCTCCACGACGCCCGGCCCGCGCGCGTAGCGGGCGAAGCCCCAGGGCACGAAGGGGTTGAGCGCGAACAATTTCGCAAGGCCAGAATAAATGGGCGCGGCGGCTGCGAAAGGCAGCAGCGCCGCGTTGAGGCCGATGATGACGCGCGGCTTCGCCAGCCCTTCGATGGCCATGCGCACGGCGATGGCGGCGCCTGCGGAATGACCCACGATGACGTCGACCTTTGTCTTCATTTCCGCCAGCAGCGCGGCGACGCCGCGCGCCATGGCGTCGAGCGCATAGCCGCCCGCGCGCGGCTCATGGGAAAAGCCCTGACCCGGCAGATCAGGCGCGATGACGAGAAAACGGCGCGCCAGAATAGGCGCGAGATCGCGCCAGCTATGGGTGGCGGCGCCGGAGCCGTGCAAGAGCAGCAGCGCCGGCCCCGAGCCCATCACCTGAACGTGCCACAACAGGCCGTCGGCGAAGGCGAAGCGGCTCCATGCGCGATTCGGCCAGTCGCGGCCGTCACGTTCCCACACGAGTCTTGCGGTCATCGCGTTCCCGAGCGCTGGCGGCTCGTCCTTTCCGCGCCGCGGCGCTAATGGGCGCGGCGCCGAACATCTCCAGCACGGCGCGCACGATTCCTGTGCGGTCGAGCTGAGCTGCGGCGATCATCGCCTGCGGCGAATCATGCTCCTGGAAGGCGTCGGGCAGGCGCAGGGTGCGCAACCTGGCGCGGTCCAGCAGGTTCTGGTCCGACAATTCTGTGAGCACGGCGGCGCCAAAGCCGCCGCTTGCGCCTTCTTCGATCGTGAGCAGCGCCTGATGTTCACAGGCGAGCTTGCGCACCAGCGCGCGGTCGAGCGGCTTGGCGAAGCGCGCGTCGGCGACGGTGACGGAAAAACCCACGCTTTCGAGTTCGTCGGCGGCGGCGAGCGCGTCAGAAAGACGCGAGCCGAGCGAGAGGAGCGCGATGTCGGTTCCCTGCCGCAAAACACGGCCGACGCCGATCGGCAGAGCCTCGCGCTCCGCGGGAATGCGCGCGCCGACGCCCTCGCCGCGCGGATAACGAAAGGCGATCGGCCCGTCCTCATAGGCGGCGGCGGTGGCGACCGCAGCGGCGAGTTCGGCCTCGTCGGAAGGCGCCATCACCACCATGTTCGGCAGGCAGGTCAGATAAGCGAGGTCGAAGGAACCCGCATGCGTCGGCCCGTCCGCGCCCACAAGCCCCGCGCGATCGATGGCGAAACGCACATTCAGCTTTTGCAGCGCGACGTCGTGCACGATCTGGTCATAGGCGCGCTGCAGGAAGGTGGAATAGATCGCGCAGAAAGGCTTCATCCCGCGCGCGGCGAGACCTGCGGCGAAGGTCACCGCATGTTGTTCTGCGATGCCAACATCGAAGAAGCGGTCGGGAAAGGCTTTCGCGAAAGCGTCGAGCCCCGTGCCGCCCGGCATGGCGGCGGTGACGCCGACGATGCGCGGATCGCGCGCGGCCTCGCGCACGATGGCGTCGGAGAAGACCTTCGTATAGGCGGGCGCAGCCGGCGTCGACTTGGCCTGAATGCCCGTCGCGACGTCGAACTTGCCGACGCCGTGATATTTGTCGTCCGAGGCTTCGGCGGGCGCGTAACCCTTGCCCTTTTTCGTCACCACATGGACGAGGATGGGGCCCTGCTGCGCGTCGCGCACATTGCGCAAGATCGGCACGAGGGCGTTCAGGTCATGCCCGTCGACCGGACCGACGTAATAGAAACCCATTTCCTCGAACAGGCATCCGCCGGTGATCATGGTGCGCGTGCGCTGAATGGTGCGCGTGATCGTCTGGTCGATGCGGCGTGGCAGGCGGCGCGTGAGCTGGCGGCCAGCATCGCGCAGGCTCATGTAAGGCTTGCCCGAGACGAGGCGCGCGAAATGGTTCGACATGGCGCCCACAGGGGGAGCGATGGACATGTCGTTGTCGTTGAGAATGACGACGAGGCGGCTCTTCAACGCGCCCGCGTTGTTCATCGCCTCCCAGGCCATGCCCGCCGACATGGCGCCATCGCCGATCACCGCCACCACGCGCTCGTCGCCTCCCAGCAGATCGCGGCCGGCGGCGAAGCCGAGGCCAGCGGAGATGGAGGTGGAGGAATGGCCCGCGCCGAAGGGGTCGTATTCGCTTTCAGCGCGGCGCGTGAAGCCGGACAATCCGCCGCCCTGGCGGATGGTGCGCATCTTTGCGCGCCGGCCGGTGAGGATCTTATGGGGATAAGCCTGATGGCCCACGTCCCAGATGAGCGTGTCGCGCGGCGTGTCGAACACGTAATGCAGCGCAATCGTAAGCTCGACCACGCCCAGACCGGCGCCCAGATGGCCTCCGGTCTGCGATACGGCCGAGATCATGTCGGCGCGCAGTTCGTCGGCGAGGCGCGGGAGCGCGCGCGCGGACAATTTACGCAAATGAGCCGGACTGCCGATGGAATCGAGCAGGGGCGTCGGAGAATTGGACGGCATATTGTGCGCCTCCCCTGCCAAATCCACGCCAAAGCGTCCAGTTCACTTTACATACTGGGGACGGAATGACAACATGAACTTACACACGCGTGGCCAAGCCTCGCGGGCGCCCCGGCGCCCGGGGGCTGCGAAAGGGGGCGGAGCATGTCCAATGCGATGAGGGCCGTGGGGGCTGGACCAGCCGCCGGCAGGGCTGGACAAGCCGGCGGAGCTGGCGCAAACGCCTCGACGGGACGCGCGGGCGAGCGGGATCGCGCCGGCGCCCCGCAGGGAGCCCACGTGAGCCAGACCTCAAGCAAACTTTTCCTGCGCACGCTCGATGGCGAGGTCGGCGCGCGGCGTCCGCTGTGGATGATGCGCCAGGCCGGCCGCTACTTGCCGGAATATCGGGAGCTGCGCGCGACGGCGCCGAGCTTCATGGATTTCTGCTTCGATCCCGCCAAGGCCGCGGAGGCGACCTTGCAGCCGATCCGCCGTTTCGGCTTCGACGCGGCGATCATCTTCAGCGACATTCTCGTGATCCCCGAAGCGCTCGGGCAGAAGGTGACGTTCGAGGCGGGCGAAGGCCCGCGCCTGCGCCCCACCGAGACCCCGGCGGACCTCGACCTGCTCGCCGACGAGCTCGACGCCACGATCCTCGCGCCGGTCTATGAGGCGCTGGAGCGGGTGAAGGGCGCGCTCGACGAGTCCACTGCGCTCATCGGCTTTTGCGGCGCGCCCTGGACCATCGCGAGCTATATGATCGCGGGACGCGGCACGCCCGATCAGGCGCCCGCCCGCCGCTTCGCCTATCAATATCCCGATGCGTTCCAGCGGCTGATCGATCTCATCACGCGCGCCTGCGTCGAACATCTCAGCCTGCAGGTGAAGGCCGGCGCGGAAGCCGTGCAGATCTTCGACTCATGGGCGAGCGTGCTGCCGGCGCCGCAATTCGAGCGCTGGTGCCTTGAGCCCGTGCGCGCCATCGCCGCGCATATGCGCGCGCGCCATCCGCAGACGAAGGTCATCGCCTTCCCGCGCGGGGTGAGCCCGAGCCATGTGGGCGCGACGGCGCGCCTGCCGGGCGTGAATTGCGTGGGCCTCGACACCTCCGCCGACCTCGCCGATTGCCTCGCCCATACGCCGAGCTGCGTTGCGCTGCAGGGCAATCTCGACCCCCTGCTGCTGCTCGCCGGCGGGCCGGAGCTTGTGCGCGAGATCGCACGCATCAAGAAGGCGCTGGAAGGCCGCCCCCACGTGTTCAATCTCGGCCACGGCATTCTGCCGCCGACGCCGATCGAGAATGTGGAGACGCTGATCCGGGAAGTGCGCGCGGGCTAGTCCGCGCGTCACTGCCCGTCGAAGCCGGCCTCGCGCAGCTTGGCGAGCGCGTTCTGCTTCACCGCTTCAGGCGCGTCGAAGACCTGCGCGAGCGCCTTCTCAACCTCCGCAGGACTCGTGTAGCGAATCTCCACGTCGGTCTTCTGCGCCTCCTGCAACAGATCGGGATCGGCCAGCGAGGCGGCGAAGGCGGCCTGCAGCGCTTTCAGGCGCGCGGGCGGCAGATCGGGCGGGGTCACGAAGGGACGGATGTAGACAAGATAGCTGAAGGCGAAGCGCAGGATCGCGCGCGCCTCCTCATTGTCCGCGACATTCATGATGAACGGCACGCCCTGCGCGGATAATTCGGGATGGGGCGCCATGCCGACGTCGAGGCCGACTTTCATCACGCCGCGCTCGAAGAAATTGCGCGCATTGCCCTTCGCGCTGTCCCAGCCCCAGCCGCAAAGCCCGTCGACCTCGCCGCGCTCGATGGCCACTGTCACATTGGACGTCGACTTGTAGCCCGCGACGATCTTGAATTTCGTGCCCACCACCGCGTTGAGGAACATGGGCACATAGGTGGTCGACCCTCCCGATCCGCCCACGATGATCTCGCGCGAAAGCAGCTCCTTGGCGTCCTTCAGCGCGACGCGCGGCGATAGCACGCAGACGTTGGAGGAATTATTGGCGCTGCCGAGCCAGCCGAAACGGCGCATGTCGTACATGACGTTCTTGGCGTCGGTGAGCTGGCGGATGGAGAGCGGCCCCTGCACATGGGCGATGGCCGATCCGTCGCGCGGCGCGCGCGAAGCGAGATGGTTCGCCAGAATGAGCCCGCCGGCGCCGGGCATGTTCTGCACCACAAGGTCGGGCGCGCCGGGCATGTGCTTTGCGAAATGGCGCGCGAGAAGGCGCGCGTAAAGATCATAGCCGCCGCCGGGCGCGGAGCCCACAAGCAGGCTCATCTGCCTGCCCTTGTAGAAAGCGGCGACGTCCGCCGCGCTCTCCTGCGCATGGGCGCGGGGCGCAGCGATCAGGCCCGCGCAGACGGACGCGCCCATGGCGCAGAGAATTGCGAAACGGCGGCTCGTGTTCATCGCGAAAGCTCCTGCATGCGGCGTCACGTGAAGACGGGTTTTTCCTTGAGATAATGCGCGGCCATCATCGGCCGGAAAATCTCCATGGTGCGGCGGTTGAGATCCACCGGCGGCTTCTGGTCGGGCGGCAGCAGCGACGTGTAGCGCACGCCGCCCAATTCCTCCTCGAACGTGCGGCGCGCCTGCGCGACGAGCGCGGGATCGCGCATGCAGTCAAGCGCCGCGCCGGCGAGAATGCGGGCTGCGGAGGCGGCCGCCTTGTGGGCGATGGAGGTGGCGAGCGGCGCGCCCGCAGCCCAATGGTGGGCGGCGAGATTGGGCGCCATCGCCGGATAATAGAACTTGCACATGGGCGTCTTCCACGAGACATCGCCGGCGTCATTGGCGGACCAGCGCTGCTTGGCCTCGCCCGCAGGACGCACCGCGCGGGTGCGCAAGCCTTCGACCTTGGCGCCGGAATTGGCCTGCAATTCGCGCGCGAAGGCCTGCTCCTCCTCGCTCCATTCAGGCATGCCCACCGCATCGATATGGCGCCAGACGAGATCGGCCAGCGTGCGGTTGCCGCGCAACGGCCAGACGGCGGCGAGAATCTCGGTCTCCACCTCGGTGTCCGTCATCATGGCCGCGCCACGCGCGATCTTCTGCGCCTGTTCGAACAATTTGCGCGCGCCCTCCGCATTGGCGTCGCGGAAGTACCACCAGGCTGAGGCGATGCGCGCGGTGACATTGGGCTGGTCGCCGGCTTCGGGAAAGGAACGCTGCATGCGCGAGGTGGGCTGCATATGCTCGCGATATTGCGCCATGCCCGCATCCATCAGCACCACGGCGTCGAGCGCGTCGCGACCCTTCCAGGGCGCGGTGCCGGCGTGGGCGGATTCGCCATGGAAGGTGAATTTCGCGGAGATGAGCGCGGACTGGATGATGCCGTAGCCCGCCTCGTAATCGGAGCTGATATGGTCGTGGAAGGCCACGTCCACATCATCGAACCAACCGTCGCGCACCATGTAAGGGCGGCCGATCAATTGCTCCTCCGCAGGGCCGCCGAACACTTTGAGCGTGCCCTTGATCCCATAGCGCTTCATCGCGGCGGCGGTCGCCATGGCGGCGCCCACGAGGACGGCGGCGTTGACGTTGTGGCCTTCGCAATGGCCGGGCGCGCCTTCCACGATGGATTGCTTGCGCGTGACGCCGGCGGCCTGCGAATTGTCCGGCACCGCGTCATATTCAGTGTGCAATGCGACCACGGGACCGCCCTCCCCGAAGGTCGCGCAGAAGCCCGTGGGCAGGCCCGCGATGCCGCGCTCCACCTTGAAGCCGCCCTGCTCGAGCACGTTCGTGAGCAGGCCCATGGTTTCGAACTCCTGCATGCCGAGTTCGCCGAAATAAAAGACGTTGTCGCCCACAAGCGCGATGGCGCGCCGATTGCGCTCCACGTAATCGCGCACGAATTCGCCGATGTCGTTTGCTCCGGCCCCGCTCGTCATGCGTCCACGTCCTTCACTCGCCCACGATCGCGCCGAGACTCCGACGGCCCTGCGCTGCTGTCAAACAAAAAGGCCGCCGCTTGGGGAGCGACGGCCGTTGAGCGAAACGCGCGGCGACGCTCAATCCATGAACTTCCGCGCGATCTCCACCGCGGCGGCCGGCGTGTTCTGAATCGCGGCCGCGATCTCCGCCGCCTTTTCGCCGGTGACGGGATCCATATCCATCTTCGCCTTTTGGGCATAGTCGAGGAACTCAGGATCCTTCATCATGTCGTTGAACGCCTTGCGCAACGTGGCGAGGCGATCTTCGCGCATGCCGGGCGGGCCGACGATCGGGCGGCCGATCGCCTCCGAGGCGATGAGGAAATTGATCGCCTGCTTCTGCGTATCGCTGTCCAGAAGCTCGAAGATCGTGGGCACGTTGGGCAGGTCCTTGTGCTTGGTCTCCGAGAATTGCACGAGCGGAAGGATCTTCTTCTGCGGCAGCCATTCCGGCTTCTGGCTCTCGAGGCTCGTCATCAGCGTGCAATTGCCGTCCACCTCGCCGCGCTCGATGGCGAGCCAGATATGGCCCGTGGTCGCATAGCCCATGACGAGCTTGATCGTCTCGGGCGCGAAGGAGCGCAGGATCGAGGTGTAGATATAGCCGCCGCTGTTCTTGGACGTATCGCCCAGCGTCAGCGGACGCTTCTTCAGATCCGCCATGGCGCCGACGCCGGCGCCCGCCCACATGTAGCAGATGGCGAGCTCACTGTTCATGCTGCCGATCCAGGCGAACTTCGTGAAGTCGACGCCGGTCTCTTTCGGCTCAAGCACGGATTTCGGCATCAGGCCGCGGTTGAACATGCCGAACTGCGTGCCGTCCTTGGGAGCCTGCGCCTGCAGATAGCGGACGAATTGCAGGCTCGAGGCGCCGGGCATGTTCTGCACGATCACCGTGGGAGCGCCGGGGATGTGCTTGCCGATGAAGCGCGCGGCCACGCGGGTGTAGGCGTCGAACGCCCCGCTCGGCGGATAGCCCACCATGAACTGAACCGTTTTGCCGGCGTAAAACTCCGCGCCAGACTGCGCCTGCGCGCCGGAAGCCGCCAGACACGCGAACCCGGCCAAAGCGGCGACGCGCGAGAGAGCGACCTTCTTGCAGCTCATCATGCATTCCCTCCTGCTCGCCGGCTGGACCGGCGCTGATCCGTTAAAGAGGGCGCCCTCCCCGCGAAGTCAATCTTGCGGCTGCGACGCGCCCCGCCCGCCTTGCGCGGCCCCCGGCGCGCGCTTATCCAGACGACAAGGGAGGCGCTTATGGCGGAGAAGCTCACATTGCGGGTCGGCGTTGATCGCTACGACCGCCATTTTCCTTTTTTCGACGGCACGGCGCCCACGCCCGACTGGCTCAAGCTCGACGTGCGCCAGGTCGGCCAGAGCACGATGCTGCGCGACGGCACGGACCGGCACGGGCGCATGCTGGAGGGCGATTACGAGGTCGCGGAGTTTTCGCTCTCGAGCTTCCTGATCGCGCGCGAGAAGAACCTGCCGATCATCGGCGTGCCGATTTTCCCGCGCCGCCTGTTCAGCATGAGCCAGATGTGGGTGCATCCGGACTCGGGCTATTGGACGCCTCGCGACCTCATCGGCAAGAAAGTGGCGCTCAGCGCCTTCCAGACCACGCTCTCCCTGCTCGCACGCGGCGACCTCAAGAGCCATTACGACACGCCGTGGGAGGAGATTCACTGGCTGCTCACCTCGCCCGAGAAAATCCCCATTCAAACCAAGCCCGGCGTGAAGGTGGATTACATCGGCGACCGGCAGGGTCTCGGGCTTGCGCTGGAGCGCGGCGAGGTGGACGCATTCTTCCTGCCCCATCCGCCCAAGTCCGTCTCGACGGGCAAGACGCGGGCGCGTCGGCTGTTCGCCGATCCGCGCGCGGAGGAGCTGAATTACTTCCGCGCCATCGGCGATTTCCCCATCATGCATGTGATCGCCATGCGCGCTGATCTCGCGCAGGCGCGCCCGGGCCTTGCGCGCGCGCTGTTCGACGCATTCGAAGGCGCGCGCAAGATCGCGCAATCCTATTACGAGGATCCCAACTGGTCGCTGCTCGCATGGGGCCTGCAGGACATGGAGGCCGAGCGCGCCGCCTTCGGCCGCGATCCATGGGAGAACGGCTTTGCGCGCAACCGCGCGAACCTCGCCCGCTTCATCGACTACGCGTGCGATCAGGGCCTCATAAGCACGCGCCTTGCGGTGGAGGACCTGTTCGCGCGCGAGACGCTGGATACGTGACAGGCGCGGCCGCGTCAGAAAACATGGGCCGCAGAGCCCCCCGGGAGGAGACATGAGCAAACCGCATCTCACCATCGCGCTGGGACATTACGACCATGTGACCGACCTCGTGACGGGGCGCGTGGGCGTGAACGGGGCGAGCGTCAATTGCGTGCAATTCGACCGGCCGGCTGAGATTCATTTCCGCTTCATCCTGCACAAGGATTTCGACGTGGCGGAAATGTCGCTCGGCAAGCACGCCTCCATGGTCTCGCAGGGCGTGCGCGATTTCGTGGCCCTGCCCGTCTTCACCTCGCGCCTGCCGCGCCATTCCTCGATCTATGTGCGCCGCGACGCAGGCCTGCGCACGCCCGCCGATCTCGCGGGCAAGCGCGTGGGCGTGCCTGAATGGGCGCAAACCGCTGCGATTTATCTGCGCGGCATGCTCGCGCACGCCTATGGCGTCGATCTGCGCAGCGTGGAATGGGTGCAGGCGGGACGCATCGAGAAGGTCGACCTGCGCCTGCCCGAAGGCGTGCGCGTGACGAGCGAGCCTGAGAAAAATCTCAGCGACATGCTGGTGAAAGGCGAGCTTGATGCGGTGTTCGCAGCCCATCCGCCGGAAGCCTTCCGCGCAGGCCATCCCAACATCGCACGCCTGTTTGAGGATTCGCTGGCGGCGGAGCAGGAATATGTGAAGACGACGGGCGTGTTCCCCATCATGCATGTGGTGGCGGTGCGCCGCGAGATCGTGGAGCGCGACCCCTGGCTCGCGATGAATCTCTACACCGCTTTCGAACAGGCCAAGAACAACAGCCTGCGGCGGATGCTCAGCGTCGCCGCCTCCGTTCCCGTGCCATGGGCCTATGAGCATGCGCGCGCCCAGCAGGCCCTGTTCGGCAAGGATGTGTGGCCCTATGGGCTCGAAGCCAACCGCACGACGCTGGAGGCCTTCCTGCGCTACGCCTTCGAACAGGGCGTGTGCCACCGCGAGGTGGCGGCGGAGGAATTGTTCGCGCCGCAAACGCTGAAGCGCTTCACCACCTGAAAGGGCGCATCATGGACAGCCGGAGCGCGCAGACGCGCGAAATCCTTCTCGAAGAACTGGTCGCGGCGAACCACATTCTTTCCCATCTGCGCGTGATCGACGCCTACGGGCACATCAGCGCGCGCGACCCCGAACATGCGGACCGCTACTGGATCAGCCGCGCCATGCCGGCGCGCGAGGTGAGCCGCGAGACGCTGGTGGAGGTGACGCTGGAGGGCGCGCCTGTGCGCGAGACGCAGGCGAAACTGTTTTTCGAGCGCGTGATCCACGGCGAGATCTACCGCGCGCGTCCGGACGTGAACGCCGTGATCCACGCCCATTCGCCGAACCTGATCCCGTTTTGCAACAGCGCGACGCTTCTGCGCCCGATGACGGCGCCGGCCGCCTTTCTGGGCGCGGGCGCGCCCGCCTTCGACAGCCGCGACGTGGACGACGAGGGCGATCTCAACGTGGTCACGCCCGCGCAGGGGCGCGCGCTGGCGCAGGCGCTGGGCGACCATGCGCTCGTCCTGCTGCGCCGGCACGGCGTGGTGGTGGTGGGCGCGAACCTGCGCGAGATGACGCGCCGCGCCGTGGTGGCGGAGGCCAATGCGCAGCAGCAATTGCAGGCGAGCGTTCTGGGCCCGGTGCAATTCCTCACCGAGGCGGAGATCGAACATCGCCGCAAGGGTTCGCGCGACCCCGACCGCGCCTGGAACGCATGGTTGCAAGAGGCGCGCGCAGCGCGCCGTTAAAAACAAGCAAGAGGCGCGCGCAGCGCG
>CAZYBF010000039.1:22882-27437 GCA_964645525.1 uncultured Beijerinckia sp.
TCGCCTTCCGGACAGGGGCTTCGCCTTTTGCGCCGCGGCTCTCTCCCAATTCGCCGCCGCAAGCCTTGCTGATCGCCTTCAATCGGCTGCAATGACGCGCGGGAATGGCGCGCAGGCCGCGCGGAGGCGGCCGCGCATTTCATCCATGGGAGCGCGCCATGATCGACTATAAAGCCATCGCCGCAGCTGCGGCGGCCGCCGCCACCATTCTCTTTCTCGCCCCTTCCGCCCGCGCCCATTGCGACACGCTCGACGGGCCTGTGGCGAAAGCGGCGCAAAAGGCGCTGGGCGACGGCGACGTCAACCCGGTGCTCGCCTATGCGCCGGCCTCCGCCGAGGCTGAGATCCGCAGCGGGTTTGAGGCCGCGCGCAAGGTGCGCGGCCTTGGCGAGGACGCGCGCCAGCTGGCTGACCGCGCCTTTCTTGAAACGGTGATCCGCCTGCACCGCGCCGGCGAAGGCGCGCCTTTCCACGGGCTGCAGCCTGCGGGCGGGGATTTCGGCCCCGTCATTAGGGCGGCAGAGGAGGCGGTGGAGAGCGGCGACGTCGCGAAGCTGAAAGCCGCGCTGATGGAGGAGATCGAACACGCGCTCGCCGAGCGCTTCGCCCATGTGCGCGCCTTGCGCAACGTCAGCCGCGAGCCCAAGAGCGCGTCGGACGTGGCCCATGCGCGCGAGCGCGTCAGCGCGGAGCTGGGCTTCATCACATTCGCGGAGACGATCCGTCAGGCAGCGCTGGGCAAGGGCGCGGAGCATCACGCGGAGTGAGCGGGCGCAGCCGCGCTCAGCGCCGCCCCGGCGGCGTGACCGCGTGCGAAACCGTATCCTGCACATGGCCGCGCAGGTCCTCGACCTGATCGGCGAGACCCTCGCGCGCGCGCCGGTCCACGATGGCGGCGGGCGCGGTGACGGCGATGCTCGCCGCGCGCCCCATGGCGCCGGCCGCGCCGGTGGCGACGAGGCCGAGGGATTCGCCAAGCCCCACATGGGAGGAGGAGAGCGTCTGGCCCGAGGCGAGCTTGCCGCCGATCAGCCGCGCGACGTCAGGGCTTCCAGCGAACTTGCCGTGGTTGAGACTGTCGCTCGAGGATTGGTTCGTCAGGTCGATCACCTGCACGCGCGCGCTCTGTAACTGGCTGCGCAGGGGCTCCTGTTCGGGATCGATGGCGCCGAGCCGCGCGGTGCTGCCCCACAGGCGGCGCGAGAGCGCGAGCGCCTTATCGTCCTGCGAGACGAACAGCATGAACGGCGGGCGCTTCTCGCCGATCGCCTCGATCTGGCGACGGAACACGTCGATGTCCACATCCGGGGCGGCGAGCATCACGCTGCGGATCTTGGGCGAGATGCGGCCGTTGCGGATCGACATTTGCCGCAGCGCCTCCAGCGTCACCCAATTGCCCATGGAATGCGCGAGAATGGTGATCTCCGCAGTTGCGGGATCATCGGCGAAACTGCGCAGCACGCTCTCCAGCGCGTCGCGCGAGAAATTCGCGCTCTCCCGATCGTAGGCGTAGGCGAGCAGGCGCCCGCGCGAGGGCCAGGTGAACAGCACCGGCACGGCGGGCGCCTTCGCGTCATGGGCGATTTGCGCGAGCCGAAACACCGCCTCGTCGAAGCGCGTGTTGTAGCCGTGGACGAAGAGCAGGACGCTGCGATGGCGCGTGCGGCGCAGGCGTTCGTGGAACACGCCGGCCGCCTGCCCGCCCTCCAGCCTGCGCACGCCGAGCGCGGCGAATTCATGCGCGGGATCGGCCTTGGCGGAGGCGGGCCATTGCACGTCGCCGGGCGTGCGCGCGGCGTCGGGCGGAATGGAGACGGCCACGTCGGCGAAGGCGAGCCCGTAGGCGCGCTCGCCGCTGAACATTTCGCCCGGCGCCGCGCCCAGCGAGGCGCGCGTGGTGGCGACCAGCACGTCCACGCGCGAGGCGCCTTCCGCGGGCGCCTCCACCGGCAGGAGAAACCCGTCGGGCCGGCCCGCGCAGCCTGCGAGAAAGGCGGCCAGCGCGAGCGCGCCCAGAGGCGCAAGAACGCGCAGGCGCGCCAGCGCACGCGGCTCAGGGCGCGAACACGAACGGGGACGAGACTGGAAACGCAAGGACAGGACTCCGCAATCGCCGGCCCTGTCTAGCAACTTACCCCCCAAAGGCGAAGCCCGGGGTTCAGGCGCGCGCGGTCCTGCGCGCACGGATCGCGGGATCGAAACAGGCGATGGACAGAGCGGCCGCGGAGAGGATTGGTGGAGCCAGACGGAATCGAACCGACGACCTCTTCAATGCCATTGAAGCGCTCTCCCAACTGAGCTATGGCCCCACTTTTCGCGCCATGCCCGACAGGCTGGCCCGATATGTCGCGATCCCTTGGGGTGGATCGCCCGCGACGCCGGCGAACCGGCGGCGACGGCGCGTGATATAGACGGATCGCGTGCGCTCCACAACCCGTTTTTCTCAGCCCGCGCGCGTTTTATTCGCTCTTGGGCGCGCCCGTGGGCGTCAGCTTTCCTCGTCGTCCTCGATGTCGCCGTCGATGAGGCCCGCCACGTCGTCGGCGTCCTCCTCCTCCTCTTCGAGGAAGGTCTCGTCGGCGGCGCCGTCGTCCTCGATCTCGATGTCGTCCGAGGCTGCGGCGTCCTTGCCCTCCAGCGCGTCGGCTTCCTCGAGCGAGACCAGCTCCGGCCCGGCCGGATCAACTTCAGGTTCGTCGTCGGCCACGGCGGCGCGGGCGGGCGCGCGCGTAGCGGCGGCCGCCGTGAAGGTCGCGCCGCATTTCGGGCAGACGATCGGGGTGCGGTTGAGGTCGAAAAACTTGGTGGAGCAGCTCTGGCACTGCCGCTTGCTGCCGAGTTCGGGTTTGGCCACGTCCAGTATCCCTGCGGCGTGATGAAACGTGAATCAGCCTGCGACGCGCCCGTCCGGCCGGAATTGCGGGGTCTCGGTTAGTCGGGGCCCGGCGCGCTGTCAAATGGAGATTCGAAGCCGGCCCGGACCCCGGCCCCGAACGTAATGACACGGCGGCGGACGACGTGTTACGAGCCCGCTGGTTTTCAGCGCGAGGGCCCCATGCAGGTCGATCCCAAGGCGGCGTCCGCCGCACAGTCCGCATCCCATGGCCATGGACCGGCCCGGCCGCTGGCGGCGGCCCCCGCCGGCCCGCTCAAGGGACGCCTGCGCCCGCCCGGCGACAAATCCATATCCCATCGGGCGCTCATTCTGGCGCTGCTGGCGGTGGGGCGCACGCGCATCTCGGGCCTGCTGGAGGGCGACGACGTTCTGCGCACCGCGGCCGCCTGCGCGGCGCTGGGCGCGCAGGTGGAGCGGCTGGGCCCGGGCGAATGGCAGGTGGACGGCTGCGGCCTGGGCTCGCTCCTGCCGCCCCGGGAGACGCTGGACTTCGGCAATGCGGGCACCGGCACGCGGCTGATGATGGGCGTGGTGGGCGGCCATCCGATCACCGCCACCTTCGATGGCGACGCCTCGCTGCGCAAGCGGCCCATGCGCCGCATCCTCGACCCGCTCACGCTCATGGGCGCCCATGTCGTCAGCGAGGCGGAGGGCGGGCGCTGCCCTGTCACCCTGCAGGGCGCGGGCGAACCCGCCCCCATCGAATACCGCACGCCGGTGCCCTCCGCGCAGCTCAAATCCGCGATCCTGCTCGCCGGCCTTAATTCCCCCGGCCGCACGGTGGTGATCGAGACCGAGGCCTCGCGCGACCACACGGAGAAAATGCTCGCCTATTTCGGCGCGCGCATCACGAGCGAGCCCGAAGGCCCGCACGGGCGGCGAATCACGCTTGAGGGTCGGCCGGAGCTGAAGGCGCGCGACGTGATCGTGCCCGCCGATCCCTCCTCCGGCGCCTTCGCTCTGGTGGCCGCGCTCATCACGCCGGGTTCGGACGTGGTCATCGAAGGCATGATGATGAACCCGCTGCGCATCGGCCTCATCACCACGCTGCTGGAAATGGGCGCGGACATCGAGACGCTCAATGCGCGCGTGGAAGGCGGCGAGGACGTGGCGGACCTGCGCGTGCGCCATTCGCAGCTGAAAGGCGTGGACGTGCCCGCCGCCCGCGCGCCGGCGATGATCGACGAATATCCGGTGCTCGCCGTCGCCGCCGCCTTCGCGCGCGGCGAGACGCGCATGCGCGGCCTGTCGGAATTGCGCGTGAAGGAATCCGACCGGCTTGCGGCCGTGGCCGCCGGGCTCGACGCAGCGGGCGCGCCCAACAGGATCGAGGGCGACGACCTCATCGTGACGGGCGACGCGCAGGTGCGCGGCGGCGGCGAGGTGAAGACGCACCTCGATCACCGCATCGCGATGAGCTTCCTCGTGCTGGGCATGGCGGCGCAGAAGCCGATGCGCGTCGACGATTCAGGCATGATCGCGACGAGCTATCCGAGCTTCCGCGCGCAGATGGAGGCGCTTGGCGCACGCTTCGCCTGACCTTGGCGCGCGCTTCGCATGACCTTGGCGCGCGCTTCGCCTGACGAGGCGCGCGCAGGCGGGCCGAAAGCCTCAGGCTTCCAGAACCTGCTTCGACTCCACGGTGGAATCCGCGCGCAG
>CAZYBF010000040.1:0-27252 GCA_964645525.1 uncultured Beijerinckia sp.
CACGACATGATCCATGCGGAGATTCCCGACAAGGGCACGCTGCTCTATTCGATCGAGATCCCCTCGCGCGGCGGCAATACGCTGTTCGCCAGCGGCTATGCGGCCTATGAGACCATGGACCCCGCGCTGCGCGCGCAGATCGACGGGCGCATCGCATTGCACCATTACAATTACGGCTCGACCCAGAAGGGCGACGGCAAGGGCACGGAAGCCTTCGGCCGCGCGAAACATCCCGCCATTCGCACCCATGAGGAGACCGGCCGCAAGGCGGTTTACGTGAACCGCCTGATGACCGTCGGGCTCGATGGCATGAGCGACGAGCAAGCCGAGCCGATTCTCAACGCGGTGTTCGACCACGCCGAGAAGCCGGAATTCGTCTATTCGCACGAATGGCGCGTCGGCGATCTCCTCTTGTGGGATAATCGCTGCTCGAGCCACGCGCGCGAGGATTTCCCCTCCACCGAGCGCCGCCTCATGCTGCGCACCACGGTCACGGGCGCCGTGAAGCCTTATTGATGGCCGACCTTCCGCTCACGCTCGCCTGCTGGGATTACGACCGCACGCGCCCGCTCATCGAAGGGCGCGTGAAGCCCAAGGGCATCGACCTCAAGGTCGAGGTCCTGCGGCCGCGCCAGATGTTCCCGCGCATGCTGGAGAAGCAGGAGTTCCACGCCTCCGAGCTTTCGCTGGCTTCCTACGCCGCGCTGATCGGGCGCGGCGAATGCCCCTTCGTCGCCATTCCCGTGGCCGTCTCCAAGTTCTTCCGGCACGGCTGCATCTATGTGCGCAAGGGCGCGGGCGTCCGCCGTCCGCAGGACCTGAAGGGCAAGCGCGTCGGCACGACGCAATATTCCTCCACCGCCGTCACCTATATGCGCGGCATGCTGAAGGACGAATACGGCGTCGAGGCGCGCGACATGCACTGGTTCATGGGCGGCCTCACCAAGCCCACCGAGACGCCGCTCATCCCGCTCGACCTGCCGCCCGAAATCCGGCTCGACTTCGTGCCCGAGGGCGACACGCTCGAACGCATGATGATCGAAGGCAGGCTCGACGCGCTGCTCTCGATCTACATCCCGAAGCTCTTCGAAGACGGCTGGGAGGGAATCGAGCGCCTGTTTCCCGACTTCAAATCCGTCGAGAAGGATTATTACGCGCGCACCGGGATCTTCCCGATCATGCATACGATCGCGCTGCGCGAAGACGTGGTGCGCGAGCACCCCTGGGTTCCCGCAAGCCTTTACGCCGCGTTCTGCGAAGCGCGCGACATCGCGCTGGAAGGCCTGTGGGACACGGATGCGCTGCGGCTGGGCCTTCCCTGGCTCATCGACCATGTGGAAGAGGCCTGGCGCACGTTCGGCAAGGATTTCTGGGCTTATGGACTGGCCGCGAACCGGCCCGCGCTTGAGGCGCTGGGCCGTTACGTCCATGAGCAGAATTTTTCTCCGCGCGTCGTGCGCGCCGAGGAGATCTGGCCGCTCGACCTGTAAGCAGAGGGATGCGCGGCGCGCGCCGCAAGCATGCGCGCGCCTTGCCGCCTCAGCTTTTGGCTTCCGCCGTGAAGTCCCGCAGGCCCCAGGCCATCATGTCGCTGTCGTTCTTCGACAGTTTGAACTCGAAGCCATGGATCTTCGGCGCAAGCTCTTCCGCCTGCGCCTTTGACTCTTCCGAGGTCGCTTCCACCGCCATGCGCACCCAGCCGTCCTCCACCGGGCCCACGCTGGTTACGGTGATCTTCAGCCCGTTGTGCCCATAGGCGACGAGCTTGCGCGCGTCGGGCTTGAGGTCGCCCTTGGGCGCGCGCACGTCCTGGAAGGAGAGCGGATCCACCATGAAGGAGAGGCGCAGCACCTTGCCGTTCTCCGGCGTGCGGCCTTCGGGCGCGGGCGTCTCGAGCTTCAGGTCCTCGCCCTTCTTCTCGGCCGCCATCTTCACCTCGTCGAGCCCGCCGCCGGAGAGCTCCAGCCGCGCGAGCGCGTCGCGGTTCAAGTTGATGAGGTTGATCTCGAACCACGCCGCATGGGGCGCGGGCGCGCGCAATTGCCCGCGCGCGAGCCATGTCTGCGGCGAATTGGGGAAGCGCACATACATGCCCCCGCGCGCGCCGCCCACCGTGGCGTCGGGATTGCCGACGATCACCTGCGCGAGCGTCTCGCCCTTTGCGTCACGCATGGTCACGAGCCGGCCCGACTTGTCGCCCTGTCCGATCTCCGCGAGCCCGAGGTCGCCATAACGCGCGGGATCGGCGGTCTTGGCTTCCTCGAACGTCATGGTGGCGGCGCCCGCCACCATGTCGCGGAAGGATTCCGGGCGCGCCACATAGCGCGAATCCTTGTCGAAGAATCCGTTGTCGCGCCGCTCCACGGTGAATTCGCGGTCGTTGTCGCGGATCGAGATCGTCGCCACGTCGTTGGCGCGCTGGAGCAGGGCGGGGAACATGCGCTCGCCGCGCCGGTCCGCCGCGATGGATTGCGGCGAATTGCGCAGGGTGACGGCGGTGGCCGCCGCGCTTGCCGCCGCAAGGGCGGCGAGGATGAGAACGTGCTTCGTGTTCATCGTCGGCCTCACGCGGTCTTATTGGTCTTGATGGGAAGTTCGCGGCGCGAACGGCGCAGGGCGAAGAACAGCGCCACAAGGCCGACGAGAACCGGCGCCACTGCGACATTGATCGCGGTGATCGCGTTCTTCAGCCGATCCACGTCGCTGCGCAGCGCGAATTGCGTCTCGCGCAACTCCTCGCGGGTGGCGAGCAGTTCGGTCTTGAACTTCTCGATCGTCTCCATCTGCTGGGGCGAGAGCACTTCATTGCCCGGCGCGGAGCCCGGCCCGCCGGTGCGCGCCATTTCAGTCAGCTTCTGCTCGGTGTCCTTGAGCCTTTGCTGCAGCGCCTGCTCCTTGGCGCGGAACTTCTGGTCGGCCTCGGCCTCCATTTTCTGGATGAGCTCGAACGGCCGCCATGAGACGCCGCGTCCGCGCAGATCCGCCAGCGCCGATCCGCCGACCATCTGCTCGATGGCGTTGATCACGAAGTCGCCGTTGTTGGCGAACGCCTGCGCCATTTCGGAGCCCATGACGTTGCGCCGCTGCACCCAGTTGCGGTCCATCAGCATGTCCGCGTCGCCCACCAGGATCACGTTGAGCGGCTTCGTCGCCTTGGCCACGTGGTCTTCCTTGCGCGCGGAGCCGTCCGGTTTGCCGGGGAAGGCGCTGGCGATGGCGCCGTTCAGGCGCGCCGCCAGAACCGGGGGCGTGTCCTTGCGCTCAATCGAGGCGAGCAGCTTGCGCAGGTCCGCGGTGCGCTCCTTCGTCTCGCTTACCAGCAGCGTTCCCGCGCCGGCGGAGCCCGTCACCAGCGGCCGCAGGCTCACGCCGTCCTTCGTCGTCTCGAACGCGCCGGCCGTCGTCATGACGATGGCGGACAGCTGGGCGAGGATGGCCTCGTCCTTCTTCAGCGCCTCGTTGCGCAGCGCGATCCAGGGCAGGTTGATCATGGGCGTCGGGCGCCCGTCGATCACGCGCTCCGTCTGCAGCGCGAGATTGGGGTCGGCGACCGTGCGCGTCGCGTCGAACTTCACGCCCCAGGCGTCGAACAGGCGTGAGAGGTTGGAGGATGTGTCCTCCGGCGGCTGGCCGCGCGGGCCCACCTGATTTTCCGCATGCGGATCGACGAAGATCAGCGTGCCGCCGCCCGCAAGCGTCCACTGGTCGAGCGCATAGAGCTGCTTGTCGGACAAGCGCTGCGGATGAACCGCCATCAGCACGCGCGTGCCTTCCGGCAGGGTTTCCGCGTCCGGCTCAACCGGCTTCACGTCGAAGAATTGCTTCATCTGCACGAGCGTCTGCTGCTCGCGCATGCCCATCTGCGGATTGCCCGAGAGGTTCAGCCCGTCCATCAGCGCGACGACCGGCTTTCCGCGACGGCCCAGTTCGGAGACAAGGCGCGTCAGGTCGTATTCAAGGAAAGCCTCGCGGTCAGGCGAGAAGGAGGCGATGGTCGCCTTGCCGTCGGTTGAATTGGTGGCGGCGAGGCCGAAGAACATGCGGTCGCCATTGGCCGCCCGGATCGGGCTGATGCCGAAGGCGACGGCGCGGTCCTCTTCCTCGGAATAGGGCTTGGGGTCGACCATCTCGAGGATGATCTTGCCGTTCGAACCCGCCACATAGGCGTCGAGCGTCGAGCGCAGGCGCCCGGAGAAAGCGGCGAGCTGCGGCGCCTCTTTCGTCAGACCGGCGGAGAAGAAGAAGCGGAAGCGGATCGGCTCCTGAATCTGGCCGATCAGCGTCTTCGTCCCCTGCGAGAGCGAATAGAGGTTCTGCTGGGTCAGGTCGATGCGCGCGCTGCGCAGCAGGTTCGCGCTCATGATGTTGACGGAGCCGAAGACGACGGCGCCGAGAACGGCGGCGGCGATGACGAGACGGCCCGTAGTGAGGGAAGTTGTCTGTTTCATGTTTGCCTCACGCAGCCTTGCGCGCGTCGAGCGCCTGCACGTTGAGCCACAGGGCGAAGACGATCAGCGACACGAAGAACACCAGCGCCGGCGCCTCAAGCACGCCGTCGGTGATGCGCTGGAAATGGCCGATGAACGACATGGACGCGACCGCCTGCACCACGATGTCGGGAGCCCAGGGGCGCACCGCCGAGAGCACGAGATCGAAGCCGGCCATCACGAAGACGAAGCCGACCACGACCGCGCCGATGAAGGCGAGCACCTGGTTCTTGGTGAGCGCGGAGACGCAGGCTGACATGGCGAGGAAAGCCCCCGCCATCAGCCAGGAGCCCACATAGGATGCAAGCACGACTCCGTTGTCGGGGGAGCCGAGCACGTTGACCGTGATCCACAGCGGGAAGGTGAGGGCGAGCGCGAGGCCCGCGAAGGCCCAGGCCGCGAGCCATTTGCCGACCACCAATTGCCAGGGGTGCGCGGGCAGCGTCATCAAAAGCTCGATCGTGCCCGAGCGGCGCTCCTCGGCCCACAGGCGCATGCCGATCGCAGGCATGAGGATGAGGTAAAGCCAGGGATGCCACAGGAAGAAGGCGGAGAGGTCCGCCTGCGCGCGATCGAAGAAGCTCGCCACGAAGAACGTCATGCCGGAGCCGATCGCAAGAAAGACGGTGAGGAAGACGGCGCCGAGCGGCGTGGCGAAATAACCCGCGAACTCGCGGCGGAATACAAGAAAAACCTTGTCCATGGCGGTCACGACCCTGCCTGTTCGAGCGTGATGTGGCGGAACGCGTCCTCAAGCGGCGTCGTGCGCACCAGCGCCGCCGCTGCGGGATCGCGCGGGGGCGCGCGCTTGAGAAGTTCCGCAGGCGTGCAATCGGCCATCATGCGCCCGCGGGCGATGATGATGGCGCGCGTGCAGATCGCCTCGACCTCTTCGAGGATGTGGGTGGAGACGACGATGGCCTTGGTCGGCGCGAGCGCGCGGATCAGCTCGCGCATCTCATGTTTCTGGTTAGGATCGAGGCCGTCCGTGGGCTCGTCGAGGATGAGCACGTCAGGATCGTGCACGAGGGCCTGGGCGATGCCGACGCGCCGCTTGAAGCCTTTCGACAGCGCCTCGATGCGCCGGCTCCACACTTCCGCAAGGTCGATGCGCTCGACCAGTTCCGCGAGGCGCTCGCGCGCCTGCGGGGCGGAGAGGCCGCGCATGGCGGCGACGAACTCCAGAAAGGCTCCCACCGTCATGTCGGGATAGGCCGGCGCGCCCTCGGGCAGGTAGCCCAGCCGCTGGCGCGCGGCGATCGGGTCTTCCTGGCTATCGTGGCCGGCCACGAAGGAGGCGCCGGAGGTGGGCTCCAGAAATCCGGCGACGATTTTCATCGTCGTGGACTTGCCCGCTCCGTTCGGGCCCAGGAACCCGACCACCTCGCCTCGCCCAACGCTGAAGCTTATGCCGTCGACGGCAGTGAACGCTCCGAACTTTTTGACGAGGGCGCGCGTCTCGACGAGCACCATGTGATCTCCCCCTCCACGCCCTTGGCGGGCTTCCGATTGGTCGCGCAGGCGAACGTCCGTCCGCCGCCGCGATCCTGGTCTGCTAGCGCTCAGGCATAAACAGCCAGTCGATTGGCGTCCAGTTACGAATGACGGGCGGAATTTCAAGAGCCGGGCCGCAGCGGCGGCGGGGAGGGCGGGGGGGCGAGCGGAGGCGAAAAAAAGACCGGAGCGGTCGCCCCGGTCAGTTGGCGCCAAATGGCGCGGGAGGAACGTTGGGGGCGGCGGGCCCCCGGTCGGGATACGGCCGTAGCGCGCGGCCGCTCAAGCTTTGCGCGCGCGGCCATGGGCGCCGCGTCGCGATGCTGACGAGCTCTGGATCTGGCGGGGTACGCTGCGCGGGGCTCAGACGCGGCGGCGCGCGCGCGCCTGCGCGCGAACGCCTCGCCAACGTGAGGCGCGCGGGTTCGTTCCAGCGCGCGCTTCAGGACGGCGCCCGTCGAAACGACGCGCACGATTGATTGAAAGCCGCGGATACGCGTGCTTTGTCAGCAGCATGGCGCCCCCCTAACTCCAGCGCGTCGCGCCGGAACCATTCGCGCGGCTTTTCACGACGCTGCGAATGTTCTTCAATCATGCGCCTATATTGAAGCGACGTCGAGCGAATTCGCGTCGACTGCGACCAAAGGCGGGTGCGCCTCGTTCTCAGAGGCGCCGCTGCGCCTTGCGCGCGCTTGCAATCTGCGGCGGATGAAACATGCTGCGGCGTGCAAGGAGGCAGGCATGCGGGCTCGACTGGTGTTGCGCTGGACCGCCTTATGTCTGGCCGCGAGCGCTGCGGCCGCGCTTGTCTGGTTTTACGCCAATCAACCCCGCACGTTGAAAATCGCGGTCGGTCCGGATGGATCGCAGCAGGTCACGTTTTTGCGCTCGCTCGCCCGCGCCTTGGTGGAGGCGCGCCAGCCGTTCCGGCTCGAACTCGTCCTGAAGTCCGATTCGACGGCCGCCGCGCGCGCGCTCGACGCGGGCGAGGCGCATCTGGCGGTCGTGCGCAGCGACGACACCAGCTCCGGCCAGGCGCGCTCGATCGCCGTCATCCAGAAAAGGCACGTGCTGTTCGTCGCGCGCGGGGACAAGGGACTGGACGTCGCCAGCCTCGCCAGCGGCAAGGTGGGGGTGGTGCGCGCAGAGTCCGACGACAGCCGCATGTTAGTGCGGCGCATCCTCGACCATTACCGCCCGGCCACGGCGGAAGGCGAGCTGCAACTGGCCGATTTGCCGCTCGCCGACGTCGCCCAGTCGCTCATCGCCGGTGAGCTCGACGCGGCTGTTTTCGTCGCATGGCCGGGGCAGCGTCTGCGCCGCGTGATCGGCGGGCTTGTGGAAGGCGCCGGCGTTCCGCTCGTCTTTGCGGGCGTGCCGGCGTCGGAAGCGCTCGCGCTGCGCTATCGCGACCTTGAAGCGACCGAGCTGCCCGCCGGTTTTCTGGGCGGGGCGCCTCCGCGCCCGGCCAAGGCGCTCCCGACTGTCGCGATCACCTATGAGATCGCGGCCGGCGACGGCGTGGGCGAGAAGGTGGCGGCCGATCTGGCACGCGCGCTCATCGAAGCGCGCAGCCGTTTGCGCCGCGTCGACGACAGCGCCTTTTTCGTGGACATGCCGCCGCTGGAGACCCAGCGCCGCTACATGCCCCATCCCGGCGTCGTCGCCATGCTCAACGACGAGACCGAGACGCTGCTGGAGGCTTACAGCGACCATCTCTGGCTCGCTTTGTTCGGACTGAGCGTGCTGGGCTCCTCCATCACCGGCTTTCTGGCATGGGCGGGTCTGAGGGGGGAAACCGTCGAGCGCAGGTTCGGCCGACGTCTCGCCCATCTTGTGGAGCGGCTGGAAGCGGCGCGCTCGCTCGATGAGCTCGACATGGTGGAGAGCGAGTTCGAGGCGCTGGCGAAGCGGATCATTCAGGATTACGCCGAGGGCCAGTTCGGCGCGCAGGATTCCGACCCGACGCCATGGATGCGCCTGTTCACCGATTTGCTCGACAAGCGCCGTCGCGATCTAGTCGAAGCGCGCCAGGATCGGCGCGTGCAGGGAGCCGGCCACGGATGAATCCGCCAGCGCCTCGTCGCGCAGGCCATCGTTGAGGATGTCCACCTGCGCGCACGCTTTCGCCAGCGCAGGCGAGGCCAGCATGTGGTCGAGCAGGATGCGCCGCCCGTCGTGAATGACGCTATGGCGGCGCTCCGCCTCCACCCGTAATTCAAGTCGTTCGAGCCGGCGTTCCGCGAAAGGGCCCTCACTGGCGTCCTCCGGCGCGCCGCACAGGATGCGCGTCGGCGTCTCAAACGAATCCGCGTTGAAATCGCCACATACGAGAATGCGCGCCTGCGGATCCGCGTCGAACAGGGTTTCGGCGAACAGGCGCGCCTCCAGCGCCTGCGCCTGGCGCATTTGCGCGGCCAGGAAGAAGCCCTTCGCCCAGCCCGCGCTGCTGGTCCAGCGACCCTGCGCCTTGTCCTGCGGCAGATGGGCGGCGCGCGGCGCGCGCAGGTGCAGGTTCATCACATGCAGCGGCCCGGACGGCGTGCGGATCAGCGCATGCAGGATGGGCCGGTCGAAGGCTGCGGCGGCCGCTGTCGTCTCGCCGGGCGGCGTCCACGCCCATTCCGGCACGAAGTCGTGGCGCACCTGTCCGAAGCTCTCCACGGGAAAGCGCGAGAGGATGATGAGATTGTGCACGTCTGCGGGCGCCTGCCCATCCGCCCGCGCGCTGGCGACGCGCTCATAGGTCTCATAGCGCGTTCCCTGCAGCAGAAGCTCAAGGGGGCGAAAGCCGCGCGCGCCCCGCGCGCCCTGCCGCGGCGCGTCCACCTCCTGCAGGCAGAGCACGTCCGCCGCGAGGCGTTCGAGCACGGGCCGCAACGCCGCCGCCCGCGCGGCGAGGGAGGGCTGGGCGGGGCCCCTGCGGCCGAGATTCTCGAGGTTGAACGTGGCGACGGCGAAGCTCATCCCCGGACTCGCTTGAGCCTGCGGCGGGCCTTGCCAAAGCGGCGGCGTCCGTTAGGCTCCGCGCCAATAAAGCAATCCGCCCCGGGGGAGGCAACGTGTTCGCGAAAATCAATCATCTCGCCATCGCCACCGACAATTACGCGACCAACGCTCGTTTCTATCAGGCGCTGTTCGGCATGAAGGCGTCCAACAATCAGCGTCCCGCGCGCGCCTGCCCGGTCGGCGACGGCCAGATCGGCCTCAACAACATTCCCCGCCGCGACGGACGGCGCAGCGGCCTCGACCATTTCGGCTTCGAGGTCGAGAGCATGCAGCAGGCGCTGGAGCGCATTTCGCGCTTCGATTCATCGCTGTCCTATGTGCAGCGTCCGGCGGTGCGGCCCAATGCGGCCTTCAGCGCCCATGATCCCGACATGATCATCTTCGATCTCGCCGAGCGCAATTCCGGCAAGGCGCAGGATATTTTCGCGGAGAACGACGGCGATCTGCCGCAGCGCTACATCAACCACATCGCGCTGCGCGTGCGAAACCCCGAGCGCACGGCGGAGTTTTATTCCACCGTCTTCGAGCTTGCGCTGTCAAACGACCGCAGCGGCGGCCATTACCGTCTTTCCGACGGACGGGTGAGCATGGTGGTGATGCAATGGAGCATGAACGATTTCGTCGGTCATGATCCTCAGCCCCCCGCGCTCGATCATTTCGGCTTCAAGGTGGAGAGCGTCGAGGCGATCAAGCGCGAGATGGTCGAGTTGATCGGCTACAATCCGCAGATGGTGACCAAGCCGCTGGGGATCGGCGCGGAAGGCGAGGCGCGCCTGTCGGTTTTCCAGCAATGCCCCGTCGGCGAGTTTCATCTCACCGATCTTGAGGGCGTCTACATCGACGTCACCGAACATTGAGGAGGCGGGCGTGAGCGGAGCCTTCCTTAAAAACCTGCGCCGCAGGCCTTCGCGCGCGCGGCTCGTCGCGCTTCTGGCGGCAGGTGTGAGCATGGGCGCCATAGCCGCGCCTGCGGCCGCCGATCCCGTGGCCGACTTCTACGCCGGCCGGCAGATCAACATGATCATCAGCACGGGCGTGGGCGGCGGGCTTGACGCCAACGCCCGTCTCGTCGCGCGCCATTGGGGCAATCACATCCCCGGCAAGCCGACGATCACCCCGCGCAACATGACCGGGGCCGGCCATCTGCAGGCGACCAATTTCATGTATATGCAGGCGCCGCGCGACGGCACGCATGTGGGGGCGATCCTGCCCTCGTTCGCGCTGTACCAGATCATCGACGGCAAGGGCGCGCAATATGACTCGCGCCGCTTCCGATGGATCGGCGCGAGCGACGTGGACAATATGAACGTCTATGTCTGGCACACCGCCGGCGTGCGTTCGATCGCGGATGCGCGCGCCAAAGAAGTGCTCATGGGCGGCACCGGCGCAGGCTCCTACACGATCCTGTTCCCGACGCTGATGAACAATCTGCTGGGCACGAAGTTCAAGATGATCCCCGGCTATAAGAGCACCAACGAGATTCATATCGCGATGGAGCGCGGCGAGGTGCAGGGCCGGGCTGGCAATTTCTTCTCCAGCCTGAAATCGGGCAATCCCGACTGGCTGCGCGACCGCAAGATCGACCTCATCGCCCAGATCGGCGCGGACCGCGATCCTGAATTTCCCGACGTGCCGCTCCTGCACGAACTCGCCGGCAACGCGGACGCCGCCCGGATCATGCGGCTGTTCTCCGGCGAGATCGCCATGGGGCGCTCCTACCTGACCACGCCCGACACGCCCGACGACCGGCTCGCCGCCCTGCGCAAGGGGTTTATGGCGACGATGAAGGATCCCGCCTTCCTCGATGAGGCTAAAAAGGCCTCCATCGACGTGCGGCCTCTGGGGCCTGAGCGGCTGGAGGCGATTCTCGAGGACATCATGTCCACGCCCCCCGACCTGCTCGAAAAGGCGAAACAGGCCCGCGGCCTCTGATTCCAGCGATTCCGCCCGTCCGCCGGCTGGGCTATAAGATGGCCGCCGGCGCGGATCCTTTTCCGCATTGACGGCGACGGCCAAAACAGGGCGCTATGGCGTCCTGCGGCCAAGGGCGACAGAGGCGGAACGATGGGCGTGAACAGGCTGGACGCGAAGGATTGGGCGCGCGAGAGCATGCGCGGCGTCTGGGCGGCCGCGCTTACGCCGTTCCGGCCGGACATGTCCATCGACGAGGAGGGCCTGCGGGCCAACCTGCGCCACTGGATCGACGAGCTGGGGATCGACGGCGTGTTCATCGCCGGCAAGCAGGGCGAGTTCTTCGCGCTCACGATGGAGGAGCGCAAGCGCCTGTTCGACATCGCGCTCGAGGAGACGCAGGGCAAGGCCGGCGCCATCATGTCCTGTTCCGACCAGAACATGGACGTCGTGCTCGAGCTTGCGAGATACGCCGAGAAGATCGGCGCGCAGAGCATCGTCGTCCACGCGCCCGTGCTCCATTTCCTGAAGGCGCAGGACGAGACGATCCTCGAATATTACAAATACATCTGCGAGCGCGTGAACCTCGGCGTCGCCCTGTGGAGCCATCCCGACTCGGGCTATCTGCTCAGCCCCGAGCTGTGCGCCCGCCTCGCCGACATTCCCAACGTGGTCGCGATCAAATACAGCGTGCCGCGCGAGATGTACGCCCGCCTTACGCGCCTTGCGGGCGACCGCCTGATCGTCTCCACCGCCTCCGAGGAGGAATGGTTCGACAATATCGTGGAACTGGGCTGGCGGCTCTATCTGTGCTCCTCGCCGCCCTATCTTCTGCAGACCAAGCACGACCGGCGCATGCGCGAATACACCGACCTGGCCTTCGCAGGCAAAATCGAGGAGGCGCGCCGCGTGCGCGACAGCCTCGATCCCGTGCGCCATGCGATCAAATCGACGACGCCCAAGGAAAAGCCGCAGGCCCATTCGAAATACTGGCAGGATCTTCTCGGCCAGGTCGGGGGGCCCGTGCGTCGGCCCATGTTGCAATTGACGCAGGCGGAGAAGGAAGCGACCCGCGCAGCCTTCGAGGCGTGCGGACTGAACCTTTCCCCTCGTCGCTCCAGCGCCGCCTGAAACGCATCGAGGATCAGCCATGCAGACCGGACGCCTGAAGGCTTTCAATTTCCAGAAATGGATCGACGAGCACAAGCATCTCCTGAAGCCGCCCGTCGGCAACAAGCTCGTGTTTGAAGAAGCCGACACCGTGGTGCAGGTGGTGGGCGGACCGAACGCGCGCGCCGATTACCATGACGATCCTTGCGAGGAGTTTTTCTATCAGCTCAAGGGCGACATGGTCTTGAAGGTGATGGACGGCGGCAAGTTCTACGACGTGCCGATCCGCGAGGGCGAGATCTTCCTGCTGCCTGCGCATGTGCGCCATTCGCCGCAGCGCCCGCAGGAGGGCTCGATCGGGCTGGTGGTGGAGCCGCCGCGTCCGCCCGGCGCCAAGGACGGGTTTGAATGGTTCTGCTTCGAATGCGGGACGCTGCTGCACCGCATCGAAATATCGGTCGAGAACATCGTGCGCGATCTGCCGCCCCTTTACGAGGCGTTCTTCGCTGACGAACAGAAACGCACGTGCTCCAAGTGCGGGGCGCTGCATCCGGGCAAGAAGCCCCCGGAAGGCTGGGTGAAATTGTGATCTGACGATCGGAGGACGGCATGAAGTTCAAGACAAGCATTTCGGCGGCTGCGCTGGCGATGTTCCTCGCTGCGCCCGCTTTCGCGCAGGCGCCGGTGAAGATCGGCATGGTGACCACGCTGTCGGGCCCCGGCGGCTATCTGGGCCAGGAAGTGCGCGACGCGTTCAACCTCGCCATCGAGCTGGAGGGCGGAAAGCTCGGCGGCGCGCCGGTGCAATTGCTCGTCGAGGACGATGCGCTGAAGCCCGGTCAGGCGAAGGAGATCGCCGAGCGCTTCATGAAGACCGAGCGCGTGAAACTGCTCACCGGCATCATCTTCTCCAACGTCGCAGGCGCGGTCGTGCCCGACATTCTCGACAACGGCGGCGTCTATGTGAGCCCCAATGCGGGCCCCTCGAATTTCGCCGGCAAGGAATGCCACAAGAATTATTTCGTCGTCTCCTGGCAGAACGACACGTTGCATGAGAGCGCGGGCCAGAACGCGACCAATCTCGGCTACAAGAAAGCCGTGGTGCTCGCGCCGAACTATCAGGCCGGCAAGGACGCGATCGCGGGCTTCAAGCGCTTCTTCAAGGGCGAGGTCGCGGGCGAAATCTACACGCGCCTCGACCAGACCGATTTCGCGGCGGAAATGGCGCAGATCCGCGCCGCCAAGCCCGACGTCGTGTTCCAGTTCCATCCCGGCGGGCTGGGCATCGCCTTCGCGCGCCAATATGCGCAGGCCGGCCTTCTCTCGGAAGTGCCGATGGTGGTCGCGGCGCCCTCGCTCGACAGCGTGATCCTGAAGGCGATTGGCGATGCGGCGCTGGGCGTGAACATCTCCAGCCACTGGAACTCCGACCTGCCGAACGAGGCGAACAAGAAGTTCGTGGCCGAGTTCCAGAAGAAGTACGGCCGCATGCCGACCTATTACGCGAGCCAGGGCTATGACACCGCGCTCGCCATCGCCGCCGCCCTCAAGGCGACCGGCGGCAAGGTGGACGATGTGAACGCCTTCTCCGCGGCCATGCGCAAGGCGGATTTCCAGTCCGTGCGCGGCTCCTTCAAGTTCGGCCCGAACCAGCATCCGGTGCACGACTGGTACTCGCTGAAGGTGGAGAAGGGCGCGGATGGCCAGCTCGCCATCGTCACCAAGGGCAAGGTGCTGCAGTCCCACGGCGACTTCTACGCCAAGGATTGCAAGATCTGATGCGTCCGGGGCGCGGCCTTCGCGTCGCGCCCCTTCGTCGCCGCAGCCGGGGCTTCGCCCCAGCCACGAGTTTGGCCCCATCCACGAGTCAGGTCGCGCGGGTTTATGTCCCTCCTCATTGAACAGGCGTTGAACGGCGTTCAGCTGGGCGTGACGCTGTTCCTGCTGGCCGCGGGCCTCACGCTGATCTTCGGCATTATGGGCGTCATCAATCTCGCCCATGGCTCTCTCTATATGATCGGCGCCTATGCGATGGCGGCCGTGGCCGCCAAGACGGGCTCGTTCCTCCTCGCCGCCCCGGCGGGTCTCGCGGCGGCGGCGGTCGCGGGCGTGCTGATGGAATATCTCGTCATCCGGCGCCTTTACGCGCGTGACCATCTCGATCAGGTGCTCGCCACCTTCGGGCTCATTCTCTTCTTCAATCAGCTCACCACGATCTTCTTCGGCCGCCAGCCTTTGTTCGTGCAGATTCCCGCCTTCCTCGACGGATCGGTCGCGATCTTCGAGGGCGTGCGCTATCCCTTCTATCGTCTCGTCATCATCGGCGTCGGGCTTCTGACCGCCCTTGGCATGTATCTCCTCATCGCGCGCACGCGCCTTGGCATGCTGATCCGCGCGGGCGCGACCAATCGCGACATGGTGCGGGCGCTGGGGGTGAACATCGGCCTGCTCTACACGCTGCTGTTTGGCGTTGGCGCGATGCTTGCGGGCCTTGCAGGCGTCATGGCGGGGCCGATCCTCTCCGTGCAGGTGGGCATGGGCGAGCAGGTGCTCATTCTCACCTTCGTCGTGGTGGTGATCGGCGGCGTCGGCTCCATTCGCGGCGCCTTTCTTGGCGCGCTGGTCGTGGGCGTGGTGGACACGATGCTGCGCGCCTTCCTGCCCGGCGTGCTGCGTCAGCTCATGAGCGGGCCGGACGCGGACGCGCTCGCCGCAGGCCTGTCCGCCATGGGCGTCTATCTGTTGATGGCGATCGTCCTGCTTGTGAAACCCAAAGGTCTGGCGCCCGCTCATGGATGACCCGACCCGCAAGGACGCCCCCGCCGCGCGCCGCGGCTTCTGGCTCGCTGCGCTGGTCGCAGCGCTCGCCGCCTTGCCCTTCGTCGCGGATTTCGCCGGCCAACCCGCGATGACCTCGCTTGCGACCCGCATCGTCATTCTCGCGATCGCGGCGGCAAGCCTCAATCTCGCGCTCGGCTATGGCGGGCTTGTGAGCTTCGGCCATGCGGCCTGGTATGGCGTTGGCGGATATGTGGTGGGCATTCTCTATCGCCATTACGTGAGCGGCGACCCGTTTCTCGGCATGTCCATCGGCTCGGATCAATTGCTCGTGACCTTGCCGCTGGCGGCGTTGGTGAGCGGTCTGTTCGCTGCGGTCTTCGGCGCGCTGGCGCTGCGCACGAGCGGCGTGCAGTTCATCATGATCACGCTCGCCTTCGCGCAGATGATCTTTTTCTTCTTCGTCGCGCTGAAGGCCTATGGCGGCGACGACGGCCTGATCGTGCGCCGGCGCAATGCGCTGCCTTTCCTCGACACGCGGGACGCCGCCACGTTCTATTGGGTGTGCCTGACCATCGCGGTCGCATGGTTCGCGCTGATGTCGCGCATCGTGCGCTCGCGCTTCGGCGCGGTGCTGGCCGGCGTGCGCCAGAGCGAGCGGCGGCTGGCGGGCGTGGGCGTGCGCACCTATCCCTACAAGCTCGCGGCCTTCGTCATCTCCGGCATGGGCGCGGGCGTGGCTGGCGCGCTGATGGCGAACCATGCGCGCTTCGTGAGCCCGGACATGCTGCACTGGACGCAGTCGGGCGAGCTGATGATCATGGTCATTCTGGGCGGCGCGGGCACGCTGCTGGGGCCGGCCGCCGGCGCGGCCGTGCTGATCCTGCTTGAGACGCAGCTCGCCGCGCTCACCGAACATTGGCAGGTGATCCTCGGGCCGCTGCTCGTGCTGATGATCCTGTTCACGCGCGGCGGCTTGTCGGGCCTGCTCGATCTTCTGCGAGGCCGTCGCGATGGCTGATGCGAACGAGCCGATCCTGCGCGTCGAGCGCCTGTTCAAGCGCTTCGGCGGCGTGAACGCCACCGATGATCTTTCGCTCGACGTGCGCCGCGGCGAGATTCATGCGCTCATCGGCCCCAACGGCGCCGGCAAGACCACGTTCATCGGCCAGCTGATGGGCGAGATCCCGCCGGATGCCGGGCGCATCCTGTTCGAAGGGCGCGACCTGCGCGCGCTGTCGACTGCTGCGCGCGTGCGCGGCGGACTCGCGCGCACGTTCCAGATCACGCAATTGCTGGGCGAGGAGACGGCGCTGGCGAATGTGGCGCTGGCCGTGCAGGCGCGTCAGGGTCATTCCTTCCGCTTTTGGCGCGAGGCCGCCCGCGACGAGACCCTGCTGGCGCCTGCGCGTGAATGTCTCGCCGCAGCAGGCCTTGGCGCGCGCGCCCATGTGCGCGTGCGTGAAATGTCCCATGGCGAACACAAACAGCTCGAGCTTGCGATCGCTCTTGCCTGCAAGCCGCGTCTGCTTCTTCTCGACGAGCCGATGGCGGGGCTTGGCGCCTCCGAAAGCCGCGACATGGTGCAGGCGCTCAAGGGCATGAAGGGCTCCCTGTCCATGCTTCTCGTGGAGCACGACATGGACGCCGTCTTTGCGCTGGCTGACCGGGTCTCCGTTCTCGTTTACGGGCGCATCGTCGCCTCGGGTTCGCCTGCGCAGATTCAGGCCGACCCGCAGGTGCGCGCCGCCTATCTCGGGGAGGGCGACGCCTGATGTTGCGCGTTGAAGGATTGCAGGCCTCTTATGGCGCCGCGCAGGCCCTGTTCGACGTCTCGTTGCAGGTAGGCGAGGGCGAGTTCGTCACGCTGATGGGCCGCAACGGCATGGGCAAGACGACGACCATTCGCACGATCATGGGATTGCTGCCCGCGCAGGCAGGCCGCGTGACCTTCGCCGGCCGCGACGTCACGCGCGCGGCGCCGGAGATTGTGGCGCGGCTGGGCGTCGGCCTCGTGCCTGAAGGCCGGCAGGTGTTCCCCACGCTCACCGTGCGCGAGAATCTCATCGCCACCGCGGCTGATCGCTTCTCGCGCAAGGATCCCTGGACCTTCGAGCGCGTGGTCGCGCTGTTTCCGCGTCTGGGCGAGCGGAGCGGCCAGTCGGCGAGCACATTGTCGGGCGGCGAGCAGCAGATGCTCGCCATCGGTCGCGCGCTGATGACCAATCCGCGGCTGCTCATTCTCGATGAGGCGACGGAGGGGCTCGCGCCGGTCATTCGCGCGGAGATCTGGGCCTGTCTCGAAAAGCTGAAGGCGGAAGGCCAGTCCATCCTCGTGGTGGACAAGAACGTCGCCGTCCTGCGCCGTCTCGCGGATCGTCATTTCGTGATCGAGAAGGGGCGCACCGTGTGGAGCGGCGACGGCGGCGCGCTTGATCGGGATCGGGAGAAGGTGAATGGCTGGGTCGGACTCTGACATGCGCGCATGCGAGGTCGAGGGCCGCGCGCCGGGGCAGGGCGTCGAGGCCCTGTCGGCGGCGCTGACGCAGGCGCTCGCCGCGCTCATGAAAGAGGGCGGCGCGCCCGCGCATCTCACGCAGATGACCTGGAGCGCGCCCGATCCCGCCGCCATCCACCCGTCGCGCCGCGCCGTCGATTACGCCTGGCGCGAGGTCTTCGCAGGCTTTCGCCCGCCCTTGCGTCTCGCGCCTTCGCCGACGTCGGAAACCATCGTGCGCGCGCAGGCCCGCATCCCGCGCGCTCCGGCCTCGGGCGCGCCCGTGTTTCAGGGCTATTCCGTCGCCGAGCTCGCCCGCCAGATGAGCCCGCGCGCGCAGGTTCCCGACATCGGCGCCATGTTCGCGCAATGGAGTCGCGAGGGCGGCGCCGCGCGCGCGCGTTTCGGCGGGCTCGACATCGCCTATGGCGCGCATCGCGACGAATGTCTCGATCTCTATCGCCCCGTCGGCGCGGCGCGCGCGCCCGTGTGGGTCTTCATCCACGGCGGCTATTGGCAAGCGACCTCCAAGGATCAATATGCGCAATTCTGCGCGCCCATGGTCGAAGCGGGTTTCGCCGTCGCCAATATCGATTATCCGCTCGCCCCTGAAACGCCGCTGCGCGACATCGTGCGCAGCGTGCGCGCCGCGCTCTGGTTTCTCGTGCGGGAGGCGGATGCGCTGGGGCTTGATGCGGCCGCGCTTCATGTGGCGGGCCATTCCGCAGGCGGACATCTCGCGGCTTTCATGGCGGCGGATGCGGAGGCGCCGCCGCTTGCGAGCGCCCATATCCTCTCCGGCGTCGTCGATCTCGAGAGCGTGTTTCACATTCCCATGGGGCCGGTGCTCGGCCTGGGCGCGCTTGCGCAGGCCCATGCGCTCTCGCCTCTGCGCATGCGCCCGCGCGCGGGCGTGCGGATCGCAGCCGCGGTCGGCGGCGCGGAAAGCGACGAGTTCAAGCGGCAGGCGCAGGAGATCGCGCGCGCGTGGGGCGCGCCCGCGCCGCTGGTCGCCCCCGGCGCCAATCACTTCAATCTGCTCGACGGATTTCTCGGCGGCGACCTGCTTACGCAGGCGCTTACGCTGCGCCGTGGCTGATCCGCAGGGCGGCGGCGCGCGTAAACCTGAGCAACAGGAGCGCGGATGATGAAGTTCTGGATCTACGCCTATGGCGCTACCGCCTTCGTGATGCTCGCGCTCGACGTCGTCTGGCTCAGCCTCATGGGCAAGGCGCTCTATCGCCCCGTTCTGGGCGACATCCTGCTCGACGGGTTCCGCGTAGCTCCGGCGGTCATCTTCTATCTGCTCTATGTCGGCGCGATCCAGATTTTCGCGGTCGATCCTGCGGTGAAATCGGGCTCAGCCTTCACCGCCGCGCTCTACGGCGCGATGCTCGGCTTCATCTGCTACGCGACCTACGACCTCACCAATCACGCCACGCTCAAGGCCTGGACCACGACGCTCACGCTGGTGGACATGGCGTGGGGAACGGTGCTCACGTCGGTGGCGGCCACCGGCGGCTATCTCGCCGCGCGCGCGCTCGCGGCGCCGGCGGCCTGATCGCGCCTTCGCCCGCTCTCAGCGGGTGGGTCGCAACAGGTAATGGCTTACGCCCCATTCCTCGCCGCCGCGATGGCCGAACAGGCCCGCGGTCGCAAGGAAGAACAGGCGCCAGCGGCGCGTCCAGATCGCGTGATCCTCGCCATAGGTCGTCCGCATCAGCGCGCGGATCTCTTCACGATGCGCATCGAAGTTCTCGAGCCATTGCAGCGCAGTGCGCTCGTAATGCGCGCCGCTCCAGCGCCATTCGCGCTCAAGCATGAAGTGCTGCGCGAAATGCGTGATCAGCTTGTGGCTGGGCATAATGCCGCCCGTGAAGAAATGCTGGGCGATCCAGTCTTCCTTGTCGCTGGTCTCGAAGCGATAGGGGCGATTGCGATGGGTGAACACGTGCAGGAACAGGCGCCCCTCAGGCGTGAGCCAGCGGCGCGCGCGAGAAAGAAGGTCGTCCCAGTTCGACATATGTTCGAACATCTCCACGGAGACGATCCGGTCGAAACGCGCGTCCGTCTCGTAGACGTTCATGTCTGCGGTGACGATCTCGACATTGTCGAGGCCGCGCCGCGCCGCCTCCTCCATAATGTGGGCGCGCTGCGAATGGGAATTGGAGACGCCGGTGATCTGCGCGTTCGGGAAGCGCTCCGCCATTGAGAGGGAGAGGGAGCCCCAGCCGCACCCGAGCTCCAGAATGCGCTGGCCGTCCATGAGATCGGCGTGGGCCATGGTCTGCGCGAGCGCATGCTCCTCCGCCTGCTCGAGCGTTTCTGACCCTTTGGGATAAAGGCAGCTCGAATATTTGCGGCGGGGTCCGAGCACCAGTCCGAAGAAGGCGGCGGGCAGTTCGTAATGTTGCGCGTTGGCGGCGTCCGTGTGTTCCGCGATGGCGCGCCGGCGCATGTCCTCGACGAACAATGTCTCCGCGTCTTCGGGCGCGAGCAGGAGGCGCTTTCGCGTACGCTCCACAAGATAGCTGACGCCAAGCGCCGAGACGGCGTCAGGCACGGGCGCGCGTTCTGCGAGGCGCGCTGCGGCGGCGACGAGGTTCATCGGGCGGCTCCGGGTTCAGCGTCCCTGCGCGGCGTTTTGCGCGGGCCGGGGAAAAAGGCGTTCACACGCGCGCGATAATCCGCGAAGGCGGCGCCGCGCGAGCGTTCCATATGCGCCTCGAGCGGCGGCACGCCCGACACATGGGCGAGCAGATAATACATGAGGGCGGGCGCGGCGAGGGCCACGAGCCCGATCCAGGCGCCGCCGCTCAAAGCGATGAGCGGAAACGCGCACCAGCCCAGCCATTCGAAGAAGTAATTCGGGTGGCGGGAATAGGCCCACAGCCCATCCTCGCACACGCCGCCGCGCCGGCTTGTGTCTGCGCGAAACCGCCGCAATTGCTCGTCCGCCAGCGCAGCGCCGGCGAGCGCAAGCGCGAAGACGAGCGCGCCCAGCACGTCGAGCGGGCGAAGCGCAGGCGAGGGGTCGCGGGCTGCGACGCTGATGGCCAGAACGAGAATGAGGCCGGCGAGCGCCTGCGCCTGCAGAAACATGAACAGGCGGCGCGACGCGTTCTCGCCCCATTCCTGCATGAGCCATGCGTAACGCGGATCTTCCGACGCGCCTTTGCTGCGCGCTGCGATATAGCCGCCGAGCCTTGCGGCCCAAATGATGGCGATCGCCGCCACGAGCCATTGCCGTGGGCCGGGGGCCTCCGCGCCCGAAGACGTCAGCGCCACGCCTGCGCCTGCTGCGCCCACGGCGAAGGACCAGATCGTGTCAATCCAGCCTGAATTTCCAGTGCGACGTTGCACGGCCCAGGCTGCGGACATCGCGGCCGCCAAAAAGACCGCGGCGAACGAGAGCGACAGGAGCATACGCTTTCCTTTTCCCGCGCGCGCAGGGCGGCGCGACCCTCGCGACGACTGTTCCTTTACGCGCTGGCGCCGAGTCTGGATCATTTTGGCGCGCCTGCCGCACGCCCGCAGGCTCGGGCGCAACGGTGATCCGCAGGGAGATTCCTTTCGTAAACCGCGCAGTCACAGGTTTCGTGTCGATTTAGGGTTCCCCCCTGGCTGCGAGGCTGCCTTGAACGTTTCGTCCCGCCCGTTCCGGATCGCCGTGGTCGGCTCCGGAATAACGGGCCTGTCCGCAGCCTGGCTTCTTGCAAAGCGCCATTCCGTAACCCTTTACGAGGCGGAGCCGCGGCTTGGCGGCCACAGCAACACGATCATGGTCGAGCGTGACGGCCAGACCCATGCCGTCGACACGGGTTTCATCGTCTATAACGAGCGGACTTATCCGAATCTGATCGCGCTTTTGCATCATCTCGACGTTGGCGCGCATGAAACCGACATGTCGTTCGGCGTCTCGGCTGGCGGCGGAGCGCTGGAATATTCCGGCTCCGGCCTGCGCGGCCTGTTCGGCCAGCCCGCAAACGCGCTGCGTCCGCGCTTCTGGACGATGTTGCGCGATCTTGTGCGCTTTTATCGCGCGGCGTCTGCGGATTGCGCGCGCGGCCTTGAGTCGCTGGGCGCGCGCACGCTGGGCGAATATCTGGACGCGGGCCGCTATTCGCAGGCCTTCCGCGAAGATCATCTCTATCCCATGGCCGCGGCGATCTGGTCGACGCCTGCGGGCCGCATCGGCGATTATCCCGCCGCCGCCTTCATTCGCTTTTGCGACAATCACGGCCTGCTGGAACTGGGCGAGCGCCCGCGTTGGCGCACGATCAACGGCGGCAGCAAGACCTATGTCGGCAAGCTCGCACAGGCTCTTGGCCCCGACGTGCGGCTCGCCTGCGCCGCGCGCGAGATTGCGCGGGCCGACGATCACGTGATCGTGCGCGATGAACGCGGCGGCGAGGAGCGTTTCGACCATGTGGTTCTGGCGAGCCATGCGGATCAATCTTTGCGCCTGCTCGCCGACGCCGACGCACATGAGCGCCGCGTTCTGGGCGCCTTCCAGTACACGCGCAACCTCACCTATCTGCATCGTGACGCGACGTTGATGCCGAAGCGGCGCGCGGTCTGGTCGAGCTGGAATTATCTGTCCTTCGCTGGTGCGGGCGCGCATGAGCCGCCCTGCGTCACCTATTGGATGAACCGGCTGCAATCGCTCCCCGGCGCGCCGGATTTCTTCGTGACGCTCAATCCTCCGCGTCCGCCGCGCGAGGAACTCGTGCATCGCGAACAGGTTTACGAGCATCCGCTATTCGACCATGCGGCGGTCAGCGCGCAGCCCCATGTCTGGTCCTTGCAGGGCGTGCGCCGCACCTGGTTCTGCGGCGCCTGGATGGGCGCGGGCTTTCATGAGGACGGATTGCAGGCGGGGCTTGCGGTCGCCGAGGCGCTGGGCGGCGTGCGCCGTCCGTGGAGCGTGGCGGAGGAATCCGGGCGCATCTTCGTCGGCCCGCCGCCGGAGGTCGCTCCGGCTGCGGAGTTCGCGTGATGGCCTTCGCCTCCGCGCTTTATCGTGGGTCCGTGATGCACCGCCGGCTCAAGCCGCGGCGTCACGTCCTGCGCTACGGCGTGTTCTCGCTGCTGATCGACCTCGACGAATTGCCGCGCCTGCATGAGAAGCTGCGGCTCTTCTCCTGGAACCGCTTCAACCTGCTGTCCTTCTACGATCGCGATTGCGGCTTCGACGATCCCGCGCCGCTGAAGGCGCAGATGGAGCGCGTCGCGCGGGAGGCCGGATTTGAGGCCGGGGGGCCGGTCAGGCTCCTCACCATGCCGCGCTTCCTTGGCTACGCCTTCAATCCGCTGAACGTCTACTTCGTCCATGCCCCGGACGGGCGCCTTTCGGCCATCGTCGGCGAGGTCAACAACACGTTCGGGGAGCGGCACGCTTACGTCATGGCGGGAGCGCCGGAGGGGGAGCCCACGCGCGCGGTCTGCGCCAAGCGATTCTATGTCTCTCCGTTCAACGACATGGACTTGACTTATGACTTTCGGATCCGTCCCCCGGGGGTGGATCTCCTCGTGGGGATCGCCGTTTCCGACGCGGACGGGCCTTTGATGAGCGCTGTCCAGACGGCTGGACGCTTTGACCTTGACGATTGGTCTTTATTCGGCGCATCTGTCAGGTATCCTTTACTCGGCCTGAAGGTGATCGGGGGCATTCACTGGGAGGCCCTGAAGCTCTGGCTCAAGGGTTTGCGGCTGCGTGACAGGCCGCCCCCGCCGGAACCGCCCCTCACCATAGCGCCGCGCGCCGAACGCTGAGGCTGACCGAATGTCGATGAACACCGATCAGGACGCGCGTAACGAGGAATCCGCTCCGACGGGTTTCGAAGCGGCGATGTGCGCCCTTATCTCCCGCGTGTTGCGGCGCGTGCGCTTCGGGCGCCTCTGCGTGCGCACGCCAGGCGGGGCGCGGCTCGTGTTCGAAGGCGCCGGGCCTGGTCCGCAGGCCGAGTTCGAATTGCATGACTGGCGCGCGGCTCGCCGCCTCATCCTTGGCGGGCACATCGGCTTTGCGGAAAGCTATATGGACGGCGAATGGTCCTCGCCCGATCTCACCGCCCTGATCGAGCTCGCCGCGCGCAATGCCGATCTGGAGAAAGCCATCGGCGGCGCGATGGCGCTGCGCTGGTTCAACCGTTTGCGCCATGGCGCGCGCGCCAACACGCGCAAGGGCAGCCGTCGCAACATCGAGGCGCATTACGATCTCGGCAATGCGTTCTACGCGCTCTGGCTCGATGACACGATGACCTATTCCTCCGCGCTCTATCGCACCGGGCGCGAGAGCCTTGAGGACGCGCAGGCGCACAAGATCACGCGCATCGGCGATCTGCTCGACGTGCGCGAAGGGCAATCAGTCCTTGAGGTCGGCTGCGGCTGGGGCGCGCTGGCCTGCGCGCTCGCGAGGCGCGGCGCCGATGTGACCGGCCTCACTTTGTCGCCCTCCCAGCTCGCCTTCGCCCGCGACCGCGCGCAGCAGGAAGGCCTTGCGGGACGGGTGGATCTCCGGCTTGAGGATTATCGCGACGCGCGCGGCGCCTATGACCGCATCGTCTCCATCGAAATGATCGAGGCTGTCGGCGAACGCTACTGGCCGGTTTATTTCGGCGCGCTGCGGGATCGGCTGAAGCCCGGCGGCGAGGCGGTTCTGCAGGCGATCACCATCGCGCAGGAGCGTTTCGCCGAATATCGTCGCGCGACCGATTTCATCCAGCACTATGTCTTCCCTGGCGGCATGTTGCCGACGAAGGAGATTCTGGAGAGCCAGGCGCGCGCCGCGGGCCTGCGCCTCGTGTCGCAGGAGACCTTCGCGGATTCCTATGCGATGACGCTCGCCGAATGGCGCCGGCGCTTCCACCGCGCCTGGCCTGGCGCGGCGTCGCTGGGCTTCGACCAGCGGTTCCGCAAGCTCTGGGACTACTACCTGTCCTATTGCGAGGCGGGATTCCGCAGCGGCGCGATCGACGTGGGATTGTATCGCTTCGCGCGCCTGTGAGCGGCGCGCGCGGGTCTCACTTCTTGCCGGCGCCCGCGCGGCGCAGCGTCTTGATCCGCAGCGGCGGCTGGCCGGACTTTTCGGAAATGTCGCGGTCCTGCTCCTCGATGATCGCGCGCGCGGGAGCGTCGCCGTCGAGCCCGCCAAGAGCGGAGGCGGGGACGCGGCGGTTCGAGCGCTGGCTTCCGTCCTCATAGACGACGTCGAAGAGCACGAATTCCGCCTTCGCGGTTGGTTTCTTGGCCATGGGAATCTCCTGATCGCCCCTGCTATGCGCCGCTTCGGGCCGGGGAACAAGGCGCAGGCCTCGCGATCGCCTCCTGAACGCGCCGCGCTGGAGGCCGGCGCAAGCCAGGATGGAGGGCTTCATGCTGAAAGGCGGACTTTTGGGGCTCATCGGCATTCCGTCGCCCATTATTCCGCTGCTGTTTCTGTTTGGCTTTCTCCGCTGAACGCCGCCGGCTGGCGCAGCAGCGCCCGCCCGAGCGCGCCCGGCGCGAGCGGTTTGCTGAGCCAGGCCGCCCGCGCATATTCGGGCGGGGGATCCTGGATCGCCAGCCCGCTCACCACGAGCGTCGGCACGTCGGCCTCGCGCAACAGGCCCGCAAGCCTTGTGCAGGCGCCGTCGGCGAGCTCCACGTCGATCACCGCGACGTCGGGCGTCTGGCTTCGCAGCGCGCGCAGCGCCGCGCTCTGGCTGGCGAATGGGCCGATGACGCAATAGCCGAGCGTCTTGAGCTGATGTTCGAGATCAAGCGCCAGAAGCGCGTCGTCCTCGCAAACAAGCGCGTGGAGCCGACGTGTATCGTTCATGCGTGCGAACCTGTGTTGGGAGGGAGCGGACGCGCCTCCTCGCGCGCGCCGGAGCGCGCACGCGTCCGCCCTCCCAACGCGCGGCGGGGGTCAGGGTTCCCCGTGGGCGCGCTGCGCGAGGCCCATGGCCTCGCCGGCCGTGCGGATCGCGGCGATCTTCGCCTCGAAGGCCGACCAGTCGTCGCGTTCGGCGATGGGCGCCCACACCGCCTCCACGTCCTCGATCAGCAGGGTGCAGGGCGCGCCTGCGAAAAAAGCATGGTCGAGGCGCGCGGGCTCGCGCGGCAGGCCCGCCTCCAGCAGCGCGCGCACGGGGGCGAAGTCCTCGCGCGCGTAGAAGGGCGCGCTTGGGCTCGCCGCCGCGCGCGCCGCGCTCGCAGCGCCTGTGAACCAATCGAAGAAGAAGCGCTCGAAAGGCGCGCGGCTCGCCTCCAGAAAGCGCCACAGCGCCGCCGGCAGGTCTTGCGTGGCGGGGCTTTCCACAAGGCCGAGGCGCGCATGCACCGCCTGCGAGAAGGCGCTCTGGAACGCGGGCTCGAAGGCGCCGATCGCCTCCTGCAGCATGTCCACCGGCGTGAAAGGCGTGAAACATTCCGCCAGCCGCGCGAGGTTCCACATCAGCGCCTCGGGCTGGCGGCCATAGGCGTAAAGGCCGGTCTCGTCGAAATAGGCGGCGGTGAAGCGCGGATCGAGCACGGGCAGGAAACGCCACGGCCCGTAGTCGAAACTCTCGCCGGTGACATTGATGTTGTCGGTGTTGAGCACGCCATGCACGAAGCCGGCCGCGGTCCATTGCGCGCCAGTGCGCGCCACCCGGCGCGCGACTTCGGCGACGAAGCTCGCCGCCCTTTGCGCGCGATCCTCGCGCCATGCGTCGGGCATGTAGGTCTTGATCGCGTAGTCCAGCAGCTTCTCCAGATTGTCGCGCTCGCTGAGGAAGAGAAGCCGCTGGAACGTGCCGATCCGCAGATGCGAGTGACTGAGGCGCACCAGCACGCTCGCGCGCGTGGGCGAGGGCTCATCCGACCGCCACAGACTCTCGCCCGTTTCGATGAGGCTGAACGTCTTCGACGTGTCGACGCCCAGCGCCTCGAGCATCTCGGTGGCCAGCGCCTCGCGCACGCCGCCCTTGAGTGTGAGCCGTCCGTCGCCTTGCCGCGACCATGGCGTTTGCCCGCTCCCCTTCGTGCCGAGATCGAGAAGGCGGCCGGCGTCGTCGCGCAATTGGGCGAAAAGGAAGCCGCGGCCGTCGCCAAGATCGGGATTGTAGGAGCGGAACTGGTGGCCGTGATAGCGCAGCGCCAGCGGCTGGGGATGATTGTCGGGCAGCGGCGCGAAGCCTGCGAAATGCGCGAGCCATTCCGCCTGGGTGAGCGTGTCGAGGCCCACCCGCTTCGCCCAGCGCTGGTTGCGCATCCGCAGCAGGCGCGCCGGAAAGTCAGCGGGCGCGACGGGATCGTAGAAATCGCCGCCGAGATCGCGGCAGCGGGGATCCGAAGCATAGGCGTGGGAGACGGGCATGGGTCGCTTTCTCGCAGGGGCGGGGGCGGTCTATGGTTAATCTGCGCCTCAGGGGCCAAGCTTTCCACAGGACAGGACGAAAAGGAAAAAACTTCGCGGTGGGCGGCAAGTTTGGGGTTGCCAAAGGGAAGGTGGCCATCTAAATAGCCCATCCATCGCGGCGGCCTGTTGGCTCCGCGGCTCTCTCGCCGAAAGGCAGGGGCTCACGGCTGGATCTTCTGCAAGTCAGATTGTTCTGGACGCGCCGCTGGCTTCGAGGTAGGGAAGAGACTTCCGGATATCGCATCCATCGGGCCCGCGCCAAACCTCAAGGATTGGCGCTGTGGCCTCTTCGCCGTCCCGGGTTCGGGCGGCGGGGGTGGAACGGGATCCACGCTGTTTGACATTTGAATCGGAAGAAAGAGAGACGTGGACGGCGGATGTCCTTGCGGCTCAGGCTTTAGGGCTTGGGCGAACGAGACATCTGACGGTCACGTATCAAGTACACCAGCGAGAGCGTCGTGAGACGTTTTCGCGTGTGCTTGGGACTCGTCAAGAGAAGTGACCAGTCAGAGATCAAATCTCGATACAACTTGAGAGTTTGATCCTGGCTCAGAACGAACGCTGGCGGCAGGCCTAACACA
>CAZYBF010000041.1:0-26947 GCA_964645525.1 uncultured Beijerinckia sp.
CAAACTTGATGCAAACAATTCGCAATTACTTGTCGCAAAGGGACTAGCAATGAACTAAACACGTGCATCGTTGTTTGGCGTTATTGCTATGAAGAATTTCAGTCGCATTATTTCTCTCGATGAAGGCGACAAAGCATCAGCTCACAAGGGAGCGCATGCGCCCAGTCGTCTCCCGTCACGTTCGCCGGCGGCGGGTTCATCCGCAGGGGCCGCAAAGACCAGCGCGCGGAGCGAGAGCCTGGCGTTTGTGGATTTGTGGACGCAGCCTCAAACCCAGATTGTCGATCGCGCCAATCTCACCTATGGCGCCTATGTCGACGAGATCTATCTGCCCGAGGCGCAGCGCAAGCACCGTGGCTATGAAGCGGAGGTGTCCGTCTTTCGCAAGCGCATCCTCCCCCATTGGCGGCATGTTCCGCTGACCGCGATCAAGAAGGTCGACATCCTGCGCTGGTTGCGCGCGATGGAGATTGAGGGATACAAGCCCGGCACCATCAATCGCGCGCTAAACCTTTTCAAGGCGACCCTTTCGAAAGCCTCCGTGTGGGAGGTTTGCGACATTCCGCCTAACCTTCTGCGCGGCGTGCGCGCTGTGCCTGACCATGCACGGGTGGAGCGCTTCCTAACTGCGGAGGAAAGCCAGCGGCTCATGCAAGCCGTGCACGCCAGCGCCAACAAGATGCTCTTTCCCATTGTCGGCTTTCTTCTACTCACCGGAGCGCGGCGCTCAGAGGCGCTTGGCGCGCGTTGGCGAGATATGGAACTGCAGCGAAGTCTGTGGACGATCCCGCTGTCAAAATCCGGCAAGCCGCGCCATGTGCCCCTCTCCGAGGCCGCCGTGGAATTGCTGCAGGAGGCGCGCTCGCTTGCGCTGGCGGCGGGGTTGAGCGGCTGCGACTACGCATTCGTGAACCTTGGGACCGGGCAGCCGTTCGCCGATATCGCCCACAGCTGGGGGCACGCGCGCCGCCTTGCGGGCCTGCCCGACGTGCGCATGCATGATTTACGGCATTCCTACGCGTCTGCGCTCGTCAACTCAGGCCGCTCGATCTATGAGGTGCAAAAATTGCTCGGCCATGCCTCCGTGCGCACGACCGAACGCTACGCTCACCTCGCCAACGAAACGCTCCTGCAAGGCGCCGCCAAAGTGGCGGAGCATTTCACATTGCCGCGCCGAGACGATTTGAGAGACGCTGAGTATTGATCGACGCGTTTCATCGCGCCGACCAAATCGAAGCCCACTCTTTCCTTTAGGAACAGACTTCTTTCATGTTTTTCTCGGTTGGGTCGGGCTTCTATACGAAGCCAGCGGCACGCAGACGCTCTGGTGTGAACGGCGCCTGACGCAATCGAACCCCGGTCGCATCATAGATGGCGTTGCCAACCGCAGCGGTGACCGGTCGCATCGATCCTTCACCCGCGCCTGTCGGAGCAAGATTTTTCCGATTGATGAGAACAATATCGACTGACTGAGGTCGTTCAGTCATATCCAAGATAGGATAGCTCTCCCAATCTGTGCTTGTTACATTGTTTTTATCGAATGTCGTCTCCTCCATCAGAGCGCGACTGAGACCCTGTATTATGTTTCCTTCAATTGTGAGCTTCAGAAGATCTGGATTGATTACGATCCCGCAATCATGGGACACCACGAAGCGTTTACCCCAGACTTTTCCTGTCTTCATGTTGACTTCGACTTCGGCGAAAATGGCGACACGGGTTGCAGCGCGCACAGCATATGCAACGCCATGCCCAATCGCGACGTCGCCACGCCTTTGTTTCCGCGCAGTTGTGTGCCTTTCCCATCCCGCTTTTTCCGCGAGCGCCTGAATCAAATCTCTATCGCGCTCATTCCCGAGGTTTCGAAGCCGGAATTCCACCGGATCCATGCCTACGGCGAACGCAACTTCATCAATAAAGCTCTCGCTCGCGAAATGGATGTCCGGCCCAAGCGGATCGCGAAGATGCGAGGTTCGCAAAGGCGACCCAGATTCCATCATGGGAGGAATCAACTCCCAGGTAAGCGATTTAGCTGGGAATCGATAAGACTCCTGGGGCGAGCCATACTCAAGGGACGGTTGCGGCTTCACGCCGGCGAGCTGGCTGAACAGATTGTCCCGCGGTTTGCTTTCGTTTGAAGCGACGTTCAGGCGATCAAAGCCCTTGGAGTTGAAGCTCCACGCAATGACCTTCCCTTCTTTGTCGAGACCAGCACGGACAGTATGTATAGATGCGGGCCCTTTAGGATCCCAGCCGTGAGCTTCGTGACGCTGTGCCTGATAACGGACGGGCTTTCCCACCGCCTTCGACAGGATCGCGGCCGCGTTTGCTGCGTCTCCAGCGTCTCCACGTCCATATGAACCCGGACCGCGCACCCAGGTTCCGCGCATGTTTTCAGGCTTCACGCCTAGAACGGCCGCGACGCCATCGGTCGCGTAATGGGGCTTTTGAGACCCGGTCCAGACGCGAGAAACGCCGTTTGGCTGGTAATCGACCACCGCACAGCCTGGGCCCATGCACGCATGCGATTGGAAAGGGTACTCATATGTCGCTTCGATAACTCTGACAGCGGACTTGAACGCCTCATCCATTTTCTGCTTATCGGCATTGCTCTTCAGTCCGCCCGTCTTGATCACGGGCGCATTACGGATGTGCTTGTAGAGATCCTTGTGGTCGAAAAATGGAGGCGGCGTTTCAGACCAGATGACTTTGAGATCTCGAGCGGCTCTCACAGCATCCCATTCTTTGGGGGCCACGATCCCCAAAAAACCGTTTTCATGTACGATCTGCACTCCAGGAATATGCTTCACGGAGTCGCGATCGATTTTGACTGGAACGGAACCCGCGACGGGGGGAAGAATTGTGCGTCCATGCAGCATCCCGGGCAGTTTGATGTCCACGACATAGTCTTCTGTCGCAAGCACGATCACGGGCACGTCCCGACGCGGTGGAGTCGAGCCATATACTTTATATTCGCTTGGGTCTTTCCGTTTGCCACGGATTGATTTGAGATCGAGCGCGTTACCCTTAATCCCGTTCCATTCAACTTCATTAGCGAACCAGCGTCCGCCTATGAGTTCCCCGAAGCTCACGCTCTTTGTCGGATTTCCTTTAGTGGAAATGACCCCATCATGAATTGTGAGATCCGAGAGCGGCGCTCCTAGATGTTTGGACGCCATCTCCAGCAGCACGAGCCGGGCTTCCGCAGCTGCGTTTGCAAGGGCGCGACCTCCCTGGCTGACGCCAACAGAGCTTGAGGCTCCGCCCTGATTGAGAGAGCTTATCGTATCGCTAAAATCGACTTTCACTCTCTCGACGCGAATGTCGAGTTCTTCAGCGACCATTTGGGCCACACCGACGTCAGTTCCCTGACCCATATCGGGCTTGCCAAACCACGCGGTCACCGTTCCATCCGCATTGACGGAAATATAGGAGGCGAGACGACGAGGATCTAGCGGAGGGCGCAACAAAAGGCCCTCGCTGGGGACGAAAGCCTGAGCTTTAACGCCAGGCAGAAGCATTGAGACCGTGATGGCGCCGCCTGCGGTCAGAAGGTTACGGCGGTTCATTTCGTGAGCCATGGAAACCTCCCTCAGGCCTGAGCAGCGCGCATGACCGCGCGCAATATCGCCATATGCGTACCGCAACGACACTTAATTCCGGAAAGGGCTTCTTTCATTTGGTCTTCAGTCGGCTTTGGATTCTTTTCAAGGAAGGCGGCGGCCGTCATGATCCAACCGTTGATGCAATAACCGCATTGGGGGACCTGTTCTGCAATAAAGGCCTCCTGCAATTTGTGCGCTTTTCCGCCGCCAAGACCAGCAAGGGTTATAATTTTTGCGTTTTGGATTGAATCAACCGGAGTCACACATGAGCGTGTCGCGACGCCGTCAACAATCACTGTGCAGGCGCCGCATTGCGCGAGGCCGCATCCGAATTTTGGATTTCTCAGACCAAGATCATCGCGTAGGGCGTAGAGCAATGGCATGTCGCCATCCGCGTCGATAGCATGAGCCTTACCATCAACATTAAGTTGGATTTTGGCCATTCGCTCCCCCCATGTCTGGCCGGCTATTTGTGCCGACTGTCATTCTATTCTGCTGTGTTTTCATCCAATCGTAAAGTGGGTGACTGCTTATATGCGGACCAGAAAAGCGTAGCGGACTTGACATCCACGCCAGCCGTCCGAAGGCCAAAAGCCGATAGTGGCGGCGACGGCTTTCATTGCGTGTGATCCCTATTTCGTCAGATACGGATTATTGCATTGGCGGACAGTGAAATGCGAATACGCTCATCGAACTTATGACGATGCTTATTCGAAAGCAGGCGCTGTGAAGATGTGGCTATCTGAGTGATGGGGCGCCTATCGCCCTAAAGCCGTCTTAACGCGCGCTGTGGTTGCGGAATCCGCGCTACTTGCACGAGAAAGTAATTCCTCTACTTCCACTCCCGTCACGAGACTGATTTCGAGTTTTCGCAGAGCGGCGTCTTTAACAAGCTCTGGGTCCTGCATTGCGCCCTCGAATCCTTTTCGCAAAATGGACACGCGCGCCGCTGGGGTGGCAGGTCCTGCGAAAAATGGCCGCCCCAGCGCTTCACGCGCTAAAATGAAATCGAGCGCTGCGCGGTCGATGGAATTGCGCGTGAATTCGCGAATGCTAGGCGCTCCAGGTAAGCTGGCTTGTGGAGATGCTCCTGTGTGAAAAAGAATATTGATGAGTTTGTTGTCAATCCAATGCTGGTGGAGCGTTGCAAGCGATCCGATTGACCAATAGGAGATCCCATCCAATTCGCCTCGCTCCACCGCAAGCGCCGCTTCCGATGTGCCCTTGTAACCCTTGATAAGCTTGAAACGTGTTCCCGTCAGGCTGTTAAAGGCAAGCGGCATGATTTCGGAGTCAGCGCCAGCGCCCGTTCCTGGCGTCAACAATTCAAACTGTTGCAGGTCTGCGAACGTTTTGATCTTCGACGTGTGCCAAGAGAATGCGACTGCGACCTCACGGTTCATGCTGCCCAGCCAGGCGAACTTTGCTGGATCGATATTTATCTCGTTCTGCCCGAGGATCGTTTCAAACGGGAGGCCGCGGCCGATGGAGCCGATCGAGAGACCGTCCTGGGGAGCGATGCGGGCGATGTATTCGGCGGCCCGAAGTCCGCCAGCGCCGATCATATTTCGCACAACAAAGCTAGGCTCGCCGGGTATATGGCGTCCAAGGTGGGCGATGAGCAGGCGCGCATAAAGATCATAGCCTACGCCAGCATTGGTGCCGACGATCACCTGTATCTGCTTATCCTTGTAAAACGGCGGCGCGATTTGGGCTTGCGCTGACCCATGCGTGAAAGAGGCGGCGACGATCGCTGTGAGCAGGCTTCTGATCAGGCGGAAGATATTTTCTGTGCGCATCAAGATCTCCCCTGCTATCGCGAGCGTCCCAGCCGTGTGCTGGCCCTATTTGCCAGTCCCTTCCAGAATGATCTTCGCACGCGCGAGCACAGCGGGCGAGGCTGCGACTATTGACTCCGCGACGATTTGTGCTGCTTCGCCGCGCGTTGGGCTAATGTCCATTTTCATCTTAGCTGCCTCTGCGAGGAAGTCCGGATCCTTCATTGTGGCGTCGAATGCTTGGCGGAGCGCTTGTAGGCGGGCCGGCAAGGTCTCCGGCGTCGTGACCAAAGCACGGGCGATAGCCACGTCTGCGCAGATGAAACGCAGCACCTCGCGATCCTCATCAGTCTTCGCGAGCTCCCAAATGAGCGGCACGTCTGCAAGATCGGGATGCCGCTCAAGTCCAATTTGGGCGAGGAAATGGATTTTGCCCTCGGCGATCCAGTGCGGATGGCCACTGCGCCATGACGCGAGCGAGTTTGAGCCGCGCCCGCCAACTTCGCCTTTCTCCATCGCCAGATTGACATCATTGCCGCCAGGATAGCCGTTCACGATTCGAAATTTTGTGCCAATAAGCGCATTCAGCGCGCTTGGATAATAGGAGGAGGCAGTCGCCGTACCCGAAGCGCCTACGACAAGCTCTCGCTCCATCGCATCCTTGATGGTGCGGACGCCCGTCGTATGCCATGCGGTGATAAGGTTTGGACTGTTTGTCGTATTGCCAATGAAGCCGAATTTGCGAACGTCGAAACGGGCGCCTGAGCCTCCAATCGCCTGATGGGCTGGCATGTTCTGCATGATCATGTGCAGAACGCTGCCGTCGCGTGGGGCGACAGACGCAAGCCAGTTAGCTGCGGCGAGGCCAACACCTCCGGGCATGTTCTGGGCGGCGATGCCTGGCTCGCCAGGAATGTGACGACCCATGTGGCGCGCAAGGAGGCGACCGCGCTGATCGTAATCGCCACCTGGGGAAGTGGCTATAACCATCGACAACGTGCGCCCGCGATAGAATTCTGCGACGCCCTGCGCGCTAGCTAGGTTTGGCAAGACCATGAGGCTTGCTAGAGCGATGCACGCATGCAAACGCAGTTGCGCTGTGCTCATGACTTCCCCCCTAGGCTAGCCGTCTTCTGCGGCGTTGCATTCGCTTAGATCATGCTTTGCAGTCTCTTGCGTAAATCATGCTTCGCGTGCCGCAGCGCGCTGAGATAGCGCTATTCCGCGATCCGCTTTCATGATCGGAGCCCAGCAATCCGTCTATTGCGCCGGGCCTACGCACGAAAACTCTTATGACCGAACGATCGCGTTTAGAGGAGCAGAGATTTATCCTCGGCGCAACGCAAAGATCACCCGCACCATGTTCCTCAGAAAGCCTGGTCGCAGGCGAAGCGGCTGTCGATCGCAGCCTTAACCTCAGCTTTGGCTTGACCCAGGGGGACTGTCCAAATCAACGAAGCGCGGACTTCCCTGTGGGTTAGCAAACGCCCTCGTGCGCATGCGCCGTTGGAAGGCGCCTAAAGCCGTGTCGGAGAATTCGACGCTCCAAGCCACAGCTAATCAAGGGAGGCATGCGCTACGCATCTCGCTCCAGGTGTTTTCCAGCGTGTTTCGCCCGCGCGTTACCGGCGGCCGCCGCTGGATTGCTTTGGCCAGTTAGACATCGTGCTCTTCATTAACTGGTTAGCTTCATCCCAGATCTTGTCGAAATATTCTTCTTCGGCCGCTTCCATATTGGAAGGCGTGCTGGGATCCTTAGTCGGATCCTTGAGATTGATTGGACATTTGTGGAGCGTTTGCTTCGCGCCAGCCGCAGGACCGTCCCTAGCTTCGATCTCCATTATGCGCGGCGCTATCCTTCGCAAGCCTCTTATTGCGCTGGATCTCGTGTCCATGATGGAGCATGTCATGCTTAGCGTAGACAGGTTCGCGTTTCCACGAATGTCCGAAAAGACGCAGTATTCCTCATGAAAGCCCATGCCTCTCGACGTGACCGTTGTCAGGATCGGCCCTTCCTGCGCTTCGTTTTCGTCGCAGGTTTTTTCGTTTGCGCTCCACTCACCTACGAAAAACGGATCAATAGAGCCCCGCTCTCTCACGAATGTGAAGACGAGTTTATCCGGCCTGAAATTCGTAATTCGACAATTAGCGTCCCGAATGGGTGCGTTGCCTGTGAGTGTGATCGTTCCCGATGACAACACTCCATCTACTTCATATGCGGCAGGACCACACTTTGAACTGAACACACGCGCGACTCCGCCGGCCGCCCTGCTTTTTAGGTCTATTGACCCGTGCACGAGATAATCCCCTGGCTGAGCGGAGAGGCCCTCGCGGGGCGTCAAGTAGGCGATAATGAGCCGGCTGCCGTAGGTCTCGATCAACATCTCGGAGCGATTGTGCATCCAGACAGACTGCGCAGACGCCGCGCAAGGCATGGCGAGCAAAACGGCTATAGCAGCGAACTTTTTCATTACGGCGCCTGTTCATTCTTCAACTCAAAAATTTTTACGTACGAGGCCGGAATTGGTTTTCACATCCGCTGGTCCCAAGGGCGTTGTTAAGCAGATTTCGTGATGCGAACGCTGCTCTGAGCGAACTGCCAAGGACAAGCAGGCCTTAACTTCGCCTAGGCCTTCGGCCGGCCTAAAATCCAGATCCGGAGATCCGTCTTTAGACGCTCTGACTGCTGCACAAGGGGGCGGATATGACTGCGCATCTCCGGCCCCGCAAAAAGGTCGAGACGCGCAGTGTTTCAAAGGCCCCCCGCTCAGCAAAGCAGCCCCGACGTTCAAAGACGCCGCCGAGCTCAACGGCCCCGATTGCGAACAAAGCCGAAAGATCGACGCGCACGGTTGAAGAGCGGTCGGGAGCAACGCGGAGCGCACAAACTCGCAAGACGACCCGATCAAAAGTCAGCAACGATGAAGTATCCAAGGCGCAAGCGATTGCGGTCGCTGAGCGCGCAACCGAAATCCGAAACCGCATAAACGCGCTCCAAATCAACGCCGAAGATAGGCCAATCCGCCAAGGACAGCCGCAACGACAATTTGTCAGGCTCAAGCGCGATTGGCTCGGCGCTATCCTTTTCGTAGCATCGGGGGGTGCGTTGGTCGCCGCGGACCTGCCGCTGAGGAATGTTCTCAAAGCGCCATTAGATACAAAACTCCCACTTCCAACTCCTCCTGAAACGCCGGCCCCCAAAAAGGCTCCGCCGACGTCAATCGCTATCCCTGCAACCCCACAGCTAATGCAAGGGGTCTACGTCACCGGCTCGACAGGCATTGCGGCCGGACAGTCTGAACACATTGTGCATCGTGCGACGCCAATCACACACGAGCCGTTCGGCATCGCAGGGCCAACCGCCAGCATCGGTTTAGGCTACAGAAAAGCGCTAGGCGACTGGATGATCGGACTCGAAGCGGATCACAGCTGGGCCGCAGTGAAAGGAACGACATCCGGCCCCTCCACGGCTCCCTGCAGCGCAAGCATTATCAGCCGAAGCGGTGAATGCGAGACGATGCTTCGCGCATTCTCCACGGTGCGATTGGTGGTTGGTCGGAACCTCTCTTTTGCGATGCTGTACGTCACAGGCGGCTTTGCGTGGGGGACCGTGACTGGCGAACGCGCATATGCTGAAGATCGCTCAAGGCATAGAGGGTGGAGCGTAGGTCTAGGGGTCGAAATGCCACTTACCGAAACGCTGTCGGTGAAGGCTGAGTACCTGCACCTTAACCTAGGCTCACGCCCTTCATACTTTGATCTGTGCGGATGCCGCAGATACCAGGTGTCGACACAAACGAACTTATTCCGTGTTGGAATGAACTATTCATTCTGAGGCGCGCCAATGTCCACAAGCGTTACAGACATCCAGAAGCTCTCTATCGCCTTCCTCGGACGGCCCGCGGATCCATTGACGATCGAAACTCTTGCCGCCCAAACATTGTTGCAGGTTGCGACCTATCTCGCAGATTCAGATGAATACGCTGCGACATATGGCGAAGAGGATATCGAAACACAAATCAATGCCGCATATAAGAAACTATTCAACCGTGACGCGTCGCTCGCGGAAACGCAATATTGGCTGCAGCAGATCGAATTCCAAGGGTTAGATCTTGTCGCTGTTTTATCGGAAATTGATACATCACGAGACCCAGATCGTGTCGTATTTCAAGCGAAATTAGCCGCTTCTCTGGGCTTTACAGCGGCATTAGATACCGAAATTGAAAAAGTCGGCTATAGCGGCCCTTCGCCATTCGCATTGGCGAGGGATTGGCTATCAAAAATCAACGATCCAATTCAGTCTGAACTCCAACTCCAGAGGCAATACCTCGATGAGAGCATCCTCAGAATTCTCGGTCTCCAGAAGCGAGTCATCATAAACTCCAAGACAGAGAGCATCTATGAGGGAGAGAGTGCGACATTCACCCTCGAAACCATAGGGTTTCCTTCTGGGACCGAACTGTTTTACTCGATAACAGGAATCTCGGCTTCTGACATAGTCGGCGGCGCGATGTCGGGTATCGCGCGCATCGGAAGCGATGGTCGAGCCAGCATCTCCATTGACGTCGCGTTAGATTTTCTCGCCGAAGACGCAGAAACGCTCACCATGAACGTTGAGGGCGCGTCAAAGAGTATTACGATTCAAAATATCTTGAATCCCGACACAGATGATGACAACGATGCTCCGTCCATTAGACCTGAAATCGTAAAATATTTTCGTGAAGATAAACCGATCAATCAATCGATAGTCACGATCTGGGCTTCCGATCCTGACGGTGACGATCTCAAGTTCTATCTCGCAGATGAACTACACGATGAAAAATTCTTCTACATTGACGAAAACAGCGGAGATGTCTTCCTGAGGCAGCCTCTACGTTTCGAAGCCCCTGTTGATGAAAATTTCGACAATAAATACATTTTGCATTACAAAGTCACAGATGGACAAATAGCCTCATACGGGGTCGCAAAATTCATCGTCCAGCATCAAGTAGATGATGAAATCTATGCGGGCGTTATCATATCTGAAGGACAGGGACCGCTAATAGTTGGGCATTTTGATCCTGGATCAAGAATTGAAATCTTTTCCGGACCGGACCTAGTCGATGTTATCGTAGTTCCAGAGAATGGATTGATTGAATATCGGATTTCAACCGCGCTTGTTAATGCGGATAAACTATTGTCGATAAAGAGCTACGATACTGACGGCGGAGAGCGTCAAGTAAATCTTGATCCTTCGCGTCCTGAATTGGGATACGGAGGATCTGATCGCGCTGATACTCTCTTCGGCGGAGCCGGATCTGTACTCTCTGGCGGCCCCGGGGACGATAAGCTATACGGCTATGCGCCCGACGTCATTGCAGAGTATTCTGGACGGTCAGACAATCATCGCATCATTATAAGTCCCGACCAGGTTACTGTTGTCGATAAAAATCAAAATGAGGGCGTTGATGAGTTATTTGGCATCAGTCGGATCGGATTTTCAGACACGATTGTTGACGTGCGAGATTATGTCCATCTGTCGCAACTCGACACTAACAATATCGCCTCACTTCTTCAGCTATATATAGCCTGTTTCAATCGCGCGCCGGATGTTCACGGCCTTGCATACTGGGGCGCGCGTCTTTCTGAAGGCGTCGCCTTAGAAGTTATCGCACAAGAATTCTGTGAAGCGCCTGAATTCAGGAGCATGTATGGCGTAAATGAATCACCTTACGCATTCGTGGCGCGCGTTTACGAAAATGTCCTTGGTCGAGAGCCCGACGCTGGAGGCCATGAATTTTGGGCGCAAGCGCTCGAAACGAATAGCCTTACCCCTGAGAGCTTTCTGATCACATTCATTAAATCAGCTTTAGATCAATGCGATCCAAATGATGCGCAATTCATCATCAATCGATCAATCGTCGCTGCGGAATTCTCCCTCAGGGCCGGTTTGGCGGATGCCGAACTCGGATATGATTTGATGCGGATGGTCGATCAAAATACCGAAACGGTGCAAGAAGCCTTCACACGTATCGAGACGGCGCGGTCTCTGGCGTTTGAAGACCCCAACCAATTGGTCGTTCAGATCATTGGATTGGCATAACACTCTTTATCGCGCGTCGCAGAAACGGCGAGGTGGCGCAATTGAGCAGACGCCGTCCGCCCGCGCTTCGCAATAAGCCAATCAATGGAGAGCTACGGCGTCTTCGGTGCGCCGCCTTCTACGAAGAGGCGATGGTTTGCAGCACGACCCATGAGAATTGTATGCAGTCGCGTTACACATCTCACCGCGTATGGCGCCTCCATATCGCTATTCATTAAGCGAGAATCAGAGGAGGCTGCATGGCCGCGCAAGGGAAGAAGGTGCTCGCCATTGGTTACGGTTTGATGGGGCGAGCAATGGCCCATCATATCTCGCGCAGCGGGTGGGCTGAGGTTGCAGGAGTAGTGGAGCCGCAATCGGGCCCACGCCTGCGAGCGCAAAACGAGTTCTCGCTCTCCCCCGAATGGGTCCTGAAAGACCTACATAAACTCAAAGATACCCATCCGTTTGACATAGCCTCAATCAATACCCCTTCTGAACGCCACTATGAGCAGGCGATGCAATGCATTGATATGGGCATGCATATTCTTGTCGCAAAACCCATCACGCATACTTTCCTTCAAGCTAAGAAGCTCGTCGCTCACGCAAAGGCGAACCGTCGTAAAATTGTCGTCGGTCAACAAATGCGGTTCACGCGTCATTACAAATCCATCGCAAAGTTCATTGCGAACGGAGCGCTAGGTCGTGTGGAACAGATCGCGCTCTTAAACGCGAAGCCCCGACATGAGGCACTCAATCTCGCCAACATGGAGCAACCGGCAATGCTCGAAATGGCGTGTCATCATTTCGATGCGCTTCTCAGTTTGCTGCCGAAATCTTCCCCCCGCTCAATTTTCGCCCAAGGGTCGCGACCCTCCTGGTCGGTCTATTCCGGTGACTGCACCGTAAACGCCATTATTGAACTCTCGGGAGACGTGTCCATCCTTTACCATGGTGGATTCTCCGCACAGGCCGATATGTATGAGCTGCGGGTGGAGGGTACGCGTGGCGCATTGCGTGTTCGTGGCGAGCATATGAGCGCGCCGAATTTCGTTTACGAATTCGCAGAGCGTGGCGGGGTCTTTAGCGAAATTGACATTGAATCGGAAACGCCGAATCAGAGTCCATGGTTGGACTTTATGGAGATGTGGGAACTTTACTTACGCAAAGGCAAGGAGCCGATTTTCTCGGGTCGCAAGAATTTGCCGATTTTCGCGCTCCTTTCCGCAGGTGTCGAGTCAATCAAAGTCGGGCGGAAAATCCGTATAGTCGAAAACAAGAAATACGATCTCGCAGGACTATGAGCGACGACATGATGAATCTTGAATGGCGCAAACTGCCGCAGGGCTGGCTCGCATGGAACGCATCCAAAGCGACGGCGATCGCTGGCGTCGGCGCATCCTATATGCGACCTTGGCTGTTCCCATTATACACGCCCGCAGGCCGTCAAACGCTCCAGGAATTCGCTTTCGATCACCCGTTCCATAATGGGCTCTTTATCGGCATTCACCCGGTAGAATGCGCCGGCGTGAGTCATAATTTCTGGGCGACCCCGCCTCAACGAGCGGCCGAGGATGAATTCATGAATGCGCTTGGCCGCATTGTGATGCGTGGCGAGCCTGCTTTGGCGAGTGATCGCGGCGTTCTCCACGCGAAGTTCGAAACCGAGTGGGTTGGCTTCAATGATCTGGTTGTTTTCGCTGAACGTCGATCCTTCGAGATCTATGTCGATGAGGCCGGACACCATGTGTCGATGGAATCCAAATTGTCCGCGCTTTGCGACCTTCATATCCCTGTGACAAAATTCGCGGGCGTCGGAGTGCGGCTCGATCCCCGATTGACCAAGACAGCGGGTGGGCGTTTCGTATGCCAACATGGAAGCGGTGGCGCGGTCGTGGCGCACGGAAAGACGCTAGATAAGTTGGACGTGGTGGCGGGCGGATCAAATGGGTTCGCGCTCACGATTAGATCGGACCATTACAAGGGTCCATGGTTTGTGCGCGACTACGGCCTCGTTTTACTTAATCCCGCGACGAATGAGGCGATTGACATGAAAGCCGGCGACGAACTGAGGCTTAGCGTTTCTTTGATCGCGAATGATGTCCTTTAGTCTTTATAACGGTCATAACAGCTATCGCGCGCAGCTGAAGCGCTTGCGCATCACAGATGCTTACATTTGTAATCTAAGATTACATAAACGGTGGTCCTTCGGGTTCATTTTTGCAACTTCTTTCTGAAAACACGCGATTTCGGCATTGAGCAGTGGCGCGGGCGCCGCCTCTTGAGCTAAACCCACTTCGACGCATTCCTTTCACAAGATTCGAAAATGAAACAGACCGAGCTAATCAAACTCGCGGCTTCGGCTGATGAGGCGTTGAAGAATAACGATCTCGAGAACGCCGATAAGATTGCGGATACGATCACGCGACATAACAGATCGGCGGGCCTGGCCTACAAGGGCGTGGTTGCGTTGCGGCGTGAGCAATTTGAGAAGGCGGAGGAGTTTCTTCTGGAAAGCTTCCAGTTGAACGCCAAGCAGAATCTAGCGCTCGCCAACCTCATCCCAACCTACATCAAAAAGCGCGACTTCAAGAAGGCGGTTGCTTTTGGCGAGCAGGCTCATGCGGCAATGCCGAGCAACCAGAGCGTCTGCATCAACTACGCCGCGGCGCTTCTCCAGGAGCAGTCCTATTCGAAGGCGCTAGAGGTGCTCAAGCCTCATCTCGATTTGCAGAACCCGAATGTGTCGGTGCTGAGCGGGCTGATTTCCTGCTATCGCTCGCTATTCATGCGTGCGGAGGCGGAAGAGCTCCTCGCAATTGCAGAGAAAAATTTCGGCGACAAGCACGAAATTATCCGGCTAAAGGCGGATACGCTCGCCGAACGCAGCCCGGCTGAAGCGCTAAGCTCTTTCAAGGCGGCTCTCGAGAAGGATCCCAATAACGTTGCGACCAAGTGGAATATGTCGCTTGTTCAGCTCCGGCTCGGTGAATTCAAAGAGGGCTGGATAAACTACGATAACGGCCTGTTGCCAGAGGTAGGAAAGATTGGGCGCCCGCTTCCAAAGGTGTTCGAGGGAGCAGAGCGCATAGTCGACCTCTCGAAGATCGACCCTAACAAATGGACCTTTGCGGTCTGCGAACAGGGTATCGGCGACCAGGTTCTTTTTCTTGGCTGCTTGCGCCAGTTCCTTCGCGACTTTCCGAAGACCGTGCTTATCTCGGAAAAGCGCTTGCGCCCGATTCTGCAGCGCTCTTTTCCCGACATGCCGGTTTACTCCTATGGCTCAGGGCCTTTCCTCGCGGCAAATCCAGAGGTCGTAAACGGGTTTGTCCCCATCGGGTCTTTCCAGAAGCAGTATCGCAATTCACGCGAAGACTTCATCGCGCATCGCGGCATGTATCTGAGCCCGGATCAAGCGAAACTCGCCAAGTTCCGCGAAATTCTGCTCACAAAAACCGGCGCGAAGAAGATCGTCGGCTTCTCTTGGAAGGGTGGCTATTGGGAGCGCGCCCAAAAGACAAAGACACTCGATATTGAATTGTGGGATCCTATCTTCAAAAATCAGGACACCATCTTCGTATCGCTACAGTACGGCGAAGTTGCGAAAGAAAAAGAATATCTCGCTGGGCGATTCAATAACATCCGCTGGATCGACGGGCTGGATTTCAAGAAGGATCTTGACGGCTGGTTCTCACTGATTTGCGCCTGCGACGATATCATCTCGGTGTCGACCGCCCTCGTGCATTTCGCAGGCGCAGCCGGACGTAGCGTTCACCTGCTTCTGTCGGATCGCGGAGCGCCGTTCATCTGGGGCCTCGAGGGCGAGGAAAGCATCGCCTATCCGAACATCAAGATCTACAGGAAGAACTCTAGCCAGAGCAATGAAGAGTTCTTTGAAGGCGTCGCATCAAGGGCGCTCAGCGGAGCGGTCGCGCAATGAAACTTTACGATCTTCTCAAAGACAAGCTGCAGAACGTCGAAGGCGTAATCTCCGACAATGAGATGTGCGTCATCAATCGACGGGACTTTCTGTATAGCGAGACATCGACGGCGGGATCGTTTCTCAAGATGTTCGGCGCAGAACGCGTCACTTACGAGATGTATTCCATCATCGATTTCATTCACGCCAGCGTTTGCAAGATCCGCAAGCCGACTGAAGTGCGGGTGTTCCAGCTCTCACAGTCCATGACGCTCCCATCTCTGGCGGTGAGCGCGCTTGTTGGCGATCAGGCTAGCAATGTGAAGGTCTATGCGCCGCGCGGGGTCCAGGGGGTGCAGCCGCAAGATCCCTTCGCAAAGGAGATCGCAGAGAAGTTCGACAAGCGCCTAAAGACCAAGCTTTCCATGGCTGATCTCGGAAAGAAGGGCAATTCCGTCGACATCATCTTCTGCAACGCTTCGAATGAAGCGGAGGTTTCGAGCGGCCTGAAGGCTTTCGAGAAGGTCAATCGAGGCTTCATCGTCATCAAGGGCTATGGGCGCGTGAAAGCGCCAAACTGCGGCGAAATCATTCTTTCCGCGCGCCTGAACGTCCACTGCACGCTGGCCGGTTTCGGCTTTTGCTCCGCAATTTGAGGATCACCCATGTCCAAGACCGTATCTGACACCTACGCTGCGCAGCTCAAAGAGCTGCACAACAAGAACCAGGCGTTTGGCGTCGGCAACGTCACCGCCAAACATTATCCCACGATCAGAGGCATCATCCAGAAGCGCAGCTTCGGAAGCGTCCTTGATTACGGCTGCGGTAAGGGCCACTTCATCAAATTCGCGCAGGAAGCCATGCCGGGCCTCCGCGTTGAAGGCTTTGACGTCGCATCGGATGAATACGGCGTCCTTTCGAAGGATGTCTTCGACATGGTCGTCTGCCTTGATGTCATGGAGCATGTCGAATTCGGCGCGCTGTCGAGCGTTCTAGCCGAGATCCGGGACCGAACGGGCAAGGTCTTCGTTTGCTCGGTCGCAAACTATCCGGCAGGAAAAATGCTCCCCGATGGGCGTAACGCGCATGTCACGCAGATGCCGTTCGGCTACTGGTTCAACATGTTCTCCTGCTTCTTTCGCGTGGATCAGTTCATCCGCACTGGAAAGGCGGAAGGCCTGTTTATCTGCAGCGCAATGCCGACCAATTACGATTGGCGCTGATCTTCATCCTTTAGTCGGACAGGACCTATGATACGGATCACGATCGGGTATGACGAGCGCGAAGCCGTTGCCTATCATACCTTCTGCCAGAGCATCCTCGAAAAGAGTTCGATGCCGGTCGCTTTCACACCGCTGGTGCTGAAGGCGCTGCCGAACTACGTCGAGAAGCACACGGATGGTAGCAATGCGTTCATCTATTCGCGGTTCCTGACGCCCGCTCTGTTCGACTTCAAAGGCTGGGCGATCTTCGCCGATGGCGACATGATCTGCCGTGATGACATCGCAAAGCTATGGGCGCTGCGTGACGAGACGAAGGCCGTTATGTGCGCTAAGCACGATTACAAGACGAAGGCGCAAGACAAATATCTAGGCAATAAGAACCAGGACTATCCTCGCAAGAACTGGTCGAGCATGGTTCTGTGGAATTGCGCTCATCCTGCGAACGCTATTCTGAAGCCTGATTTCGTGATGCAGCAGACCGGCGCATTCCTGCATCGCTTCTCATGGCTCGACGATTCCCTCGTGGGCGAGTTCGACAAAACATGGAACTGGCTCACAACGGAATATCCCGACAATTACGACGCGCACCTGCTGCACTACACCCTCGGCACGCCCTGCTTCAAAGACTATCAGTCGAGCGATATGGCTGATGAATGGCACGCTGCGCATGCGCGCAGCCAAAGCGGGATAGGCGTGTAATGGCCGGCGTGAAGTACAATGGCGACGTCCTCCAGCTCGGACGCGACGTCATGCAGCACGAAGCGGACGAACTCATTGCAGCGGCCTCCGCGTTGGGTGATTCTTTTGTCCACTCTGTGGAATGCATGCTCGCCTGCAAAGGGCGCATCGTCGTCACCGGCGTCGGGAAAAGCGGTCATATCGCTCGCAAGATAGCAGCGACGCTCGCTTCAACCGGCACTCCCGCATTTTTTGTTCATGCTGGTGAAGCCGGTCACGGCGATCTTGGAATGATCACCAATGGCGATCTTTTGATCGCGATTTCAAACAGCGGTGAGACCGACGAGGTTATTAACTTCGTTTCATTCGCAAAGCGTTTCGGAGTGACGATCATCGGCATGACGGGGTCCTCTGCGAGCCGCGTCGGCCGCCTCAGCGACTGGCACATTGATGCGGGCGTGCGTAGTGAGGCTTGTCCCATCGGCGTCGCGCCGACCTCATCGACAACGCTTCAGCTCGCTATCGGCGACGCGCTTGCGATGGCGGTCCTCGCCAAGCGCGGGTTCACCACCGAAGATTTCGCAAGGACGCATCCGTTCGGCGCGCTTGGTCGGCGCTTCTACCTTCGCGTGAAAGATGTGATGCAGCCGATTAAAGACATTCCACATCGGCCCGCCAGCGTCATGCTGAAGGCTGCGATCCCGGAAATGGCGCTTGGCCGCGTTGGCGCGATCCTTCTGCTAGACGGAGAGACCCTCAAGGGCATCTTTACGGACAGCGATTTGCGGCGGGTGATCTCGCAATCGCAGGGTCACTTTGACGAAAAGCTCAATCTGCCCGTGTCAGAGTTTATGACAAAGAACCCAATGACGATCGACGCATCCATGCTTGCAAGCGATGCGCTGCGGATTTTCGAGGAGAAGCGGATCAGTCGCCTGGTCTGCGTCGACGGGGCCCGCGCAGTGGGTCTTCTCGCCTGGCATAATTTACTGCAGCATAAGGTCGCGTGACGTCGAGCCGCGACCTCGCGCACGCGACTTATTCTTCGCGCATCGCCTTGCTGAATAGATCCACCCAAGGCGACACAAGGTAGTCGAGCAAGGTGCGTTCGCCAGCCTTAATGAGCACCTCGGCAGGCATGCCAGCTACGATGTTGAGGCGCTCGATCTTTGCGACCATCTCCGGCTTTATCTCAATCCGTGCGAGATAATACTGCTTACCCGTTTGCGGCTCGCTGATCGTATCTTTAGAAACCGACTGAACGGAGCCGTGAATAAGCGGCGTTGTGCGCTTAGGCAGGCTTGGGAAGCGAATTTCCGCATGCTGCCCCGCCGCAACGACATCAGCGTCCATGGGGCTCACCTGCGCCTCAATGACATATTTTTCATCGGCCGGCGCAATGGCCATCAGCGTGGAGCCCGGGGCGACAACGCCGCCGACGGTGTGAACCGCAAGACCAATCACTTGCCCCTTGATTGGTGCGCGGATGTACCCACGGCGCAGAATATCCTCGCTATTGAGCAATTGCTCGCGAGTTTCCGCCAGACGCGTGCGCACGCTTTTCAGGTCGTCGAGGATCTGACGGCGATAATTCTGGTCGGTCTGCGCGATCTGCAATTCCGTCTCGCCGATCATCACGCGAATTTTAGCGATTTCGGACGTACGCGCTCCATCTTCGCCAATCAGGCGGGCCTCTTCACGCTCAACGGACCTAAGGCGCGTGAGCGGCACAAGACCACCCTCGGCCAGCTGGCGCAGACCGACGAGTTCGTCCTGAATGAGCTGCAATTGGCGCTGGTTCGAAGTCTGCTGCGCCTCAGCGCCCTCTATTTGAAGCGCAAGCTGTTTCACCCGCTCGCGCAGGATGGTTAGCTGGCCGAGGATCTCTTTGCGACGAGCGGAGAGCAAAGCCTCCTGATTGGCGACCACCGCGCCAACGCGGACGTCGTCTTTAGGCAGATCCGCCGGTGGGACGAAGCTTTCCCTGTCCGTCAGCTCAGCCTCAAGACGCGATTGGAGCACAGCGTCCTCGATATAGCGGCTTAACAGGATTTCCCGGTTCGACTGAAAACCAATCTGGTCAAGACGCACCAGTATCTGGCCCTGTTCAACGCTCTCACCCTCGCGCGCAAGAATTTCGCCGACAATGCCGCCTTCCTGGTGCTGAACCATTTTGCGATGGGAGTCGGCGATAACCTTGCCCGGCACATGGGCGCCGCGCGCGAGTTCGACATTTGTCGCCCATGCGCCAAATCCGACGAAGGTCACAAGCAGCACGCCCATGCCCCAGCCAATGAGCGGCCAGGGATTAGCGGCCGGCCTCTCATCGCTGCGCGGCAACAAATGGCCAAGAGCTTGGGTGACGTTGGCGACGATCGCGTTCATCTGTGGCACTCGAAAAATAGAAATCAGGACGCGGGCGTCAGGTTGACGACCTTTTGTTCCCCGACGCCTGCATTGGGTTTTGGTCCAAACGACGCGACTTTGCCGTCGCGAAGAATGAGAACCTTATCCATCAAAGACGCGAGTTTCGCGTTATGCGTGATCAGAACGACTGTCGTCTTGCGCGACTTCAATTCCTGAAGGAGTTTTTTGAGATGTCCCTCTCCGACGGCGTCGAGGTTTGAGTTTGGTTCGTCGAGGACAACTATGGAAGGTGAGCCGTAAATGGCGCGAGCGAGCCCGAGACGCTGGCGCTCGCCGCCGGAAAGCAGGCCGCCCTTTGAAGCGATACGCGTATCAAACCCGAGTTTCTGGGCCTGAATGACCTCGTAGACACCAGCAAGGATCGACGCATCCACGAGGCGCACATCATCCTTATCACCGAAGCGAGTGATGTTCTCTGCGATCGTGCCGTCGAACAATTCAATGTCCTGCGCCAGATATCCAAGGTGCGGGCCAAGATCGTCCGGATTCCAGGCCTTCACGTCGGCGCTATCGAAGCGCACGTGGCCCGCCATCGGCTTCCAGACGCCGACCAGCGCCCGCGCGAGGCAGGATTTGCCGGAGCCGCTTGGCCCGATGATCGCAAGGCTCTCGCCCGCCTCGATGTTGAACGATACGCCTTTAAGCACCGGCTCCTTGAGCCCCGGGGGCGCAAGCATCAGCTTCTCGACGGCGATCTGGCCCGTGGGCGCCGGCAGCTTCGTGCGCTCCATGCGCGGCGCGCGACGCTCGAGAATGCTCATGATCTTGGCGTAGGAGTTGCGCGCCACGACGAACGTGCGCCAGGAGGCGGCCGCCTGCTGGACAGGGCTGATCATGCGCATCGCAAGAATGTTGGAGGCGAAGAGCGCGCCAGCCGTCGCCTCGCCGACCACGACGAGATAGCAGGCGAGGCCCGACATCGCGACCTGAATGATGAAGATCGAGGTTTTCAGCAGCGTATTGATGTTGGCGAAGGAGTCATTCACGCCGGTCTGTGAGTCGACCGAGGCCTGATGCTCGGCCCGCCAGCGCGCTTTCATATTGCTCGTCATGCCGAGCGCAATGAGCGATTCCGCATTCCGCAGAATGCCGTCGGCGTAGTTGATTGAATTCTGCTCTTTCGTCGCGCTATCGTTCAAGGTGCCCTTGTTTCGATATTCGATCAAAAGCCCCAACGCGCTCACCCACATAATGGCGACCAGACCCATTACGCCAAGGGCGCTGTGAATGAGGAAGAGAATGAACAGGAAGATCGGCGTGAAGGGCAGGTCGAACAATGAGATCAGCGCATTGCCCGAGAGGAAATTGCGCACTTTCGCGATCTCGAGCATCGTCGTCGCGCCCATTTTCTTCTGGACGTTCACCTGAACGAGGCCGTCGAACAGTTTGTCGGAAAGGGAGTCGTCGAGAGCTACGCTCAGGCGGTTCAAAATCTTTTGACGAATGGCCTCAAGGAAGCCGCCGGACACGATGAGAAAGCATGTGATCGCCGTCAAAGCGACAAGCGTGCTCACGCTCAGGCTTGTGAGCACCCTGTCGAAGATGTTCATCATGTACAGGGGGGTGGCGAGATAGAGGATGTTGATGACCAGGCTGAACACGAACAGGTAGATGAGCGGTCCAGCGATGATCGCGGCAAGATGCCGCTGGAACGCCGCGCCCAGATCGTTCTTGTTGCTGGGTTTGAAGAAAAACATTCGACTCGATCCCGTATGCAGAATGCTAGATAGCGGCAAAAGCGTAACCGCTAAAGAGCATCAGCGATTATTTCGGGATCATACGGTGAAGCTGAGGCCGCCTATGCAGGGACGTTGCTTCAGGCCACGCGGTGGAACACGTGTTCGGCGAAGTTCACAAAGGGGCCATCGGGACGCCGGGCCCGCGACACCTGCGCTTCGTCGAAGCGATAGCCCAGCTCAAGAAGCGTGCGGATGACCCCGGCATGCTGCGCAATGTCAGGATTAAGCTCGATGCTGAGCGATTTCACGCCGCCCTTGCTCAACACACCCATGGCCCCCGCGATCACCTTGTGCTCAAGCCCATCGACATCGAGCTTGATGTGGTCGGGCGAGGCGATAGCGCCTTCATCGACCAGGCGGTCAACGGTGGTTGAGAATACGCCCTGGCGCAATGGAAAGTCCGCCTTGGGCCGAAGCTTGAAATCCACCTGCTCGCCAAGACTGTGGCAGGAGCCGCCCGCCCGCATGTCTGAGATGTAGAGCGTTGAATATCTCACCTCGTCGGATAGCCCAAGCGGCCAGCAGACCACGAGGTCGCTGAGCTTATTGAGACGTACGTTCATGCAAAGGATGTGGAAGTTTTGCGCCTCCGGCTCAATTGCGCTGACGTGAACGCCGCGCATTTTCGCAGCGTAGATCGAGTAGCCCCCAACGTTTGCGCCGATGTCGAGCAGCTTCTCACCTGGCTGCATGCCATTCAGCCATTCGATCGTGCTGGGCTCTTTCGTCAGGAGAGATTGCGCGCGCCAGGCGACGAAGGTCGTTGGCGTGTAATAGGCGATGCGCCTGCCCTCGACCTCCACATGCACGACGGGGGTGAGCCGCTCGTATTCCTTCAAATTCACGCTGGCCATGCTGTTCGCCTCAACGTCCGTCAGGCCAGAAACCCGCTTCGCGCATCATGCGCTGCGAAGTCTCCCGACGGAATATCACAAAATAGGAGTTCGGATCGGAGCCGACGCCCTCAACGGAAATGTGCTCACCCTTGCTATGGGCTCCCAAAAGATCGAGCAGAACGAGCGGCCGTTTCGCATAGACGCGCGGGAAGACCCCGTGCCGAGCGTTGTTGACGTTGAAGTCCGCCAAAGGAGAGCGGAACCATTCCGACCTCGCGGGATTATGGATCGCCAGAAGCGAGCCAAACGGCGGGTCGAGGCGAACCTCCTCGAAACCGGCCGCTTCGAAACGCTCATCGGACTCGTCGATGAACCAGATATTGTCCTGCTGCTCCCAGGCGACGATCCGTTCGCTGAACTGATTTGCCGTGAAGGAGAGCTGCGGCCTGTAGCCATAGATGCGCTCGATGGCTTCCGGCAGCACCGACGGCAGGCCACCGCGCGTGGGATCGCGCATCGCCTTTTTGTCGATAACGATCGACTTCGCCCGTTTCAAAAACCCGCTGGTCGTCGGATTCTCTGGCGAGAGCTGAAGAAGGAAGGCGAATACTGTGTCGGAGCTGTCCTTGTGGGGCGCAAGAGAGAAGCCGGGCTGATCTTCTATCACCCGCACCCGCAAGGCGAAGCGGAGATCCTCCGGCGCTTTCATAACGAGATCAGAGCATGCGACGCTTTCATATAGCGCCCGCAGGAACAAGGGCATGCGCGTACGCGCCCATTCGTTCAATTCGCCGCGCACATCGGGGCGCGCAGCGAAAGCCTGCTGCAGCGGAAAAATCTTCCGGTCGCTTTCCTGGTGGTAGCCAACCGCGACTTCCCGCTTGAAACCAAAATCGACGGCGTCTGTGGAGGACACCGCATCGGCGATCCGCGCGGCGAGCCCGGCGTAATCGAAGCCGGCGTCCGCGAACGCAAGCGGCGATGCAGCCAATCGCGTGATCATTCTCAGATCCTGCAAAGAAAACGCCCCCCGCAGCAGAGCTACGGGGGGCGCTTGTTTCAGCTAGACTTGACTTAGACGAAGTCGAAGTTCGCGGCCACGAAGGCCGCCGGCGACACGCCGGACACGACCGCGAGGGTCGAGACCGCCGAAGCGTCGACGATGGCGTCCGCGCCAGACAGGCCGGCGGTGACCGAGATCAGCGACACGTAGCTGTCGCTGCCGTCCGTCCACACAACCACGATCGAACCCGCGGTGGATTCGCCCGTGCCCGCGCCGATCTCGAGCGAACCGCCCGTGCTGATCGCCGACATCATGGCCGCCGTCGAAGCGAAGGCCGTGGCCTGGATCAGGATGGCGTTCACTTCAGCGCCGGTGCTGGCCACGCTGATCGCCGCGTTGGCCGAAGCCGTCGCGAGAGCGAAGGTCGAAGCGTCCGTCACGATCGCGGAACCCACGGCGATGCCGCCCTGGATGCCGGTGCCGAGAGCGATCACGTCGCCGCCGCCGCTGGCGAGCGTGCCAGCGCGGAAGTTGACGATGCTGTCGGTCGCCTGGAGAGCGGTCGAGTACACCACCGTGTCGTTGCCGGTCGTGCCAGCCTTCAGGGTGATGACGTCGTTGCCCTTACCGGACGTGATCAGGTTGGTCGCCGCGCCGAGGTAAACCTCAGCCGCCGCGCTCACGCCGCTCAGGTCAACGGTCAGCGCGCCGCTCACGCCGTGGTTGCGGGCGTCGATCGTGCCGATACGGTTCGTGGTGACCGTGCCGATCGTCAGGTTCGCCGCACCGGAGATGAGGATCGAACCAACCGCGCTCGCGGAGAGCGTGCCGAAGGTCACGCCGCCGACGTCGGCGCCGTTCACTTCGATCGAGCCGATCGCGCCCGAAGCCGAGACCGCGATGTTGCCAAGGGTCGCGCTCGCGCCGCTGGCCACGGTGAACGACATCGCGCCAACGCCCGAGGCGCGGATCGCGCCGAAGGTCGCCGAAGCGCCGTCCGCAGCCGTCAGCGAGATGCTGTTGACCATGCCGCCCGTGGTGGTGATCGCGCCAACTTCGACGATCGCGGAAGCCGCAAGCGTCAGGTTGAGAGCGGACACGTCCACGTTGTCCACGCCGTCAGCGTCGATGCCGCCGGAGGCGAGAACGAAGGTCGCCGAAGCGCCCACGGTCGTCGCAGCGACGTTCACCTGCGTGCCGGTCATGCCGTCGATGTTGATCTTCTCGAGGCGGATGATCGAGTTGGAGCCGATCGAGCCAGCGGAGACGTTCACCGAAGCGTTGGTCGTTTCAGCGGTCGCGTTGCCGAGAGCAACGGTGACCACGCCGACGTGCACGCCGCCGCTCGCCGAGGGCGACTCGACGTTGACGTTCAGCGCGATCGCGCCGGTCGTGTTGATGATCACGCCCGAGGCGCCGGAAGCCGCGGTGCCAACGTCAGAGTTGGTCTCGGCCTTCAGGAACACGGAAGCGGAGACCACCGAGCCGCCGGAGCCGCCGTTGCCGAGCTCGATGCCCGAACCAGCGTTGCCACCCGCGAGGTAGATGTTGCCGCCGCCGTTGGCGTCGAGGGTGATCGAGTTCAGGGCGGTGCCTTCAACTTCCTCGAGGACGATGTTGGCCGAACCGCTGTTGAGAACGGTGAGCGTGGTCAGCGCGGAGCCGGAGATGCCGGTGCCGAGCGTGATGCCCGCCGAACCCTGCGAGTTGATGGTGATCGCCGTCGCGCCGCCAGCGGTCGCGAAGTCGAACGCCACAGCGCCCGTGCCGGCCACCGCGTTCACGGTGAGCGAGCGGAGGTCCTCATCGAACACAGCGGTCGAGATCGTCAGCGTGCCCGCGTTGTTGGCGGTGCCCGTGACGCTGTTCACAACAACGCTCGAGATGTCGGTGATCGTCAGGTTGTCGATGCCAACGTTGCCGCTCGCCGAACCCACGTTCAGGGTCAGGTTGGAGGCGCCGCTGCGGCCGTCGATGGTCACCTGGTCGAACGCAGCAGCGCTCGCGGTGATGTTGACGGTCGTGTTGGAAGCGATTTCCGAGATCGAGCCGTCGGCGCTGGCGCTGGACGCGAGCAGGTTGACGGTCGACATCGAAGCGCTGGCGAGGCTCACGTCGCCGCCGCCGGCGTCGGCGAAGGTGATCTCCGCACGCTCGACGTTGGTGGCGTTGAGGTTACGGTTGAAGCCGCCGATCGTGAAGGCGATCGTGTCGGTGCCGTTGCCGCCGTTCACGGAGTCGTTGTTGTTGTAGGTCGTTCCGAAGCGGAAGGTGTCGTTGCCGAGACCGCCGGTCACCGTCACGTCCGAAGCGCCCTGGAACGTCACATCGACGTTGCCCGAAGCGGCGGCGGCGTTGAAGGTGGTGATGGTGTCGTCGGTGACGATGGCGAGGTTGCCCGCGCCGGTCACGGAATAGGCCGTCACGTTGCTGCCAGCCTCGACGCGAGCCAGGTTCACCGAGCCTTCAACCGCGATGTTCACAGCGGCGATCAGGCCGGAGTTGTCGAGGTCGAGGTCGATGTTCGCCGTGGCGGCGGCGGAAGCCGAGCCGATCGTGGTGGCGGTGTTGCCGGTGCCGACGGACACGAGCGAGATCGTCGCGTTCGCGGTGGTGGCGTTGCGGTAGTCGACGTTCACGTCGGAGTCGCCGTACACCTTGATGGTCGAGGTGGACTCAGCGCCGGTGACGGTGAGGGTCGAACCAGCCAGCGAGGAGGCGTTCGAGATCGTCGACACGCCGGACCAGCCGTTCGCGTTGATGATCGTCGTGCCAGCCGAGAGCATGCGCACGGCGACGGTCTCGACCGCGTTCAGCTCGGCGTAGCCAGCGGCGGTGGCCGAACCAGCGTCGGTCAGCACGAGCGTGTCGCTACCCAGGCCGCCGTTGATCGTGTCGCCGACGTTGTAGGTGCCGGAAGCGCCGATCACGCCCGTGATCGTGTCGTTGCCAGCCGAGCCCGACACGCCTTCAACATCGGTGGTGAGCGCGTAGTCGCGGCCTGCGCCGCCGCCGCCCGCGAGCAGCGAGCCGGAGTAGGACTGCGTGCCAGCGGCCGCAGAGCTGAGGAAGGAGTCGATCAGCGAGTCGGTGGTCGCCTTGAATTCCGCCGAAGAGGCGAACTCACGCAGAACCGTCGAGCGCGCGACGCCCGAGCCGAGAACGCCGACCCAGTAGTCGATGCCAGCGGCGTCGCCCGCGCGGCCGAGCACGTTGGCGTAGAGCGCCGAAACGTAGCCGCGGTTGTCGAGCGCGTCATAAGCGTTGCGGAATTCGGTCGAGCCGGCGAAGCCAGCCGTGATCGCCTGCAGCGAGGCGACCGAATTGCCGCCAGCGTTGTAGACGCCGACCCAGTAGTCGAGGCCCGAGCTGTCCGGCACGCGGCCGAAGGCGGCCTGGTAGACGCGGATGAGCGGGTCAACCGAATTGTTGGCGCTGCCGAGCAGCGTGTTGGTGAGGGCGGTCGTGTCCGCCAGCGTCGAGAGGGCCGCGACCTGCGCCGAGGTCGGCGTGGCGCGCATGATCGCCTGATAATACGACGTTACGACCGAAGAGGAGACTGGCATTCGTTTTTCTCCAGATGCGCCCCATTCGGGGCAGTTGAAGTCAGGGTTAGGCTTGAAAGAGATCGGCCTCGCGTCAGGCCGGGCGGAAAGCTCAGCGCGTCACCTCGCTCGC